>JBAQCQ010000001.1:0-81985 GCA_049294275.1 Bacteroidales bacterium
CAGGAATCACTGTCCGCTTTGAATAGTCCGCCGCTGTCTGTTTCCCGTGTGCAGGACTGTCCGTTTTGCTCAGGAATCCCTGTCCGTTTTCAGCAAGAATATGCAATTATCTGGCTTTCTCAAGTTATTGAACATTTTTTGCATTCAAATCATAATGTCTTGGTACAACTAATCGATTCCCCTTAATTATGAGATTTGGGAAATCCGTCTTAATTATTTGTAATACCTCTTCTTCGCTAAGGAAGTAATGCTCATGCAAAAAGTCAAATAGTGTGTCAAGCTTTACTTGGTAAATTTTTAGAGCTCTTGTATCACTTATAGAAAAATTAATATGTCTGTTTGCATTATACCATGCTTCTGTTGGAAAGTCGGAAGGTTTTTGCTCAGTGTAAAATCGGATATCTGGGTAATGTTCCTTTATTGCCTTATTAATGAACGCCTTTTTATTTTCTAATCGATTATCAAGTGCCCATTCCCTTATCATATAGGTATAAAAATCCTCATTTATCACAATACTCTTTTTGCCTGAAGGATGGTAGTAATCACTGAATCTGCTTACCATGGATTCCAAGGCTTTTCTTAACACATCAGATGGAAAATCCTCAAGATAAATTACCTTCTTTCTTTGGTCGCCTTCTCCAATTATTGCCTCACTAAATAAAATGAGATTGTTCTCACGTAATTTCTTATACCCAAGATTGATAGTTCTTCTGTCGGTTGAGATTCTTTCAGCAAATTCTGATTGAGTTAATTTCACTACCTGCGGTTCAGTAATGAGCAGATAAAGCATTCTAAGTTCAGAATGGGTTAGTTTTTTACTGATTTCCATGAAATCATCAGTGAAGTCTTTTAGTGTGATTGTTCTCATGCCTATGTGATAAATATATCACAAGGTAGAAAGAATTTTTCTCATCTTTGTTATGATTTGACACAAAAAGACAGACTTTGCCATTTTTCTGAGTCCATGAAATCACGGGCACTTCAAACGGTTTATTCTATGAACATGTGAAAAAATAACAAATCATGCAACATATTTAAATTCTTATCGTGTGATGGGGTAGAAAGGAGTAAGATACCACTTTCACTAAGTAGAATAATTAACTTAAAAATAAATATGAATATGAAAAAAGATGTTATTACAAAGGAAGAATTGAGTAGTGTACTTTCAGATTTTATAAAAATGAAATTTGGAGCATTAAAAGTTGTGCAACTATTTTTCTGTAAAATTATCAAGCCACGGTTATTATTTTCTGTGTCATAGTGTTTGCTTCACCAGGAGCGCGCTCCTGATACTGATGAAGGGTCTTCAATTCAAATTCTTTCAAAAACTCCATATTGAGGTATGCCCTTCCACTGACCCAGTCCTCATGCCATTCTTTTAGTAAGGCTGTAAAGAGCCGTCTGCAACTGATCGGATTTGGGAATATCCTCACCACCCTGCTTCTTCTTTTCAGTTCCTGGTTCACCCTTTCAATCATGTTTGTTGTGCGGAGCCGTTTATGATGTTCCCTGTGGTCAAAAGACTTTGGGATACCATATTTGCTTCTGACGTGAAGAACAAAATTAAAAACCGTCTTAGCATCAACTTCTGTGAAGTCATAATAGTTCTCCTTGAGCCAGTCATGAACCTGAGCCGCTGATGCCGGAGGCGCTTCCTAATCAAAATGACGGTATCAATTATAATTTTTGTTATAAATTGCTCTTTGTTTAATTAAAACTGAACACCTATGAAAATTCTCAGAGGAACCATTTTCGGGGGGATAGTCTACTTTCTACTCGGATGGCTTGTTTGGGGGATCCTCCTCATGGATTTCTTTTCAGCCAACATGAATCAATGCGCCAACAGGCCGGGAAATGAAATGGTATGGTGGGCAATCATCCTTTCCAACCTGCTGATGGCATTACTCCTGACACTCATCATGCACTGGGCCAGGGCCAAAACAATTGTCGACGGACTTAAATACGGAGCAATTTTCGGATTGCTTTACGGATCGGCCATCGCCGTTTCGTACTGGTCAACGACCACTATGTATCTGCGTGCCGGAGCGGTGGTGGTCGACATCATTGTGTCAACAGTCGTCATGGCCATCATCGGCCTGGTGATTGTCCTGACCCGGGGAAAGGAAAAGTAAGATAAAAGTTACATCAGGTCAGCCCCGGTAAGGGGAAAACATTATCCGCGGCCGTATGAATCCGGCACCGGAGCGGCTTGTTTTGTCCGTTACTGATTGTCCGGAGCCTGGTCTTCCTTTACCGGAATAACCAGGCGCATGTCAGGCATGGCGAATATCACACCCTTGTTTGCCTGCTTCAGCTCCTGTAAGGTAATGTCGTATTTCTTCGCGATGTCAGCCAGTGACTCCCCTTTCTGCACCTTGTGTATCTTCTTTTTCTCAGGCTGGGTCTGCTTTGCTGCAGGCTCGCGAACGGGAGCTGCCGTCTGGGTGATGGCTTCAGTCTGACGAGCTGCTTGGGTGGCCTGTGTAGTGGTTGCAGGTTTATCAGTCTGTGCCGGATTGGTTGATGCCTCAGGCTGCATGTCCGGTGCCGGGTTACTTGGCACCTCCGTGGGCTGGGTTTTAGGCTCCGTCTGACTCCTGACTTCGGCTGTTGTGGCATCCTGCACTTTAGCCGCCTGATTGTCTGCGGGTTTAGGCGTCCCGGTTGGGGTTACGGTATTCCCGGGCTGTGTGGCAGCAGCCGGCTTCTCCATGGCAGTACCCGTTGGCGGTACAACCTCATCCTGAACCACCAGCGCGGAGATTGCCGGAATTCTGAGTATCTGTCCGGCCTGCAGGCCTCCTGCAGAAATGGCATTCTCCCGGTCAATGTCGAGTATGGTCACCTTGTAGGCCCTGGCTATGGAATAGAGAGTCTGACCCTTCAGCACTTCATGCATATAGTAGGGCTTTCCGTTGTACATTATCCGCTCCCGGGCAAGCCTGATACCTGTAGCAGAGTCAACTGCGGGGGAAGAAGCCGCTGACGGAGTGGCCGCAACGGGGGGCGGTGTTGCTGCAGCTGTGGAACGCTGTGCCGGCCGGGTTGCCTGACGAGGCAGGGAAGGCACTTCGGAAATATCTCCGGCAGAAGGGATGCGAAGCACCTGTCCTGCCTGGATGCCGCTTGCAGGTATCACATTCTCACGCGAGATAGCGTCAATTGTCACCTTGTATGCCCTGGATATGGAATAGAGCGTCTGGCCTTTCTGTACATCGTGCATGTAGAAGACCTTGCCCCCGTAAATCATTTTTTCACCTGATACCTCAACAGGCACCTGGGCGCTGAGTGCGGAGGGAAGTATCAGTCCGATTATCAATGTTAAAGCAGGCAAAATTCGTTTTTGCAACATATCAGGGCGTTTTCTCACAAACAAAGGTAATATTTTCATATAATTGGGACACAGATGAAAACATCTAAACATAATTATCAGCCGGTTGTTCTATTTTATTCTAAACCCTAATTGAGTTTCTCAAGATGAACCATACACGCAGAATGACCAGTATTCTGAGGAATGAATACCATGGCGAAGGTATTGACCTGGGCAATTTTGCCGAGAACCCCATCGTCCAGTTTGAGCGCTGGATGGAAGAGGCCATTGCTCATAATGTGAAGGAGCCCAATGCCTTGCATCTGGCCACGGTCGATGCTTCAGGCAGACCGTCAGGAAGGATCGTCCTCCTGAGAGACTTCAGTGAAAGGGGATTTTCCTTCTTTACCAACTACAGCAGCAGGAAGGGTGAGGACCTACAGCAGAACAACAATGCCTCGATGACATTCTTCTGGAGCGAGATCTACCGCCAGGTCAGGCTCGGGGGCAAGGTTTACAGGTTGCCTGCTGAGGAGTCTGACGCCTATTTCCGGAGCCGTCCGCGGGAGAGCCAGATTAGCGCGGTCGTCTCACAGCAGAGCCGGGTCCTGGTAAACAGGGAGCTGCTTGAAAAAATGGCAAACGAGCTTGATGAAAAGTACAGGGACCGGCCTGTGCCAAGACCCGACGACTGGGGCGGATACTACCTTGTTCCGGATTATATCGAGTTCTGGCAGGGAAGAGAACACCGGCTGCATGACAGGCTCCAGTACATCACGACTACTCCTGAAAGAGGGTGGACTATCAGGCTCCTCTATCCGTAAAGTACACAGTGCACTGATCCGGTAGTTGCCGGATAATTGTGCCATCAGTTTACTGCCGCTCAGCCGTTGAACTGAAGCTCAGTGAGAGTTCTGTATAGCCCCGTCCCGTTCGAGAGAAGCTCAGTATGACTTCCCTGCTCGACTATCCTTCCGTCACTCAGTACAATTATCATGTCGGCTTTCCTGACCGTTGACAGACGGTGCGCTATCACAAGGGAGGTGCGGCCTTCCATGAGCTTCTCCAGTGCCTCCTGAACAAGCCTTTCGGATTCGGAATCGAGTGAGGAGGTGGCTTCGTCAAGTATGAGTATCCTTGGGTTTTTAAGCACTGCACGGGCAATGGCAATCCTTTGCCGCTGTCCCCCGGAGAGCTGCACGCCTCTCTCTCCCACTACTGTCTCCAGCTTATCCGGAAACGACTGAATGAAGTCCCAGGCGTTGGCCTGAACCGCTGCTTCCGTTATCTCTTGCTCACCCGCATCCGGACGGCCGTAAGCTATATTCTCACGGATGGTTCCGCCGAAAAGAAAGACATCCTGCATTACCACTGCCATCTGTGCCCGAAGTGCCGTCACAGGGAAGCTCATGGCGTCACGGCCGTCAAATAAAATCCTTCCTTCCGATGGGTCATAGAACCTCAGGAGAAGTGAGGCAACGGTTGATTTCCCTGCTCCGCTCGGTCCTACCAGTGCCACCTGCTGTCCGGGAGCAACGGTGAAACTCACATCCCTGAGAACAGCCTGTTCTTCGCGTGAGGGGTACCTGAAACCGACACGGTCAAAGGTTATCTCTCCGTGAAGTGTTTGCTCCGGATCAGGCGTGTAGCCCGTGTCTATCGTCTCGGTCTTTTCATCGAGGAGCATCAGCAGGTTCTCGGATGCCCCGATCGTCTTCTGCAGCCTCGTGTAGACGCCGGCCATCCCTGCTATGTTCCCTCCGATGAAACCAGAATAAATGACAAACGAAAAGAGCTGGCCGGCTTCCATCTGTCCGGCGGCAATCATTGTTGCTCCCTGCCAGATGACTGCAGCCATGGATACAAAGAATCCCAGCACTATGAATGAGACAGCCGCCTGGTACTTCCCGCCCTTGATACCAGCCATTGCCACCTCATCCGTCTTATTCCGGTAACGGCTGCTCTCGAAGGATTCATTTGTAAAAGCTTTCACATTCTGTATGCCCTGAAGGGTCTCCTCGACAATTGTATTCGATTCGGCAACATAAGCCTGCGCCTTTTTTGAATATCGGCGGATGGCCCTCCCGGAGAAAAAGGCCATAAGTGATATGGCCGGGATGATTGCCAGAGTGAAGAGGGTCAGCCTGAATGAACTGATCATCATAAGGGTAACCCCGCCTACGATGACAAGCATCTGGGAGAGAAGGTCGGCGAGGGTGCTGGTGAGCGAATCCTGAAGCAGTGATATATCGGAGGAAATGCGGCTGTTAAGCTCACCTACCCTCCGGGATGAGAAAAATGACATCGGCAGCCTGATAAGATGGTTATAAATATGCTGCCTGATGGAGGAGAGTGTCTTCTCAGTCACGTAGACAAAAAGCCTGGTCCGGGTGTAGGAGAAGAGAGCCTGGCCGGTAAGTATGGCGAGCAACAGCAACCCCGTGCGGTTTATCTCTGAGGTCACCAGCCCGCGGTTGGCTATATCAACCATGTCACCGAGGAGTTTGGGAAACATCAGACTTGCCGCAGTTGAGAGCAGGAGGAATACCAGTCCAAGGGCAAACTTCCACCTGTACGGCCGGAGAAATCTGTAGAGTTTCGCCAGCTGTTTCAGTCCTGATGCTGGGGGTGTTTTCCCCGATGTTTCAGCCATTTCGTGATGATTGCATTAAAAGAAATGCAAAGATATGCCATTATGTTCACAGGTTACAAAAATAAACAAGGTGTTTCAACCATTTTCCACGGTTGTTTTAAATGTGAAAACAGTGTTTATAAGTAATATTGCATGAGACCATCTGCAATGTGCCGGATTCTTTAATTTTAAAGTTTTATATCAGCACCCATGTCCGAACTTGAAAGCCTCAGAAACCTTGTACTTGCACCTTATGTACTTAAGGCGACAGCTCTCATAGGCGTCCGGAGGGAGGTAGGAGGGAACCAGTTCCGCCACTGTTTCTCAACCCTGGGAATACTGCTCGACTATAAGTTCTACGAAAACGATGTGCTCCTGAAAGCTTCTCTGCTGCATGACCTGCTTGAAGATCTGCCAGAGACCCAGGTTGATGAGATAAGATGGATTGACAGTGACGGTACTGCCGTGGTGGAGCTGGTTCTTGAGGTGACCCAGCGAAAGGAAGAGACCAAGTTACAGTATCTCCAGCGGGTGCTTGAACAGGGATCGGATAATGCGCTTCGGCTCAAGTGCGCGGACAGGATCAGCAATCTCACCGATCTCCACCGTGACATTCAGACCGACCAGCGAATCTCCGGGTATCTTGACCAGACTGAGAAGTATGTTCTGCCTATGGCGAAAAAGGTCAATGCCGATATGCTGATTGAGCTTACCGACCTGATCGCCAAGCGGAGAAGGATACTGCAGATCCTGAGAAACGAAGGGAATCAGCCGGATTGGAGCGATCGCTGAACCATCCCGCACAGCTCAGCCCAGAAGCTGCTTTACCTTTGCCGATATCTCCCTGCCGTCAGCCTTGCCTGCCAGTTCCTTTGTTGCGACACCCATGACCTTTCCCATATCGGATGGCGCTTTTGCGCCCACGCGGGCGATAATTGCCCTCAGGGCATCTGCCAGCTCCTCATCGCTCATCTTTGCAGGCAGGTATCTCTCCAGTACCGTAGCCTCGTTTTCCTCCTTTTCATAAAGGTCAGGCCTATTCTGCTCCCTGTAGATGGCCGCAGACTCCTTTCTCTGCTTGACCAGCTTCTGAATGATCTTTACCTCCTCATCCGGGGTGAGCACGGTATCCTGTCCTCTCTCTGACCTGGCAAGGATGAAAGCCGTCTTGGCGGCCCTGAGTGCCTCAAGCGCCATGGTATCCCTTGCTTTCATGGCCGCCATCAGGTCAGCCGCAATTTTTTCCGAAAGTGACATGACTCTATTGTTTTATTCGTTAATCCCTGTCCCAAAGTTAATCCATTTTATAACCCCGGACAGCATTCGTTACCTGTCATTGCTCATAGAATACGGCCACCATTCAGAGGAGATTCCTCTTCCGGTGCTGGCGACCGGGCTCATCCTGAACTCCAGTTTCCCTCCTTCCAGCAGTTGTGTGTGAGTAACGAAATTTGCAGTTCTCTCTTTGCCGTTCAGAAGCACCTCGTCAACATAGATGTTTTCCCGGCTGTTGTCAGGAGCCGAGATCACCAGTTCACGCCCGTCAGGAAGAGTGACGGTTGCCTTTGTGAATAGTGGAGAGCCCAGTACATACTCTCCTGTTCCGGGTGTGACGGGGTAAAATCCGAGGGCGCTGAAGACATACCAGGCTGATGTCTGTCCGTTGTCCTCATCGCCGCAATAGCCGTCGGGAGTATAATTATAAAGCTTATCCATCACCTCCCTGACCCTCATCTCTGTCTTCCATGGCTCCGGGGTGTATTTCCAGAGGTAAATCATATGCTGCACAGGCTGGTTGCCGTGGGCATAGTTTCCCATGTTCATTATCTGCATCTCGCGAATCTCATGTATCGGAAAACCGTAATACGAATCGTCAAAAAGGGGCGGCACAATAAAGACGGAGTCGAGCATCTGCGCCATCATCTCCGGTCCGCCCATCAGTTCTGCCAGGCCTGCCACGTCATGAAAGACGCTCCAGGTATAATGCCAGCTGTTGCCCTCGGTGAAGGCATCACCCCACTTGTAGGGGCTGAAGGGCGACTGAAATGTGCCATCGAGGTTCTTTCCTCTCATCAGCAACCGTTCCCTGTCGAAAACATTCCGGTAATTCTGTGACCTTTTTGCGTAGAGGTCAATCTCTTCCTGCGGCTTCCCCAGTTCCCGGGCAAGGCGCCACAGGCACCAGTCTGCGTAGGCATACTCAAGCGTCCGTGCCACATTCTCATTGATGCCTGTATCATAGGGGACGTATCCCAGGCTGTTGTAGAACTCTGCTCCGTACCGGCCCACCGAGTGGACCGGTCCGTGTCCCCGGGTGTTCTTAACCATCGCATTCCAGAGGGTATCAATCTTGTAATCCCTGATCCCTTTTAGGTAGGCGTCAGTGATCAGGGAAGCCGAGTTGCTGCCGATCATGCAGTTGCGATGGCCGGGGCTTGCCCATTCGGGAAGCCAGCCGCTCTCGAGGTATGCATTAACAAGCCCCTCCATTATCTGAGCGCTTATCTCAGGATACATCAGGGTTATCAGCGGCATGGCGGCTCTGAATGTGTCCCAGAATCCATTGTCGGTGAAGAGCCGGCCGGGAAGCACCTGCCCGTTGTACGGACTGTAGTGGATGACGTTCATATCGGCATCATACTCATAGAACATCCTGGGGAAGAGCAGGGTGCGGTAGAGTGTCGAATAGAATGTTCGTATCTGATCATCAGTCCCCCCTTCCACCTTTATGCGGCCAAGTTCCTGGTTCCATCTCTCCCTGGCGGAATTGCGCACAGCGTCAAAGCTGAGGCCGCCGGTCTCCCGTTCGAGGTTAACCTCTGCCTGCTCATGTGAAATGAATGACGATGCGACCCTTGCAGTCACCTTCTCTCCCCTTCCGGTGCGGAAGCCAACAACCGCGACAGCATGACCGCCTTCCTGCACGGTGCTTCCCGGAAACATATTGCCGTCATTCCATCCGGAGTAGAAATCGAAATCCCTGTCAAAGATGATCACAAAGTAATTGTGGAAGTTCTCAGGCACTCCGCCGTGGTTGTTCCGGCAGTAACCGATAATCTTTCTTTCTTCGGGGATGATCTTTACCATTGATCCGCCCGCGAAGCCGTCGATTACAACTGCTGAAGAGTCGCTCTCCGGGAAGGTGAACCTGAAGATGGCGGACCTCTCCGTTGGTGTCACCTCAGCCGTGATGTCGAAGTCGGCGAGGTAGACGCTGTAATAATATGGCCTTGCCACCTCGCTCTTGTGTGAGAACCATGAGGCACGCTGTTCTTCCGATATCCTTCCCGTGCCTGTGACCGGCATGAGTGAGAAGGCAGCGTAGTCATTGATCCACGGGCTGGGCTGGTGGGTCTGCTTGATACCCGTAATCTTGTGATCATCATAGGTATATGCCCAGCCGTCGCCGTTGCGGCGTGTCTGGGGCGTCCAGAAGTTCATTCCGAAGGGCAGGGCCACGGCAGGATAGGTGTTGCCGTGCGAAAGGAGATACTCGGAATCTGTTCCCATCAGTGTATTCACCATGTCAGCCGGCTCCGCGGAGCCTGTTTCCTCTTGTCTGCATCCTGAAAAAGTCAGCACAAGAAATAAAGACGTTAAGACAGCTGCGGCTTTCCTGCGGATATTGTCAGTCTTTAGAACCATTGTTCAGATTAATTAAGTTTAATTAAAATCTTCTCCAGGACCACTTCGGGAGTGAGCCATTCAAGGCATGCCAGGTCTCCCCGCCGGCACTCGCCCTTGCCGTAGATGGTGCAGGGCCTGCATGTCAGCTCCGTGTCAGGTATCTGTATCTGGTTCTCCTCAGGCATGCCCCAGGCGGTGAACCCGGCCCTTGGGTGTGTAGCTCCCCAAATTGACACCGTCTCAACACCAAGCATGGCAGCGAGGTGCATGTTTGACGAGTCCATGGCTATCATAAGATCAAGATGAGAGATCAGTGCGATCTCTTCATCAAGGCTGATCCTCCCGGCCATGGGAACGGTTCCGGGGACCATGGCAGCAAGCTCTTCAATGCTTTTTGCTTCACCGGGACTGCCAAAAAGGAAGACGGTGCATTCCCTGGCTGCCATCAGCTTCCTGAGCATTTCAGCCATCTTGTCAATCGGCCACATCTTAAGCCTGTGCTTTGCCATAGGAGCTACGCCAATCAATGGATTCTGACGGCCACCTGTCAGAGAGGCTGTCATTTCCACAGCTTCTCCCGATGGTCTTATCCATGGCCCCTCGACGAGTGTAACCGGGTAGCCTGCACTGGCAAAAACATCACCGTACCTCTCCACGGTATGCCTCAGATTACCTTTCAGTCTTCCCTTCACCAGGCTTCGCCTTGCCTTTCGCTGTTTGTCAATGACAGCCACGCGGCAGCCTCCGAGGCGGAACAGGAGACGCAGTATCTTTGACCTGATAACGTCATGGAGATCTGCAACTGCAGTAACCCTGTACATGCTCCGGATATCCTTCCAGACGCGAAGCAGACCGAAGAAACCACTATGCCTTCCGTGTTGGTCGGAGAGGAATATGCTGACGCCGGGGATCTCCCCCACGAACCTGTCATATGGCTTTTTGGTCACGAAGATGAGCTCCTCACCCGGGTAGGAGACTGCGAAAGAGCGCAGGAGAGGCAAGGTCATTATCACATCACCCATTGATGACGTGCGTATCACTAGAAGGCTCATTTCAGTACTTTACGTAGGATTTTTCTTCCACGAGGCCTGACCCTGTGGCAATGTTGATCTTTCTCTTTATTTCAGAGCGGAGGTCATTCATGAAATAAACGGCCCGTGCGGTCGCAACGAAATCCGGGCCAAAATCCTTCTTCCGTTCAAGGTCTCTTATGCGGTCTTCAATATCCCAGAGTTCGGCATTGACGCTGTACAGATCGCGGTACAGCGGGTGACTCTTTTCCATGAAACAGGCAACGGCCTTCTCAAGGATCATGTGCTCCTTTTCCAGGTTTTTGAGTTTTCCGGGGTCAGTTATCCTTTCAAGCTTCAGTTCAATTATCGTAAGCTTGTCCGCTATTTCTCCGTTGGAAACCTCTATTTTCATCAGGGGCACTTTGAACCTGTAAAAATATACTTTTAATATGAATGGGCAACCGTTGTCATTGAGGGTCGACATCAGCGTGAATACGCAGGATACCTTTTCTTGGCTCCTTCATCTCAGCCTCCATCGCCTTTCGTAAAACTTCCTTAACCTTGGATGGAGAGAGGCTGCTGTCTATCTTAACCATTATAGTCTTGATGTACCACTTCTGGACCTGCATGATTACAGGGAATTCCGGTCCCAGAACATGGCTGCCCAGCTGCCTGCGCAGGCTTTCTGCAAGTCGTGCTGCTGATACATTAAGTTCATCCAGGTCGCGGTGCCTGAGAGATAGCCTGACGATCTTCGTGAAGGGGGGATATCCGAAAAGCAGTCTCTCTTCAAGCTGGGTGATGCACATGGCCTTGTAGTCGTGCTTCAGGACCTGCCTGAGGATGATATGTGCCGGGTCTGCAGTTTGGATGATTACTTTGCCCCGGCGGGTGCGTCTTCCTGACCTGCCGCTGACCTGTTCCATCAGCTGGAAGCTGCGTTCGAAGGCCCTGAAATCGGGGAAATGCATCATATTGTCGGCATCCAGAATGCCCACCACCGTCAGCCTCTCGAAGTCGAGACCCTTGGAGATCATCTGTGTACCGATGAGGATGTCTGTGGTGCCTGCCGCAAAGTCAGACAGTATCTCCGAGGCAGCGCGTCTCCTCCGGGTCGTATCCTGGTCCATCCTTGCCACCCTGGCTGACGGAAAGAGCAGCCTGATCTCCTCTTCGATCTTCTCTGTCCCGAATCCTTTGGTTGTCAGCGCCTCTGATCCGCACTCGGGGCATGCCGACGGGAGTTTCATGCTCCTGCCGCAATAGTGGCAGACCATTTTGCTGATGCTCTTATGGTACGTATAGCTGACTGAACAGCTCGTGCATCCAGGCACCCAGCCGCAGTCGGGGCACATCAGGTAAGGGGAGAATCCCCTCCTGTTCTGGAAGAGTATTACCTGTTCGCTCTTACCAAGCGCCTCCTCAACGGCCTCAATCAGACGCGGCGTGAAGTGAGATACCATTTTTGTCTTCCTGCCGGTTGTGCGTGTATCGGCAACGATCATCTCCGGCATCATGACATCACCGTAGCGGGTCTTAAGCTCAACGAGCCCGAACCTGCCTGCAGAGGCGTTGTGATAGCTTTCAATGGAAGGAGTTGCTGACCCCAGCAGCGTTCTCCCCCCGTGGATGCGTGAAAGCATCATGGCAGCATCACGTGCATGATATCGCGGTGCCGGGTCATACTGCTTGTAGGACGAATCATGTTCTTCATCGACAATTATCAGTCCGAGGTCCCTGAAGGGGAGGAAGAGTGAAGACCTGACTCCCAGGACGGCGCTGAGAGTGCCGTCGCTGACTTTTCTCCAGACCTCCCTGCGTGCCGCAGGTGTGAGGCGCGAGTGGAAGACCCCTATTGTATCACCGAAGTGTCTCCTGAGGCGTTCGATTATCTGGGTTGTCAGGGCTATTTCGGGCAGCATGTACAGAACCTGCTTTCCCCCGGCAACCTTTTCCTGCATGAGGTGAATGTAGATCTCGGTCTTGCCGCTGGATGTCACGCCGTGAAGAAGAACTGCCTCACGGTCAGTGAACAGTTCCCTTATATTGTTATACGCTTTCTCCTGCAGTTCGTTAAGCTGAGCCGGCATTACTGTCTCACCGCCGGATGCAGTTGCGGTGCTGCGCCTTTTCCTGGCCACCGTGCCTCCCGGAAGGTCCGCCGCAGTTGGGATGGCAGCTTTCATGACTTCTCCCGGATAGGCCATGTAATATTCGGAAACCCATAGTATAAAATCGGTCAGCCGGTCATTGACCGAGACCTCCCCGGGAAGCAGCCCGGTGATCTCCTTCGTGATGTAGCCCTCCGGGGGATTGCCGTGAACGCTGATGACGAGCCCGGTTGCATTCCTCGTCTGCCCAAAAGGCACGGTGACAAGACTTCCTCTCCGAATGGAATCTCTGAGCTCCGTGGGTACCCCATAGGTGTAACTGCCTCCGACGGCAACGGGAATGACAATATCCGCGAACTCTTTTTCCATTATCCTAAATACCGGCAAATTAGAAATAAATAGCTGCGGAGGCCGGTTTGCCGGTCATAATTTATTAACGAAGGTTTAAATAGCAATTACACCAGTGCTGCCCTGACTTTTTCTGCAGCATCGTTGAAGGTTGATGCCGCAATCACCTTCAGTCCCGATCCGTCTATAAGCTCCTTTGCCTCGATGGCATTTGTGCCCTGCAGCCTCACAATGACAGGAACGCTTATATCTCCGATGGTCTTGTATGCTTCTATTATGCCGGCTGCCACGCGGTCACACCTGACTATTCCGCCGAAGATATTGACGAGAATGGCTCTGACATGCGGGTCCTTGAGAATGATCCGGAACCCGGCCTCAACTGTCTTCGGGTTTGCCCCGCCGCCCACATCCAGGAAATTTGCCGGTCTGCCACCTGAGAGCTGTATGAGATCCATAGTTGCCATTGCCAGTCCCGCGCCGTTGACCATGCACCCCACATCGCCGTCGAGCCTGACATAGTTGAGGTTGCTGGCGGAAGCCTCGACCTCCGTTGGATCCTCCTCTGAGAGGTCGCGCATTGCAGCGAGCTCCGGGTGGCGGTAGAGGGCGTTGTCATCGAGTGAGACCTTGCAGTCGACGGCAAGCACCCTGTCATCACTCGTCTTCAGAAGCGGATTGATCTCCATCAACGAAGCGTCGGAGTTGACGAAGGCCTCCCACAGGCCGGCAATGAAACGGGTCATCTCCCTGAATGCCTTGCCCTGAAGGCCAAGGTTGGAGGCTATGGTCCTCATCTGGAACTCATGCAGGCAGCAGGTTGAATCAACCACCTCGGTAAAGATCGCCTCCGGTTTTTTTGCAGCCACCTCCTCTATGTCCATCCCTCCTTCAGTGGAGTAGATGACAACATAGCCGGATCTATTGCGGTCAAGCAGCACAGAGAGATAAAACTCCCTGATAGCCGACTCCCCCTTGTAATATACATCCTGCGCTATGAGGACCTTTCTCACCACCTTACCCTCAGGGCCGGTCTGGTGTGTCACCAGGGTCATGCCCAGCATGCGGGATGCCACAGCGGCCACTTCCTGCGGCGAACGGGCTATCTTCACTCCTCCTCCCTTGCCCCGGCCACCGGCATGGATCTGGGCCTTGACGACGAAGATCTCCGTTCCGAATTTCTTCTGAAGCTCTTTGGCTACTATTTGTGCCTGTTCGGCTGTTTCAGCCACAAATCCTTCCTGCACCGGTACTCCGTGAGCCTGCAGGATTGATTTTCCCTGGTATTCGTGGATATTCATGACAAGGGTAGTGATAAGGGGTTATAAAGTCTCTCTTTGCAATCAGGTATGTAATTTACTCTTTTTTATAATTATTTTCGCTAAAATCTTACTGAATGAGGAAGCTTTCCAATGATGAGCTTAACCGTAAAAGCGTTACGGAATTCAGGGCTTCAGTCAAGTCCCCCTTCATCATTGTGCTTGACAATGTCAGGAGTCTGAACAATGTGGGGTCGATATTCCGGACCGCTGATGCTTTCCTGGTGGAAGCCGTCTGCCTGTGCGGCATCACTGCCACTCCGCCCCACAGGGAGATTCATAAGACGGCACTGGGGGCTACCGAATCGGTTGCCTGGAAGTATTTCAGCGATGCTGTTTCAGCGGTTACGGAACTGAAAACCAGGGGATATATCATTGTCTCAGTCGAGCAGGCTGATGAGGCAGTTCCGCCTGACCGGTTCAAGGTTGAGGCCGGGAAGAAATACGCCCTTGTGTTCGGACATGAAATAAAAGGGGTGAGCGAAGGGGTGGTTGATCTCTCGGATGCCTGCATAGAGATACCGCAGTACGGAACCAAGCATTCATTCAATGTAGCCGTAAGCGCCGGCATAGTGTTGTGGGAGCTGGCGGGAAAGATCGCCGGCAACAGATAAAAAAACCCCGTCTGCCATCCGGCAAACGGGGTTCATCATTGTCTTAAGCCTTATTACTGGGTAACAGACTTGAATGTGTCATCCATAAAGTACTTGGAAAACTCAAGGTCGGTCTGAGCATAATTCTTCCAGTCTGAGTTGTAGCCGATAGCTTCGCGGAGGCCGTTCAATACGCCGTCCTTGTCGTCCTGACGTGCTGCAATTACAGCCTTGAGGTATGACGGAGCACCGCACTTGCAAGGTTTTACAGCATCCATGGTTGTCTTTGCCTTGTTGAGGTCACCCTTCAGAAGCTGTGCAAGAGCAAGGTTCATCGTGGGCTTGTCGCCAAGCAAGTTGACAGCCTGATCGTATTTGCCTTCATGAATTGCGATGGTACCGAGTCCGAATTTTGATTCGGGGGTTGCAGCTGACATCGAGTTGAAATACTCGGCGGAAGCTTTGAGGTCTCCCTTGAGAAGAGCGGCGAATCCCAGGTTGTTCTTGACATTGTCATCATTCCTGAGGGCTTTTGCCTTTTCGAGAGCGACAATGGCTTCATCAGCCTTGCCCATGCTCAGGTATGCAAAACCGATATTGTTCCATGCGCGGAAGCAATTGGGGTCCTTCGCTGCAGCCAGCTGGTAGTACTTAAGCATCTCGTTGGGATCTTCAGTCAGGGTGGCAGCATAAAGCATCTGCTCGAGGCTGAGTACTGAAGGATCGCCCTTGATAGCTGCAAGGATCTCTTCATCACTGAGGCCGATGAGGTCAACGTTCACAACAAATTTTGATCTTCTCAGCTGGGGAAGGATCTCTTCTGCAAGAGCCTCATATGCTGTGGCCATGTTCTTGATCTCCTGTTCGCGGACGACTGGATCCTGGTACATTGAAAGGACTCTCAGGACGAGCTCCTTGTCAGCCATTGACGATTCCTGAACGAGGGCTTTGAAACCTTCCCAGTCTTCAGCGGTGGTCTGAGTTGCAAACAGTGAGGCGAGCTCGGGGATCTTGCCGTACTCCTTCTGGAGGTACTTCTCGGCGGCTTTGCCTCTCTGCTCGGACAGTTTTTCGTTGAGTGTGAGCGGGCCGTCAGGAGATGCATATGAACTTGCGGTAAAGCCTTTGACTGCCATTCTCTCATTCTGCATGGCGAGATTGATGTAGTCTTTCAGAGCCTGAATGTCTTCAGCCTTAAGTTCGGTGGGCTTGACATCAGACCTGTTTATCGAATAGAGAATATCAGCCATCTTCTGTTCGGGAACGATGCGCTGGTAGTTATCCTTCAGTGATACCGGCATAGCGTGATCTTCCGCCAGTGTTGATGTGGCAATTACACCGTCAGCCAGTTTGATGGGATCAAATGCAAGCGACTTGTCTTTTTTGGTGGCTTCAACGCGGAGCATAAACTCAGATACCTTCATCTGAGGTATATAGTTGACGTCACCGGACCAGTTAATATTACCACCAGTCCAACTGATTGATTTGTTGTTAGACAGAACCTTTTCACCCTGGGCGTAGAGGATTTCATCAAATGCTGTTTCTCCGCCTTCATAAACCAGGACGGGGGTTATCTTCAGTGTGGCGTTTTTGTCAAAGTACTTTTCAGGATAAGTTGCCTTTACCTGTGCGGCTACAATACCACCATGGGTCTCAAGTACCTTGGGAGTGATCTCATACTGGACAAGATTTGCGTTTTTCTTCATCTTGTCGAGACTGCTGCAGCCTGACATGAGTACAGCAGCTAGCAGAATGACAAAAAGTCTGGTGAAATTTTTCATAATTTGTTTTTTATTAGTTGCGATCAGTTTCCGTTTACTTATAACAATTATACGATATTTTCTGATTTGGTTGCAAATTTAAGATAATTTTTAGTCAATACCTTCTACCAACCCATTAAAAATTCAGAAATCACGAAGATTAATGCCCGGCTCAACCGGCTCACGAAAGATCATTTCCGTCACTTTCAGGTAATCTTCATGGTTGGCCACGAAATCGATACCCGACACATCAAGCACCAGGTAACGGTTTTCGGGATTCTGCCTGAAAAAGTTGAAATAGCTCTCCTGGATACCTGACAGGTAGTCCGCGGTGATTGACTTCTCGTACTCCCGGCCTCTTGCGGCAATGTTTTTCAGCAGTCTTTCCGGAGGCATATGAAGGTAGACATAGAGGTCCGGTTTTGGCAGCGAACTGTATATAATATAAAATATCTGCCTGTAGAGGCTGAACTCATCCGCATCCAGCGTCTTTGAAGAGAACACAAGTGACTTCATGAAGTAATAATCAGCCACGGTAAAGCTTCTGAAGAGATCCTGCTCCACAAGCTCCTCCTTAAGCTGTCTGTAGCGATCCGCCAGGAATGATAGTTCCAGCGGGAATGAGTATCTCGGGGGGTCACTGTAAAACTTCGGCAGGAAGGGGTTGTCGGCGAAGCGCTCAAGGATCAGTTTGGCGTTGTGATCCCTGGCTATCATTGTAGCAAGTGTGGTTTTGCCAGCACCGATATTTCCCTCAATAACTATATAATTATACCTCACGGTCTCCATTTCATTCAATGGCTGCAATCATTATCAAAAATAGCATTTGACGATCACAATAACAATAAAAAAGCCGGGACGGGCAAATTACCCGTCCCTCTCTTTTTTGATCAGCGATACCATTTCGGGGTTTCGCCTTATGTTATGAGCTGATAAAACTATCTGTTGTCATCCCTCCTGCGGTCATCCCTTCCGCGGTCGCCGCGGTCACGGTCATGGCCACCCCTGCCACCGTCGCGCGAGCCCTGATGGTCTCTTCTTTCCGAATGTTCGCGCTTTGGGGGTTCCACATAACCCTCAGGCTTGGGAATCAGCGGCTTGCGAGAGAGCCTCAGTTTGCCGGTCTTCTGATCGACCTCGATAAGCTGCACCTCAACGATGTCGCCTTCCTTGAAGAGTTCCTCGACGGTACCCACCTTCTTCCAGTCCATTTCCGAAATATGGAGAAGGCCATCCTTATTCGGAAGGATCTCAACAAACGCTCCGAACTGGGTTATCGTTTTCACTTTACCCGTGTAGACCTTGCCTACTTCAGGAACGGCACATATTGCATTGATCCGGTCAAGTGCAGCCCTGATCACATCGTAGTTCTCGCCGAAGACGTCGACCATTCCCTGGCCGTTGATCTCCTCGATGACTATCGTTGCACCAGTGGTTGCCTGTATATCCTGGATTATCTTTCCTCCCGGGCCTATCACTGCACCAATCATCTCCTTCGGGATATAGATCTTCTCTATTCTCGGGGCGTGAGGCTTGAGATCAGGCCTGGGTTCGGCAATGGTCTGCTCCATTATATCAAGTATATGGAGTCTTCCCTTGCGGGCCTGGTCAAGAGCCTGCTTAAGCACCTCGAATGAGAGTCCGTCCACCTTGATGTCCATCTGTGTGGCGGTGATGCCGTCACGAGTTCCGGTGACCTTGAAGTCCATATCGCCAAGGTGATCTTCATCGCCAAGGATATCTGACAGGACTGCAAACTTGCTTCCGTCCTTGTCGGTGATGAGTCCCATGGCTATGCCTGAAACAGGTTTGGCCAGCTTGATACCGGCGTCCATGAGGGCCAGCGTGCCTGCGCACACCGTTGCCATTGATGATGAGCCGTTCGACTCAAGGATATCTGACACGATGCGGATCGCATACGGATTGGTTTCATCGGGCGGCATCATATTCTTCAGTGCCCTGTGAGCCAGGTTGCCGTGACCTATCTCCCTGCGGCTGGTACCGCGGGCGGGCCTGGCTTCGCCGGTGGCAAAGGGCGGGAAGTTATAGTGGAGGGTAAATTTCTCCGATCCCTGCTTAAGCACCTCGTCAATCATTTTCTCATCGAGCTTGGTGCCCAGGGTGACGGTGGTGAGCGATTGTGTCTCACCGCGGGTGAAGATGGCTGAGCCATGAGCTGCAGGGAGGGGATCTATCTCACACCATATGGGACGAATCTCGTCGAGTTTGCGCCCGTCGAGACGCTTGTGCTCATCAAGGACAAGGCGGCGTGCAGCTTCCTTCTCAACATCATGGAAGTATCTGCTCACCAGTGCCGGGTTGGCCGGAGCCTCCTCAGTGAACTGGGCGAGGAACTCAGCCCTGATGGCATCAAACCCGTCACTGCGGGTCTTCTTGTCTGAGCCGCTGGCAGCCAGTGCATAGCACTTTGCATAGGTCTCATCCCGGACTTTTTTGCGCAGATCCTCGTCGTTGACCTCATGACAGTACTCTCTCTTGACCGTCTTACCGACCATCCCGGCCAGCTCCTTCTGAGCAACGCACTGCACCTTGATAGCCTCATGTGCAATGCGGAGAGCTTCGAGCATTACATCCTCGGAGACCTCTTTCATCTCGCCTTCGACCATCATTATGTTCTCATAGGTGGCACCTACGATGATGTCAAGGTCAGCCTTCTCTATCTCCGGCATGTCCGGATTGACCACAAATTTTCCGTTGACCCTGGCCACCCTGACCTCTGAGATGGGGCCATGGAACGGGATGTCTGATACTGCAAGCGCAGCCGAAGCCGCCAGTCCTGCCAGGGCGTCAGGCATAATGTCCTTCTCGGCAGAGATGAGGTTTACGGTTACGAAAACCTCGGCATGGTAATCATCCGGGAACAGCGGACGAAGCACCCTGTCAACGAGCCTCGAGACGAGTATTTCATTGTCATTGGGCCTTGCCTCTCTCTTGAGGAAACCGCCGGGGAAACGGCCTGATGCCGCATACTTTTCCTTATACTCAACCGAAAGAGGCATGAAGTCAGTGTCCTCTTTCGCATCCTTTGCTGCAACAACCGTTGCAAGGAGCATGGTACGGCCCATCCGCACCACTACCGAACCGTCGGCCTGCTTTGCCAGCTTGCCGGTTTCAATTACTATTGACCGGCCATCGCCAAGGTCAATGCTTTTTTCAATTAACTTATACATTTGAATTATTGATTATTACGCAACAGGTGGTAATTATGGAGAGTCTTCCCCGGGAATTAAAAAAGGCAATCTGAAATTGCCTTTTTTGTTTTACTTACGCAGGTTCAGTGCCTTGATTATATCGCGGTACCTGGTAATATCTTTTACTTTGAGATAGTCAAGCAAACGCCTTCTCTTTCCGACCAGTTTTATCAGTGCCCTCTGTGTGCTGAAATCCTTCTTGTTCTTCTTGAGGTGTTCAGTCAGATGGGCGATCCTGTAGGAGAAAAGAGCAATCTGACCCTCAGCACTTCCAGTGTCCATGTCTGATGATCCGAATGTCTTGAAAAATTCCTGTTTCTTCTCCGTTGTCAAATACATATCCTTATCCAATAAATTGTTAATAAATTCTCCAATTTTGGATCGCAAAGATAAAACTCTTATTTGTAATAATTCAAACAAATCGAATAATTTTTTTGCATTTGACTGCGTACAGACTTTCTCCTTCCTGATGACAATATTTATCAGGAGGCTTCTGTTGGAAAGACGCAAGAACAGTACCAAAAGTTGCGCCGGAGGATAACTTTATTGAAGTTTTTGTCAGATTATTCTTTCTGTTTACCGGCCGACCCTGTTCAGGGTTCGAGGAAGACCGAGCTAGAGCCTCTTATTTTATGGCCCATCCCGATAAGTGATGAACCGATCAGGCAGTCAAGGCACCTGTGGTATCTGCACCACATTGTTCTCAGCTCAATCAGGGCCTGTGAGGCCAATGCCGATTCAGGCCGGAGGCCGGCCTCCGTGAAATCGGTCACGACGCTGTTCTCTTCCGGAGGGAGAGCATCAAGGATATCCAATGCCCGGTCACATCTCTCCTGCTGCTGTTTGATCTTTCCATAGACAAACACGATCGGGCCGATGGCATTTATTATCAACAGGTCGGCTGATTGTCTCCCGGCGCGGCCGGCAGTTGATGGCACCTCCCTGCCGAACATATAGTGGTTCTTCCAGTATGCTGAGGCTCTGACGGAGAGGAGTGACCTGAGGCTCTCCCTGTCATGCAATTCGAGCACCCTTGAGAAGAGGCCGTCACTGTGGGTAAGAAGCGACGCCAGCTGTGACAGCCTTACCGTGGGGAAATTTGCCGGTCGCAGCCGGTGAAACTTCCACATCCAGCCTTCGACAGGCTGCAGTGAGTATTTGGCCTTCAGTACCCGGTACTCCCGGGTTAGCAGCATGTAATAGTCATCGGTGACCGTTTCCCTGAAGAGTGCCTCATCGAGAAGCCCTGCCGTACCGAAGAGAAGTGCCTCAACCTGTGTGAGGTTGTCCGAATGTTTCCGGATGATCTTCAGGGGCAGGCGTGATGCCAGCATCTCAAAAGGGCCGGTGTTCACCCTGAACCCGAAATATCTTGACACAAGCCTGTAAAGCGTCTCCTCCCAGTCGCCCCCCGTCTTCTCCAGCATCTCCCTGATCTCGCTGCTCTTTCTCTGAAGACGGTCGACGGCAAGCGACCAGAGCCAGTGCTTTGTCATGAACCCGTCAGTCCTGCCAATAAGACCTGCACAGGCAAGCACCGAAGGGTTATTTACAAAATCGATATAGTTTTCCCACAGGGCAGGGTCAAACTCCATCTTTACCGTAAGCAGCCTGCGGCCAGAGGCAGTATAGACCTCCGTGTCATTATCATTCACCAGGTGGAGGATCACATTGTCATACGCGTGGTCGGTATGGTGTCCGTGTCGGTACCAGTCGGAGGCATTTATGTGGATCTCCGTGTTTCCCGCCCAGACGGTGCCGCCGACCGTGAGCCGGGTGTTGAAGAAATCGGGTCCCGCATCACGGTTATACTCTCCAGGGGTTATCACTTCGATCAGTCCGGCTTCCCTGTCGCACAGACGCCCGGCATCAAAGAAGCGGTTTTTCCACAGCCAGTGGAGGAATTCTTCTTTCATGATCGGTATATTTAAAAATGCAGCTATTCAAATATACGAACAATAGAACAATAGAACAATAGAATATTTGAACAAACGAACAAACGAATTAAGAAATCAGAACAAAATATTATTCAGGCACTGCAAAACCCTCAGACCTCAGACCCTCAGACCTTAAGACCTTAAGACCTTAAATAAGTCCTTTAGAAATTGCAGTCCTGACAAGAGCGGCCGTGTTCCTGGCATCAAACTTCACGAGAAGGTTCTTGCGGTGGCTGTCTACTGTCGAGCTGCTGATGAAAAGCTTGTCGGCTATTTCCAGGTTTGTCAGGCCGTCAGCAATGAGCCTGAGGATTTCACTCTCACGTCTCGTTATCAGAGGCTCGGAAGTACCACTTACCGAATGTCCGCTCATCAGCTCCTTTACACCTGTCCCGAAATAACTGTTCCCGTCCATCACCTGCTTTATTCCGTCAGTAATGTCTTTAATGTCTGATGTCTTCAGGACAAAGCCCTTCGCTCCTGCCTGAACCGCCCTTTCAATTATGTGCCTCTGGGCTAAAGAACTCACTACCAGTACATTAAGATCCGGAAATCTCGCCTTTGCCTCATTGCAGAAATCAATGCCGGACATGTCAGGGAGGTTTATGTCAAGGAGGACAATGTGAAAATGGTTTCCGTTAAGATAAGACAGGCCTTTTGCGCCTGTCGTGGCATGAACGCAGGTTGTGTTTTCAAATGATTCATTAATAAGACGAAAAAGGCTGTCAGAGACGATCGGATGATCCTCAACTATCAGAACTTTTTTTATATCGCGTGATGGTTGCGGTTGCATGGTCATTGAATTTCAATCTCGACACTTGCCTCTGTTCCCTGCCCTGGTGAGCTCCAGATATCAAACCGCCCGTTCATGGCGGTTATCCTGTCACGGATATTCTCAAGGCCTTTCCACAGCTTCTCCTTCTCTGTCTGTGAACTGTCAAAGCCTTTGCCATTGTCGGTTACCTGGGCCGACAGGCGTTTCGGTTCAGAGAAAAGCTGAACGTTAATCCGGGAGGCTTCTGAATGCTTGAGAGCATTGTTGACCAGTTCCTGTATTACCCTGTAAAATGTAAGCTCCATTTCTTTGGTGTACCTGATCTCATCACCGAAAAACTGAAGGCTTATCTCAGGTTTTCCCGTAGGAGATACCTGCGTACAGAAATCCTCCAGTGCTGTTTTAAGGCCGTAGTGATTAAGTGTCTCTGGCATCAGGTTATGTGCAATCCTCCGAAGCTCGCTGATTGATGTGTCAAGCAGCGACAGCGCATGGTTGAATGCACTTACATTTTCATGAGTGATGACAGCGTTTTCCTTCATTGATGACAGATTGATTTTTATTCCCGATAATAAACCGCCAAGGCCGTTATGCAGATCACTGGCAAGCCTTGATCTTTCCGCCTCCTCGCCTTCCATGACCGATCTTGCGGCCAGGTATACCTTCTCCTGTTCAAGCTCCCGGATCTTGTTTTCCCTGATCAGAAGTTCCTGCTCCACTATTACCTTTTTCTTCTTCACAAACCTCACATAAAAGTAAATTGCAAGGCCGAGCATGGCTATCACGGCAAAAAGAGAATACGTCAGAGTATTCCTTCTTTTCTGCTCTGCCTTTAGCCTCATTATCTCCTTCTGCTTCAGCTCACTCTGGTATTTGGTCTCAAGTTCAATGATCTGCTTTGATTTCCCGGCATTGTAAACCGAATCGCGTATCGTCATATACTTTATGTAACAGTCGTACGCGCTCTTATAATCCTTTGTGTCATAATAGGGCATGGCAAGGGATTCATACAGGTACTGAATGCCCCCGGTGAGGTTGCGCTCAAGGGCCATTCTCTCCGATTCCCTGTAGGCTTCAATCGATTTTTCGTATTCCTTCAGCCTGTAATATGTTCTGCCAAGAGTGAAAAGAGCGCCCAGTATGCCTTCGGGATCATTTGCCTTTCTGAAATAATCAATCGATTTTTGAATATACCCCAGGGCAATTTCCGGCTTTTTCATCTTATTGTAAACGGCCGCAATATTCTGGTTATCTTTGGCAATGCCTTGTTCATCGCCTGCAAGTGCCGAAAACTGCATTGATTGTTCATAATAGCTGATAGCCGTCTGAAAATCAATAAGTTTCTCTTCCTCGCTTCTCTTTTCACAGTATTCCCTTGAGCTGTACAGGGTGCCAAGATGGCTGAGTGTCTCTGCAATTCCAAGCGTATCATGCTGTGCCGTGTAAATGTCCAGGGCTTTCCCGTGGTAGTCAAGCGACTTGTCAAAGACTTCCATGTAATAATAAACCAGGCCAAGTGCGTCATACAGGTCGGCAGTCCGCTTTTCATCATTTCTCTTTTCTTCAATAGCAAGGCAGTTCAGGTAGAATGACATTGCTTCACGGTACATTTCACGGCTCATATAATATTCGCCGAGTTTCTGCAGAGAGTGTGAAATTAGCTCCTGGGAGTTAAGCTGATACGCAAGATCAAGTGCTCTCCTTATAAATAACAGGGAGGTATCGGAATTGATCCTGCCGTATCTGTCGGCTTCAGCCAGATAATAAGATAAAGTGTCAGGGTTACGGTTAAGGTTTGAGCTTTGTGCTTCAGGTATAACATTATGGCTTTTCAGGATCTCATCAATAGCCTGGTGCAGTGAATCAGGAGCCTGGGCATCAGCATACTGAGTACCCATCATGCTGTTAATCAATATGATAAAACAAATAATCCTGTAAACAAACGGTTTCATCCGGTAAGAATAACTGTACAAACCTAAGTATTATTCCCATAACATGCTTCCCCTTTTTCAGGGATATTGAACGGCTTTCTGCCGGCTGAAAATCCCCTAAAAAGGGGAGCAACCGGAGCAAATCATGTTGTAGTTTTACTCTACTTTTATTGTATTCAACACTTGAAACCTAAACATAATCCAGTATGAAACCCCTGAGTAAAATTTTAATTGCACTGGCTTTGTTATGCTTTGCATATAACGCAGAAGCCCAGATCAAAGTGGACTTTAAGAAAAAACTTGAGAACCAGGTAAACAGCAGGCTCAACCGTAAGACTGACCAGGCCATTGACAAGACCCTTGATACTGTAGAGGACAGTATCGCAGCAGGTCTTAAAAAAGACGATGGTGCGGAACAGGCTGGAAACGGTCAGACCGGGGAGGCGGCAGCGGGTGCTGCAGCAGGAACTGCAGCCAGCAAGACCGGCGGGCAGCAGACTGCCCTCGAGAGCTACTCCAGGTATGACTTTGTTCCGGGCGAGAAAGTGGTCTTCTATGAGGATTTCAGCCAGGATGCCGTTGGCGACTTCCCGGCGCTGTGGAATACGAACGGATCGGCTGAGGTTGTGACCACCAACCTGTTTTCCGGAAACTGGATGAAATTTGACGGAGATGAAGCCATCTGGACAGATGCCCTGCTCAAACTGCCTGATAACTACACACTGGAATTTGATGTAATTCCTGTTAAAGATAAAGAAGGTCATGTGCCCGGATTTATGATCAGGTTAATGCAAGCAAAAAATGTAAAATCATGGGACGGCGGGACAGTTCCGGGCAACGGTGGTTTTCAGTTCCATACCGATTATGGCAGGCCTTTTTACAGTACCTGGCTATTCGGGACAGAATGTGAGAAGCTGAACATAGATGGTTACAAGGATGATGAGATGTACAAACAAAAAGTTGACCGGAAATATCACATTGCCATCTGGGTACAAAAGACCAGGCTTCGGCTGTACCAGAATGAAAATAAAGTGTTTGACCTGCCCAAAGCATTCCCGACGGGTTGTGTGAAGCCTGACAGGATCAGGTTTGAAAGGGGCGCCGCGATGGTAACCAATATAAGGATCGCTGTCGGTGCTCCCGATATGCGCAACAAACTCATGACCGAAGGAAAGCTGGTTACATATGGAATCTATTTCGATGTAAATAAGGATGTAGTCAAACCCGAATCATACGGAACATTAAAAGAAATAGCCTCAATTCTGAATGAAGTACCTGACGTAAAAGTTAAAATCGTGGGTCACACAGACAACGACGGCGCCGATGCAGCTAATCTTGACCTTTCGAAGCGCCGCGCCGCTTCCGTCAAAAATGAACTTGTCAAATCCTTCGGCGTGAACGGTGACCGACTTGTAACCGACGGCATGGGCGAAAGCCAGCCGGTAGCCACCAATGACACCCCTGCCAACAAGGCCCTTAACCGCAGAGTCGAGTTTATTAAACTGTGAACCGGCAATTAACATCATAAATCCCCTTGCGATGATAAAATATTTTCTAATGCTGGGATTGGCTGTTATAGCCTCCCTGTCCAGTGCACAGAATCCCGCCTCCGTATATCTCAAGGAATTGCCGTTGCCACCCGGGAATGTCTGCGAGAACGACTGCACGAGGGTTTATGATCAACAGCTCAGCCGTGTCATTTCAGCCCTGGGTAAAGACCTTGCTGCCAGGAAAAAGGAGGTCAATGACCTGATGAAAAGCAACAAGGAGCAGGCAAGGGAGAAAATGATGAAGAATTCCGGGATGAACCTCACTCCCGAACAAATGGAGCAAATGAAGCAGGGCAGCAAGAATATGACTCAGGAACAGAAAATGAAACTTGCAAATGAACTCATGCAGAAGAATGCCAATATTTCAATGGAAGAGGCTATGGCAAGAAAGGAGGATTCACAGAACAAAGACACGGCAGCCCTGAAGGGGTGGGCTATGGCGTATGCAACCGAGAACATGGCTGACCAGCCTGCAGACAATACAAAGGCCGCTGCAAAACAGCTGGAGATGAAGAATATGGCTGACCTTACCAGGGAGATGTCCGACCTTCAGACCAGGCTTATGAAAGAGGGAAGCAAATACACCATTCTGCTTGACAGTCTGCAAAGCAATGCTGACGCCGAATGGTTCAGATTGCTGAAGAGGATCGAACCTTTTCAGGCCGAAATAGATTCTATCTATGCTGCGCGGAAGCGTGACCCGGAGCGTCAGCATGATGAGGAACAGAGCAAAAGAGACGGTGAACGTATTGATAACCTGCAGACCAATATTCATGAGTTGAAATTTAAATACTGTCCCGTCCTGACCCAGAGGTATGTTGATGTACTGAACGGTCTTTACGTTTACCTGCCGAAAACATTTGCCATTCATGACCGTGTGGATGAACTGAATTCAGAAATAGTCTTCAGGCAAACTGGTATCAGGATGCCCCCTGCAGCAACAGGCATATCTGCACTTCAGGCTGTCAGCGACTATGCCTCCATGCTTGGCAAGACCCAGAAATACAGGCTTGTTCCGCATCGTGAGACAGATAATAAAAGTGAGATTGGCATTGAGCCCTGACAGAGAACCGGGAGATATTCTCCCGCAGTTATCCCATAGCGTATCTGATTCAAATTCTCCTGAAGCCCATGAAACAATTGATAATTCTGTGTTTAATGTTTCTGACAATCTCCCCGCTAATCCCGCAGGGGCAACAGAAAAGCGCTGACCAGCTCAAGGCTGAGATGGCACAGATACGACGCACCACCAACTGGAGCAACGAAACCGAGTCAATAAAAGCCCAGGCCAGAATCGAAGACCTTTCCCAACAGCTGATGATGATACGTCAGGCAGAGCAGCAGCAAAAGGCGGGGATGGAAGTTGACAGTGCTAAACTTAAGGAAGAGGTGGAGTACAGGATGCAGTTATGGCATCAGCTGATGGAGGGTGTCTCACAGGGCGAAAGCGGGGATATCCTGATTGCCAAACCTCTGCGCGATAAAATAGTTGAAGCTTATAAAAATGATGAATCCCCGCGTATAGTCAGCCCTGGCTTCCTTGAGGAACAGACCTACCTGTGCATTGACTTGAGCGTGCCTACCATTCAGCGCATTATTGACCAGATGGATAAATTCAAATCAATCAAAATACTATTGATTACCTGCACCGGTAAGCTAAATCCGGTAGATCTCGAGGACATACTTGGGAGGGCGGGCAACTATCCGCTGGAGCAGCTGCATATCATAAATTTTAAACAGTACGTAACTGAAATTCCTTCATCCGTAAGCAATTTTAAAAGCCTCAAGGTCCTTTCATTGTTTAACAACAATATCGGAGAATTGCCGGAATGTGTCTCGCAACTGTCATCTCTGAAAAAACTGTTCATAGACATCAATCCGCTGTCATCTCTTCTGCCGGTAGCAGTTGCTCTCGAGCATCTCGACACACTTGGCATTGCGAAGACCAATATCCCTGAAAACGAAACAGAGGAGCTGCATACCCTCCTACCCGACTGTAAAATCCTTGTCCAATGAAAAGGATCCTCATATTCATGATACTGCTCTGCTCAATCCGTGCAGGTTATGCAGAAGAGATAAAGTTCTACATTTCATACAAGACCAAACCTGAAAAGAGTGAAAATGCGGATCGGC
Organism: Bacteroidales bacterium; assembly: GCA_049294275.1. Lineage (GTDB taxonomy): Bacteria > Bacteroidota > Bacteroidia > Bacteroidales > VadinHA17 > SR-FBR-E99. The sequence continues at coordinate 28,249 of JBAQCQ010000001.1, forward strand.
TGGACCTGTTTGCCATTGCCCTGCGCGGGGAAATAGGCAAAAAAATCGATGAGTTCCTTCCCTGTGCCGCTCATATGGATCAGGATGACCTGGCCGCTGTCCTCGATCTGGAACGTGCAAAACAGCTTCTTGGAGTGAGTGATGGAGCTGCTCTGAGCTCCATCGCCGGTTCGGTGGGAGCGCAGTATCTTATCACCATCATAGTCATTGAAATGGGCTCCCAGATTGCCATAAACGCCAAATGCCTCGACACGAAAAAGGCAGGTTCGTTAGTCAATATAGCTGAGCAGTCTTCCAACGATGAAGGAGCATTTGATGTGATCAAACGCATGGCCGCCAAATTCATCGATGAACTGTGCAAGAATGAAATATGCCCCTATACCGGCACTCTGAAGGTGGAGATCGTAGAGGACCTTGACGTTGACAGGAAGAGTGAGTATTCGGTCTTCTGCAACGGGGTGGACAGGCTTTACAAGATGAGCTATAAGGAATCAAAACATACAGACAATTTCTGGACTTTTGAAAAGGTAAATAAGGTAAGGGCACGGGCTTTCATTGATTTCGATATTTCCGAGGAAACTGAAAAAGTCGTAGATGATGATTGTTACACATGCCCCCAGGGAAAGACCAGGAGATACTTCCGTGAGACCATCACCAGAAAGGGGAAAATTACCGAAGTCTCGGAGGAGAGTGAGGTGTACGGGCAGAGAATAAATGATGCCCGTGTTGAAATCACCTTCAGTGATGACGGAACATACACCATCAGGATAGAGGCCACCTCGGCGGAGACTGAAATTACCGAAACCCGTTATTCCTATGCTGAGAGCTGGTGTGATGGGGACAACGTGCCTCCGAAGACAATTACCAGGAAGGTTGATGTACCCCTGACTTACATATTCGGTCCTTACAAGGGCACTGCAAAGGATGAGTTCCTGACCGTGCATCCTGATCCTATTGAGGAAACCAATCCCATATCCGGGTTAAAAACAATATACACTATCAGCTTCGATCTTGAAAAGGAGTAGTCTTCTGGCAACTTAATCTTATGAAAAAGAAAATATCCATCTGCGTTGTTCTGGCAACAGGATATGCAATAGGGCTTTTTGCCCAGGAATCACCTCAAGTGACTGAAAAACCAGGCACTTTCAAGATCCTAAGCAGAACTGATTATACGGCGCTAAAGTGCGGCTTCACACAGACTGAACTAACTGCCAACCTCCAGAGAATATCCGATCTTGTCAGCGTGGTGAGACAAAACCCCGTACTGAGCGACATCAGGGGATTTGAAGGCAGGGCAAGAATATATAATGTCAACTGTGAAGATAACGGCAGATACGGGATACCTTCCAGGATAAGCTTTGAGTTTTGCAGTTGGTACCGCAAGAAAGACGGGACTGAATTCTATAATTCCATTGAACCGCCTGAATGGTCATTAATTATTAATAAGCTAAAACCCAATACCAACAGATGGCACTTTTCATCAGGCGATTTTCCGGGAGATATTAATTTTTTTACAGTCCCAGATCAGAAAGAAACCGTCGAAAGCGGTGTTGATGTTTACGGCGGCGAATGCTATGTGATCTATGATCCTGACCGTCCCCCTTACTGGCTGCCGGTAACTGTCGAAGAAGCTTTCAACTGTAAAAGAGAGTACTGGAAAAAGGAACCCAACCAGTATAACAGGGACTATATGATGAAAACTATTGAAGCTGATTATGCAGCCACCCCGGTTTCGGACAGGGACAAACCCGCCCGCATGTGCTGTACCATGTCAGAGATAGGCACAGATCCAAAGGCTCCGCAGATTATGAAGGTCAATCCTGAATACTGGGACAGGAGCCTCCCGAAATCAGCAATCCAGTTTATCTATTTCAGGTCGATAACTAATAAAGAGTACCTGAGAGGATTAATCAGGGAAGCCAAAGATCGCGGGGATACACCCTTCGAGACAATTTTTGAGGAAGCTTTTGATATTGATGATATACGGGCGCTTGTTCCGCTGATCGGGAAATAGTTCTGAACACTTTTACATACTTTATTACATGAAAAAGTCAACGGGTATTTTTGCTTTGCTGATGCTGAGCCTTGCTTCTTCTGCCCAAAATTCGGGTTTATGGTTGCTTACGGCTAAAATAACTGAAAGCTATACCCTTCAGCAAGATACGCTTATAAGTTTTATGGCCGGAAATAAAAAATGGGATAATGAAAAACACGCAACAGTAAGAACTGTGTCGAGTGGCACAATTACGGCTGTCATCGAAAATCAGGCTGAAGACCTGGCCAGGGATTTCGCGTTCGATTCAGACTCCGGCGAACCAATAAACATTTCTGTTTCAGGACAGGGATCACACTCCGGATCCTCCAATTACCTGGAAACCATTGATGGCACAATGATAAGTGCAGGTACGCGCGACATTAACGTTTCCGGGTCTGCTTCCGGAGCCGGCATTCAGTTCTATTACTCCGATGATTTTAAAAGTATTGGCATAGGCATCGCTATCAATGGTGTGGGATCGGATAAAGGACGAATGTTTTACGACGAATGGAAAGATTATGGTGGTGATATTGATCACTATAATATTTCATGTTCAGCTGGATGCGATGCATCCTCCGACAAGAATTGTAATATTACCAACACAGCCTCGGGTTATCAGGCAACCTGGAAATCGAGTGAAAGCAAACAAAGACATACTGTTGATGGCACTGAATTTATTACCAGCGAAAGCTCTCTGAATTTAAACATCAGCCCCTATAAGGAGCCTGACAAACCTGAGGTTACTCTTTATGGCTGTTCGGAACTCGGTAAAGAAGAACAAAGCAGTGTTATGGCATCCGGAAAGCCGGGAGGTGGAAAATTCAGGTTTTGGGTGGAACCAGACATTCTGCTAACCGTTCAACCCGACGGTGAATCATCGGTCAACCTAACAGGTTCAACTCCCGGGAAAGGTACTCTGTATGTGGAATATACCAGCCCTGAAGGAAAAACAAATACTACCTCACAACCAGCTTCCTGCGTTCAGATCGAAAATTACAACAACGGTCAGGATATACCGCAGATTGCACTTTTCGATATTGATGGAAAGAAACTTTCAGGTGTACTTAAAATTCCGGTCGCGGCACAACCATCAAATCTGGAAGAACTGGTCGATTTCGTCCCTGCTGATAAATCCGTTCTGTCGGCTGTTGGACTATCAGGAGCAGTTGAATTAAACGGTTCCCGCGCTGGCAAAACAAACCTTCAGGCGAAAACAAACTGCCTCAGAGATCGCTGAAGTTGGTGCGTCTATTTCCGAACTGATAGGCAGCTCAACCGGGTCAGAGTTAGGCAAAAACGCACTCAAAAATGCGTTGGGTCAGCTTGGCGGAGAAGCTGTAAGTACGTTGGTTGGGATTGTTGAAGTTGGAGAGGCAGGCTATAAGTTCGGTGAAAATGTCGCTCAGATACTGGGTCATGAAAATGACATAAAAAACGCTATGGAAAGCTGGGATAAAGCCGACAAGGATTTAAAAAGAATTGACCGGCTTATTCAGAACTGCAAAGGAGATAAAACAGAGCCTCCGAAGCAGGAACAGCCAAAGGCAGACCAGACTCCTGTGCCCACTGATCAGACCCCGCCGACTGAACCCACCCCGCCTGTTGAACCGAAACCTAAGACCGACACTCCTCCTGCAAAGGAACAACCAACGGAAGAACCCACACCTCCGGAACCGGGAGATGAAGAGCCTCCAATTTCTCCACCTCCTCCAACAAGTGAGCCACGTCAGGTAGGCTTGCCATATTCACCCGAAGAATGCGGATGTGACAAGACAAAAAACATAAGCTTAAGCTCCGCGGGATTTTCAGCATTGCAGGCCGGAATAAAGAACATCGGCGACTGTGTTGAAAAGTTCAATAGCATTTCAGTAACCGATTATTCCAACGCTCTGAAAGAGTTGTCAGCATTGTCAGATACACTGAAGACAGCCGTCGATGGAGATCCGGCCATATTCGGGGTGAAGGCGAAAGAAGCAAAACCTAAGCTTGATTCGCTGATAGAACGGACAAAATCGTACGACGAGGCAGGGAAGATTTTCCTGAAACAATTTGAAAAATGCCCGGAATCAGTGACCACCGGAATGGAAGTCCTGAAATCAGCACTGACCGTCACCGTTGATTCGATAACAACAAAGTACTGAGTAAATAAACTATATGAAAAAATCTCCCCTGGCAGTATTGATCCTTACAGTAGGAATGATGCTTTGTTCCCTGGTCGGCGGTCAGACGCCAAACGGACCAGTCTTCATAATCACCATGGAACAAAAGGGCTCTGTGGATGACAAGGCTTTCAAGAAGACTGTTGAAGCCAGATACTGGCCCTGCGCAGGATGGAACTCAGGGTACTCAGGCGGGATGACCTACAGTGAAAAATCGGTAATGGGTGCCCAGATGAATGCTTCACCTGAGGGGCTCCTGGCCGCAAGGGGTAGTATCGCTGCGATGAAACCCGGAGAAACGATGATTTTCTATGTCCGTGAGAAATCCGGTTCAGGTAATGACGGAGTTAGTTCAGTCACTCTTTCGACTGTAGGTGACGGAGTATTCAGCTATACAGTCGTAACCGAAAATGATACCTGGACCTCCCCGGCCGGAGGCCCTGTAACAGAACCGGAAAGACGGGCATTCGGACCCGCCGGTAACACTGAAGCCGTCATCAAACGCACCGTTGAAGGGGCGATACTGACCTTTAGTGAGCTTGATCTTGAGGGTGAGGGCGACAGTGATTTTTTCGGCCTCTTTTCTCAGGATAATGAACCAGAAGAAATGCCGGAGGCTCTTACTTTTAAACTGTCAAACGAGGACCTGAAAAACTGGCAAACGCTGCAGAAGGTGAACAACCGTACGCTAAATGGGGCTATTGAAGGTTCTCTCGGAATTACAGCCACATTTCGCGGCGGACCAATATCTTATGCTGAGGCAGAGGTCACTCTCGATGGCTGTTCTGAACTGGGAGCAGGGAACAATGGGAAAATTACAGCATCAGGGAAACCTGAAGGTGGCACTTACAAGTTTAGAGTTGAGCCTTCAGATATGATGTCAGTAGATGCTGAGGGTGCTTCCGCTACCCTTACCGGTTCAAGACCGGGCCGGGGTACCCTTTATGTTGAGTATACCACACCTGATGGCGGTAAAGCTGAGGCTTCACAGCCTGCTTCCATGATCAGTATCTATTCATATAACGGCGGAGATGCAATCCCTCAGATACCTCTGTATGATATTGATGGTAATAAACTGCCCGGTAAACTAACGGTACCCTACTCGTCAGAGCCGGATGAAGCGAATGAGCTGGTTGATTTCGTATCAGGCAATCCTTCAGTATTCACTGTGGTTGCCTCTGCAGACAAAATTGATCTTCAGGGATCGGACCCGGGAAAATTCACCCTTGAAGCAAGGGATAATTGCGGAAACGTCACCGGACCGACTGTCGGGGTTGAGGTTGTCAACTGCGATAAGGAGACTGTGGAAGCTCTTGAAAGGATGAGGCAGGCAGCCATTGAAAACCTTAAAGCTGCCGCTGAGAATTTACAGAAAGTAGCCGGTTCTAAAGAATTTGAAAAGGCCACGGATGACCTTCCCGCGTCAGCTGTAGAGCTGCTCGCCAAGGCAGGACTTACAATTATTACGAGTGGAAAAACATCAGGTGCAGTAAAAACAGCTTCCGAGATCGCTGAAGCCGGCGCCGCAATTTCAGAATTGATAGGAAGTGCAAACGCGAAAGAATTTGGAATTAACGCACTTAAAAATGCCTTGGGTCAGCTCGGTGGAGATGCCGTAAACACGCTTATCGGAATCACTGAGGTAGGGGAAGCCGGATATAAGTTCGGTCAGAATATCGCACAGATATTTGACCATGAAAATCAGTTAGAAAACGCTTTGGAAAGTTGGGAGAAAGCTTATAAAGACTTACAAAGAATTGACCGGCTTCAGCAGCTTTGCAGGGGAGACAAAACCGGGCCTCAGAAAAAGCAAGAACCCAAAGCAGACCCTATGCCAAAGCCGACTGATCCGAAACCGCCTGTTGATCCTAAACCTAAAACTGACTCCCCACCGGCAAAGAAGCCGCCAACTGGAGACCCCAGGCCACCGGTGCCGGAAGAGGAGGAACCTCCAATCCCTCCCACGCCACCGACAGGCGAACCTCGCCAGGTAGGGCTGCCATTTTCTCCCGAAGAATGCGGATGCGATAAGTCGAAAAGCATAAGCGTCAGCTCAGCGGGATTTTCAACTCTTATGGCCGGAGTGAAGAACATAGGCGACTGTGTTGAAAAGTTCAATAGCATTTCAGTAACCGATTATTCCAACGCACTTAGTGAACTGTCAGCTTTGACAGATACACTTAAATCAGCAACTGACGGAAATCCTTCCCTGTTCCAGGTGAAAGCCAAAGAAGCCAAACCTAAGCTTGATTTGCTGATCGAACGCACAAAATCATACGACAAGGCTGGCAAGACTTTCATGAAGGAATTTGAAAAATGCCCGGAATCTGTAATGACCGGAATGGATGTCCTGAAATCAACGCTTACCGTCACCGTTGATTCAATAACAACCAAATACTAATTTCTTTGAATATGAGAACAAATCGCGCCATATCACTGGTTTTGTCAGCCTTAATTTCACTCAGCCTGACAGCGCAGGAGCTTCCGCTACTTACTGAGAAACAGGGAACTTTCGAGATTCTCAAGCGTACCGATTATGTCGGCTACCACTGCGGGTACACAAAGGCAGAGATAACCGCCAACCTTCAGAGGATCACCGATCTGGTCACTGTGGTCAGGCAAAATCCTGTCCTCAGGGAACTTAAGGGCTTCGACGGCAGGGCAAGGATTTATAATCTAAACTGCAAGTATGCCGGGGGATACGGTATACCCTCACGTATTAGTTTTGAATTTGCCTCCTGGTACAGGCTGAAGGATGGAACCCCTGCAAGGGGTCTTATCGAACCTCCCGAATGGTCTCTGTACATCAATCAGGCAATACCCGGGTGGGGGTCATCGTACGGGCATGATGCTAAACACGGTTATTTCACGGTTCATTTAAGGAAGAAGACTGTGGAGCCGGGAATTGACGTTTACGACGGGGAGTGGTTTGTGATTTATGACCAGTCAAGACCTCCCTACTGGATTCCTGTCACGGTCAATGAGGCCTTCGCAGCCGTAAGAGAAAGCATGAATAACGAAAAAGATCAGGTTGCTGCCAGCTATTTAAAGGAGTATGTTGAAAAAGAGTATGCAGAAATACCTGAATCGGACCGTGATAAGCCGGCATATTTTGGCGGAGGAGTCTCCGGGGTGACTTCAAGTCACGGTTACGGAGGCCAGGACAGTATATTCCCATATATAGTAAAAGTGAATCCTGAATACTGGAACAGGGAGCTGCCCAGATCGGCAATTCAGTTCATTAACTTCCATGCTATTCAGAATAAAGAATATTTAAGGAAAATAAAGGAAGAATATCTTCAGAACAACAGCACCAGCTATAATTTGAAACGATTTGAGGTATCATTCGACATGTAAGAAATCCGGAGGCTGTTGCCCCTGATCGGTAAATGACTAAAGAAAAACGGGTATCCGGCCATCAGTCAAGCTGAAGTCCGGACACCCTGTTAATCCTGAAACCGTAAACCCTTAAACCCCTGATTTGTCCTCCGTGGTTTCAGCACCGGAGAAACTCTTCTAACCAACAAGAATTAACCTCAAAAACTCAAATATTACATTTCAGCCAAAGAACATTGAGGCATTATCTATGCCCCGTGATTCTTACCCTGTCATAAGGCAAGCTTATTTATCATCTGGGAGAATCCGTAGATTACCCCTACAATTGCAAGGAATCCGGTTATCACTATCCCATATGCCAAAAGAATTGAGAATGATAGTTTTGCATTGGTTTCAGGATCCTCCGCTAATTGTATGTACTTCTTAACCATAAACCGGAATATTAATTGTTTTTACACTCCCAGGCAACAATGCAAAGTTGAGTCACTTTCGTCTTTTAGCCGTTACAGAATTCCTAATAAAGATTACATTATTCACACATCGCCGGATTATTTCCGGACCTTGCTCCGGGATGAATCAGCCCTTTTTAATTTAGTCCGGCCCCAGTACGGATTGTATAACCATCATGGCAGCTTTCCATTGCCGCTTTTCAGGTCTGGAACAAAAGAGCCTATATTTGTGTTTTCATTTGTACCTGCCGGAAATCACAAATAGTCAGGGAGTATTATGTCTGACCGGAAAAGAGTTTTTTCAATAATCTTCACGGGGCAGCTGGTCTCAACACTGAGCAGTTACGTTGTGGCCTATGCCGTTATCTTCTGGCTCAGTGTTGAGACCAGGTCGGCGGAGGTGCTTGCCTACGCCACAATAGCTTCCCTCCTTCCCCAGATGGTTCTCGGACTTTTCACCGGTGTGTTTGTAGACCGCTGGAACCGTAAACGGACAATGATCTTTTCCGATCTCTTTATTGCACTCTGCACCCTGGTTCTGGCCTCGCTCTTCTGGATCACCGAACCGAAGATCTTCTATGTCTACCTCCTGCTTATGATGCGCTCCGCCGGGATGGCCTTCCACGTCCCTGCCATGCAGGCTTCGGTGCCCCTTCTGGCGCCGCAGGACAAGCTGATGAAGATTGCCGGGATAAACAACATGATTTACTCCATCAGCACCATCGCCAGTCCTGCCCTGGCAGCCCTTCTGATAAGCCTCTTCAAGCTGCAGTGGATACTTCTGATTGACGTCGCCGGCGCCCTCATAGCAGTGGCATCACTGCTCATGGTTGTCATCCCTGACCCTGAAAGGCAGGAAACAGACAAACCGCACCTGGGCAGGGAGCTATTGCAGGGGTTAAGGGAGATCTACAGCAAACCAGACCTTCGCTGGCTCTTCATACTCGCCCTGTCAGCCATGTTTTTCATAATGCCTGTTGCAGCCCTCTTCCCGCTGATGACACTCGAACACTTCAGCGGCACGACATACATGATGAGTATAGTGGAGATTTCATGGGGAATTGGCATGCTTATCGGCGGGGCAATTATAGGGCATAAGCGCCTGAACAACTATAAGGTCGTTCTCATCAACATGACTTACCTGGTCCTGGGACTGACCTTCATTTTTTCCGGGATACTGCCACCTTCAGGATTCGCCTTTTTCGCTGCCATCACTGCCGTAGGGGGCACCACCATGACTCTCTACTCCGGCTCATTTACGGTCATAATGCAGACCATGGTTGAACCGGCCGCCCTCGGAAGGGTATTCTCACTTTATTCAAGTATAACATTGCTTCCGTCGATGATCGGGCTGCTGGCAACTGGTTATATTGCAGACACGATAGGGATAGCGAACGCATTCATAATCTCCGGCAGCGGTATTGCCTCGCTGGGAGTTGCCGCCTTCCTTCTCATACCTCCGGTCAGGAAGATGGTGGCCGGGGAAGTATCAGCCAGCAGTCAATTGAGGCAGTAGGCAATAGTGCCAATTAAGAATGAAGAATTAAGAATCAGATACTTAGACCACAAAATCTTCAGACTTTACGGACTTTAAAGACTTTGCAGACTTTCATACCTTGAACCTGCCTGCCAGGTAGCCGGCCATCTCCTCCTGCATCTCACGGGCCTTTTCACCGGCCACATTGGCGAAGTTCTCGGTGTTGTCAGCGTAGATGATTCCGCGCGATGAGTTCACCAGCAACCCGCACTGGCTGTTCATGCCATACCGCGCCACATCATCAAGGCTTCCACCCTGGGCGCCAACTCCCGGCACAAGAAGAAAATGATCAGGAACGATCTTGCGGATATCGGCGAGCATCTCCGCCCTGGTGGCCCCGACAACATACATAATGTTGTCTATGGTTCCCCACCTCTGGGTAATTGTAAGCACCCTCTCAAACAATCTCTGTCCCTTTTCAGTGTGATACTGAAAATCATCGGCACCCTTGTTTGAGGTGAGGGCCAGGATTACTGCCCATTTGCCGGGATAGGAAAGAAACGGCGTAATTGAATCCTCTCCCATATAGGGGGCCACAGTGACGGCATCAAAGGGCATTTCACCGAAAACTGCCCTGGCATACATCTTGGATGTATTACCAATGTCGCCCCGCTTTGCATCGGCGATAATGAATATATTGGTATCCAGCTTGTTAATATATCTCGCAGTCTTGTCAAGCGCCGCCATCCCGCGAGGACCGTACGATTCATAGAAGGCAAAGTTGGGCTTATATGCCACGGCATATTTATGAGTGGCGTCTATAATCCTTCTGTTGAACTCAAAGATCGGCTCCTCCGAGCCCTGGAGGCTTGAAGGCAGTTTTGATATCTCCGGATCAAGTCCCACACAGAGGAAGGAGCGCTTCTTCAGTATCTGCTGAAAAATTTCTTTAGAGTTCATTCTGCAGTTTTAATAATCGCTTACCTTGAGTCGTTCGGCATTCTCTGCCATCCGCAGCTTCTCGAGCAGCTCCTGAATGTTACCGTCGAGCACCACCGGCAGGTTGTAGATTGTCAGGTTGATGCGGTGATCGGTGACCCTTCCCTGGGGATAGTTGTAAGTTCTGATCTTGGCAGACCGGTCTCCTGTTGAAACCATTGTCTTGCGCTTGTGTGAGATCTCATCGAGGTACTTCTGGTATTCGAGGTTGTAGAGACGCGTACGCAACTCCTTCATCGCCTTCTCCAGGTTCTTTATCTGCGACTTCTCATCCTGGCAGGTAACGACGATGCCTGTCGGGATATGCGTCAGCCTGATGGCCGAGTAGGTGGTGTTGACGCTCTGTCCGCCGGGACCTGAGGAACAGTAGGTGTCCTTGCGGATATCCTCGTTACGAACCTCAATGTCAAACTCCCCTGCTTCGGGAAGCACCGCCACCGTTGCGGCGGAGGTATGGATACGCCCCTGCGTCTCGGTCTGGGGGACACGCTGAACACGGTGGACACCGGACTCATATTTCATTATGCCGTAAACTCCGTCACCTATGACGGTAAACACTATCTCCTTGTATCCTCCTGCAGTGCCGTCGGTGAAGTAGTTCAGGTCGAGCTTCCATCCCTGCGATTCGATATACTTTGAATACATGCGGAAAAGGTCGCCCGCGAAGATGCTTGCCTCATCGCCGCCGGTACCGGCACGTATCTCCATCACGGCATTCTTGTCGTCCTCCGGGTCGGCAGGCAGGAGCAGGTAACGGATCTCCTCCTCCATGTCGGGTATGGAGTTGACCAGCTGGTCTATCTCGGCCTTGGCCATTTCGCGCATCTCCTCATCCTTCTCTGCCGCAAGCAGTGCCCGTGCGCTCTCAAGGTTGTCGATCGCGTTCTTGTATTTTTCGTATGCCTCAATTACCGGCTTCAGCTCCTTGTATTCCTTGTTGAGCCTGATGAACCGCTTCATGTCCGACATTACTTCGGGAGAGTTCAGCTGTTCGCCGACCTCCACAAAGCGCTTCTTCACTCCCAGCAGTCTGTCAAGTATAAGATTGTTTGCCATAACATGCCAAATTTCAGGGTGCAAAGGTAACTAGAATTAGGCAGTAGACAATAGGCAGTAGGCAGTAGTGTTAAAAATCACAATCAATAACCTGTCCTATGCTTACTGGCCATAGCTTTAACATCATACAGAACTCTCACTATTGCTTATTGCCTATTGCCTATTGCCTTAAAACTAATAGTGGAATTCCCCATACCCGCTTTTGATTGTAAGCCTGGGAGATGGCGACGGCTCGCAGCGGCCGATGACCCGGGTGTCAAGGTTAAACCCTGATGCGATGTCGATTATAGCCTGTGCATCATCCTCATCAACATAAAGCTCCATCCTGTGTCCCATGTTGAAGACACGGTACATCTCCTCCCACGGAGTGCCGGAGCCGGACTGAATCATTTCAAACAGGGGCGGTACCGGGAAGAGGTTATCCTTGATGACATGCAGCCCGTCAATGAAGTGAAGGATCTTCGTCTGCCCGCCTCCGGAACAGTGCACCATCCCATGGATGACAGGCCTCATCACTTCAAGCACTCTTTTTATCACCGGCGCGTAGGTGCGTGTGGGCGACAGCATCAGCATCCCGGCATTCACACCTGGAACGGCTGTCGGGCCGGTGAGCTTCATGCTGCCTGAATAAACCAGCGAAGCAGGTATGGCGCCGTCAAAACTCTCGGGGTAGAGGCCGGCGAGATAGCTGTGAAAGACATCATGACGTGCCGAGGTGAGCCCGTTGCTGCCCATGCCTCCGTTATAGCTGGTCTCGTAGGTTGTCTGCCCGGAGGAGGCAAGGCCAACGATTACGTCACCCGCACTGATACGTGCATTGTCAATGACGTCAGCCCTCCTCATACGGGCGGTGACGGTGGAGTCAACGATGACGGTTCTCACCAGGTCGCCGACATCAGCAGTCTCGCCTCCCGTTGACCAGATGCCGATGCCGGCATCACGCATGCGTGCAAGGAACTCCTCCGTGCCTTCAATTATGGCTCTGATCACCTCGCCGGGGATAAGGTTTTTATTCCTGCCGATCGTTGACGATAAAAGAATATTGTCCGTCACCCCGACACACAGCAGGTCGTCAAGGTTCATCACCACGGCATCCTGGGCTATTCCCTTCCAGACGGAAAGGTCCCCGGTTTCCTTCCAGTAGACATATGCCAGTGACGATTTGGTGCCGGCTCCGTCGGCATGCATAATGTTGCACCAGGCCGGGTCACCGCCCAACATATCGGGAATGATCTTGCAGAATGCCCCCGGGAAGAGTCCCCTGTCAACACCGCTGATGGCAGCGTGAACCTCTGCCTTCCCCGATGAAACACCTCTCCTGGCGTAGCGCGACCTGTCAGTCATGATAAAGTTGCTTTCCAGCTTCAGTTTGCAGGTACATAATCGGTTCTCAGCACCCTGAACTCAGTGCGGCGGTTGATCTGGTGGGCTATCTCCTTCTGCTCGTCGCTGGCCAGAGAATTGATATACTGCTCGTTAAGCGTGGCTCCGGACTGCAGGAAAGGAGCGTCCTGCATGATAACGGCATCCACCACCTTCGGGCTGGTCTCACCGTAACCCCTGGCAGTCAGTCTGTCTGATGCAATTCCTTTTCCAATGAGATAATTCACAACCGACTGCGCCCTTCTCTGCGAGAGATCCATGTTGAACTCCTCGGTGTCACGCGAGTCAGTGTGCGACATCAGCTCAATTGTCACATTCGGGTTGTCATTCAGCGTCTCAACCAGTTTATCAAGCGAAACCATCGATTCGGGACGAAGGTCCCATTTTCCAAAGTCGTAGAAGATGTTCGGAAGCTCGATAGGCCTGTCAATAGGTGTAAGAAGGATTGTAGCCATAAACTCGCGGCTCTTGTCCTGTCCCCTGGTGGTCTCTTTTTCCTTCCCGTTAAGGAAGCCCCTTTTTGAGGCGAGGAATATATAATCAACTTCGGGCCTGAGGCTGAACTTAAAGTCGCCCGCGTTGCCTGTCTCAGCCTGCATATTGGCCCCGTCGCTGGCGATGAGCTGCACGGTGGCACCCTGGACGGGCTGGCCGCTCTTTTCATCCTTGACCAGACCGGTGATGCTGAACAACAGTGGCGGCATCTCGAAGGTATAGAGGTCATCAACTCCGCGTCCCTTACGTGATGAGCTGAAGACTCCCTTCTCGGCACTCTTCTCGAAGGTGATGCCAAAATCGTCAGCGGGGTTGTTTATCGGCGGTCTCATGTTCTGCACTATCCAGCTGTTGTCCGACTGAGGTGTTGCCCTGAAGATATCAAGACCACCCATTCCTATATGCCCGTCAGATGCGAAATAAAGTGTGCCGTTCTCGCGGATGTATGGGAATAGTTCATTACCCCTGGTGTTTATGTCTGTTCCGAGGTTCTCGGGCCTCGACCAGGGGCTTCCGGGCGAAGTGCGGGTCGAACGGTAGATATCCTTTCCGCCGAGACCTCCCGGCATGTCGGAAACGAAGTAGAGGGTCTGGCCGTCAGGGGATATTGAAGGATGGGCGGCAACAAGGGAGTCGGCCAGCAGTTCCAGCTTCTCAGGATCTGACCAGCGTGTGCCATCGCGGGTGGAGAACATTATTACACATCCCTTGCTCTCACGTTTCCCGGCCTCACAGCGGGTGAAATATACCTCTGTAAAATCTGAGGAAAATGACGCAGTGCCGTCCTCAAACTCACTGTTAAGGAAATCAACCGGTACGGGGGTGCTCCATTTGCCCTTCTTGTCAAGCCTGGTCTCGAAAATATCAGTAAAACTCTGTCCTGTGGCACCGTGCTCCCTGTTTCCCTGGGCATCATCGCGCGATGAGGTAAACCAGAGTAGTCCGTTGTCATCGCGGGCGAATACGGGACTGAAGTCAGAGTTTCTTGAGTTCACATCTTTCAGCTCTTCGACGTTATAAGATTCAGGTGAGGTCTGCCATTCCATGGCCAGTTCGCAGGAGCGTATCTGCTGCTCTGTACGCGGGTCGCCGGGAACGAGCTGCCGGTATTTCCGGAACTCCTCAATGGCCTGCGGGTACCGACCCAGTTTCTTCGTGGTCTCGGCCAGCCAGTATTGCGCCTCCGGCCTCGGGAAAGGAGATTTTACGGCTCTCTTATACCATAGCTCCGCATTTTTAGGGTCATCGATCAGGCGGTAGCACTCTGAAACCATGAAGACCATCTCAGCCTTCACCTGCCTGTCACGGGTCTTGGAGTAGACATCCTTGAAGAGGTCTATAGCTTCATAGTAGCTTCCGGCCTGGTATGCTGAGTAAGCACGCCCGGTCTTTTGCTTCTGTGCGCAGAGAGCAACGGGAAGAAATAAAACCAGTGCTAATATGAGGATTAACGGTCTATTCATGCTGAATACCTTAGTTAAATGCAAAAGTAATGATTGTTCTTTATGTTAACGTTCTGCCGTTTCAATAATTACCTGACCTAAGAGCTTACAGCAAAAATAATGCCCTCCCGGAAGAGGGCACCGTCAAACACCAAAAACATGAAAAAAGTTATCTGGTAAACAGAAGCTCACGGTACTTGGGCAAAGGCCACAGCTCGTTGTCAATCACCAGCTCAAGCTTGTCAATATGTGTCCTTATCTCGTCGAGGTAGGGCTTGACCCTGCTCTCGTATGCAACTGCTTTTTTGTACAGATCCCCGATAATGTTGGCTTTCTTCCGTTCTTCAATCATCTCAGCCACCAGTTTCTTTATCATTGATATGTGATCCGAGATGCTTACTATCAGCTCCTTGCGTGCACCGGCCAGCCTTAAATATTCGTTATCGTCGAAGATCTCACGCAGTCCCCTTACATTTTCAACCAGCGATGTCATGTAATTCACTGCTGTGGGAACAATATGGTTAATTGCGAGGTCGCCAAGCACCCGTGATTCTATCTGAAGCTTCTTTGTAAACTTCTCCAGTTCAACCTCCACCCTGCTCTCGAGCTCACGGTCGGTAAGCGTCCCGGTGCCAACCAGTGTCTCGCGTGACGAGGCAGTTACATACGCCCTGAGTGTCTTTGGCACACTCACCTCGGATGAGAGACCCCGGCGGGCTGCATCACGGTGCCATTCCTCACTGTATCCGTCTCCTTCAAATCTTATCCGTTGTGAATCGATGATACACTTCTTCAGAACCTGGAAAATAGCCTCATCCCTCTTTATTCCTTTGGCTGTGAGCTTGTTGACCTCATCAGTAAAGGTATTCAGCTGGCGGGCCACTGCCGCGTTAAGCACAATCATGGCGGAGCTGCAGTTGGCAGAGGAGCCCACGGCCCTGAACTCGAACCTGTTTCCGGTGAATGCGAAGGGCGATGTGCGGTTGCGGTCGGTATTATCAAGGAAGATGCCCGGTATCTTGCCAATGCCGAGCTTGATCTCGGTCTTCTCCTGCGGCGTCATCTTCTTGTCTTTGACCTTGCTGGCTATACCGTCAAGTATGTTTGAGATATAGCTTCCGAGAAAGACTGAGATGATGGATGGGGGAGCCTCATGTCCGCCCAGCCTGTAGGAGTTGTTTTCGTTGGTGACACTTGCCCTGAGCAGCTCCTGGTTGTCATTGACTGCCTTGACAACGTTTACAAGGAATGTAAGGAACTGCATGTTGGTCTTTGGGTTCTTGCCGGGAGAAAGGAGGTTTACTCCTGTGTCTGTCGCCATCGACCAGTTGCTGTGTTTTCCTGAACCGTTGACCTCTGCAAATGGTTTCTCATGGAACAGGACTCTGAACTTATGCCTCCTGGCCACCCGGCGCATGATATCCATTATGAGTTGGTTGTGGTCCACGGCAAGGTTGGCTTCCTCATACACGGGGGCGCACTCAAACTGGTTTGGCGCCACCTCGTTATGGCGCGTCTTAACCGGAATCCCAAGCTTGTACGCTTCATATTCGAACTCCGTCATGAATGCCTTCACCCTTTCAGGAATTGAACCGAAATAGTGGTCAGAGAGCTGCTGATCTTTTGACGAGGGATGGCCCATGAGTGTCCTGTCAGCCAGCATGAGATCCGGTCGGGCATAATAGAGAGCCTCGTCTATCAGGAAGTATTCCTGTTCCCATCCGAGGGTGGCAATGACCCTTTTTACATCCTTGTCAAAGAGATGACACACCTCCACCGCAGCGCGGTCGAGCGCGGCCAGTGAGCGAAGCAGGGGTGTCTTGTAATCGAGCGCCTCACCTGTGTAGGAGACAAAAACCGTTGGGATACAGAGGGTATTACCGACGATGAAGGCCGGTGACGATACGTCCCATGCGGTGTAACCTCTTGCCTCGAAGGTGTTCCTGATGCCTCCGCTGGGAAAGCTTGAGGCGTCAGGTTCCTGCTGAACCAGCACCTCTCCTGAGAAAAGTTCAATGATCGCACCGTGCTCTCCCCTGCCGACAAATGAATCATGCTTCTCGGCGGTGGCATCCGTAAGAGGATGGAACCAGTGGGTAAAATGAGTGACACCCCGCTCCATGGCCCATGCCTGCATGCCGGTGGCCACCTGGTCGGCTATCTGTCTGGTGATGGGGGTGGCTTCATCTATCGCAGTCAACACTGCCCTGTAGGCTTCCCGGCTCAGATAGCGTTCCATCTTCACCTTGTCAAAAACATTCTCGGAAAAATAAGAGGATACTGTCTCGCCGGGAACAATGACGTCAACAGGCTCCCTGTTGAACAGTTCCTTCAATGCACTGAAACGTAGTTCTGCCATGATCTGATTTTTTTGTAAAAGTAGATCATTTCAGAATATACCCCCTGTTTTTCAGGATATTTTTTGATATTTTATATATTTTATGAGATCAACCCCCATTTTTTAGGGGGTAAAGTCATGTTTTTTTCACTTTTTAAGTCGGTTATGCATTCTGCACGTTTGAAGATGCTGTACATTGACTTTTCAAAATCCACTGCCACAACTTTATATTCAGGTGTGAGGGTATACTCATCGCCCACGCCGCTGGTAAGGAAGTTTATCGCGGATTCCGGGAAATGGAACGTGGTATAAATCACACCGGGTTTGACGACATCGGTCACCTTCACCTTCATGGTGGTCATGCCGCGCGGTGAGATTATCCTGGCAAAGTCCCCCGTTACCAGTCCCTTCAGCGCAGCATCATGAGGATGCACAAAGAGTATATCTTCCGTGACAAGCTCCCTGTTCGGGGTGCGGCGTGTCATGGTGCCGCTGTTGTAATGCTCCAGCAGTCTTCCTGTCGTAAGGATATACGGATAACGCTTCGCGTTCTCATTCAGCTCCGGTGAGGCATCGTAATCCCAAGAGTGGAATTTGCCCCTGCCCCGCTTGAATGTCTCAGTGTGGAGGATCTTCGTGTCGGTGCCGTCCTCCCTGACAGGCCACTGTTTCCCGTTGTCGCCGAGCTCATCCCATTTCACCCCCTTAAAGAAGGGCACGATGCCAGCTATTTCTTTAAGTATAACGTCTGCCGAATAACCGGCCTGCCTGTATCCCATGTGGTTCATCATGTCAACCACGATCTGGCCGTCAGGTTTTGTTCCCTCAAGGGGTTCCACCACACGCTGAACCTTCTGTATCCTGCGCTCACCGTTGGTGAAGGTTCCCTCCTTCTCCAGGAACGAAGATGCCGGGAAGACCACATCGGCTAACCGTGCCGTCCCGGTCATGAAGATCTCCTGAACAACAAGGAATTCAAGCCCCTGAAGCGAGCTCCTCACATGGCAGGTGTTGGGGTCTGTCTGAAGCAGATCCTCCCCCATGATCCACATGGCTTTCAGGTCTCCCCTTCCGGCGGCCGAGAACATCTCCGGGATGCGGTAGCCGGGCACTGAGGGATGGTCAACACCGTAGAATGCCTTGTAGGTTGCCAGGTTTTCAGGCCTGGTCACATCGAGGTAACCGGCGCCCTGGTGAGGCTGTACGCCCATGTCGGCGGCTCCCTGAACATTGTTCTGTCCGCGCAGCGGGTTGACGCCAACCCCCTCTCTTCCTATGTTGCCGGTCATCATTGCAATGTTCGAAATAAGCGTAATAGCCTTGGTTGCCTGCCAGTGTTCCGTGACACCCAGTCCGTGAAACTCCATGGCAGCATGCGCCGTTCCGTACTCCCGTGCCGCAGCCCTGACCAGCTCGCGGTCGACACCGCAGGTCTTCTCCAGGCTTTCAATATCGAGGGTCTCAAGATATCTCCTGAAGTTCTCCCATCCTTCAGTACGTGAATTGATGAACTGCCAGTCAATCAGTTCTTCTTTAAGCAGATAGTATGCAAACATGTTAAGAACCGCGACGTTGGTACCCGGGTTGATCTGCAGGTGGTATTTTGCCAGCCTTGCCAGTTCTATCTTCAGCGGATCAATGACGATGAGGGGTATTCCCGCTTCCGCTACTGCCCTGATTCGCGCTCCGGTGACGGGATGGGCTGCTGACGGGTTGGCTCCTATTATGAGGATGCATCCGGTCTTGTAGAGCTCGTCGATCGAGTTGGTGGCTGCACCTGTGCCGTATGCCCACTGCATTCCCATGGCGGTGGGAGCATGACATACACGGGCACATCCGTCAATGTTGTTGGTCCCGATGACAATCCTGAAGAACTTCTGCATAAGATAGTTCTCTTCATTGGTGCAGCGGGCTGATGATATGCCTGCAAGTGCATCGGGGCCGTACTTCTCCCTGATCTCCCTGAACCTGGCCGCGGTATAATCATATGCCTCATCCCACGAGACCTCCGTGAGGACGCCATCTTTTTTCACCAGGGGTGTTCTGAGCCTTTCGGGGTGGTTATAGAACTCAAAGGCAAACCTTCCCTTTATGCATGTGTGACCCCTGTTGGTTGCACCGTCGAGAGGAGCCTGTATTCCCCTGACCCGGCCGTCGATGACCCTGACCTCCAGGTTGCACCCCACGCCGCAGTAGGTACAGGTGGTCCGCATAATACTGTCTGCCGCGAGTGTCTTTGTCGAGTACCTGTCTGACAGTGCGTTGGTCGGGCAGGTCTGAACACATGCACCGCATGAGACGCACGGAGATTCCCTGAAAGTGCGGTCATAACCTTTTATTATGCGGCTCTCATTGCCCCTCCCATGTACTCCGAGCACATGCTCTGCCTGCAGTTCGTCGCAGGCTCGCACACACCTGTAGCACTTTATGCACTCGGTAAGATCAGACCATATATACGGATGGCTCCTGTCGGGGTCAAATTCCTTGACCGACCGTTGGTATCTCACTTCCGGATTGCCGGCTTCCGCCACGACGCTCTGGAACTCCGTCGGGAGCATGCCGGGTTCAGGTTTCAGTCTGTCAGGCGGGTATTCCGACATAACCAGTTCGAGGATATTCCGTCTCAGCCTCCTTATTTTCTCGGTGGAGGGATAGATATAATATCCCGGAGCCACCGGCGTATGGCATGATGCCATCACCCTGGCCGGTCCGTCCTCTTTCAGGGCCACCTCCACGGAACAGATCCTGCATGATCCGTAGTTCTCGAGGTTATCAGCCTGGCAGAGGGTGGGGATCACCTTCCTGCCCTTTATCCTGCGTACAAACTCCAGTATCGTCTCGCCTGGCAAGACGGGGTATGGCCGGTTATCGATATATGCTGTGTTTCCCATCACTTTTTCCCCCCTTCTGTGAAGTAACCTTCAAGTTCATCGCTGAACCAGTGCAGTGCGTTCTTCACCGGCAGCGGAAGCCCCCCGCCGAGTGCGCACAGTGATCCAATCTGCATCGTCTCGAGGAGGTCATCGAAGAGTTGTCTGTCTATCTTCCGGCCCTCTTCTGCGGCTCCGGACAGCAGTTCATGGCCTCGGACCGATCCCAGGCGGCAGGGGAAGCATTTCCCGCATGACTCCTTCCTTGTAAATTCAAAAAGGTGCTCCAGCAGTTTTATGACCGGAAAATCGGCGGGAACTGATACTATTCCTGCATGGCCCAGCAGGAATCCCTCCCTGGCGAAAGACTCGAAATCGAGTGTCAGATCATCAATCTTCGAGGTGGGCACCAGTCCGCCGAGCGGACCTCCCACCTGGAATGCCTTGACCGGGTACTGTGTTCCCCCTCCCATATCGTCAAGCACGGTTCTGAGTGGTGTTCCCATTCTCACCTCAAGCAGTCCCGGCCTGTTGAAGGCGCCGTCAAGCGATACCAGCTTTGTGCCGGGTGATTTCTCAGTGCCGAGTGCCGCATAGTCAGCGCCTCCCTCCTTAAGTATATAATGAACGTTGGCAAATGTCTCCACGTTGCTCAGAACCGTTGGCATTCCGAAGAGTCCGTATACGGCGGGGAACGGAGGACGTGTCCTGACCTCCGGCCTCAGTCCTTCAAGGGAGTTGAGCAGGGAGGTCTCCTCGCCGCAAATGTATGCTCCTGATCCTTCTACCACGTGGAAGCGGAATGGAAATGTTGCCTTACATGAAGGGCCTTCGGTTATTCCGGCCTCTTCAAGCTGCCTCACAGCCTCAAGCGTCTTTTGAACTGCGAGGGGGTATTCACTCCGTATATATACCACTCCGGTATCAGCACCGGTAATGATACCCGTCATCATCATCCCGAACAGCACCGAATGGGGGCGCTCCTCGAGGAGCCATTTGTCAGAGTAAGCCCCGGGGTCACCCTCATCGGCATTGCATACAATGTACTTCCTCAGAGCCTTCGCATCGCGTGATGTCTTCACCTTCAGGTGGAATGGGAACCCGGCGCCGCCGCGTCCCCTCAGTCCCGAGAGTTCGATCTCCCTGAGCGCAGATGTGGTATCCGAAAGCCACCTCTCTGCAAGCGAATAATACTCTTTTATATCACCGGTGGGTACAAGAAGTGCCGGTTTGTCAGCGTTTGTCATGGTACTGATTACCGGTGCGGTGCGGTCACCATCGAGTATGCATATCTCACCGCTGACCATGAAGGCATCGTTCGAATGACAGTGACCCACGCAGGTCACCACCCCGATCTCATGTGCAGCATAGGTCTTAAGAAGTTTACTACGCACCTCAGCCTGTTTCCCGGAGGTGAGACAGGCGGTGCCGTCACAGACATAGGCTTTTTTCCCGATATGATCTTTACGGAGAAAATCGTAAAAGGAGCTTGCTCCCATGACGGCGGCATGGCCCGTCATGGAGCCGGAGGCAACCGAAAGTAGTCTCTCGTCAGCCGATGGGTCAGCCTGGCCTGCAGCCTCTGCAATCTCTTCATAGAGACTCTCCGTCAAACCTTTTCGCGCAGAGAGGCCTCTCAGGTTTCTTGACATACCTTTACTTTTTGGACAGTTACAATATATTATAAGTCTGCAAGATAAAAAGGAAACATGAGAATTATCATATTTCCCGGGCTGATTATTAATTGAGAAGTCAGGCCATCCTTTTGTTTAACTGAATTTTGTTATATTTGTCGCCTGTATTTTTCAAGAGGCTAATTCAATTATTTAACCAGTTTTCAGATGGCAATACTTCAGACTTTAAGAGAGAAGGCGGGACCGCTTGTTGCAGGTATTATAGGGCTTTCACTGCTTCTCTTTATAGTAAGTGATTTTTTCGGGAACAATACTTCGCAGCGCCGCAAGGCAGACAAATATTACCAGCTTGCACTCATTGACGGTGAGGCTGTATCATACCAGGACTTTGAAGCCAGGGTGACTGACCTGTTGGAGATATACAAAATGTCAGGCACCACAGAGGTTAACGAGGAGATGATGACCAGCCTCAGGGAGCAGGTCTGGCAGCAGATGCTCTCAGAAAAGCTGATGGACAAGACATACAAAAAGACCGGACTCGGAGTCAGTCCCGAAGAGGTCGAGACGCTTGTTTTCGGCGACAACCCGCATCCCATAGTAAGGCAGCTCTTCACCGACCCGAATACCGGAATGTTCAACGAATCGTTCCTCGTCAATTTTCTGAAGGCCACCGAGACTGATGAAGCCACCATGAAATACTGGCTGTTTTTTGAAGACCAGATCATCAATGACAGGCTGAATACAAAGCTGGTGAACCTTATGTCAAAGGGACTTTATGTTACCGGCAAGCAGGCGGAATACGAGGCCAGTCTTATGACCAATACCGTCAGTTTCAGTTATATGGCGCGAAACTATGCAACCGTGCCTGACAGTTCCGTTACTGTCACTTCCGATGAAATCAGAAAGTATTACGACGGACATAAGGATGACTTTAAGCGTACAGCCCAGCGCGACATGGAATACATGGTGTTTGACATTGCTCCTTCGGAACAAGACATGAAGGAGACAGAAGAGTGGGCAACAAAGGAGAAGGAGAACTTCGCAGCTGCAACAGACCTCGTCCAATATATCAACCTTACGGCAGACACGCATCACACCGGATTCTACACTCCCCTTTCTGCGCTTCCTGAAAACCTTAAGGGACTGGCCCTTTCGGGTGACAGAAACACCGTTGCCGGGCCCTGGTTTGAAAACGGCGCCTATAAGCTTGCACGCATCGTCGACATAGCAGAGCGCCCCGACTCCGTCAGGGCTGCACATATTCTCCTGTCCCCCAATGCTTCAAGGAGCATGGCCCAGGCAAGGAAGGAGGCGGACAGCCTGATGAATCTCATCAGGTCCGGGATCGACTTCAACGTACTGGCAATGGCCAACTCTGATGACCAGGGATCGGCCCAGGTAGGCGGTGATCTCGGATGGTTCAGCGAAGGGATGATGATCATTCCGTTCAATAACGCATGCTTCAGCGGAAATAAGGGAGACCTTGTGACGGTAGAGACTACATACGGTCTTCATATTATCAAGATAATTGACCAGAGTCGCAGGGTAAAGAAATATGATATCGGCATCGTTGACCGCCAGGTGATCCCCAGCAACGTTACAACACAGCGCATATATGCAGAGGCATCACAGTTTGCCGGCACCAACAACACATATGAGAAGTTCAACAAGGCAGTGGCTGATGGTAACCTCAACAAGAAGCTGGCGATGAACGTCACTCCTGACCAGAAAGAGCTTCCCGGCCTGCAGCAGGCAAGGGGACTGGTGATGGCGCTCTTCCAGAACAGCAAGCAGGGAACAATCGTTCTTGACAACAGCAGCCAGGCAGTTTTCGAGCTTCCCGACATGTATGTGGTTGCCTACTGCACCAGGGTTCAGGAAGAGGGAACGGCTCCTGTCGAGGATGTTGCTTCGGACATCAGGTTCATCCTTGCTAAAAAGAAGAAGGCGGAGGTCATCTCGGCGGAGATGAAAAAACTGGCAGCCGAAGGGAAAACGATATATGATATCGCTTCAAGGTACAATACGGCTGTTCAGGATGCAAGCGGCATCAACTTCAGGTCATTCTCAATACCGGGTGCCGGAATTGAACCGGGACTCATCTCGGCAGCATCGGCATCCCAGGCCGGAGTGCTGTCCAAACCGGTCGAGGGTAACAATGGCGTCTACATGTTTGTGGTTAATACCGTCGAACCGGCAGTGGCAGAAGACATGGCAATGGTTCGTGAGAGGCTGAATTCCAATTACCAGATACGAGCCTCCTACGAAGCTTACCAGGCTATCCGCGACAAGAAGAAGGTTGAGGATATGAGGTACAAGTTCTACTAGGAACACATTATTGCCTATCGTAACAAAAGAGTCCTGCATTTTTGCGGGACTCTTTTTGTCATGTTAAGACCTGCACGCGCCTTCACGGATGAACTACTTACAACCTTTGCCCTTGAATCTTTCCCTGACGCTCTCCTCACTCTGCTCCTTTGATAGTGCATGGACGAATTCTGCAGGTATGTTGTAGACATCAACCATGATCAGCCCGTCAAGACAGTTGTTGAAGTCCGGTTCCACATTGAATCCTATAATCCGGGCATTCATTTCAAGGTACTTCTTAAGCAAAACAGGTATCCTGAATCCGCTGTCCACATCACCCACCACCGTGTCGACCTTGCTGATATCCCTTTCTGCGGAGTTGATGAAGACCGGAGGATCAGTGTCCTAGGTGCTGGAATAGACCCTGTTCAGCTTGTTATATCGGAAAATCTGCATCAGGGCTTCAGCGATGATCACCCCTCCCGGTATGTCAGGATTGGTGGTTCTGGCCAGTTCTCCGGGACTCAGCAGCTTCATAGTGTCTTCTCCATGATCAGGGGAATAGAGGCCTCCCAGCCGAGAGGCATGAGGTGCACACCGCTGACACCGTGCTTACTCCGAAGTCTCATAATATTCTCGGCAGTGATGGCAATGCTCTCCTCCTGGAAGCGGTCTCCGGCTTCCCCGAGGCGTTTCATGACGGCATCGGGTATGTTCACTCCGGGTATATTGTCATTGAGGTAGCGTGCCAGTTTCAGTGTCCTCAGCGGGCTTATCCCAACAAGAATGTGCACCTTGTCAAGCAGCCCCTCCTTATCAAGGCAGGCGAGCCACGGATCAAGCATGTCAGGGTCAAAAACAAGGTTTGTCTGAAGGAACTGGGCTCCTGCATTGATCTTTTTCCTGTCGCGAATGACCTGCAACGCCGGGTCCAGCGCAGAGGTTGCAGCTGCTGCTCCTAGGAACAGCCGGGGCCTGTTCATTATCTCACGTCCGTCGAGGTAGATGCCATCATCCCTCATTCGCCTGAGGATCCAGAGCATCTGCACCGAATCGACATCGATTATGTTCAGGTTAC
Source organism: Bacteroidales bacterium (assembly GCA_049294275.1). Classification (GTDB taxonomy): domain Bacteria; phylum Bacteroidota; class Bacteroidia; order Bacteroidales; family VadinHA17; genus SR-FBR-E99. Next base: position 53,307 of record JBAQCQ010000001.1, read on the forward strand.
CCCGGGGTTTTGGTCCGATGCGCGGACTGTCTCCCGAAAGGCATAGAATGTTGTATACCCCCAGTGCGTTTGCTCCTATTGCCTGTGACTGGAGGCTGTTGCGGGTGTTATCGCGGGCCGAGATCTGCATCACCGGCTCTGCACCGAGCGATGCGGCCACGGCAGAACAGGCTGCGCTTGACATCCTCGGGATTGCTGATGATCCGTCAGTGAAGTTTATTGCGGTGACCCAGGGTTTGACAAGCCTGATCTTTTCTTCAAGCTTTGCCGTGGCCGCACTCAGAGGTGGCTGCACCTCCGCGGTGATGACGAATCTTCCGCTGCGCAGCTCACTCTCAAGCTGCGACTGTGGTTCAGTCGCAGCCGGGGGGTGATAGACCGGATCACCCTTCCACCAGTGTGGCTGCCTTATCGGCATGAATATCTTCTCTTCCAGTATGGTGCCAGCACTCTTCCCTTCTCTCCGTGAGGGGAGCATGATATTGCGAAGCCCGACCTCCCGCACTTTCCTCACGACCTCGCCCCAGGTCTCCGTCCCTGCCCTGTCCCAGTCTACCGGTGGCAGCACCTCCAGCAGCTTATGCTCACGGTGCATCCTGCGTGACCGTTCATATATCAGGTGCCAGACGCAGCGTCTTGAGGGATCGACATAACAGTAACCGTTGTTCACTCCCCCGCAGGGACCGTTCCTTATCCCCTTCGGGCACTCCATGTGGCAGATGAAGGCTGTCTCCTGCAGCAGGCAGTTGCCGCACATCCTGCATCCGAAAAGCGGTCCCTTGACCACCCTCTCGGTAAATGCAAGGAGCCGCCCCCCGGCAGGCAGCCTTCCGAACGGACGAAAAGCAGGCTGCCACCGGCGTACGGGGGTGAACAGGGCCATGAGTTTATCAGATGATGTACATGTTTATGAGCTGCTCATAGAGCTCCTGTCTGCCACTGATCTTTTTCGGTTCTCCAACTTTCTTTGCCATGGCATGGAGATCTTCAAGGGTCAGTTTGCCCTTCTCGTAAAGAGCGCCGTCACCCTTGTCAAATGAAGCATACCTTGTCTTGCGCAGCTTCAGATAGTCAGACTCCCTGAGAATGCGGTCAGCAATCACCAGCCCGCGGGCAAAAGTATCCATGCCGTTGATATGGGCTATGAAGAGATCTTCCGGATCGGTTGAGTTACGCCTTACGTGAGCATCGAAGTTGATGCCGCCTGTCTTGAATCCGCCTGCCCTGAGGATAACCAGCATGGCTTCAGTGATCTCATTTATGTTGGTGGGGAATTCATCCGTATCCCATCCGTTCTGATAGTCACCCCTGTTGGCATCTATGCTTCCGAGCATGTCAGCATCAGCTGCTGTCTGCAGATCATGTGTGAATGAGTGTCCTGCCAGGGTGGCATGGTTTACCTCCACGTTCAGCTTGAAGTCCTTGTCAAGGCCGTAATGGCGCAGAAATCCGATCACGGTGGCGGCATCATAGTCATACTGATGCTTGGTGGGCTCCATAGGCTTGGGTTCGATATAGAAAGTTCCCTTGAAGCCTTTCATGCGGCCGTAGTCGCGCGCCAGGGTAAGCATCATTGCCAGGTGATCGACCTCCCTCTTCATATCGGTGTTATGCAGTGAGAGATAGCCTTCCCTTCCTCCCCAGAAAACATATCCCTGTCCGCCGAGAGCAATGGTGGAGTCAATGGCGTTTTTCAGCTGCACGGCCGCATTGGTCAGCACGTTGAAATCGGGGTTGGTGGCGGCGCCGTTCATATAACGAGGATTGCCGAAGAGATTGGCGGTGCCCCAGAGAAGCTTCATGCCTGTGTCCTGCTGCCGTGCCTTTATCACCGGCACCCACTTTTCAAGACGTTTTTCGATCTCGAAGACAGAACCGTCTCCGACGAGGTCAGTGTCATGGAAGCAATAAAACGGAGCTCCTATCTTTTCAAAGAACTCGAAGGCCATATCAAGCTTGACCCTTATACGCTCGTCGCCTTCCAGCCCGTCAAAGGGGAAATCTCTTGTCTTCGCCCCGAATGTGTCGGTACCGTCGCCGCAGAATGAATGCCAGTAGGCAATGGCAAACCGCAGAAGGTCCTTCATTTTTTTACCTCCGACCTTTGCCTCGGGGTCATACCATTTAAATGCAAGCGGATTCTTTGAATCCCTGCCCTCATACTTGATCTTCCCTATTCCCGGGAAAGCTTCACTTGTGCTCTTTTTTGCCATAATAGTGTTTCTCTTTATAATAAATGATTTTCCAGAATATCAAGCCACTCCATATATTTCTCATCATAGATTCGTGCCAGTTTGTCGTCCGGCTCACTCGTTCCCGTGATCTCCAGTCCGTTAAAGGCCTCCCGGTCAGACCTGTAGTAGCCGCATCCTATGCCTGCGCCACGTGCAGCTCCGATTGAACCATCGGTATTGTAAAGGGTAATAACAGTCGATGTCAGACTGGAAAGCACCTCCCTGAATACCTTGCTCAGGAACAGGTTCGACTCGCCGGCCCTTATTACAGACGGATTAATGCCGGTCTCCTTCATTATTTCGAGGCCGTAGCGGAAGGAGTAGGCAATCGACTCCTGTGCGGCACGGTAGAGATGGCCCTGGCCGTGAATATTAAAGTTCAGCCCTTGCATCGATGCTCCGATATCGCTGTTTCTGAACATTCTTTCGGCGCCGTTCCCGAAAGGAAGGATGATAAGTCCTTCACTGCCAGGCTCAACTGATGCCGCAAGATCATTCATCTCAGGATATGACAGTCCGGCCCCGGTATTCTTCTTCAGCCACGAGTTGAGTATGCCGGTTCCGTTGATGCAGAGCAGCACTCCCAGGCGTGCCAACCGGTCAGTATGATTGACATGAAGGAAGGTGTTAATGCGCGACAGAGGGTCAAACTGTGTTATATCAGTCACGCCGTATATCACCCCCGATGTTCCGGCAGTCGTGGCCACCTCACCAGGGTGCAGTACGTTGAGTGACAGGGCATTGTTGGGTTGGTCTCCCGCCCTGTATGAGACAGGTATGCCGGCTGGCAGCCCGAGTTCCTCAGCCATTGAAGAGGTGAGATGACCCTGCACGGAGAATGACTCCACGGGTTCAGCCAGCATCTCCGGGGGAATGCCGTAATACTCAAGCAACTCCTCCGAGACCTCATTCCTCATGAAATCCCAGAAGATCCCTTCGGAGAGCCCTGAATATGATGTTTTTATTTCATCAGTCAGCCTCATTGCAAAGTAATCGCCGGGAAGCATGACCTTGTGAATGCGTTTGAAGAGGGCAGGCTCATTCTCCCTTACCCATGCCAGCTTGGAGGCTGTGAAGTTGCCCGGTGAGTTAAGGAGGTGATGCAGGCAGAAATCCTTCCCCATCTTCTCGAAGGCCTTCTCACCGATCTCCACAGCCCGGCTGTCACACCAGATTATTGAGGGGCGAAGTACTTTCCTGTTGCTGTCAACGATGACAAGCCCGTGCATCTGGTAAGCAATCCCGATAGCGCCTATCTCCTTTCTCCTGGGTTCGATGAATTTCAGGCAGGATCCCAGTGCCATTCTAAAGTTCTTCCACCACACTTCGGGATCCTGCTCTGCCCATCCGGGCATGGGGGCGGAGATCTCCATCTCGGACGGAGGATATGAAGCTGATGAAAGTGCCCTGCCGGTATCTCCGTTGACAACGGAGACCTTCACTGACGAGCTGCCGAGGTCAATACCCATTAATAGCATAAGGTTCTTTTTACGAATAATTTCTCACAGTCGTGATAAATGTACGTAAATTTTCCGTAGAAGCATCAGGAGGCATGCCTCCCCCGCATGACCATATGACCCTCTTTTCGTCAGACACTGAACGCATCATGCCTAGGACGCCGGCCTCCACCACTGCCGGAGTGCCCATTGCAAGCACGTCCCTGGGGGGGATGTTCCCAAGCAGGGTGACACTGTCGCCGACGATCCGGCGCATCTCATCTATGGTGTGATTGAAGCTGAAATTAAAAAGGTTTATTCCAATCTCCCTCAGGGAGCCGGCTGTGATGATTCCGGAGGCGTCATTGTGGAAGAAACCAACCTTTGGGTTGAACGCCTGGTAAATTCTTTTAAGGTGCGGGAGGACAAAGGTCTCAAAATCAGGCTGACCCAGGAACCCTACGATATCATCGAGGAGAAAGACGCCCTTTATGTCAGGGAATTTTTCATACTGCAGAGCAAGCCAGTCAATGACAAAATCTGTTATTACCGTCAAAGCCTTATTTGCCTCCTCAGGGGTGATGGCAAGGGCAAGCATGAAGTCAGTGGTGCCGAAGAGGAATGAGGCGATGTTCAGTGGCCCGCGACTCGAGGCAAACCTGTAGCTGCAGCCGTTTTCCTTCAGTTTACTCTTATATTTCGCCATCCGGCTTATGACGAAGGGAAGGAGTCCGTCAGTGCGGACATTGGGTTTCTCCAGTCTGGAGATTGCTTCGGCGGTACACGGCAGCTTGACCGGGTGCGGGAAGTCATTCACCGTCCAGACAAGCTTGGTCCCGAAAGCCGAAGGTTCGGTGCACATTCCGTATTCGGCCCAGAAACCGGGGAGGAACAGCACATCGGGGAATGTCTTTGCGGCTTTGAGGTTTGCATCAAACCATGTTTCCGGATCGGTAAAATAGTCGAGGATGGTCGACCCGTGCCAGCCTGGCAGCCACGGACTGTCAATGATGAATCCCACAGGCCGCTCCGGCAGCCTCTCTCCGTCGATAACCCTCAGCAGGGTCTCCCAGTGTCTGTCATTCATATAATTCCAGTTGCATGATTATCAATTCTCATTAAATTCCGGGAACATAGTAGAACTTCAGTCCCCTGTAATAATCCAGGTCATGTTCAGGCTTTTCCACCCCTTCGGGGAAGGGTCTGCGGGAGAATGTCTGAAAATATGACAGGCAGGCATCCTTCCACCAGCGGGCTTCGCGTGCCTGTATTTCCAGCAATTGTCTGACATGTCCGAACTGTTCTTCGTCAATCCTGCCCATTAATGTTTCCCAGTAATCGCAATATGATTCCGCGCGGCTGACCCCTTCCTGGTACTTTACGCACAGCTCATCCCAGAGTGTCCTTCCCGATTTCATCCTGTGGTCCCAGGGAAGGTGATGGAACCAAAGCATCAGGTTTTCAGGGCACTTCTCCGGGTCATTGAAAATATCATTCAGAGGGGCAGAGTACTGGCTGACTGCGTCACTGCCCTTCCGGGTACGGTCAAAGCCGATGCCGGCAGTGTCTGCCCTGTGGTAATACACCGATGTCCAGTCAGGCCGGCCGCGGCTGACCCAGGGCCCCGGGCCCCAGTGATGACCTTCGGCCATGATATGGTGGAGACCCAGCGGAGTCATATAGTTCACTGCCGTCTCGCGCGAACTTAACATCAAATTCCGTATCCCTTCTTCCGCAGAGAGGTCATGTGTCAGGGTCATCCTGATCCATTCGGAGGCTATTGTGGCAGATGAGAGAGAGGGCTGCCAGGCAAGCCGCCCGAAAGCATACCAGTTGGCCTGGCCGAAGAGATGACCGGTCCAGTTCCGTTCGCTGCCGATATTTGCCACTCCTGCCATGCCGGTGAGGTCGTGGCCGTGCAGCGTGCCGTTAATCACACGGGCAACTTCCGATCCCGGTCCGGCAGCATGGGTGTCACTCCTGAGGCACTCCTCAAAGAGAGGAGCAAGAAAGACAAGGTGTGTGGAACATCCAAGGTACTCCTGCGTTATCTGGAACTCCATCATCAGAGGAGTTGAAGGCATGGCCCCGAAGAGCGGATGGAACGGCTCCCGCGGCTGAAAGTCAACCGGTCCGTTCTTGACCTGCACCAGGACATTGCTCCTGAAGCTGCCGTCGAGAGGGACAAACTCGTTATAAGCCTGTTTTGCCCTGTCGACAGGTACGTTATTGTCATACACAAATGCTCTCCACATTACCACGCCCCCGTAAGGGGCTACTGCGTCAGCCAGCATATTTGCACCGTCGGCATGCGAACGACCGTAATTCTGCGGACCGGGTTGCCCCTCGGAGTTGGCCTTGACAAGGAACCCTCCGAAATCAGGTATGAGTGCATATATCTCCGCCGCCTTCTCCTTCCACCATCCGGCCACTGCCGGGTCAAGGGGGTCCGAAGTGGCCAGTCCGCCTGTCTCCGCCGGGGCGCTGAAGCGGGCGGTGAGGTAGACTTTTATCCCATAAGGCCTCATTACATCAGCCAACGCTGCGACTTTGGCGAGATACTCCGGGGTGAGCACCAGGGCATTGGCATTGACATTGGTTATGACAGTGCCGTTTATGCCGATGGAGGCATTGGTTCTTGCATAGTCTCTGTATCGCGGAGAGATATAGCCCGGTAGCAGATGCCAGTTCCATATCGACTCGCCTGCATAGCCCCGTTCAACACTCCTGTCAAGGTTATCCCAGTGGTTAAGGAGCCTGAGCATGGTAGCGGGCTTCTCGGATATAGTAAGGTTACCCAGGTGCTCCTGCATGCTCACCAGCCTTAGCAGGTGAAAGACACCATATAGGACCCCCCTGTCACCGTCGGAGGCAATGACAGTAATTTTCTTCCCTCCCATCCTGACCGACCTGATAATATATCCCTCCTCTCCCGTTGTTCCCGCTTGAACATCCGGAAGAAGGGAAGCTATCACCGGAGATGAAAGGAAGGTTCCTGCGATGATCGTGCCGTCTGCTCTGAGTGAGCTGACTTCAGCCACCCGCCTGCCGGTCATGCCAGCCAGTCCTGCCAGGAGCTCCTCGCGGGCAGCACTTATGACCGGAGAATCTCCGGTTATCATTACGCCGGCCAGTGTCATACTGCACTCCTTAAGATAGGCTTTGTTGTTGATCAGATCATATTTCAGCCACAGCCTGTATCCGTCATCAGCCCTTACAGGCGAGAAGTGGACTGCAGCAGCCAGGAATAAGACTGCCAGGGATCCTTTTTTCATGGTTGCGCTGTTTTGGCGGCTCTAAGGGATGAATCCCTTACAATCAGTTCATGTGTCAGAATAATCGAATTCACCTTTTCATACTGTGTGCCTTCAAGGATGCGTATCATAGTCGATGCCGCCACCTCACCCATGGCCCTGCCGGGATAGTGTACCGTTGTCAGGTTTGGTTCCACGATGCGTGATACGGGGTCATCATTGAAACCCACTACTGCGACGTCCTCCGGCACACTGTATCCCTTTTTCTTCAGTTCACATATGAGTGAGACGGCGGAGGTGTCATTGGCTGTGAAGATGCCGTCAGGCATCGTGCCATTGCCAAGGAGCTGACGTATTATAACCTCTCCCGAGTCGTCGCTGAGGTTGGTGAGGATCAGCATCCTGTCGTCATAGTCAAGCGAGCGGTCAGCAAGGGCCTGCCTGTATCCCCGGTACCTGTCTTTATAAACATTGCGGTTCATGCTGCCGCCCACGTGTACTATTCTTCGGCAGCCCTGGTCAATAAGGTGCATTGTCGCCTCATACCCCGCCCTGTAGTTGTCAATCACAACGCTGACGCAGTTGTTGCACTCGAAGACCCTGTCGAAGAACACGAGGGGCATGTCCCTGCGGAAGACGTTTCTGAAAGCATCCAGGTTTTTGGTCTCAAACGACAGCGATACCAGCAATCCGTCAACACGGCTGCTGAACAACGCCTGGATGTTGGCCTCCTCAAGGTTGGCCGACTCTTCGCTCTGACTTATCAGGAGCTGGTATCCTGAATTGTTGGCCACCTTTTCCATGCCCGAAATAACCGATGACATGAAATGGCTGTCGATCCGCGGTATGATCACGCCGAGGGTGCGGGTTCTCTTCTGCCTGAGGTTGGCGGCAAACTTGTTGTGCTGGTATCCCATCTCCTGGGCAGTCAGCATTATCTTCCTCCTCAGCTCTTTTCTGACCTGGGGACTGTTGTTGAGGCCGCGGGAGACCGTTGATGCTGAAATATTCAGCGCTTTCGAGATGTCATAAATAGTCACCTCGCCCTTTTTCGTCATTCCGGTCATAATTCCTCAAAATAAGTAATAAAACCTAATAAATTGAAATTTTTTGAACTATTTTTTGCAATCGGTTGCACAATTAAATCAGATTGCATACTTTTAGTTACGATTAAGATCGCGTAGGGATTTGCCATGCGACGGAACGTACTTTTACAGTTTCTTAATAATTAATCCTAACAACTGAATGACCATGCAACCGGGAACAGAAAAACTATCGGTTAAGGAAAAAGTGGGTTACAGCCTGGGAGACGGTGCGGCCAACTTTATCTTTCAGACGATGATGCTGCTGCAACTCAGCTTTTACACAGACACATTCGGACTAAGTGCGGGGGCTGCGGCAACGCTGTTTCTTGTTGCCAGGCTGTGGGGAGCGGTCTGCGACCCTGTCTTCGGGGCCCTGGCTGACCGTACCAAAACCCGCTGGGGCAAGTTCAGGCCGTGGATACTGTGGACTGCCATACCTTTCGGTGTACTTGGTTACCTGGCCTTCAGAACCCCTGACCTGGGCAATACAGGCAAGCTGGTTTATGCCTATGTCACCTATCTGCTGCTGCTGACAGTATACTCTGCAAATAACAACCCCTATTCGGCACTGAGCGGCGTTATAACAGGCAACATGAAGGAGCGGACAAGCCTCTCATCATTCAGATTCGTGGTGGTTACGCTTGCAACTATTGCCATCATGGGATTCACCCTGCCGATGGTCAACCATTTCGGGGAGGGCGACAGTGCACGGGGATACCAGATAACAATGGGAATATTCAGCGCACTTGCAATATTGTTTTTCCTGATAACCTTCTTTACAACGAAGGAAAGAATTTTACCTCCTCCTCAGCAGAAGTCGTCACTCAAACAGGACCTTAAAGACCTCTTCAACAACAAGCAGTGGGTGCTGATGTTTGTGGTCTTTCTCTTCATGTTCATTTTCCTTGCAATGCGCAACAGCATCCTCCTCTACTATTTCAAGTATTATCTTGATCCTGAGAGCATGAGGTCATTCCTGGTCAACATTGACAAGGGTCTCTTCGGCCTGCTCGGCGGGCTCAACATGACCGCTGCCGGCGCCAAATTTGCCGACAACAGTTTCAGCGTCGTAAATATTATAAGTCAGCTGGCCGCCATACCGGGTATCGCCGTTGGCAATGCCCTGGCAAAGAGGTTCGGCAAAAGAAATGTCTTCAGGACATGGCTTGTCATTGCAGGTGTCATGGCCGCTCTCTTTTACGCAGTACCCCCCACGGGAGTATGGGCAATACTTGTACTGTCCATCCTTTTTAACTTCTCATGGGGTGTGACCATGCCTCTGCCGTGGGCAATGATGGCTGACGTGGCCGATTTCTCCGAATGGAAGTTCAGCCGCCGCGCAACAGGTATCGTGTTTGCCGGAATTGTGGTCGGACTGAAGGTAGGGCTGGCCATCGGCGGTGCACTGGCAGGCTGGCTTCTCAACGCATACGGCTATGTGGCCAACGTGGCACAGACAGCCTCATCCGTCCAGGGCATCAGGCTGTCAGTAAGCTTGTTCCCCGTAATTGCCCTGGTGCTCTGCGTGATAGCACTCTTCATATACGGTATTGGGAAGAAGACAGAGTACCAGATGCAGGACGAACTGGCTGAAAGGCGCAAGGCATACGAGAGTTAATTGCTAATATCTGAAAAAATGAAAAAGAGATTATTTCCGGTACTGCTGGTGTCACTGATGATTTCGGCATGCGGCAGCGACGAACCTGGTTTAAAGGATGCCTTTGAGGGGGACTTTCTCATCGGGACTTCCATGAACGCTCTTCAGATTATGGGAAAGGATTCCCTGGCACAGCCTTTCATCGCGAGACAATTCAATTCAGTCACTGCAGAGAATTGCATGAAATGGGAGAGGATCCATCCTGAACCGGACAGGTACGAGTTTGCCCTGGCTGACAGCATGGTGGCTTTCGCAAAGCGAAACAACATGACCGTCATAGGGCATGTTCTAATATGGCACTCCCAGACACCAGCCTGGGTCTTCCAGGATTCTCTTGGCAACCCGCTCTCGCGTGACGAACTGCTGGAGAGGATGAGAGATCATATTTCGACGGTGGTTGGCCACTACAGGGGAAAGATCAAAGGATGGGACGTCGTAAATGAGGCTGTGGTTGATGACGGAAGCCTGAGGCAGACAAAGTGGCTGCAGATCATCGGCGAAGACTATATCGAAAAGGCTTTTCAGTTTGCCCATGAGGCAGATCCGGATGCCGGGCTCTACTACAACGACTATAACAATGAGGAGAGAGTCAAACGGGAAGGCGTGATCCCGATAATAAAGAACCTGCAGGAAAAAGGCATCCGCATTGACGGCGTAGGCATTCAGGGGCATTGGCACCTCGATTCTCCGGACTTTTCCGTTGTTGATGAAAGCATTAATGAATATGCAGCGCTGGGGATGCAGGTTATGATCACCGAGATGGAGATCAACGTTCTGCCAACACCTGCATGGCTCTACGGTGCTGAAATATCCAGGACGGCTGAATACAGGGACTCCCTAAATCCTTATGTGGAAGGTCTTCCCGATTCAGTGGAGACACAGCTTGCCGACCGCTATGCAGAGCTTTTCAGGCTCCTGCTGAAACACAGGGAGAGCGTCTCCAGGGTGACCTTCTGGGGTGTTCACGACGGCTATTCATGGAAGAACGGCTGGCCAATACCGGGCCGCACAAACTATCCCCTCCTCTTTGACCGCAGTTATAAGCCCAAACCGGCTTTTTACGCTGTTATAAGAGAGGCAAAAAAAATAAAATGATACACCTGTAAACACAACACTATGAAAAAAACAGCTGAAGTGCCGTATAAGGATCCCGGCGTATCCGTGAAGCGAAGAGTTGAGGATCTCCTGGGAAGGATGACCCTGGAGGAAAAATGTGCCCAGCTCATGGGTCTCTGGAACGGGGGTGTCGAGGATTTCAAGCCTGAGATCTTCAGTGACCCTGCCAGGATGAAGGAGATATTCGGCCTCGGATGCCATTCGGTACACCCGGCCCCCTTCGGCATAAAGGACACTGTAAGGATGCGCAACGCGATTCAGAAATACCTGGTTGAAGAGACACGCCTCGGTATACCGGCGATCTTTGTTGACGAGGGACAGCACGGCATGATGAGGCCTGAAGCGACAGTCTTCCCTCAGGCCATAGGGCTGGCATGCTCATGGGACACTGACCTCTTCGAGAAGGTTTACGGAGTTGTTGCACATGAGATGCGGTCGCGCGGAACACACCATGCCCTGACCCCTGTCATTGATGTATGCCGTGACCCAAGATGGGGACGCACCGAGGAGACCTACGGCGAGGACCCGTACCTCAACGGAATGCTCTCTACAGCAGCCGTCATAGGTCTGCAGGGAGGTGATAAGGGGAAAGTTGAAAAGAACAACGTAGCAGCAACCCTCAAGCACCTCGCGGGCCACGGCGAGTCAGAAGGAGGACTGAACCAGGGACCTGCAAACTACTCGATGAGAGTTCTTCGCGATTACCACATGCCCCCCTTCAGGATGTGCATCGACAATGCCAGACCGGTATCCGTCATGCCCTCCTACAACGAGGTTGACGGAGTGCCGTCACACTCCAACAAATGGTTGTTGAAAGACCTGTTACGCAAAGAGTGGGGTTTCAAAGGCATGATAGTGTCTGATTACTATGGCGCTGACCAGCTCTTCAGTAAACACTTTGTCTGCACCGACGCAACTGACGCAGCAATGACCGCCTTCAATGCCGGGGTGCAGTATGAATTCCCTCAGGGCAACCTCTACAAGGTGCTCCCTGAACTGGCCAGGAAGCGGAAGGTGAGTAAGGATGACATAGACCAGGCTGTGGAACAGGTTCTGGCCTTCAAATTCAGCCTGGGGCTGTTCGAAAATCCTTATGTCGATGAAAAGAATGCGGTTGCCGTCAGCAAGTCGTTAATGCACAGGAAGACAGCCCTGAAGGCAGCACATGAATCCATCGTGCTTCTGAAAAATGACAACCTTCTTCCCATTAAGCAGGGCAAATACAAAAAGATAGCTGTAATCGGGCCCTGCGCAAGTGACCTCTGGTTCGGGGGTTATTCCGGGGAACCGTATGAGAAGGTAAGCCTCCTCGACGGAATAAAAGCAAAGGCAGGCAAGGGTACCGAGGTTGTCTTCGCACAGGGATGCAGGCTGACAATAAACACCACAGTCAGTTACTTCAACTGGAAAAATGACGAGATTAAATTCGCTTCGCGTGAGGAGAACCTGAAGCTCATTAAAGAAGCCGTAAAGGTCGCATCAGGCGCTGACCTTGTCATACTTGCCATCGGCGAGAACGAGCATCTCTGCCGGGAGGCGTGGGCAAAGACCCATATCGGTGACAACATGACCCTCGATCTGTTCGGTGAACAGAATGAACTGGCCGAGGCCATAACCGCACTTGGCAAGCCTGTTGTACTGTATCTGACGAACGGCCGTCCGCTTTCAATCAACAAGCTTGCCGGGAAGGTGCCGGCGATCATCGAGGGTTGGTACATGGGACAGGAGACCGGCACTGCTGCCGCTGACATAATCTTTGGCGAAGTGAACCCGTCAGGAAAGCTGACAATTACTTTCCCGAAGTCAGCCGGGCAGCTGCCGCTTTTTTACAACCACAAGCCCAGTGCCCAGTATATGGATTACCTCTCACAGGATGTCAAACCGCTGTTCCACTTCGGATACGGACTGAGCTACACCAGATTCAGATACGGAAAACCCGTGCTGAGGAAGAATGTCGTCAGCAAGGGCGAGACTGCGAGGGTGACCGTGGAGGTGACCAACACGGGAAAGGTGGCAGGTGATGAGATAGTACAGCTCTACATCAGGGATGTGGTAAGCACGGTGACCAGGCCGGTGAAGGAACTGCGCGGGTTCGCCCGCATCTCACTCAAGACGGGTGAGTCGCGCAAGGTCTCATTTGATATAACACCTGCTAAACTGGCATTTCATAACCTCGACATGAAGTACGTTGTGGAACCTGGCGATTTTGAGATCATGACAGGCTCCTCATCGCGCGATGAAGATCTGCAGAAGACGATCCTGACCGTTAAATGACGGACACTGCCTTCTGTCAGGCAAGGTTGGAAGGTGCGTTTATTAATTAAGTCCTAACATGCATGAAATGAGGAACATCTCTTCACTACTACTGATCTTCTGCCTCGCAGAACTCTGCACCTCCTGCAAGGAAAAGCCAGGCGATAACCCTGACGAGCCTGTGATTTATACTGTGACTGCCGACCCGTCAGTCACATACCAGGAGATGACAGGATTCGGCGGATCTCTGACCTGGTACTCCGACCGGATAACAAACAGCCCGGACAAGAACAAGATCTGCCAGTTGCTCTTCGAGGACATGGGAACTGACATGATCAGGTTCAAGAACAACTATTACCCGCTGGGGTATCCCGCTGTAAAAACGACTGATGAGATGGAGAATACGGGACTGAAAACGCTCTTCACGGTTACCGGCATGCTGTATGACATAGCAAAACAGTATAACCCCGGTATTCAGACGCTTATCAGTTCCTGGACACCTCCCTCTGCACTGAAGAGCAACAACAATCTCAGGCAGGGAACACTGAAAAAGGAGGGAGGTGCATACATGTATGAAGCCTTTGCCGACTATTGGGTTGACATGCTTGATCATATGTCGTTTGTTCCGGATTACATAAGCATCCAGAATGAACCCTCATGGATCACACCCGACTGGGAAACATGTGAATGGCGGCCAGCAGAGACTGTTGATTTTCCCGGATATGTAAATGCCTTCGACCTGGTATATGAAAAGATCAGCACCCTGCCCAATCCGCCCAAAATGATGGGGCCGGAAGCCGAAAATCTCGGTGTCAGCAAATTCGGCGGAAATACATTTGCGGCATTTTCCGACCCAATAAAGAATAAACCTCACCTGGCCGCTTACTCATATCACACATATAACTGGTCTTCCACAACCCTTATAGCTGAAACCAAATCGCTGCTTAACATGGTGCGCGACAACTACGGCAACAAACCGTGCATCATGACCGAATACTCCGGTTTTTCATGGCTCAAGACCGCACAGTTTATTGTCTGTAATCTCAATGAAGCCAATGCCTCCGGATATCTCTACTGGCTCATGGCATGGGATGCCGCGAACCCTCAGTCTATGATAGGTATCAACAGCGGGGGAGGCTACACCGTTACTCCCTTTTACTATGTGATGAAGCACTTCGCCAAAAATGTGGACAGGGGTTATGACAGGATAAGTGCCACAAGCAGTACCTCTTCCATAAACCTCTCTGCATTTGCGAATCCGGCGGGAAATAAAATCACAGTCGTAATAGTCAATCCGCTTTCATCGGCAACTTATGTCGATTTCACGGTTAAGAACAAGACAGTCAAAACCGTGACTGCAGTGCAGACAGTGGAAGGAAGCATGTACAAGGACATGGGATCAATAACTCCGGGTCAAGAAATTATACTGAAGCCATCCTCTGTCACCACAGTTGTAATTGAACTCCAGTAACATTCCTTACAATGAAAGGCAGCATCAGATTTCCGGGAGTCATCACCGCAATGCTTTTGTTTGTCACTACAGGCTCATTTCATTGCCGTGCCGCAGTTGACACAGACTCCGTACAGATAGTAACCGTCCACCGGGCGGAAGGCATGTTTACACTTGCAGCCTCAGGTAATTCAGCGCCGATGTTGATCAGTTCCGACGACTGGCCGGGAGTTGTCAGGGCATATAAGGATCTTCAGGCGGATATCGGAAGGGTAACCGGTACAACACCCGCCATGCACTTCGACAAACCGGCCCGCAGCAAGGAGATTGTCATTGCAGGCACAATCGGTAAAAGCCGGATTATTGATAAACTGATAAAAAAGGGCAGGATCAGTGTTGATGACATTTCCGGAAAATGGGAGTGCTACCTGATCCAGACTGTAACAGATCCGCTCCCCGGTGTAAAAAAAGCGCTTGTTATAGCAGGGAGTGACAAACGCGGAACCATCTACGGCATTTATGAAATCTCACGGCAGACCGGTGTTTCCCCCTGGCACTGGTGGGCCGATGTGCCGGTCCGTAAAAGCGATGTACTTTATATCAGTCCGGGCCGCTACGTCTCAGATGAACCTTCTGTTAAATACCGGGGTATTTTCCTCAATGATGAGTACCCTGCCCTTACAAGATGGGTCTCATTCAAATATGGCGATGTCACCCCGTCTGCCGATCCGCCGGTCCCCCCCGGCGTAGCAAACTACGGCAGCGAATTCTATTCAAGGATCTTCGAGGTGCTGCTCAGACTGAAAGCCAACTATCTCTGGCCGGCTATGTGGAACAATGCCTTCAATGAAGATGACCTCCGGAATGCCGGGCTGGCTGATGAGTATGGCATCGTGATGGGTACATCGCACCAGGAACCGATGATCAGAGCCCAGAAAGAATGGGACCGGCGGTACAGGAGCACCCTGGGAAGCTGGAGCTGGACAGATCATTCCGATACACTGGTAAAATTCTGGCGCGACGGAATCAGACGCAATAAGGATTACGAGAGCATACTGACCATCGGACTGCGTGGCGCCGATGACACTGAGATGGGTCCCGGCGGACCGGCGGGAAATATTGCTAAACTCGAAAAAATTGTTGACACCCAGCGCCGGCTGATCGCAGAGGAGATTGATCCTGATGCCACCAGGGTACCGCAGATGTGGTGCCTCTACAAGGAGGTCCAGGATTACTATCACGCCGGCATGAGGGTGCCGGACGATGTGACGCTGCTGTGGGCCGAGGACAACTGGGGTAATGTAAGACGCCTGCCGACTGCCGAAGAGAGAAAAAGGAGCGGCGGCGCAGGTGTCTACTATCATTTCGATTACCACGGAGGACCCCGCAGCTACCAATGGATAAATACTAGCCCCATTCCTAAAATATGGGACCAGCTGTCGCTTGCCAAACAGTACGGTGCCGACAGGATATGGATAGTCAACGTCGGGCACTTCCGGGGTTATGAAGTCCCGATGGAATACTTCCTCTCCCTTGCCTATAACACTGATGCCCATACCAGCGATGGTATGTCGGAATGGACAACCCGGTGGGCCTCACGCCAGTTTGGGCCGGAACATGCCGAAGAGATCGGGGAAATAATCACCAGTTACACAAAATTCAACGGCCGCCGTAAACCTGAACTGCTCAGTCCGTTTACCTGGAGCATCACCAATTACTCCGAAGCCGCCAGGGTGACCGGCGATTACAACAGGCTACTTGTCAGGGCCGGGGCAATTAAAAACACGCTGCCCGATGAGATGCAGGATGCCTACTTCCACCTGGTCCTTTTCCCGGTCAGGGCATGCGCCTTGTTAAATGAGCTCTATGTTGCAGCCGGGAAAAATGCCCTGTACGCATCACAGGGCCGGGCTACGGCAGGCACGATGGCTGACCTGACAGAGGAACTCTTCAGGGCGGACACCACCCTGATGGGATACTACAACAGAATCTATGCCGGAGGCCGGTGGAAGCATTTTATGGACCAGGCTCACCTGGGTTACCTGAACTGGGCAGATCCGCCTGTGAACAGTCTTCGGGCGATAAAGCTTCAGAGGCCGGAGGTACCCGTCGCAGCTTCACTGGGAGTTGCAGTGGAAGGTTCTGCAAAGGCATGGCCAGGTGCTGAGGAAGCTCCACTCCTGCCCCCGTTTGATGTATTTAACAGACAGGCAAGGTATATTGAGGTTTTCAACCGCGGCGCGGAACCGTTTGAATTCACAGTTGAATCAGATAATCCCTGGATCACGCTGAGCCATAACTCCGGCACGGTCACCGGCCAGCAGCGGATTGAGGTGCAGGTCGACTGGTCACTGATCACTTACGGAAAGCATGAAGGAACAGTCAGGGTAAGAGGCACCGGCAGCGAGGTCCGGGTAAAGGTGACGGCATTTAATCCCGCGGAGCCTCAGCCTTCTACAGTTGAGGGTTTTGTGGAAGCCGACGGGTATGTCTCAATGGAAGCAGCCAGCTACACAGCGAACATTGACACCGATGAGAGGTACTGGGAGTGGGTCGAAGACTACGGACGCACTCTCTCCGGACTGCGGGCAACGGCTGTAACTGATGCCCCCCCTGCGGTTCCGGGGAAGGATGCACCGTTGCTCGAATATAAAATGTATCTCTTCTCTGCCGGGGAATTCGAAACAGTGCTCCATGTAGCCCCTTCACTCAACTTTTTGCCTGACAGGGATTTCAGAATAGGGCTGTCATTGGACGACACCGAGCCTCAGATTATAACGGTGGTGCCTAAAGAGTTCAACGCCGAGAACGGTAACCGGGAGTGGGAAAAGACTGTTATGGATGCCACGCGCTTTGTGAAGGGGAAAGTCTCTGTCACGGAGCCCGGTTATCATACTTTGAAAATATGGATGATTGATCCGGGAATTGTCCTTGAAAAGATCGTTGTAAACACCGGCGGACTCAGACCGTCATACCTTGGTCCGCCGGAGAGCTTTTTTCAGGCAACAGGCAGCAGAGGGGTGCGCGTTATGAGATGACCCGGTGGGTCATTTTAGCAAAGCAGCCAGACTGCAGGGGAGGATTCAGTCGGCAGTCCTCAGTAGACAGTAGGCAGTATGACAATGACTAAACAGAAAAGATTCCCCGCAGGGGATCTGGTATTGTAGAATAATGAATAACTAAAAAAGATTCCCCGCAGGGGATTTAGTATTGTATAATCACCGAACCTCCAGACCATGAAAACACGAATCTTCCTCTTCTCGTCAGTTCTCCTTGCGATGCTCATCGCGATTCCCCTGCACGGCCAGGTCAGGCTGCCGCGACTGATCAGTGACGGTATGGTGTTGCAGCGGGACACCTACCTTAAGATCTGGGGCTGGGCCGCACCGGGCGAGGCTGTCACTGTGGAGTTTACAGGAAAAAGTTATGCAACCCGCGCGGATGAGTCCGGCAACTGGAAGGTGACTCTCCCCCCGATCTCTGCCGGAGGGCCTCATACAATGGTGATCAGAGCCGGCAATACAGTCACCCTCTCTGACATTATGATCGGTGACGTATGGCTCTGTTCCGGTCAGTCGAACATGGAGCTTCCGGTAAGGAGGGTCCGGCCCCTGTATGAGGCTGAGATTGCAGCCGCGGAAAACAAAAACATAAGGTCATTCATTGTGCCTAAAGTCTACTCCTTCAAAAAGCCCCTTGATGATCTTTCGGCAGGAGGCTGGGTAGCTGCAAATCCTGAAACAGTGCTCGACTTCTCCGCTGCTGCCTGGTTCTTTGCAGTGCATCTAAATAAGACTTATGGAGTGCCTGTCGGGCTCCTGACATCGGCTTTCGGCGGATCGCCGGCCGAGGCCTGGATCAGCGAAGAGAGCCTTAAGGAATTTCCCGTTCACTACAATGAGCTTCAGAAATGCAAGTCTGACTCACTTATGTCAGCCATTGCTGCCGCTGACCAGAAACGCATTCAGGAATGGTACCGGCAGCTTGGGAAGGCTGACGAAGCCTATAAATCAACCGGGTTGAAATGGTATGACCCGGAGATGCCGGTGCACGACTGGAAAACAATAACAATCCCTGGACTCTGGTCGGGCACTGAGCTTAAAGGTATCAACGGTGTTGTCTGGTTCCGGCGGGAGATCACCGTCCCGGCATCAGCGGCAGGGAAACCAGCCAGCATCAACCTTGGGAGGATCATTGATGCCGATTCTGCCTTTCTGAACGGGATCTTCATAGGAACTGTTTCCTACCAGTACCCCCCGAGAAGATATACAGTTCCTGCGGGGGTGCTGAAGGATGGAAGCAATATCCTCACCGTAAGGGTAATAAGCAATATCGGCGACGGAGGGTTCGTGACTGACAAACCCTATGACCTTGTTGCAGGAGATTTTCATACAAGCCTTGAAGGCGAGTGGAGGTACAGGGTTGGTGCTGTCATGCCCCCGCTCAGGGGTCAGACCTTCTTCGGCTACAAACCAGGTGGACTTTTTAACGGCATGCTGGCCCCGCTGCTGGACTACCGTCTGAAAGGAATCCTCTGGTACCAGGGAGAGTCGAATGCCGGGAGGCCGGATGAGTACAGGCACCTGCTGCCTGCACTGATTAAGGACTGGAGAAAAAATCTGGGTCAGGGCGACCTGCCGTTCATCGTTGTGCAGCTTCCTAACTTCATGGAAGCCAAAGATGAGCCCTCGGAAAGCAGCTGGGCAATGTTCAGAGAAGCGCAGACTGAAGCACTCAGGCTGCCGGCCACGGGAATGGCAGTAACGATTGATATCGGTGAATGGAACGACATACACCCGCTGAACAAAAAGGATGTCGGCACAAGAATGGCTCTGGTGGCTCAAAAAGTGGCCTACAGTGATAACGAGGTCGTCTGGTCCGGTCCGACATACAAATCAATGACGGTAAAAAGAGGAAAAATAATCCTCTCCTTTGACCATCCCGGATCAGGGTTGGTGGCAAAAGGAGGCGGGGAACTACAGCAGTTTGCTATTGCCGGTGCTGACATGAAGTTTATCTGGGCAAAGGCAAAGATCAGGGGTGACAGGGTGATTGTCAAAGGAGAAAATTTAAAGCATCCCGTCGCAGTCCGGTACGCATGGGCCGATAATCCTGCCGGGGCAAATCTCTGTAACAGGGAAGGATTGCCGGCTGCACCGTTTCGTACTGATAACAGGCAGTAAGCAATAGGCAGTAGGCAATAGTGAAAATTAAAAATTTTGAGTTAAGAGTTAATAATTGATTGTAAGACACGTTTATTGCAATACGGAGGCCCGCAGAGCGGGGTAAACTGCAGCGAGAGACCCTCGGACCTCAGACCTTCAGATCTGTTTTTTCCGATTCCGGTAGATGCAATTCCTGTCATCACAAACGTGACACTGGTATGGTGTGTACTTCACATCTCTACCAATACCTATGATACCGCTGACTGATTTGACCGGGTTCATCAGAGCTGATTCGGTCAGGGTGATCCCGCAGAAATTGTCTTTGAAGAAGCTGAAAAGCCTGTGCTGTTCTGCCACATCCCATCCGCAGTAACCCGGGCTGAAACGGTTTGTTATCCTTTTGCCTCGTGCTGACACTTCGGCATTCAGTTCTTCCTGCATCCTGTCAGCTGCATTCTCAACTACCTCGGAGCCGATGACATCATAAATGTACCCTCTCAGCAGGTCCCCCTCCTTCATGCTTTTGCGGCTCATCTCTCCTATTATCTGCCCTGCAGTGCATATAAACAGAGCCACCTCATCGGAATCCTTTATCTGCCTGTACACGATGGGTTTGACAGCGAAGACCACGTCTTCGATTGCGACACATTTCTCTTCGCTGTTAAACCTGATTTTTTCGAAGACTTTGTATTCGGCCCTGATGTCACCCAACCTTCTGAGTTCTGCCGATACCTCCTCCGTAAGAATGGTTACCGGTTCCGGTGCCATTCCCGGCTCGTAACCCATAGTACGCTCCAGCGACTCAACGACTGGAAGCAGTTCGCTGAATGTATAGATAAACCTGTTCAGGATGTCAGCGTATTTTGATAATGCTCTATGAAACGGATTGCATAATCATCCCTTCCGAGGACAAGGTCGGCCGCACGGACCAGTCCGGATATCTTTCCGGGATTGGCAATTGGGCATGTGAGGCCCAGCATGATTGACATGGCCATATAGGCACTGTTAATATTTTCCCGGTTTGGCAGTCCGAATGAAATATTACTGGCGCCTTGCGTGATGTTATGGCCGAGCCTGTCACGGACCAGTCTTATGGTCTCAAGGGTCACCCTGCAGGCAAAAGGATCTGCGCTGACAGCCATGGCCATAGGGTCGATAATCACATCTTCCTGCCTTATGCCGGAACGGACTGCGCGTTCGATGATCTTTTCGGCTATCCTCAGCCGCTTTTCTGCGTCATGGGCAATGCCGTCATCATCAAGGACCAGTCCGATTATGGCAGCGCCATACTCTTTTGCGATTGGCAGCAGCCTCTGCAATGATTTTTCTTCCCCGTTCACTGAATTTATGAGGCACTTGCCCCTTGCCACCTTCAGCGCCGCCTCAATCGCAGCAGGGTTAGGAGAGTCGAGGCAGAGGGGTATGTCAAAGTGCTCCTGGAGTGCAACGACTGCCGCCGGCAAAAGCTCCTCATCAACAACTCCGGGGAATCCGACATTGACATCCAGCACATCTGCCATGGCATTGATTTGAGACCTGGCAATGGATAACATGTACTCAAAGTCCCTTGCCTGAAGCGTTGAGACAAGCTTTTTGCGTCTGGTGGGATTGATTGACTCACCGATAATAATCACCGGACCTTCAGTATCTATTGCAACCTCCTTTGACCGGCCGGATAAAACCGTTCTCATCTGTTCATCTGGTTTAGTCCATGAAGATACTTAAAAATCAATAAGGCCGGAATTGATTTATGAATATCGATTAACGATTTAGGATTTAAGATGTTACGATAATCTGCCACAAATCGTGATAACACATTCAAATTAACAACTTCCCAAATCAAAAATCGTCATTTCTTGTTCTTAAATCACTTTCCCTTGCTTTTAAATCATTGCTTTGGTGAAATAAAAGGAAACGGTATACTAATGTTCAATGGTCTTGAGGTATTCAACTGCACCCTGGGGATCGGGAGAGTAGAAGTCGGCTCCTATCTTTTCGCAGAATTCAGTTGTAACGGGAGCGCCGCCAACAAGTATCTTCATGCCAGGGAACTCTTCCCGCAACCCGGTCACGGTTTTCCGCATGTTCTCCATGGTTGTTGTAAGCAGGGCAGACAGGCCTATAACTGCTCCCTGATGGGTTCTGGCAGCCTGCCTGAATTTGTCAGTGCTCACATCCACCCCAAGGTCAATGATCTCCCAGCCTGCGCCTTCTATCATCATGGCAACAAGGTTCTTTCCTATATCGTGGAGGTCTCCCGTCACAGTCCCGATAATAAATGTACCTCTGCGCTTTGTGTGGCCTGAAAGATAGTATGGCCTGAGATGAATCATCGAGCTGCTCATAGCCTTTGCAGCCATAAGCATCTGGGGAACGAATATCTCATTCCGGCTGAACTTCTGGCCTACTCTTGACATGGCCGGTATGAGGGCCTCTTCAAGAATCTCCCCCGGGCTGATTCCTGCCAGCAGGGCATTTTGTGTCAGCTCGAAAGCACCCTCCTGATTCTTCATGGCAGGAGGGTAGGGTGATTTTATATCAGTCTTGCCAAATTCAACGCAAGTCGACAGTTTTTCAAGAATCTCAGTCATTTCAAAAAGTTGTTACAGTAAGAAAGGTCTGTTTTGTTACCGGGTTGACCCCGAACAGAAGCGGGTAGTTTTTCATACCCGGGGTCAGGTTTTAGACAGTATTTTTCAAAAATCCGGTTTTGCATCCGGCAAATCTATAAGAAAAAAGGTTAAAGTGTCCGTGGTTTCTCCACGGACACTTTAACCTGAACCAACCCTAAATAACTAACTCCATAGTTTTAAATCAAATACAATCAATCGTTGATGTTGGTTTCCTCTCCGGAATTGTTTCTTCACAGTTTCAGAAGACTAATAACCCGGATTCTGATAGACAGCTTTCTCCTCTGCTGTCAGCTCCATCCCATCAAGCTGGCCCTGCGGAATCGGTCGCAGGTAATGTTTCGGCTCAATGGTCCGTGTAACTGTCACCGGAGTATGGTCTCCGTAAGCAGTTCCGCAGATTTCATATGAAGCAGCCAGGGCGCCCCATCTCTGGGTCCGTACCAGGTCAAACCAGCGATAGCCTTCACCGTAGAATTCGCGTGAGCGTTCGGCGAGGATGTAATCAACTGTAATAGTGGCCGGAGTGGCGGCAGTCATTGCAGCGCTGTTATCGGCTACTCTGGCTACATTGCCGTTGTTGTCCCAGCGCCATACACCGGCACGTGCACGAAGAACATTGACAAGGTCAACAGCCGTTTTTCCTGCCTGTGTAGTCGCTCCCTTAACAGCAGCTTCAGCAGCGATAAGGTAGAGCTCCGAGAACTTTGCAATGTTGTAAGGGCGAGTTGACCCGGCATTAGGCTGTCCCAGCCCTGTGCCGTTGTCAGTCCTGTAGGGGCCGAGTTTCCATAAACCTGGGTATACAACCCTGCTGATCCCGCGAGGTGCGATCACAAAATCGGCTCTCCCCGGTAATACACCGGCGCCTATGTTTGCGTTTGCAGCGGCATAGACAATCGTCGGATCATTATTGTTCAGGAAAGTCAGGACAGCATCGCCCGGAACAATCGACAAGCCGTTTGCATTGACCAGTGACGCGGCAGTGACTCCTCCCTTGGGCCAGTTTCCACGGTATACTGTGGTAAAAGTCCCGTCGTACCTTGAGTCATTGACTTTATCGGCAAAGGTATTTTCAACCACGGCAATTGTGGGGCACATACGTGTCCAGGGGCGTCCGAGGTGCTGTTCAGCCTCACGCTGGACGGAGCTGACTCCGGAACTTCTTATGACCGTATAGTTCCATGTCATCATCCATCCGGCAAAGTTGTCCGGTGCACCGCCGCCACCGTAAGTAAGGCTTCCCCCGTTATAATATTCGCTTGCCTGTGTATGGTCAGCATAAAGAAGGATTTCCATGTTGCGGTCGTTCTGGGCCAGGTTGACATCATAAAATGTAGTCATGAGGCCATAGGGACCGGGATTATTAATGCCGGCAACAGCCACGTCGTAAGCCTGCTGGAAATACCACTGGGCATTGTGCCCGTCAGGGTCGGTCCGGGCAGCTTCCGGATAAGTGGGTATGCTATTGGGATTTTCAAGCCACCATCCATAGGTCAGGTAAGCCTTTGCCAGGTGAAGTCGTGCAACCGTTTTGGTTACAGCGCCAGTCACACGCGGAGTTTCCGGCAAATCGGCAACAGCTTGCAGGAGGTCGGGAAAAATTGCTTTTGTATAGACCTCAGGCACCGTATTACGCACTGATGTTCTTACCGGGGTCGTGTTGAATTTCAATTCCCCTGAGCCCAGATCCAAAGGCACACCGCCGAAGGTCTGTACTAACAGGAAGTAGTCGAATGCACGGAAGAACCTGGCTTCGGCGATCAGCGCATCTGAAATGGTTCCCACAGCTGCAGCATTCTCAATCACGCCGCTGGCCGTGTTTATGTTGGAGAATGCGGTTCCCCACAAAACATCAGAACGGCTGCTTGTGGCAGTAATAGATCCTACGCCTGACAGGTCATGATCCTTGAAGTTTCCATCGGCACTCTGGGCATATGTTGCTTCATCGGTACCGGTCTGGGTAGCATTATAGTAGTAGGCTTGCCCGTATATCCAGCGCAGGTGTGCATACATGGCTGTTAATCCGCCCATTACACCTTTCTCGGTTTTGAAATAACCAGGTTCAAAAATACTGCGCGGCTGTTCTTCCAGGATATCAGAGCACGCTCCAAGGAACAACGCTAACAAGACTGTTCCGAAAACTCTTTTTATATATACACTTTCCATTTTCGTCTATTTTTAGAATGTCAAATCTAAGCCAATCAAGTAGTTGCGTGTTGAAGGCGTGTTAGTCCCAATAACAAGCAGACGTCTCGGGTAACCTGCTACTGCCTGGTTTTCGTTGCCATATGAGTTGGTTTCGGGGTCCATACCAGATTCTTTATGGTAGGGCGAGAACATCACAAATGGATTCTGAACAGTGAGGTAAAGGCGCAGTCTCTCGATGCCTGCGTTCTGAATCCAATTGTTACGGCTCAGGTTATAACCCATCGAAATCTGGCGCAGCTTCAGGTACGATCCGTCGAAGTAGCCCAGTGTGCTGGCATACTTTGGATTGTCACCGCTTAGCACGCCGGCAGGATTTGGATATTTGGCATCAGTGTTTTCCGGGGTCCAGTAATCTACTTTCACATTCCCCCTGCGCCCCGTCATCAGGTTCAGATAACCTCCCCCTGAGTAGAGAGTGCTGATGAGGATACCGCCGCTCCTGAAGACGCCAACAGCGCTCAGGTCCAGTCCTTTGTAAGAGACACGCGTGTTGAAGCCACCCATAAAATCGGGTTCTACGCTCATGATCTGGCGGTCAGCAGGTCCGATCTGCCTTACAGGTGAACCATCTGTATTGAAGTCGCCTGTATATTTTACCTTGATCATACCTACGTTTCCGCCCGGCTCATAGAGACTAAGATACTCGTCTCCCTCCTGCCAGAGGCCTATTTTCTCATAGTCGTAGAGACAATCAATCGGATAGCCTACGAACCACAGGTTGCCTTCATCCCTTTCCTGTCCGGAAGCAAGTGCGACCAGTTTATTGCGGTTTGCAAACAGGTTGAAGCCGGCTTCCCAGGACCAGCCATTGGAATTTTGCAGAATAATCCCGTTGAGCGAAAACTCCACACCTTTGTTCTGGGTCTGCCCGATATTTGCCATATAGCTGCTCACGCCAGATGTGGGGGGCAGGCTGACACTCAGCAGAATATCCTTTGTATTCAGGATATAATACTCTATTGTACCTGACAGCCTGTCTTTCAGAAGTGAGAAGTCAAGGCCGACGTTCCATGTATCAGAGTACTCCCATCCCAGGTTCTGGTTAGGCAACTGAGAAACATAGTAGCCAATGGAATAGGTAGTTCCGAAGTTGTATGGCCTGGTATTCAGAAGCCCAAGTGTGGCATAGGGGTTTATCGACTGGTTGGAGGTTTGACCGTAGCCTAAACGAAGCTTCAGCATATCAATCACGTCGACATTACTCATAAAGGATTCGTTTTTAATATTCCATCCGACCGACAGGGCAGGATAGGTATGCCACTTCTTACCCGGTGCCAGCCTTGATGAGGCATCCGAGCGGATGCTGGCTGTCATCATGTAGCGGTTGTCATAAGAGTATATTGCGCGTCCCATATACGATATCAGACCACTCTCATTGTAGTTCTGGTAATTAGGGTTAACCGTTATCTCGCCGGCTGCCCTTCCTATATTATAGAACTGGAAGGCGTCAGCAGGGATATCCCTTGCCGAAACATTTGAGCTGTGGTAATGAGACTTCTCGGCAGAGTACAACGCAACAAGATTCACCATGTGTTTTCCGGCAAATGTCCGGTTGTAATTAAGTAGATTTTCAATTGCCCAGTTAGTTGTAAGGGAGTTACTGATGGAGGCAGTTGAAGGAGTGGTGGCTGTAGCGTTGAATACGCCCTCTCCCGTGTAGTTACCGCCGTTGCTCGTGCGGAAGTTCAGACCCACGTTGATGCGATAGCTCAGTCCCTCAATACCGGGAATCTTGACCTCACTGTAGATAGTGTTGTAGGAGTTATACGCTTTGGTAAGGTCAATCCATTTATCTCCCAATGCGTCTATTGTCTCCCTTGTATACACCCAGTTTTCATCCAACGCCATCTTAACGGTTCTTTTAAAAGAGCCGTCTTCGTTATAGGGATCAGAAATGGGCGAGCTGCTTAAGACCCCGTAGATTCCCATGTTATTCCCGTTATTAACGGTATAGCTGTTGTTTGTTATGAAGCCAAAGCGAATAAATTTGCCTACCTCCTGGTCAAGGGTACCTCGCATTGAAAAACGGTCGTAGCTTTGTCCGGGTACCACGGCTTCATCGCGGTAATAGCCAACGCCGAAGCGGTAGTTGCCCTTCTGGGTGCCACCGGTGACACCCAGGTCGTGGCTTGTCACCTTTCCAGTTTGAAAAAAGAGGTCCTGCCAATCGATATTTACATTATCGAATTCATCTTCTCCGTTGGTAAATTGACCACGTGCTGTCCGAAGGGCAACAAATTCCGGACCGTCCATCATGGGATATGGAGCAAATACTGTTTTAATACCCACATAACTATTGTATGATACCTGTGCCTGCTGTCCGGTCCGGCCGGTATTTGTTGTTATCAATATGACGCCATTGGCACCGCGGGATCCGTAAACGGCGGTTGCTGAAGCATCTTTTAAAATGTCAATGCTTTTAATGTCAGTCGGATTAATGTCACCGATAGATCCGGGGAACGGGATCCCGTCGACAACCACAAGCGGGTCGTTGCTGGCATTCAAGGAGCGCGAACCGCGTATTCTTATCTGCATTGTGGCGCCGGGCTTGGTAGAGGTCTGCGTCAAATCTACCCCTGAAATACGTCCCTGAAGGGCCTGCGAGATATTGGCCGACGGGATATCGCGCATCTCTTCTCCTCTTATAGAGGCAACAGATCCTGTAAGATCTCTCTTTCTCACGGTTCCGTAACCGATTACCACTACCTCATCAAGGCCGACATCACTTACTTCCATTGTCACATTAATGCTTGAGCTGATTCCGACAGAGATCTCTTTCGTCTGAAATCCGACAAAAGAGAAAACCAGAACCGGTGAAGAGGTGGTAAGTGTAATCCGGTATTGACCACCTGCATCGGTCAGAGCTCCGTTGGTGGTTCCCTTTTCCTGAACGGCTACCCCGGGTATCGGGCTGCCATCACTCTCAGTAACGGTGCCCGTGATTACCCTCTGCTGTGCAGTGATAAGTCCTTCAGAGTCAGATCCTGAGGCAAATGCCATGCCTGATTGCGAAATCAGCAGCACTGCCATGAGTGTTAAACTCAAAAGTAGTTTTCCGAAGTATTTCTTAAACAGAATACCTGGGTTTGGAGGATTTTTAATCATAAGATTTTGGTTTTAAGGTTTAATTTTCAGATTTTTAAATGAGACCGATATCAAAACCGCGTCTCATCCTGTAAACGTCCAGGAACCAGGTTCCCGGTTTCATGAAGAATTGTCATTGATTTGCATGGCTGATAATTTGTCTGATTGTGGTATATGTCTGTTGTGTCTTGTATAAAATCCATCCAACATCACTGCGGGAATCCGGGCAAAACCTCCAAAGCGCCTCATTCCCCGTCATTTCTCAACCAAAATCTCATTAAACTACCCTGAAAAAATATCTGTGACATGTAAATATAAAATAATATTTTCAAAATGCAACCGATTTCATTAAATTAATTCTTTGATTCTATTAACAGTCTTACAAATTTGCTGCGAATGACATTTCCGTATGGAGAATCCCTCACAAGGCAGGAATACGGTCTGTAATATTGCTCCAGGCCATCAGGGTCACTGTAACAGGTGGGCTGGTTGTCGCAATCTGTGTTCCCGGGGGCTGCAAAGAATCAAGTGCAGGCAGATGTCTTGCTGCGCCAAACAGGGGATGAGGGGGTGGGGGTAATAACAGCGGTGATCCCCTGGTTGCCTGTCAGGGGGGTTAAGGCTTTAAGGAAAGGCCATAACACAAAAAAGCCCCGGTTGTTTCCAATCGGGGCTTTCATTATAAAGTCGGCGGCGACCTACTCTCCCACATTTTGCTCTGCAGTACCATCGGCGCAGGAGGGCTTAACTTCTCTGTTCGGAATGGGAAGAGGTGGAACCCCTCCGCTAAAGCCACCTGAAGACTTTAAATATCGTGACATGCTGGTTTATTGTAAGAATAATAAGACATTCCTCAGAAAGCTCACGGGTAATTAGTACTGCTTGGCTTTGATGTTGCCACCTTTACACCTGCAGCCTATCAACGTCGTAGTCTACAACGACCCTTAAGGGAGATCTCATCTTGAGACGAGCTTCGCACTTAGATGCTTTCAGTGCTTATCTCTTCCAGACATAGCTACCCTGCGATGCAGCTGGCGCCACAACAGGTACACTAGAGGTCTGTCCAACACGGTCCTCTCGTACTAGTGTCAGGTTCTCTCAAAT
>JBAQCQ010000002.1:0-31980 GCA_049294275.1 Bacteroidales bacterium
GTGTTGCCGGTTCCGGCATCACCCCAGCCACCCTGCGCGACAACGAGTACCTGGGCATACGCCCCTCCGCCGCCGGCCGCCTGCTCTCCGCAACGAAAAGCGAACTGTCGAAATACGTTATCCTCCAGCCTGTTACGATCGAATCGCCGGCCGACTACCCCGTGCACCGCAGCCTGCGCGCCGTAGACAACAACCTCCTCCTCAGCCGCCTGGAACCCGGCATGAGCGCCTCTCCCGATGAGATCATCACCCCTGAGAGTGAACTGATACGCCCCTTTGAAATGTGGCCCCGGGTGATTGAGAACACGCGCAGGCTGCTGAACGACTGCTCGCTGGAGATAGACTTCACAACCCACAAGAACAAGAAGATATACTCGGCCAGCCGGTACGATGACAAGCTGCTGCTCGAGAAGCTGGCATGGGACGGCATGAAGTATCGCTACGGGACGAAAAACAGGGTGGCCGAAGAGAGAGTGAGGCACGAACTGGAGATCATTGACCGTCTCGGTTTTTCGGCATACTTCCTCATAACATGGGACATAATACGCTACTCGATGGCCTGCGGATTCTACCATGTGGGGCGTGGCAGCGGAGCCAACTCCGTGGTCGCCTACTGCCTGAAGATCACCAATGTTGACCCCATCGACCTCAACCTTTACTTCGAGCGGTTCATCAACCCCAAACGCACCTCGCCGCCCGACTTCGACATAGACTATTCATGGAAGGAGCGCGATACCGTCACGGAGTATATCTTCCGTCGTTACGGCCACCGCCACACGGCCCTGCTGGGCACCATCAACACCTTCCGCGGCAAGTCGATAGTCCGCGAGCTGGGCAAGGTGCACGGACTGCCCGTTGAAGAGATTGACGCCCTCATCACCGATCCGTCAGCCGAGAGCAACCGCGGTGAGATACAGGATCTTATCTTCGAAACCGGCAATAAGATAGCTGACTTCCCCAACCTGCGCAGCATACACGCCGGCGGGGTGCTGATCTCCGAAGAGCCCGTCTGCTGCTACACGGCGCTCGACATGCCGCCGAAAGGGTTTCCCACCACGCAGTGGGACATGTACACCGCGGAGGAGCTGGGCTACGAGAAGCTTGACATACTGAGCCAGAGAGGCATAGGTCATATAAAGGAGAGCGCAGAGGTGATACGGGCCAACCGCGGTGTGGACGTCGACGTGCATGCAATACAGCAGTTCAAGAATGACCCGCTGGTCAAGGATCACCTGCGCCGCGGCGACGCCAAAGGCTGTTTTTACATCGAGAGCCCCTCGATGCGCGGACTGCTGCAGAAACTGAGGTGCGATGATTACCTGACGCTTGTGGCAGCCAGCTCGGTCATCAGACCGGGGGTGGCACGCTCCGGCATGATGAGGCAGTTCATCTACCGTTTCCATAACCCTGACAAATTCGAGTATATCCACCCTGTGATGAAGGATCTTCTCAGCGAGACCTTCGGGGTGATGGTCTACCAGGAGGATGTTCTGAAGGTGTGCCACCACTTCGCGGGACTCGACCTCTCCGACGCCGACACGCTGCGCAGGGCCATGAGCGGTAAATACCGCTCGAAGAAGGAGATGCAGAAGATCACCGAACGCTTCTTCAGCAACTGCCGCGCAAATGGCTATCCGGAAGCGATAACGCAGGAGGTGTGGCGCCAGATAGAGTCATTCGCCGGCTACTCCTTCTCCAAGGCCCACTCGGCCTCATACGCCGTCGAGAGCTTCCAGAGCCTCTGGCTCAAGTCGCACTACCCCCTTGAGTTCATGGTGGCCGTCATCAATAACTTCGGCGGGTTCTACCGCACATGGGTCTATGTGCACGAAGCAAGGCGCGAGGGAGCCGTCATTGAAGCGCCGTGCATAAACAGGAGCACATACAAAACCACCATCTATGAAAAGACCATTTTCGTAGGGTTGATACACATACAGGGACTGGAGGCTAACCTCGCAAAAGCGATCATCACCGAGCGTGATAACAATGGTAATTTCAATGGCATAGAGGACTTCATCTCACGTATCGGTCCGGGCCTGGAACAGACCGTCATACTGATACGCACCGGCGCCTTCCGTTTCACCGGGAAGAGCAAGGCGCTGCTGCTCTGGGAGGCTCACATACTGATCAACAAGGGTAAGACCGAAACGGCACGCACGCTCTTCAATCCCGAACCGAAGAAGTTTGCAATGCCGGCCTTTGAACAGTCGCGGCTTGAGGATGCCTATGATGAGATCGAGCTGCTGGGCTTCCCGGTCACACTGACATGGTTTGACATGCTGCAGACGAAGTTCAGGGGCGAGGCCACGGTGGCCGGACTGAAGGGGATGGTCGGACGCAGGGTCAGGATGGTGGGTCACCTGGTTAACGTGAAGTATATCAAGACGGTGAAGAATGAGTGGATGAATTTCGGATGCTTCATTGACCACAGCGGCGAGTTTTTTGACACGACCCACTTCTCGCAGTCGCTTGTCAGCTGGCCGTTCCGTGGCAGCGGTACCTATCTCATTCAGGGTAAGGTTATTGAGGAGTTCGGTGCTGTCAGTATCGAGGTTGAGAAGATGGCAAAGCTGCCCGTGCAGCCCGATCCGAGGTACTGACAGTCAAAAGTCCGTGAAGTCAAAAGTCTGAAAGTCTCAAGGATTTGCGCCCCGACACTTCGTGTACGGGATTGATCCTGCGCCTGCGACGCCGGTTCAAATTTGCGTAACGTTTTTTTTAAAATCGAAAATCCCCCAGTGGTCGGACATAGTCGAAAATCTGAAATCGAAAATTCCTCGACTGCCGATTAGCCGTCGACCCGGGTAACCCGCGTGATGCCCTTGACGGACTGTATCTTCTTCATAAGGCCGTAGAGCACATTTACGTTTGGTACAAGCAGCTCGATCCGGCCTTCAAACATTCCGTTGTCCATCTTGTAGGTGAAGTTTTTCACCGAGACCCGGTACTCTGAAAGGATCTCGGAGATTCGTGCCACTATCCCAAGGTTCTCCACGCCCGTCAGTCTCATTGATGTCAGGAATCCGCGTGAGGCATCCAGTCTGGTCCATCGCGCACGCAGAACCCTGTACGGGAAGCTCGATAGCATGAAACCGGCATTGGGACAAGTGGCCCTGTGAATCTTGATCCCTTCAAGGACAGTCACAAACCCGAAAATGCGGTCGCCGAAGACCGGATTGCAGCATTTTGCCAGCTTATAATCCAGCCCTTCAACTATTTCATCTATGACAAGATAATCGGTACCGCCCGATCCGGCATCCTCATGCTGCTGAGGTTCCGGGATCTTCGGGGCTGCCACTTCGGGGTGTTCCTCCGGCCGGAGCAGTACCTTTTTGGCCTGCAGCAGGTCGATCTCCCCTACCGCAATACTGAAATAGAGATCCTGTGAAGTCTTCATGCCATACTCCCCGAGGAGTCTGACGACTGTGGCATCGCCATAGGGTATCTTCCAGTTCCTCAGTCTCCGTGTCAGTATCTCCTTTCCCTCGGCTGCAAGCCTTACCTTCTCCTCATTAAGCGCCTGTCTGATCTTTGTGCGGGCTTTGTTTGTAATGACAAACGCCAGCCAGTCTCTCTTGGGCGACTGTTTAACCGATGTGATGACCGAGACGTGATCGCCGTTCTGGAGCCTGTGTTTCAGCTGCACATTGCGGCCGTTGACCTTGCCGCCGACACATTTTGATCCCACCTCTGTGTGAATGTCAAAAGCGAAATCGAGAAGTGTTGCACCCGCAGGCAACTGTCTGACCTCTCCCCTGGGTGTGAAGACAAAGACCTCGTCAGAGTAGAGTCCGGGTCTGATCTCCCCCAGGAAATCGGCACCCTCCTTCTCCACCGATCCCAGCACCTCCCGCATCTGTGCCATCCAGGCGTCGAGTCCGCCGTCGCCTTTAAGTCCCTTGTAGCGGAAGTGTGCCGCAAGGCCTTTCTCTGCAATCTCATCCATGCGTCTTGTGCGTATCTGGACCTCGACCCACTTGCCGGCAGGCGTGACTACGGTTGTATGGAGCGACTCATATCCGTTTGTCTTCGGAACCGAGATCCAGTCGCGCATGCGGCTGGGGTCAGGCTGGTAGAGGTCGGTCACCACGGAATAAACCTGCCAGCATGATGATTTCTCATGGGCGGCATCAGCATCAATGATGATTCGGATTGCGAAGATGTCAAACACCTCTTCGAATGTCACCCCCTGGCGTTTCATCTTCTGCCAGATCGAGTGTATCGATTTGGTGCGGCTTTTCAGTTCATACCTGATACCCATCGAGTCGAGCTTCTCCGTCACAGGCTGGGAGAACTCCCTGATCAGCCTGTTCCTCGATGTTGTGGTCTGCTTCAGTCTTGTTTCTATCTCATTGTACTCGGCCGGCTCCATGAGTTTCATGGCCAGATCCTCCATCTCCGACTTGATGTTGTAATAGCCGAGTCTGTGGGCCAGCGGGGCGAAAAGGAAGTATGTCTCAGAAGCGACAGGCAGTCTCTGTTTCTCAGGCAGCCGGTCGAGTCTGCGTATCAGGAGGAGGCGTTCCGCCAGTGCAGTCAGTATTACCCTGCCGTCGTCTGCCAGGGAGAGCAGCAGTTTGCGGAAGTTCTCTGCCTGGCCTGTAAAATCACGTCCTTTAAGCGCGGTGACACGTGCCAGACCTTTTATGACCTCTTTGACGGACGGGTCATTGAGATCGTCAATCCTCTGCCATTCAGGGCTTTCCTCCCTGACACCGGAGAGCAGTGCGCTCATCGCCGCAGGCAGTGACAATCCTATTTCGGCTGCGGTGATCCTGGCCAGTTCCATGTAATAGAGCGGAAGGGGTTCACCAAGGTACTTCCGGTCGGCCGGATAAGATTCCCTGGCGATGTCTGTTGCCAGGCTGAAGGCTTTCCTGTCAGCCTCTGTCACAGGCCCGGGAAGTCCTTTGAGCACCAGGCTCTGCCTGCTGCGTATTTGTGCTGCCAGATCAGCCATGACTCGCTTATTTGAGAGGTGAGTTGGGTTCCCGTTTCATTTCGAGATAGTAGGCATAATCGACCGCTGCAGGTATGATCCTCTGCAGCAGCGCTGTAAACCTTCCTGCCCAGGTCATGATCTTGTTCCTTTTCTTTTTTCTTATTCCCTTCAGCACCCAGCGAGCAACAAATTCCGGGGATTTAAGTTTCTTCTCCTCCCGCGGTGAGTTGCCCTGCGGGGTGCCGTCTGCCAGGAGTGCGTTTCTCCGGATCTCCGATGCCGTGAATCCGGGGGCGATTATCATTACATGAAGCTTCTTCTTCAGGTTCTCGATTCTGAGTGTCTCAAGGAATCCGTGCATGGCGAACTTCGAGGCGGAGTAACCTGTACGGCCGGGCAGGCCGTGAAACCCTGCCGTGGATGAGACCCCTACTATCGATCCCCTGTTGCTGACAATATAGGGCAGAGCATATTTTGTACAATAGACTGTTCCCCAGAAGTTGACATCCATAAGTCGTTTAAGAACATAAATATCAGCCTCGTCAAATAAAGCTCTCATTGAGATGCCCGCATTGTTGATCAGGATGTCCACCGTTCCGAATCTGGCGATGGTTGCCTCCACCATTTTTCTGCAGTCATCCTCCCTGGAAACGTCAGTGACGCAAGCCAGTGCCTCTGCTCCGGTGTCTGCAATTTCCTTTTCAAGGGTCGCCAGTCTGTCTGCGGACCGGGCAGCGATAACAACCCTGCTTCCATTGCGGGCGAACTCGAGGGCTGTGGCTCTTCCGATGCCGGATGAGGCGCCTGTGATTATCACTACTTTATCTTTGAAAATGTTGCGGTTCATTTCCTTTCAGATGACCGATAAATATAATCACAATTTGGCGTCGGCAGGCCGCGCGTATATTTTTTCGCGAATTTCCGTAAAAGAAAGGTGTTTTTTTTGACGGGAACTTTTTTTGCCCTACATTTGCACTCGCAAAAAAATGGACTGATTCAGTAGCTCAGCTGGTAGAGCACATCCCTTTTAAGGATGGGGTCCTGGGTTCGAGCCCCAGCTGGATCACAAGGTAACCGAAAGGCTGCCTTAATTGTTTTATGCTCCCGAACCCTCCAGCCCTGCAGGCTGTCCCCTTCGCTGGAATTGCCCACCGGGCAATTCCTTGACGCTCGGTCCGGTTCGAGCCCCAGCTGGATCACAAGGCAACCGAAAGGCATGAAAAAAGGCGTCTAAAGTGACGCCTGTCAATACTTTATGAAATATTTCCTTGTGAAGTTGACCTTCCGGCAGTCTATTTTGAAAGCACCGGTATCTGTCTGCTGATCGACTCCTCCAGGGAGATCAGCGTCTCAGTCCTCACCACGCCCGGAATGGCCTGAATCTTTTCTGTCAGCACTTCGCGCAGGTGTTCATTATCGCGGGTATAGACCTTTATAAAAAGTGAGTAGTTACCTGTAGTATAATGACATTCAATAACTTCGGGTATATCCCTAAGCTTCAGTATCACATCCTTGTATTTACCCGGATTGTCGAGATATAAGCCAATGTATGCACATGTGCTGAACCCGACCATAATCGGATCAACCTTGAATTCCGATCCCTTGATGACACCCAGCCGTATCAGCCTCTGGACCCTCTGGTGTATTGCAGCACCTGACACATTGCAGTCGCGTGCCACCTCCAGGTAAGGTATCCTTGCATTCTTGGTAATGATGTCGAGGATCTTCCTGTCCAGATTGTCAATTTGCAAATTTTCTGCCATAATTACTTGTTATTTTTTATCCAACGATTAATATTCCGCCTCAGAATTTACAAATTTAAAGCAAAATAGCATTATATCCTATTTATTATCCCTGTAATTCTGCTGACGGAGTCAAAATCCTTGTTTTCCAGGAATTTTTCGATTCCCCCAACGACAGTCATGGCGCTCCGGGGGTCGATGAACGATGCTGTTCCTACCTGGATGGCAGTGGCGCCTGCCATAATGAATTCAAGTGCATCCTCTGTATTCATTATGCCTCCCAGCCCTATCACCGGAATCCTGACAGCCCTGGCAGTCTGCCATACCATCCTAAGAGCCACAGGCTTGATAGCCGGACCCGAGAGTCCTCCGGTTACCGTCGACAGTTTCGGCTTCATGGTCCTGACATCGACGGCCATGCCCAGCAGCGTGTTGACCAGGGATACCGCCTCAGCTCCCTCCTCCTCGGATATGCGGGCAAACTCAGTGACGTCAGTTACATTGGGTGAAAGCTTGACTATCAATGTTTTGCTGTATGCTTTACGGACGGCGGAGATCACCTCCCTGGCGGAGGCTGGGTTGGTGCCGAAGATCATGCCGCCTCTCTTGACGTTGGGGCATGATATGTTGAGTTCAATGGCAGGTATGGCTTCAAGCCGGTCAATACGCGATGAAAGTTCAACATAGTCCTCAACTGTATTACCGTTCACGTTTACAATCACATGGGTGTCATACTTTGTGAGTTGCGGGTAGATTTTCTCTTCAAAATAATCGATGCCCTTGTTCTGAAGTCCCACGGCATTCAGCATCCCGGATGCCGTCTCCGCCATCCGGGGATAGGCATTTCCTTCCCGTGGTTCGAGGGTCGTTCCCTTGACAATGATCCCGCCGAGTTGCGACAGGTCAATGAAATCCTCAAGCTCAGCACCATACCCGCAGGTGCCTGAAGCGAGGATGACCGGATTTCTGAACTCCAGTGATCCTATTTTTATGCGGAGGTCTGCCATTTCAGGTTTTTTATGTTGAATACAGGTCCGTCAGTGCATGAGCAGAGGTTCCCGGAGGTGGTAGGAACAATACAGCAGAGGCATATTCCCATTCCGCAAGCCATAAGGTTTTCAAGCGACACCTCACAGAAGATATCCCTTTCGCGGCAGATCCTTGCAACCTCTTTCATCATCGGTTCCGGACCGCAGCAGTAGACCCTGTCCCAGGATCCCTCCCTGAATGCAGGTATCTGAGTCAGAAAACCCTTGTGCCCCTCAGAACCGTCTTCGGTGGAGAGGTGAACCCTGCCCAGCTTGCTGAACTCGTCGTGTTCAAGTATCCTTGACCGGTTTCTGAATCCGAGGGTGAACTGAGGTTCAATGCCTGATTCACTGATCCTTCGCCCGAGGTATAGCAGGGGAGCCATGCCACAACCTCCACCGGCAAGGAGAACTCTCTCTCCGGGCAGTGGCATTGTGAATGAATTCCCCAGGGGATAGATAAGATTGAGCTTTTCACCGGGTTGCAGCCTTGAGAGACGTTCTGTTCCCGGTCCTGCAATCTGGACAAGCAATGATATGATGTTGTTGGAATAGTCGGCATCGTGAACGGAGAGTGGCCGGCGCAGGAAGGTAGACGGGCTGTCGGTGACCAATGCCTGGACAAACTGACCGGGCAGGATCTCAGGCAAAGGGTCAGCGGAAACAACTTTAATGACAAAGAAACTCTCCGCAAGTCGAATGTTTCCGGTAACTGTAAG
Organism: Bacteroidales bacterium; assembly: GCA_049294275.1. Taxonomy (GTDB): domain Bacteria; phylum Bacteroidota; class Bacteroidia; order Bacteroidales; family VadinHA17; genus SR-FBR-E99. The sequence continues at coordinate 8,432 of JBAQCQ010000002.1, forward strand.
ATATTCAACCCTCTTTTTCATCACTGCCCATTTGCCTGCAAAATTAGACATTTTGGGCAGATTTATTCAGCAGGGCCTGTATTCGGTAAAAGTTTTATCACTGTAGAAGAAGAGCACCCTTACGACCCTTTTAGCGGGGTCCTCCAATTGTTCTCCGGGCCCAGTAGTCGCTTCTGAAGCCACTTCCAGGCTATCAGGCGCATCCGAAACATCAGACCATCCCGTAGAAGCATTTTCATTTCTTACTTCCTCAGATCCGCTGCCTGGTGCCTCAACATCGAACAGGGTAGGCTGCGAGACGAACCTGTACATCGGACCACGGCCAAAAAGCAGCCAGTCAGCAGAAAGGTTCGAATACCTGTGCAGCATCTTGATCACAAAGTCGAGGCTGGGATTGTTTCTTCCTGAGAGTATATGGGATATTCCGGAAGGCTGAACCCCGATTTCCTCAGCAAATTGAGCATAACTCTTGTTTTCGCTCCGTAAAAACACTAGGATTCGGTCTTTCATGTCAGAAAACTGTTTTTACAAATGTAACTCTTTAATGCTTTACATGCGTAACTATTTTTAATTTACATTTGTAATTACCAGATAAATTACGTATTATCGGTACCTTGGCTGGAAATGGATTGAAGCTTAAACTTCAACTTAAGTAAAAGCATATTTACTTGAGTTTAGACCTACTTAATCACTGATTTATAAGATAATAATATCACTTAAATGATGATTTCTAACGAATATCCTGCCACAGTAGGCTAAACACCTCAACATATATTTAATATTAAATGGTTTAATATACTGATATTAAATAAATTATGGTTTATTAACCATTCTTGCACAGATTACTTACAACTGTACTTCGGTGACATGTACATTTGTAATTACATGGATATTGATCTGGGTTGAGAATCTCCTTTACATTTGTAATTCAGGCGTTCCGAATATTAAATCCGGGCTCACGAGGAGTCGGTAAAGTTTGTTTTCGGCTGAGTTTATCTCAACTCGCTGAGAATTGAAAATTATAGGTTGTCCTGGCCCCGCTTCAGAAATTTTCAATTCCCCTGAACATAGCGAATAACATATTTTGCAGAGTGATCTTTTGATTATCTTCAGCCGGTTAATGATCGGGACACAAGTTTCAGGAGTGCTCTTGACATAAATCTGCGTTATATGGTTAAAAGAAGGTTCTCTCTTGCGCTGCACTGGCAGATACTCATAATGCTTCTTCTTGGTGGCCTCTTCGGTTACTTCTTCCCTCACGTGACAAAGTACACCAACTGGATGGGGGATATTTTCCTGAGGGCACTAAACATGGTGATAGTGCCCCTGATATTTTGCTCAATATCTACCGGGGTGGCCAGTGTTGGCACAGCAGAGAACCTGGGGCGTCTGGGATTGAAGACAATGGGGTTTTATATCTTCTCCACCCTGATAGCAATTGTGACGGGCTTCTTCCTGGTCGAGCTCATCAAGCCGGGAATAGGAGCCGATCTCGGACTTCAGGTTCCTCTTGAAGATATCACAATCGGTAAGGAGAGCTTCGGTCAGACCCTTATAAACATCGTTCCTTCAAATGTCATCAAGGCCATGGCTGAAGGTCAGATGCTTGCCATAATCTTCTTTGCCATCCTTGTTGGTTTCTTCACGACCCGTGTCGGAGAGAAGTCGCGGGTGCTGTTGGTGGATGTGCTTAGTGCGATCCTGGACGTGATAATGAAGATCACGATGTTCATCATCCGGTTCACTCCTCTTGGGGTTTTCAGCATAATAGCAAAAGTGATCTCGCAGCAGATCAACATCGGCAACGATGTAAGTGAGATAATCGGCAGTATGGGTATTTATTTCCTGACGGTGCTGGCCGGACTGCTAATTCACGGGTTTATCACCCTGCCGCTGATGGTACGTGTTTTGGGAAGGGCAAATCCGGTGAAGCACATGAAGAACATGACGACTGTTCTGCTTACTGCTTTCAGTACTTCGTCTTCGAATGCGACTCTTCCTCTGGCTATGGAAACTGTGGAGACTAAAGACGGCGTATCGAACAAGATAGCCAGTTTCACGCTTCCTCTCGGGGCCACCATAAATATGAACGGTACGGCCTTGTATGAGTGTGTCGCAGTTATGTTCATCGCACAGGCCTACGGTATTGACCTGACTTTCGGACAGCAGATGGTGGTGATCTTCACTGCGTTGCTTGCGGCTATCGGTTCGGCGGGCATACCAATGGCCGGACTGGTAATGATGGCTGTTGTACTGAATGCAGTAGGACTTCCGCTGGAGGGTATCGGACTGATACTAGCGGTAGACCGTATCCTCGATATGTTCCGTACTACAATCAACGTTTATGGTGATACCTGCGCTGCAGTTATTATAGCCAAGTCAGAAGGGGAAGAGCTGAGAGTTTAGGCAGCAGGCAGCAGGCAGCAGGCAGCAGGCAGTAGGCAGTCAAATCCAGTCGGCAGTCTGCAATTCAAAGCCTGCACCCGGTAAAAATCTGATTAACTGAAGACTGAAGACTGAAGTCTGAAGCCTGGAGACTATTGACTGAGAACGGGAGACCCGGGGCCATTCAACCGCAGTCGCCGCCGCAACCGCTGCTCCTGCTGCCACATGATGAGCATCCTCCTGAAGATGGACCAGCAAGTTCCTCGCCTGTTGCCTCGCGGACACCGACTACCCTGCCCGAAAAATGAAGGTCTGTTCCTGCCAGCGGGTGGTTGAAATCCATCTTCACAAAGTCATTTCCTATTTCCACTACCACGCCATTCATCCTATTACCCTGCGAGTCCATCATCGGAACTGAATTTCCCACATAGCATATTTCGCTGCGGAGTACGCCCTCGTCCTCAAAAATATTCCTGGGCAGGCTGATTACCATCTCCTCCCGCAGTTCACCATATGCGTCAGCGGCTGCCAGATTGAAATCAAAAGCAGCCCCCTCTTCCAGTCCTGCTATGTTTTCTTCAAAGGCAGGCAATAGTCTGCCAGCACCGAAGACAAATGTCAGGGGTGCTGCCTCCTCAACGGTTTCAATTACCCTGCCCTCTTTGCTGCCTTCATGAAGAGTGTATACAAGTGAAACAAATTTGTCGTTTTCAAGTTTCATAATTATCTGATATTAAATATATTTACAAAAGTCATATAAATCAAAAGAAGAACTCGATCCGGATCTCCGGCGAATCGTATAATCCATACTCATTACCGGTCACGCTCCAGAGGAAAGTGACATTCATGCTCGATCTTTTGCCTGTCGGCTGGGATATTCCGGCACCGGCAAGGAAGCTACCGTAAAACATACGTCCCTCACTCTCCGGCGTGGTTGTGAAAAAGGACTTTTCAAGGCTCAGGGCTTCATAATCCCCTGTAATAAATATCCCTGTGTTTAACCCAAGGGGAATGATATTATTCAGGTCCTGAATCAGAGTTAGCTGCAACATGGCACGTCCGCCATAAATAGTTGTTCTGCCATATGGATCCTTATAGTACTGAAATGACGGCCCTGCGCCAACTGCCACCCTGGCCAGCAACCACATTCCCACCAGCGGTGACACCTCTATGTTTGTGACCGTACCGAACTGGAGGCCGAACGATCCGCCGAAGAACAGACGCTCCCTGGCCGGCGGCCGGCCATCGAGTACCCCGCGTGTTTCATCCTGCCCGGCCGCCGTAATGGCAATCAGCAGGCAGGCTATCATTATCAGGCACTTCTTCATGCTGTGCTTACACCTCATTTTGAGGCTACAAATAAAATCAAAATTAGTACATTTACGGTAGTTGTTCCCGACTAAAAAATCAACTTGCTATTTAAAATACTGACAATAAGATGAATATAGTTATAACAGGCGCATCTTCTGGTATCGGACGTGAGGTTGCGATCAGGCTTGCGGCGGTGTCACAGAACAGAATCTATGCAATCGGCCGCAGCTCAGAAGCGCTCAGGAGCCTTGCAGAAGGCTCTGAAAGCGGAAACATCATCCCCGTGTCTTTGGATATTACCGGAGACAGATCGTCGCTCAGAGAGCTTAAAAAGAGGATCAGTGACGAAGCGGGAGGGGTTGATATCCTGATTAATAATGCCGGTTATCTTGTCAACAAACCGTTCCCAGAATACGCTCCGGATGAGATTGCATCAATTGTGGCCGTCAATTTCATATCTGCAGCTGCGCTCATAGCTGAGTTGCTTCCGCTCATGGGTATAGGTTCGCACGTGGTGAACATCGGCAGTATGGGCGGATTCCAGGGCAGCATGAAGTTTGCCGGGCTGTCGTGGTACAGCGCCTCGAAGGGTGCGCTGGCAATAATGACTGAGTGCCTTGCCGCCGAGTATGCAGACAAAGGCATCTCATTCAACTGTCTCTGTCCGGGTGCAGTTCAGACCGGGATGTTCAGCAAGGCTTTTCCCGGGTTTTCAGCACCTGTCTCACCTGCCGAGATGGCCGGATTCATCGCCGACTTTGCAGTCAACGGCAATAAATTCTTTAACGGGAAGATTCTTCCGGTGGCACTGTCCGTCCCATAGGCTCAACCGGCAGTCGGCAGCCCAAAATCGGCAGTCAGAATAATTACTGATCAGGAAATGAGGACTGCTGACTGAAGACTGAAGACTGGTACCTGAGGACTCCTACCCACAGTATTCCTTTACCCTTATCCTTCCGGTGACTGCCAGGTAGCCGTTGAATGCGAGGGCCTTGAGCTCATCCTCTCCAGGGTAGACAAAAATGGGGGCGATACTCCTGACCATGGCCGTAATCCTCCCGAGGTGACCCTGGTCATATGCCAGGCCGCCAGTAAGGATAATGGCATCGACCTCCCCGTTCAGGACAGCTGACATAGCTCCTATCTCTTTGGCTGTCTGATAACTGCAACCCTCAAGTATCAGTGTGGCCTGTTTATCTCCCTCACCGGCGAGTCTGGCCACTTCCTGGAAATTATTTGTACCGAGGTATGCCACCATTCCTCCCTTCCCGGCAAGCATCGACCTCATCTCCGCCCGGGTGTACTTTCCGCTGTAACACAGATCTGCAAGCTGCTCTGTAGGGAGACCTCCACTTCGTTCAGGTGAGTAAGGCCCGTCACCGTTCAGGGCATTGTTCACATCAATGACTCTACCTTTCCGGTGAGCGCCAACACTTATTCCGCCCCCCATGTGTGCCACAACAAGGTTCATCTCCTCATATGTCCTGCCGACAGATGCGGCGTAGATCCTGGCAACTGCCTTCTGGTTAAGCGCATGAAAGATTGATCTCCTGGTGATCAGGGGATGGCCAGAGAGGCGTGCCACAGGTTCAAGTTCGTCAACCACTACAGGGTCGACAATATAGGCTTTTACACCTGGTATTGAGGCCACTATCATATCTGCAAGCAGTGCTCCGAGGTTGCTTGCGTGTTCACCGTTAACCGCCTCAGACAGATGCTTCTTCATCATGTCATTGACCTCATATATTCCCGATTCAATGGGATTTACCAGTCCACCCCTGCCAACAACGGCTGAGATCGCCTGCAGGTCAGTACATTCGTCCTTCAGAGCCTCTATTATCAGCTTGTACCTGAATTGCAGCTGATCAGTCATCTTCTTATAACCTTCAAGCTCGGATGCACTGTGTCTCAATGTCTTATCAAAAACAAGCCTGTCACCATCGTATAATGCGAACTTGGTGCTGGTTGAGCCGGGGTTAACGGCCAGTATCAGTTGATGTTTCATAATCGTCTTTTTTGAGGGCTAGGCCATCAGGCAAGCCAGTGCAACGCAGTAGTATTTTGACAGTTCGCTCTCACTCCTTGACATAAGCACCACCGGTTTTGTGGTTCCGCATATCATTCCGGCCAGCTCACCCCCGCCGAAGAGCATGAGTCCCTTGTAAAAGGGATTACAGGCTTCAAGTGAAGGGAACAGCAGGATGTCGGCGTTGCCGGCAAGCGGGGTATTCACTCCCTTGATCCTAACACTGGCGGGATCGCACGCAAGGAAGAGGTCCACAGGCCCGTCCATGATACAATCCGATATCTGGCCACGCTCGGCCATCTTGCACATCACGGAATAGTCGAGTGTATTCGGGAAGTGGCTGCTGACCTTCTCCGACGCACCTATCAGGGCCACCGAAGGTTTGGCGATGCCGAACCTCCGGGCCATAAACAGTGCATACTCTGCCATGGCCAACTTCTGGTCAAGATCCGGGAACGGAATTACGGCAGTGTCTGTCAGGAAAAGAAGTTTATGGTACGCCGGTATCTCAACTGCGCATACATAGCTCATCACCGACTTCGGAGGAAGCAATCCCTTCTCCTTGTCCATGACCGCCCTGAGGAACTTATCGGTTCCCACAAGACCCTTCATGACAATATCGGCCTCACCTGCCCGGGTCATGCTGACGGCCAGTTCGGCTGCCTCCTTTTCACTGGTTGCCTCGATGATCGTAAAACGGCCGGGATCAGCGCCGGTTTCCCGGCAGGTATTGAGTATGAGTTCCTTTTTACCTATCATCATTGCCTCAGCGAAACCCTCGCTGACAGCCCTGAAAAGTGACCCCACAGTGTTCGGATCCTGCGCCCAGGCCACTGCAATCCTGTGTCTCCTCCCGGCTGTCCTGACTGAATCAGCCATCTGCCCCAGGCTGGTTATCATAATTACTTGGGTCCTGCGATTGCGGCGGCCAGCAGAATGCTGAAGTATTTCGCCTGGTCAGAGTCGCTTCTTGATGTCAGGACTATAGGCGCGGTGGCACCCAGGATTACGGCAGCCACTCCTGAATGGGCAAAGAAAACAAGCGACTTGTAAAGCACATTGCCGACTTCGATGTCAGGCATAATCAGCAGGTCGGTATCCCCTGCCACATCGCTCCTTATGCCCTTGTGCCTGGCGCTTTCAAGGCTAATGGCGTTGTCAAATGCAAGGGGCCCGTCAATGAGGCAGTTCCTGATCTGGTCACGCTGGTTCATCTTTGACAGCAGGGCTGCATCAAGGGTGGCCTGCATGTTCTCGCTCACCATCTCGACAGCTCCCAGGACGGCAACCTTTGGCATCTCGATTCCCAGCCTGTTCAGGCAGGCAACGGAGTTGTTGACAATCGAAATCTTGTCCTGCAGGTTGGGAGCTATATTCATTGCCACATCAGTGACAGCAATCAGCTTATGGTAGGCTTCGACCTCAAAGATGGCGAAATGAGAAAGGAGCGCTCCTGATCTCAGTCCCCACTCCTTGTTCAGCACAGCCTTCAGCAGAGACGATGTTCCCACGTTACCCTTCATAAGGATGTCAGCCTGGTTGCTTCTTACCATTTTGACGGCTATCTCCACTGCCATGTCATTGTCAGGCTCATGAATCATCCTTAGTCCGCTGAGGTCAAGGTGGTGATCCGAAGCAATCTTCTGCACGGTCTCCTTGTCGCCGACAAGTATAGGCTCTATGAAACCGTCCTTCGCGGCCATCAGGGCCGAGGTAAGGGAGTTGTGATCCTGGGCCGCCGCAAGGACCATCCGCCTGGTGGGCTTGTCGACAAGCAGTTCCTTAAGTTCAGACAGGTGCTTTAAGACCATGATATAGAGTGTTTAGTGGTGTAGCTTATCAACTATTGCTTTAGTATCCGATGCAATCACGAATTCCTCGTCGGTGGTGACCACCATGACTTTGACTCTGGAGGCGGGTTTGGATATAACAAGGTCCCTGCCCTTGGCACCATGGTTAATATCGGTGTCAATCTCGATTCCCAGGTACTCCATGCCTGTACAGATCATTTTCCTGGCATTGAAGTCGTTTTCTCCCACCCCGGCGGTAAACAAAAGAAGGTCAATACCGTTCATGGCTGCCACATAAGCCCCAATGAACTTCTTGATCTTGTACGCATACATGTTCAGTGCCAGGAGAGCTTTGGGGTTGCCTTCGCCGGCCGCAATCTCAAGGTCGCGCATATCGGACGAGAGCTGCGAGATTCCTGCAACACCGCTCTTCTTGTTGATCATATTGTTGACACCGCTGACACTCAGTTCCTCCTTGTCTGCCAGATAAAGAAGCACACCCGGATCAATCTCACCGGACCGTGTACCCATTATCAGGCCGTCAACAGGGGTGAATCCCATTGATGTATCAATCGATTTCCCGTTTTCTATTGCCGTTATCGAAGCGCCATTGCCAAGGTGGCAGGTTATGATCTTCGAATTATGGAGGTCGACACCAAGGATACGGCAGGCCTTTTCAGCTACAAACCTGTGGCTGGTGCCATGGAATCCGTATTTGCGGATCCTGTATTTCTCATAGTACTCGTAGGGAAGTGCATACATGAATGCATAGTCCGGCATTGTCTGATGGAATGATGTGTCGAACACGGCGACCTGGGGTATTCCCGGAAGCAGTTTTTCACATGAGAGAATCCCTTTGAGGTGAGCGGGATTGTGGAGAGGAGCCAGCTCGGCGCACTTCTCGATGTCGCGTTTGACATCATTGTCGATGAGGACCGATTCCTTGAAGTTTTCGCCACCGTGAGCCACCCTGTGGCCAACCGCCTTTATCTCCCCGATACTTGAAATGACACCGTGAGCGGGATTTACGAGGGCTTCCATTACCATGTTGATGCCAATGGTATGATCCGGTATGTCAAGCACCACCTTGTAGTTATCCTTCCCGGTTGGCTTGTGGGTCAGAATGCCGTCGGTGATACCTATGCGCTCAATCAGCCCTTTGGCCAGAACCTCGGCGTTGTCTGACATGTTGAACAGCTGGTACTTGATCGAGGAGCTGCCGCAGTTGAGAACCAATACTATCATGATCTGTTTTTTACCTGTTGATGCCGGCTGCCTGGTTGGCAGTTATGGCGACTACGTTAATAATATCACTTACCGAGCAGCCTCTTGAGAGGTCGTTTATCGGTGCTGCCATCCCCTGGAGAACGGGGCCGATCGCCTGTGCGTGGGCAAGTCGTTCGACAAGCTTGTATGCTATGTTTCCGGATTCAAGACTGGGAAACACAAGGACATTTGCCTTGCCTGCTATTTTGCTTCCCGGAGCCTTTTTCCGGCCTATCGCCTCTATCAGGGCTGCATCAGCCTGAAGCTCACCTTCGAACATAAACTCCGGAGCCATCTCCTTTGCGATTTTTGTGGCGCTGACAACCTTGTCCACCATCGGGTGTTTTGCACTTCCCATTGTGGAGAAGCTTAACAGCGCCACCTTGGGTTCAATACCTACAATGTCCCTGGTTGTCCTTGCCGTGGCAACGGCTATCTCGGCAAGCTCCTTGTCGGTCGGGTCAGGGTGAACTGCTCCGTCGGCAAAAACTATGATTCCATCTGCGCCAAACTCCCTGTCTTTCAATATCATAATAAATGCACCCGAGACAACGGATATCCCGGGAGCCGTCTTGACAAACTGGAAGGCGGGCCTGAGCACATCACCGGTGGTGTTCCTGGCTCCGGCCACCTCACCGTCAGCGTCTCCGCTTTTTATCATCATTACCCCCAGATAGAGCGGGTCTTCGATAAGCCTTGAAGCCTCTTCCCTGGTGAGTCCCTTGCTTTTGCGAAGCTCAACCATCAGATCGACGTACTGTTCTTTTTTCGGATGATCAAGCGGGTCAATTATAGTTGCCTTGCCGATATTCTTCAGACCAAAGGATTCTGCCATAGTCTTTATCTCAGCCGGATTTCCAAGCAGGGTAAGGCGGGCAATGTTCCCCGCAATTATCGTATCAGCCGCCTTGAGTGTCCTTTCTTCCGTCCCCTCCGGCAAAACAATCCGTTTATTATACCTGATAGCATTAAGTTTGATCTGTTCAAGCAATTCCATTGTATATCAATAATTTAGTTAATTAATCGTGTCGGGATAAATGTACGAAAAAAGTGCAACCGCACAATTATCAACTATATGATTAAAGTCAGAATTTTCAAATTTTCAGAGATTTTTTTCGAAAAACAGCAACCTGCTCCTTTCGGTTGCTGTAAATCTCTATTTTTGAAGCAGGAAAAAGAGTCAGATGCAGAGTGTTGTTACAATGAAGGATTTAGAGGTTCTTGCGGACTCGCTGGAGGGTGAAGTGCGTATTGACAGGGCATCGCGGCTCATGTATGCAACCGATGCTTCAATTTACCGTGAGGAGCCGGTTGCCGTTGTTTTTCCCCGCAGCACGGATGATCTGAAGAAACTTCTCTCTTTTGCCAGCCTGCACGGCACAGGCATCATTCCCAGGGCGGCAGGCACCTCGCTTGCAGGACAGGTGGTAGGGTCAGGCATTGTTGCTGACATGTCCCGCCACTTCACAAGGATTCTGGAAATCAATGCCGGCGAGAAATGGGTCAGGCTTGAGCCGGGGGTAGTCCCCGATGAGCTCAACTCCGTGCTAAGCAGTTACGGACTGCTTTTCGGGCCCGAGACATCCACCTCAAACAGGTGTAACCTTGGAGGCATGATAGGCAACAACGGCTGCGGGCTGCATTCGGTTGTCTACGGGTCAGTCAGGGATCATATCATTGAGGTCACGGCCCTCCTTCATGACGGCTCGGAGGTGATTTTCGGGTCCCTGACGGAGGAAGAGTTCAGATACAAATGCACTCTCGACACTGCCGAGGGAATGATATACAGGGAAACTGACACCATCATGAACGACGAGGCAAGCCGTCTCTCCATCATGAATGAGTATCCGGAAAAGACTATCCCCAGGCGAAACACAGGCTACGCGCTCGACGACCTGCTCTACAGTGAACCTTTCACCCCGGGGGCAGGTCGCAGGATCAACCTGGCCCGGCTGATTGCAGGTTCGGAGGGCACCCTTGCCATAGTCACCCGGGTAAAGCTGGGCCTGGTGCCGCTGCCTCCTCCGGTGAAGGCCCTGACATGCGTGCACCTGCTTAAGCGAAACCAGGCCTTCACCGCCAACCTGATTGCTCTGAAATACAAACCGTGGGCGGTGGAGCTGATGGACAGCAACATTTTAAATCTTGCTGCCACCGTAGAGAGTCAGAAGAGGAACAGGTTTTTCATTGAAGGAGAGCCCGGAGCAATGCTGATTGTGGAGTTTTGTGCCGGGAGCCGTCATGAGATCACATCAGTGGCAGCTGACATGGAGGAGGAGATGAGGGCAGCCGGACTGGGCTATGCCTTCCCGACGGTATGGGGTGGTGATGTGAAGAAGGTATGGGACCTTCGCAAGGCAGGACTGGGCATTCTTTCAAACACACCGGGCGACGCCAAGCCGATATCACTCATTGAGGATTGTGCCGTTGCTGTGGATAAGCTCGGGGATTTTGTCGCCGAGATCGAAGAGATGCTTTCCTCTTACGGGAAAGAGTCTGTATACCATGCCCATATAGGCACAGGCGAGTTGCACATCAGACCTCTCATCAACCTCAAGGATGCCGAAGAGGTGAAGCTGCTGCGCACAATCGGGGAAAAGACCGCCATCATCGTTAAAAGGTACCGCGGATCGATGAGCGGCGAACATGGCGACGGACGTCTCAGGGGTGAGTTCATACCCCTGATCATCGGAGAGCACAATTATGAGCTGAACAAGCGGATCAAACACTGCTTTGACCCGCATAACATCCTCAATCCTGGCAAGATAGTGCACACCCCTCCCATGGACACCTCACTGAGATATATCCCAGGAAGGCCGACGCCGGATCTGATGACTTACTTTGATTTCTCCGGCTGCGGAGGAGTTGTCCGTGCTGCCGAGAAGTGCAACGGGTCGGGCGACTGCCGGAAGAGCAGCGCTATTGGAGGCACGATGTGCCCGAGTTACATGGCCACTGGCGACGAGAGGCTGACAACCAGGGCGAGGGCAAACATCATGCGTGAAATGCTCCACGCCGAAACGGCCAATCCCTGGGACAGCCGGGAAATTAATGATATTTTGGATCTCTGTCTTGCCTGCAAGGGGTGCCGCAGCGAGTGTCCCTCAGGGGTGGACATAGCAAAACTCAAATCCGAGTTTCTTCAGCATTACAATGACACTCATGCACCGTCGCTCCGCACACGCCTTATAGCCGCAATGCCGGAGATATACAGTCTCTTTTCGCTAATACCAGGAGTCTTCAACTTCTTCGCCTCCAATCGCCTCACATCTCTGATTATCAAGAAGGTGACCGGGTTTGCCTCTGAACGCAGCATTCCCCTTCTCGCACCGCTGACATTCCGCCGATGGCTCAGGAAGAACCTGGCTAAAATGAACCCTGCCGAACCTGTCGGCGAGGTCTGCCTGTTTATCGATGAATTCACCGACAATAATGATGCTCACATTGGCATCAGCGCCGCCAGGCTACTTACCGGTCTGGGCTACAAAATAGTCACGGTCAGGCATGCAGCAAGCGCCAGGACATACATCTCGAAAGGATTTCTGCGGAGGGCGAAGAAGCTGATTATCAAAAACATTGAAACCTTTGGACCGCTGGTAAGCTCTGACCGGCCGCTGGTGGGCATCGAACCCTCGGCTATCCTTGGTTTCCGCGATGAGTTTCCCGATCTTGCGGGCGAAGATCACCGTGACAGGGCACTGAAGCTGGCTTCAAGCACCTTCACGCTGGAGGAATTCATTGTCAGGGAGTTCAGGAGCGGAAGGATTACTCCGGACATGTTCAGAGCCGGGCCGGCGGAGGTGCTGGTACACGTTCACTGCCAGGAGAAGGCAATAAGTACCTCTGCCCCGGTGATTGAGGCACTTAGTATTCCTGCAGGCTATAGGGTCAGGGAGATACCGTCGGGCTGTTGCGGTATGGCGGGAGCCTTCGGGTACGAAAAGGAACATTACGACCTGGCACAGAAGGTGGGCGAGCTGGTACTCTTCCCCGACGTGAGAGTCGCCCCGCCCGGGACGATTATTGTTGCTCCCGGAACAAGCTGCAGGCATCATGTGAAGGACGGCACGGGCAGGATTGCACTGCATCCGGCGGAGGTGCTGTTTGCTGCGCTAGCATAAAGTCCTCAGTCGGCAGTCTGCGGTAAGCAGTCATATCAGGCAACAGGCAACGGGCAACGGGCAACGGGCAACAGGCAACGGGCAACAGGCAATAGTGAGGATATGGCTTTTGGCCATCAATTAATGAAGACGGTAAGACCTCTGGATCGCAGGACGGAGTGAAGCGACAGGCCATCATACCTTCCGAATCCCGCGTATTGCCTAAATCAGCTCGAATGGATCAGCATCTCTCCAGATGGGCATGTCAGTGCGGAATTTCTCCAGCGATTCCATGGAGAGCATCGCTGAAACGACTCCCTCGGCTCCGGGTTCAAGGGAGGCAAGCATTTCTCCTTTCGGACCAATGATGGCAGAATCACCAATGTAGGTGGTCCCATCAGGATTCGCACCCACCCTGTTGACACCAATGACATAGCACTGGTTCTCGATTGCACGGGCCACCAGAAGCGCCTTCCAGACGCTGCTGCGGACAGAGGGCCAGTTGGCTGAATAGATGATAACGTCCGTGTCGCCCCGGTTCCGCGACCAGACAGGGAAGCGGAGATCATAGCATACCTGAAGATTAAAGCTGAACTCGCGGTAATCGGTCACAACACGCTTATTACCACGATTATATACCGTATGCTCCCCGCTCATGGAATGAAGGTGGCGCTTGTCGTAGAAGGTCATCTCGCCGCAGGGTCTTACGAAGATCATCCGGTTGTAATACATGCCCTCCTCGCCAATTATTAAAGAGCCGCAGAGGGCATAGCCTCCCGTAGCCGCCCGTGCTTTTATCCAACTGACCGTCGGGCCGTCCATGCTCTCCGCCAGCGGCGCAGGGTTCATGGTGAAGCCTGTTGTGAACATCTCGGGCAGGACGACCAATCCGCTGTCGGGAGCTGAAGCGTCAAGCATGGAACCGAGATGCGCGAGGTTGGCATCCCTGTCCTCCCATTTCAGTGCGCATTGTACTATTGTCGCTTTCATTGTTTCAAAACTGTCCATAAAGATATGAAGTAACCTTCATTAAAACATCACCTGTACCATTGTGTTCAACAGGTGGGACAAGGGATACCCCATAAAACAAAAAACAGGCACGGGGCCTGTTTCATTTATATTACAGATATGTTACTTTCCTGCAACGTCCTGCTGGTACCCGGTAAAGATAGAGGTTATCAGAGGTTTGTAATATTGCCAGAAGAACCTCCTGGGGTCATTCGGATTATCAGAATAAAGCAACGCCTTGCCACCCTTCTGTATATTCCTGAACCTGGCGGTCCAGAAAGGCAGATCGTTATGGGCAAAGTCGCCAGAGAAATAAAAGGTACGCTGCACCAGAGGCTCCTGTGTCACAGCCGGAAAGACTGCTGTCAGTTCGTTCATGGCAAGAAGGGTATCACCTGCCGGTGTTGTCTTAAGGACAAACTCGGAAATCACGGTGTTTTTTCCGGCGTCAATTATATCAAAGCTGTTTGTAAAGGGAATCTCCTGCGGGACATTGAATTTCGCGGCGTAGCTCTCTCCTGTCGTGAGCATGGGAAGTGCCGAAGTCAGCTGACTGCCCTCCTCCAGCACGATGATACTGTTCTCTTTCAGCAGTACCACACCGGGTTTGCTGAATGTCCATGGTTCACGGTGCTGCTTCCGGTAAAGGGCTGGCATCCAGCCGGGAACTCCCTCCACTGAAACCGTGTCAAGGCTTTTGTAGTACTGGCCCATCCATCCTTTCGAGCTGATACCGAGCAGCTCTTCAGACTTGAATCTCTCAAGAGGTGCCGTAGGGTAGTCAAAAGTATTATACTCAACAATGACAAGTTTGTCGCGTTTCTTCATCTCCGACATCAGCAGATAGTCGTTATTGTTCAATCCGCCATACAGCTTGCGTGACCTGCGTGCCTTTTTGATCCCCTGGTACCAGTCGTTGAAGAACACCCCGTATGTGTCTGTATAATAGAGAGCGTCATTATTCTCTGCAAGTTCAATCAGTTCTGTGAGGCGGAAGTCTCTCTTCCTGAATTGCTTCTCCCTCACGGGCCTCAGCGGAATAAAGCCGTAATAATCCTTTGCTGCCGAATAACTGCCTCCTTTTTCCCCTTTTACAAATCTTCCGTTTGTCAGAATAAATACAAATGACCTGTGATTCAGTCTGTCAAGGGCAGGCACTGTCTTGTCGAGGATAACCACATCGATAGGTTTCTTTTCCTGGAAAGCCCACCGGATGAAACTCACAGCCGGAATTAACAACAGAACCGCCAGAATTATTAAAATGATCAGCAGAGGTTTTTTCATAGTTACCAGAATTTGATAATATCCTGTTGCTAAACGAATTTCTAGGTACAAACAGTATGCGTGATGTGAAAATTAATTGCTAAATGTATTAATTAATTTGATTATAACGAAAATATTTTCCCTGAAAATGGCAAAACAGAGAGCGCAGCAACCGTTTTTATGATAATTTGCAGGCGTAATTTCAAACAGACATATGTTTTCAAATCAGCCACTTGCAGACAGGTTACGGCCAAGGTCCCTTGAGGAGTTCGCCGGACAGGAACACCTGGTCGGTCCTGACGGTGTACTGAGGAAGGTAATTGAGTCCGGGAATGTTCCATCCTTCATTCTCTGGGGTCCGCCCGGGGTGGGAAAGACTACACTTGCACGGATAGTAGCGGCAAAACTGGAGAGGTCATTCTTTCAGCTGAGTGCCGTCAGCAGCGGTGTCAGGGAGGTGCGCGAGACCATTGAGAAGGCCCGGAGCCAGCAGTTTTTCGGCAAGCCCAATCCCATCCTTTTCATTGACGAGATTCACCGTTTCAACAAATCGCAGCAGGATTCGCTCCTCGGCGCCGTTGAACAGGGCATTCTTACACTTATTGGCGCCACCACTGAGAATCCCTCCTTCGAGGTCATCTCACCACTGCTCTCGAGATGCCAGGTTTATGTTCTTAAACCGCTTGATGACGAGAAACTTAAAGAACTTGTCGACAAGGCGCTCGTGACCGACTTCTACCTGTCACAGCACAAGATCAGGATACAGGAGTACGAAGCCCTTATCCGCATCAGCGGGGGTGATGCGCGAAAGCTGTACAACGCGCTGGAGCTGACAGCATCGCTGGAAGCCGAGAAGGGAAATGATGAGATAATTGTGACCGATGAGCTCGTGCTGAGTCACGTGCAGCAGAACCTGGCTCTTTATGACAAGAACGGTGAGCAGCATTATGACATCATCTCGGCCTTCATTAAATCACTGCGGGGTTCGGATCCCAACGCGGCGGTTTACTGGCTGGCACGCATGGTCGAGGGCGGAGAGGATGTGAAGTTCATTGCGCGCCGGATGGTCATCCTGGCTGCTGAAGATATCGGTCTTGCCAATCCCAACGCCCTGCTTCTTGCTCAGGCCTGCTTCAATGCGGTGAACCTTGTCGGATGGCCCGAATCAAGGATAATACTCTCGGAAACAGCCGTTTACCTGGCCACCTCACCCAAGAGCAATGCCTCATACATCGCCATAGAGAACGCAATAGCAGCGGTGCACAGTCACGGCGACCTTCCCGTTCCGCTTCACCTCCGCAATGCACCCACAAGACTGATGAAGGATCTGGGTTATCACAAGGGATACAGGTATGCGCATGACTTCGAGGATAACTTTGTGGCTGACAACTACCTTCCTGAGGAGATCACAGGCACTGTCTTTTATGAGCCGGGCCGTAACAGCCGCGAAGATGAAATTCGTAAACAACTTGCAGCCAGATGGCAGAAAATATATAAATATCCGGGCGATGTCAAATGAATATTTCAGTAAATTTATGCCATGAAAGTCAGTGAGCTGAATATTCCGTTTTTGAAATACAGTGACGGAGGAAATTTTCTGCTCCTTGCCGGTCCGTGCGTTGTTGAATCGGAAGAGATGACTTTCAGGGTCGCCGGGGAGGTGGCAAGGACAGCCGACAAGTACCAGATTCCTCTGATATTCAAGTCGTCATACCGCAAAGCCAACCGCTCAAGGCTTGACTCGTTCTCAGGGATAGGAGACCGGAAGGCCCTTGAGATACTTGCTGCGGTGCGGACCCATTACTCTGTTCCTGTGGTGACCGATATCCACTCACCTGAGGAGGCTGAACTGGCAGCGAAGTACGTCGATGTGCTGCAGATCCCGGCATTCCTGTGTCGCCAGACAGATCTGCTTGTTGCTGCCGCACGCACCGGCAAAGTCATAAATATTAAGAAGGGCCAGTTTCTTTCAGGTGCTTCCATGAGGTTTGTTGCCGGAAAGATCAGGGATTCAGGTAATTCCGGGGTGATGCTCACCGAGCGCGGCAGCTTCTTCGGTTACAGTGACCTGGTTGTTGACATGCGCAACATCCCCATAATGAAACAGATCGGAGCGCCGGTCATAATGGACATCACCCATTCCCTGCAGCAGCCCAACCAGGAGGGCGGTGTCTCCGGCGGACAGCCGGACATGATAGAGACCATCGGTAAATGTGCTATTGCAGCAGGTGCGGACGGGATTTTCATCGAGACTCACCCCGAGCCGGCAACGGCTCTCTCTGACGGCGCCAACATGCTGAGGCTTGACATGCTTGATGACCTGCTCAGGAAACTGACATTAATAAGAACTACAGTTAACGCTTTTCAATAATCTACTAATCAATTTAACATGAAAAAGTCAATTATTCTGCTCGTATCTCTTCTGGTGGCATCAGTCTGCAGTGCCCAATCGCTGGATGAGATCGTAAACAAGTATTATGCAGCAAACGGATTCGAGGTTCTCGAGAAGGCCACCACCTTTCGCATGGAAGCCACTATCAGCCAGATGGGAATGGAGTTGCCGATGACCTTTACGGCCAGAAAGCCCGACAAACTAAGATCGGTGATTTCGTTCAACGGCATGGACATCATAACAACCTTTGACGGCGTAAAAGGCTACATGGTAAATCCTCTCGCCGGAGTGGCTGAACCGACGGAGATACCAGCGGATCAGCTGGGGTCTGTCCAGGAAAACAACCCGTTCCGCGACAACCTGCTTCTGGCTTTCAGGGCCGGCAGGCTAAAGCTTGAAGGTGAAGAAGCTGTGGAAGGTAAACCTGCCTACAAACTGACCATCACCGACGAGGCCGGCAAACTGTCAACAGTATTTGTCGACAAGACCAGTTTCCTTGCCGTTAAGATGATATCCAAGGTGGAGCAGATGGGACAGGAGATGGAAGTCGAATCGTATATCAAAGAGTGGATGGATGTTAACGGAGCAAAATTTGGAAAGGTTGTAACACAGTTCGTCAACGGGGCGGAGGTTGGCGCAATGACCATTACCAAGGTTGAGCTCGACGTCGAGGTTGACGATTCGGTCTTTACTCTTAAATAAACCGGCCATAGGCTGGATTCAGGCCTCAGACCTGATATCAAAGCCGACAATACCGGCACCCCCTGGTGAAAAAAGGAGATGCCGCCCTGTGAGGGTGGCATCTCTTATTTCAGAGGCAGGCCTGTAAGCCGGGTTCTGTCGCGATGCGGTATCCTGCAAGAGGATTATACACCTGTTCCATCATTTATCTGGTCCCGCAGTCGCCTGCGGGCTCGTACGACCTACCCCCCGGCTCGGGCGAGCAGCCCTCGGACGCCGGTATACATGGTCTTTCAACCCATCAGGTGTACGGCTCACGATGTCACCACCATGACCGGTGAGCTTTTACCTCACCTTTTCACCAATTCCCCGCCCGTAGGCGCGGCTGTCGTTTTCTGTTACACTGCTATACCCTTTCGGATATCTTCCCGTTAGGAAGGATGGTGCTCTGCGTTGCCCGGACTTTCCTCTCCCGGCCGTTTGACCGGGGGCGACGGACCGGCCTGCCAGAATACAAAGATAACCAATCTTTTCATGAACTCACCCGTCTCTTACACACTCCTCCTGCCTCTGGTGCCGGGGTTGGAACTGATAAAAGCCAATTATCTTATTTTTTGACAGTTACAAGTGTTGCACCGCCGAAACCATAGCGACTGAAGGGGGCATCCTGAAAACTGCACATGGGGTATTCTTCAGTTAGGATGCTTCTGATATGCTCCTTCAGCCTGCCGCTCCCCACGCCGTGAATAAAGATGATCTCCGTCAGACCCGACCTGATGGCGCTGTTCATTTCTCCCCTGAACTGTGCCAGTTGCCGGCCAATTGCCTCTGCGCCGCTCTGTCCCGGGCGGAGGTGCAGGTCGACCTCCCTGATAACAGCCCCCCCGGTGACAATTTTATGGTGTTTGTTCGCTTTCATTGCTGCTTTAATTGTACTCAAAATTAGCTAATTTTGGGTAACTCTGAGAGATGAACCCCCATTACCGGAATATCAGCATAAAGGATTACTCGTATGACCTGCCGCCGGAGATTATTGCAAAGTACCCTCTTCCGGAGCGGGACCGTTCGAAGCTGCTGGTCTGGAACGGCAAGTCGGTCACTGACAGGATTTTCAGGGAGCTCCCTTCGCTTGTTGACCCGGAGGGCCTCATGGTCTTCAACAACACAAGGGTTATCAGGGCGCGTCTCCTGTTCAGGAAGGAGACCGGAGCAGAGATAGAAATATTCTGTCTTGAGCCGCATGATCCGGCTGATTTCGCCCGTAGCCTCTCTTCCGGAGGCCATGTTGAATGGAAATGCCTGGTTGGCAACCTGAAGAGATGGAAAATGGGTCCGCTGGCAACGGGGTTTATCCACCAGGGAACCGTGCATTCTCTGAATGCCCGGAGAATATATGCCGACGGTGATGCATTTATAGTCAGGTTTTCCTGGGATGACACCAGGATATCGTTTGCCGAAGTGCTTGAATCCATGGGTCATATGCCTATCCCTCCGTATCTTGACAGGGAAGATGAAGAGAGCGACGCAACTGCCTATCAGACCATCTTTGCAAGGGAGAGCGGGTCTGTCGCGGCACCAACAGCCGGTCTGCACTTCACTCCTGCAGTAATGGAAGCTCTTGACAAAACGGGTATTGAGAGGGCTGAAGTGACACTTCATGTAAGCGCAGGCACATTCAGACCGGTGAAGTCGGAGCTTATCGGCGATCACATGATGCACACCGAACATTTTTTTGTCAGCAGGGCCACCCTGGAGAGGCTCAGAGGAAGAAAGATCCTGGCGGTGGGAACAACTACGGTCCGTACCCTTGAGAGCCTCTACTGGCTCGGTGTGAGCTCTGCAGAGGGCAGGTGGCCTGCAGATACGATACCTGCGGTTTCACAATGGGAGCCATATGAGTCACAATCCTCCATGGGTCCCTCCGATTCAATTGACCAGCTCCTTGCAGTCCTGGATCGCGCAGGAAAGGAGATCCTTGAGGCAAAAACAGATATCATCATAGTCCCCGGCTACAGGTTTCGCATGATTCATAGCATGGTCACCAATTTCCATCAGCCTCAGAGCACCCTGCTCCTTCTTGTGGCAGCATTCACCGGGAAGGCATGGAGGGACATCTACAGTCATGCCCTCTCTTCAGACTACCGCTTTCTCAGTTACGGCGACAGCATGCTGCTTGCTCCCTGAACAGGAAAAGCCCGGACATCCTCCCTTCACCTGAGCCAGTAAAAAGATAAGCAAATCATTTGGGAATATGTAATGCATACTTTACATGATATGGACTTAGGCAATAACATAAGACGCTGCCGTTTTGACAAAAACGAGATGTCACAGGAAGAGCTTGCACTGGCAGTAGGCGTAACCAGGCAGACTATTCATTCCATAGAGAAAGGGAAGTTCATTCCGTCAGCATTGCTTGCCTTCAGGATCTCCAAATTTTTCGGGAAAAATGTTGAGGAGGTTTTTTATTTAATTGATAACCAGGTTAAAAGGTAAAGCCTAAAAGGTTAAAATAAACACGCATGGAACAAATAAACCTGAATCCGGGAAAGAAATGGCAGATCAGAATCGCCACGATAGCAACGCTTGCATTAATGATACTCTCCTTTTTATGGATCTTTTTCCACCTTTACGCCTTCCTGGAGATGAAGACAAATCCGTCGGCGATCGGTTCTCTCGATAATGGCATTGGCACCGGATTTATTATCAGGATTCTGCTCTATATATCATTTGCAGCACTGTTACTGAAGACATTCGCAGGCGGACTTAAAACCGGTGCACTTGTAATATTCAGCGTTTCAGCAGGTGTTGTGTCAGCAATAAGCATAGTGTTCGACTGGGCGGCGCTGGTAGATATCTATCATGATTATCCGAACGGCATTGAATGCAAAATGGAATGGAACTGGCTGTTCTTCTCCCTGGCCATTCAGCTGGTCTTCTGTATACTCGGACTGATTCTGGTCTTTAAAATAATGAAAACGAGGAAGACCATAAACTCTGTCATGGAACCGGTTGTTGACGAAACAGTTTTTGAGATAACACAGTATGTAGGAATTGTCTGTGGTTTTGCCGGACTGGTATTTACCGCCCTGGCAAATGTCACATTACGGGAATGGGATTTGAAACACTGGCTGATCCGGCTCATCCTGTTTTACTGCCTGGCAATCATCCTGCCCTGGTTCACGCTGGTGGTTTACCGGCTTGTCAGGCTGACCCGAAAAGCTGAGACTACATTGTATGATGAAAAGCAGAAACAGGACATGGCACGATCAGGGCTGATAGCATGGCTTGTTTCAATTCCGGTGATGACAGTAATTTTTATTTTCAATTACGTTAGTGAAAGCTTTGCGACCGGTTTTTTGTGGCTGCCTTATTACCTCTTTTCCACGCTGCTGGTATTCTCTCTCTCCCTCCTGGTGAAGTATAAAAAAGGATAGGAACCTATTTTCTGTTATACATCATATCTTTCAGACGTTCTGCAAAATGATCAATGTCATCTGAAGTCGTATCCCAGCTAGTCATGAGCCGGTATTCCGAATTTTGTTCGTTCCAGGGATAGAAGAAATACTCCTTTCTGAGACGCTCCGCAACATCATGCGGTATGATCACGAATACACCGTTCGATTCTACCTTCTGGGTGATTGATACGCCCCTGATCTCCCGTAGTCTTCTTTCAAGCTCATTTGCCATTGTATTCGAATGCATGGCGCACTCCTCCCACAGTCTGTCAGACAGCCAGGCGATATACTGTGCTGATATGAAGCGCATTTTCGACGCTAGCTGCATCCCCTGCTTACGGAGGTATTTAAATCCCTGTGTGAGCCCCGGCTTCAGAAAGCAGACAGCCTCACCATACATCATGCCGTTCTTTGTGCCGCCAAAAGAGAGGAGATCAACCCCGGCGTCGGTTGTGAATGCCCTGAACGGCAGGCCCAGTGCGACTGCCGCGTTGGCCAGCCTTGCACCGTCCATATGAAGGAGCATTTCATTACTGTGTGCATAGTCAGTCAGTGCCTTTATCTCCTCCACTGAGTATACGGTTCCCATCTCTGTAGCCTGTGAGATTGATATCACTGCCGGCTGGCTGTGATGTTCAAAGTCAAAGCCATGCATATGTCTCTTAAGCATTTCCGGTCTCAACTTCCCGTCAGGAGTATCAACGGTCAGCACCTTGCAGCCCGTGAATTTCTCTGGAGCGCCGCATTCATCACCCTCGATGTGGGCGGTATATGCCGTAATGACAGAGTTCCATGACCTGGTCACCCCGGCCAGTCCGAGAACATTGGCGGCAGTGCCGGTGAGTACAAAATATATCTCCGATTCCGGGCCAAGCTCTTTTTTGAGCATCTCCTTCGCCTTTTCAGTGAACGGATCGTCACCGTAACCAACCACATGTCCCCTGTTTACGCGCAATATCTCATCCATTACGGCCGGGTGCACCCCGGAATTATTGTCGCTTGCAAAGCCGCGTTTCAGTACAGGTTCGCTCATAGATACATTTTTTAAGTGCGCAATTTAGCAAAAAGCTGTCACCGCTGCAATGTTCTTTGGCTATCTTTACGTTTTGGGCACATCATGACAAGATATTTCATTTTTCTCGCCTTCAGGGGCACCGCCTACTACGGCTGGCAGCTTCAGCCTGGCAAGCATACAGTGCAGGGTGTCCTTGCAAAGGCTTTGAGCACGGTTCTGGCTGCTGATACACCCGTAACTGGAGCAGGCAGGACTGACACCGGGGTTCATGCATCGTTCTTCTGCGCACATTTTGATGCTGTCAGGGAGGACCTTCATGCAGACGGGCAGCTGCTCTATAACCTGAACAGTCTCCTGCCGGATGACATTGCAGTAAGTAAGATCCTGAGGGTCAAACCTGATACCAATGCCCGTTTTGATGCCATTTCGCGCACATACCGATATTCTATTACCAGGGTGAAGGATCCGTTTGTATCCGATACAGCATGGCTTCTTTACTGGCCCCTTGACCTTGAAAAGCTGAATGAAACATCAGCCATACTTCCGGGACACAGCGATTTCACAAGCTTCAGCCGGCTTCATGGCGGCAACAGGACCAATACCTGCAGGGTGACTGAGGCGAGGTGGGATGAGGAGCCCGGCAGGCTCTTCTTTACAATCACAGCAGACCGGTTTCTCCGGAATATGGTAAGGGCGATTGTCGGTACACTCATTCCTGCAGGCAGAGGAAAGCTTTCTCCTTCAGATTTCGAGGCAATTCTTAACGGGAGGAACCGCGGCCTGGCCGGTCAGTCAGCCCCGGCACACGGGTTGTCGCTTACGGCAATTGAATATCCGGGAAACCTGTTTATCTGACC
>JBAQCQ010000003.1:0-4521 GCA_049294275.1 Bacteroidales bacterium
GCCGTAGACAGCATTGTTTCCGAGCTCCTCTTCAATGCGAAGGAGCTGATTGTATTTTGCAATACGGTCAGTGCGGCTGAGTGAGCCGGTCTTGATCTGGCCGGAATTGGTGGCAACCGCCACGTCGGCTATCGTCGAGTCTTCAGTCTCTCCTGAGCGGTGGGATGTGACTGTGGTATAACCTGCCCTGTGAGCCATCTCTATGCAGTTGAGAGTCTCGGTCAGAGTTCCGATCTGGTTCAGTTTGATCAGAATGGAGTTGGCACAGCCAAGGCTGATGCCTTTTGAGAGGTACTCCACATTGGTTACGAAGAGGTCGTCGCCCACTATCTGTATCTTCGATCCGAGCTGTTTGGTGTGGAGTTTCCAGCCTTCCCAGTCTCCCTCGCTCATTCCGTCCTCGATGGAATCTATTATCGGATATTTCTCAACCAGTGACGTGAGATAATCAGCCTGCTGTGCCGGGGTGAGCTTCTTGCCATCCTTTCCTTCAAACCTGCCGTAGTTGTAAACGCCATCCTCAAAGAATGAGCTTGCGGCACAGTCGAGAGCGATTGCCACATCTGTGCCGGGCTTGTAACCTGCGTTTGTGATGGCTTTGATAATGCTTTCAAGTGCATCTTCGGTGCCTTTGAGTGCCGGAGCGAAGCCGCCCTCATCGCCGACGGCAGTGCTGAGCCCGCGTTCCTTAAGCACCTTCTTGAGTGAATGAAACACTTCTGCTCCCATTCTCAGTCCTTCCGCAAATGTTGCAGCGCCCTTCGGACGTATCATAAACTCCTGGAAAGCAATGGGCGCGTCAGAATGCGCACCACCGTTGATGATGTTCATCATCGGGATCGGCAGTACGCGTGCGTTGGTTCCGCCGATATACCTGTACAGGGGCAGGCCGTGATATGCTGCTGCAGCCTTGGCGCAGGCAAGAGAAACACCCAGTATGGCATTCGCGCCCAGGGTGCTCTTGGTCGGTGTGCCATCCAGGTCAAGCATCTTCTGGTCAATGGCAATCTGGTTTGTGACATCCATCCCCATAATTTCCTCGGCAATTACACTGTTGACGTTATACACTGCCTTGAGAACCCCCTTTCCAAGGTAGCGGTTCTTAT
This sequence comes from Bacteroidales bacterium, assembly GCA_049294275.1. Lineage (GTDB taxonomy): Bacteria > Bacteroidota > Bacteroidia > Bacteroidales > VadinHA17 > SR-FBR-E99. Next base: position 1,107 of record JBAQCQ010000003.1, read on the forward strand.
CGCCGTCGCGAAGCTCCAGAGCCTCATTTTCGCCTGTTGATGCTCCGGAGGGCACTGCCGCCCTGCCTGATGCGCCGCTTGCAGTTACAATTTCCACTTCAATTGTGGGATTTCCCCTTGAATCAAGAATCTCTCTTGCATGAACACTGGCTATCTGACCCATTGTCTTTTGATTTTAATTGTTGATAATCTGTTTTTTATGAAAAGGGGGATATGGCCTCCAAGACTATATCCCCCTGTATAAGCGCATATTCTGCTATTCCTTTGTTTCGGCTTCGGGAGCGGATTCTTCCGATGTGCTCTCTTTTGCTGCCGGTGATTTCGGTGCCTGTGCCTTTACAGCCGGTGCTTCGGCGGCAACAGTTTCAGCCTTTTTCTTCGGGCTGCGGCGACGGCGTGTTGTCTTGGCCTTGCCACCTTCTCCTGCCAGCATGTTTTCATTGAAGTCGACCAGCTCGATGACGCACATCTCGGCGGAGTCACCCGGCCGGCTGCCCATCTTCAGAATGCGTGTATAACCTCCCGGCCGGCCTGCGATTTTCGGCGCAACCTCCCTGAAGAGCTCGGAGACGGCGGTTTTGTTTTCAAGATAACTGAATACCACCCTGCGTGAGTGCGTTGAATCATCCTTTGATTTTGTAATGAGGGGCTCAACGTATGTCCTCAGTGCGCGTGCCTTGGCGTTGGTGGTGGTAATACGCTTGTGAAGAATGAGTGATGATGCCAGGTTGGCCATCATCGCCTTCCTGTCAGCGCTTTTTCTTCCAAGGTGGTTTATAGAATTTAAATGTCGCATTTCTCTCTTTCCTTACCTGTTATTAATCTTTGTCGAGTTTATATTTTGCCACATCCATCCCGAATGAGAGGTTCATTGTCTCAAGAAGCTCATCGAGTTCCGTCAGCGATTTCTTGCCGAAGTTGCGGAACTTCAGGAGGTCGTTTTTGTTGAACTTGACGAGGTCGCCGAGTGACTCCACCTCTGCTGCCTTAAGGCAGTTGAGGGCTCTCACCGAAAGGTCGAGGTCAACAAGCTTGGTCTTGAGCAGCTGGCGCATGTGGAGTATCTCCTCATCAAACTCCTCATTGGCCATCTTGTCTTCATAGTCAATGGTGATCTTGTCTTCCGAGAAGAGCATGAAGTGGTAAATCAGGATTTTGGCAGCCTCCTTGAGGGCATCTTTCGGATGAATAGATCCGTCAGTGGTGATCTCGAGGATAAGCTTCTCGTAGTCGGTCTTCTGTTCGACTCTGTAGTTCTCAATGGAATATTTTACGTTGCGGATCGGCGTGAATATTGAGTCAACGGCAATGACACCGAACTCAGCTTCGGCAGGCTGGTTTTCCTCGGCCGGGACGTATCCCCTGCCCTTGCTGATGTTGATCTCGATCTGCAGCTTGACATCCGGTTCCATACGGCAGATGACCAGTTCGGGGTTAAGAACCTCGAAGCTGCTCAGTGAATTATTGAGGTCACCGGCCTTGAAAACCTCCTGGCCTGACAGTTTGACCACGATCTTTTCACTGTCTACATCCTCAACCATTCTCTTGAAGCGGATCTGCTTCAGGTTCAGGATTATCTCAGTGACATCTTCCATGACTCCGGTGATTGTGGAGAATTCATGGTCAACGCCCTCGATCTTGATTGTTGTTATAGCAAATCCTTCGAGTGAGGAGAGCAGGATTCTTCTGAGAGCATTACCTACGGTTATGCCATAGCCGGGTTCAAGCGGGCGGAATTCGAATTTTCCGTACTGGTCGTCCGCTTCCAGTAATATTACTTTGTCAGGTTTCTGGAATGCTAATATGGCCATATGGATATATTTACTTTATTACTTGGAATATAGTTCAACGATAAGCTGTTCCTTGATCTCTTCCGGGATGTCAGAACGTTCCGGGACACTCATGTATTTGCCGGCCATCTGGGTATCATCCCACTCGAGCCATGCAAGTTTTGAGCGGCGGTTGGCGCCGAGGCATTCCACGATTGTTTCGAGTGATTTTGATTTCTCGCGTACTCCGATAATATCGCCAGGGCGGAGGATGAAAGAGGGTATGTTCACGACGTTGCCGTTGACTGTGATATGGCGGTGTGACACCAGCTGGCGGGCTGCCGGTCTTGAGGGGGCTACGCCGAGGCGGTAGACCACATTGTCGAGGCGCGACTCGAGCATCTGGAGCAGCACGAGGCCGGTGACGCCCGAAGCCGCCGAAGCCTTCTCGAAGAAGTTGCGGAACTGGCGCTCAAGAAGACCATAGGTGTATTTCACCTTCTGCTTTTCACGCAGCTGCACACCGTATTCGGAGGTCTTCTTTCTTTTCTTGGTCAGACCATGCTGTCCGGGCGGGAAATTCTTCCTGTCGAGGTATTTGTCAGGGCCGAAAATAGGCTCTCCGAATTTCCTGGCTATTCTTGATCTGGGTCCTGTATATCTTGCCATTGAATTGTAATGTTAATCGTTTTTATAATATTGAAAAATAGGCTTTTAAACCCTTCTGCGTGAAGGCGGACGGCATCCGTTGTGAGGCATCGGTGTGACATCAATTATCTCGGTCACCTCTACGCCGCTGTTGGCTATGGCGCGTATTGCTGATTCACGGCCTGAGCCGGGTCCCTTGACATAAACCTTCACCTTGCGGAGTCCAAGTTCAAAAGCGACCTTGGTGCACTCTTCGGCTGCCATCTGTGCGGCATACGGGGTGTTCTTTTTGGAACCCTTGAATCCCATTTTACCTGCAGAAGCCCATGATATCACCTGCCCGGTGCTGTTTGTGAGGCTGATGATTATATTGTTGAATGATGAATGAACATGAGCCTGTCCCACGGATTCAATTTTTACGACCTTCTTCTTTAACGTCCCAGTCTTCTTTGCCATATATTAATTATTTAGTAGCTTTCTTCTTGTTAGCAACGGTCTTCTTGCGTCCTTTGCGGGTACGGGCATTGTTCTTGGTGCTCTGGCCCCTCACCGGAAGTCCAATCCTGTGACGGATACCGCGATAGCATCCGATATCCATCAGTCGTTTGATGTTAAGCTGCGTTTCAGAGCGAAGTTCGCCTTCAAGCTTATAGTTTTCGGAAAGGATCTGACGGATGGCGTTGATGTTATCATCATTCCAGTCTTCAACTTTCATGTTGCGGTCAACGCCGGCCCTGTCGAGCACCTTCTGTGCCGTGCTGCGTCCAACGCCATAGATATAAGTAAGAGCCACTTCGCCCTGCTTATTCCTTGGTAGGTCTACCCCATTAATACGTGCCATATACCACTTTTAATTTGAAGTGCAAAGTTAATCAAATTTATCCCTGCCTCTGCTTGAACTTGGGATTTTTCTTATTTATCACATACAGCCGCCCGTTCCTTCTTACAATCTTGCAGTCGGCCGAGCGCTTTTTTATTGATGCTCTTACTTTCATAGC
>JBAQCQ010000004.1:0-39273 GCA_049294275.1 Bacteroidales bacterium
ACTGGGCAGATGCCACGCCGCACAGCAAGGCAGCAAGGATAAATGTCAGTAGACGCTGTTTCATTGTTTTGCAGGAATGGACAGTACTAAAATAATAGAATAAATCCTGCCAGCTGATGTTTCTAAGCATATTTTCGAATATATTGTCAGGGATGTCAAAAAATCTTTATTAGATTTACGAGTGTCTGATGATATGAGCAGGATGTTAATGAAGTCATCTTATATCCGGGGTCACATGGTGTTTTTCCGGTGGGCCTGCCTTGCAGGGCTCCTGTTCACTCTTGTAAGATGTGCTGATGAACCGGTGCAGAGGGATTATCCGAAGATCAAAACCCTCGAGGTTACTGACATCACCGGGAACGGCGCCACTTTTGTTGCCGAGGTGATTGATGAGGGCACAGCCCCAATTACAGAACACGGATTCGCCTGGGCGGTCTCCACGCCTGATATAACCGGTGACGAAAGGATTTTTCTGGGTTCATTCACCGGGACTGGCAGGTTTGAGGCAGAAATTCGCACAACTCTGGAGGAGGGGCTGACTTATGAAGTTTGTGCCTTTGTCAAGGCAGGTGAATACACTGTATACGGTGACAGGGTTAAATTTCTCAGTCTCGGAAGCGGTGCACCGGTGATCACAGATTTCAATCCCGGCTCAGCGGGCTGGGGTGATACGGTTGTTATAACCGGGCGGCAATTCAGTCATAAAAACCTTACAAATAAAATATTTGTGGAGGACCAGGAGTGCACCCCGTTCCTGTCAAGTGACACACTCCTGAAATTCGTCCTTCCACCGACTGTTACCGAACCTCTGAATACCTTATCGGTCAGTATCCTCGGCAATGTTGCCACTGCAGTTCATAAATTGACTTTTATTCCTCCGGCAGTCAATGGTTTTTATCCGGAAACGGGCTTCTGGGGCGATACGATAACCTTTGCCGGAAGCTGTCTGAATTTCTTCGGGGATATGCAGTCAGACGGGATGATATTAAACGACATCCTTCTGCGTAATGTCATCAGGGTGGATGGCAAATCGCTCTCATTTACAATCCCGGGTCAGCTTAATACAGTTTCCAGCCCGGTATCATTGTCATACAGGACATTTCTCTTTTCATTTCCCGGGAACTTCACACTCCTCACGTCTGAGGCAGACAGCATAAGTCCTGCTGACGGTACGTGGGGCACACTTGTCACTCTTTACGGTAAATTCAACAGCATTACAGCACGAAACAAGGTACAGTTCGGTGATAAACAGGCGGACATTGTTTCCTCCTCACGCGATTCACTTGTTGTAAGAGTCCCTGACAATCTTTCCGAATATGTAAGTTTAATAAGGTATTCCTCTGATCCCTTCACCAATGATTTCAGTGAGAGTTTCAGACTGAGGGAACCTGAGATATTTGACTTTGAGCCCAAACAGGGTTTTGTCGGCAATATGATTACAATCAGGGGGAGGTATTTCAGAAAGGGTGTCACCACCGTGAAGTTCGGAGAGACAGATGCCCTCGTACAGAGTCAGAGTTCCAACGATTCCGTTATTAACTGCTTTGTGCCGGGAAATATTTACGGGGAGTACACAGTTTCGGTGGGTCTGCAGGGTCATATTGCAGTTGCGGGTGAGCTGTTCAATGTGACCAATCCCGTTATCACCGGGGTGACTCCTCTGGATGTCTCCTTTGGAGAGACAGTTACTATAAGCGGCTCAAATTTGTACAGGGACCTTGACGTATTCCTTGGACCTTATAATACGGTTGATTACATTCGGGTGAGCGATCAGGAGATAAAATTTACCGTTCCTGACTGGATGGACTATAATCCCTGGAGTGTCAGAGTCGTCTATTCATACTGGAACGGAGGTTCAGTGGCAACCACCTCTTTTACTTATCCGGAGCAGCTGAAACTGAAGGATTTCACGATAACGGATGTGACACCCCTTTCAGGAGAGTCAGGTGATTTAATTACAATTACAGGTATCAACCTTGGCATTCCGGGTGTTGCATTCGGATCGGTGAACGCGCCGGTTATTGAATCAACCACAGAACAGATTACCGTAAAAGTCCCGGCTCTCCCTTCCGGTGACCATACGGTCGGTGTCACTGTTGGTGGGAGGACTCATGTATACCCGTTTAAATACACACATACCGGTCCCTGGCGCCGGCTTGATGATTTGCCGTTCCTGTATGAATATGCATGTGTATTTGACTTCGGTGAAGAGGCATATGTTGCAACAGCGGGAGAAACCGGAACCTATGAAAAGGAGATATACCGGTTTAATCCGTCGGTCGAAGGATTTGAAAGGCTCCCGGTAACCTGTCTATCAACAGTGCTGAACCCGGCTTCTTGCACTCTTAACGGTAAAGGATATGTCATCGGCCAGAGGAGTATATACAATTCAGGTATCGGATTCGAAGTATTCAATCCCGATTCACTTACCTGGAGATTGCTGCCTGATTATCCCGGGACGGGGATAGTGAATCCTTGCATTGTTGCAGACGATTCGGTTATTTATGCCGGTTGCGGTAAAATTGAGGAGCCCTCAGGTTTCATCTGGTATCGCGATTTCTGGAAGTACAGTCCTGCAACTAATTCCTGGACGCAACTGGCCGATTGTCCACAGAATGTTTCATTTTCAAATCACATTTTCATTGACGGCAGACTTCTCTTTGCAGGATTCGTTGGTACAACAGGTCCCAGGTACCTGCTTGAGTTCAAGCCATTGACCAATACCTGGAACCAGGTGGAGATGACCGATGAAAATCTCGGGTATTGGGGACTGTGGGATTTCAAAAACGGAGCAAAAGTGAGTGTTGTAAACAACGGCAAATGGTATCTTGGTTTTGGTGACTGGTACCAGGCAAACTATGATGTTTACTATGAGACTACAAATCCCGATGTGAATAACCGGTTTTACAGCTTTGATCCCTCGGACAACAGCTGGAAAACGATCAGCAATGTTGCTGCGCCCCCAAGGACATTCCCGATGGCCTTCTCGTACGGAGGTAAAATATATATAGGAGGCAGTCAGGTCTATCATTATTATGATTTCTGGGAATATGATCCACAGCTTGATCAGTAAAGCAGAACGGGATGAAAGAAGCCAGATTTAGCATATTCTTTGTCTTCCTGACGCTACTTGTGACAGGGTGTGAAGATGAGCCTGTTTATAGGGATTATCCAAGGGTCAAGACCCATGATGTTACGAACATCACTTCGGAAGGTGCCCTCTTTGCGGCGGAGATATATGAGCCTGGTAACGGAGTGATCACCGATCACGGATTTGTATGGGGGCTGAGCCAGCCGGGGATTGACAATGACAATAGGGTCTACCTTGGTCCGTTCGGCGGCACAGGCCGGTTCACCGCCGAGGTCAGATCCACTCTTGCCGAAGGGGTTACATACAAGGTAGCCGCATTTGTCAGATCGGGTGAATACACGGTCTACGGCAACACGGTTGAGTTTAAAAGCCTGGGCAGCATGGGCCCTGTTATCACCGGCTTCTCACCCGGGAGGGTGCTTTGCGGCGACACGATCGTGATCACGGGCAGGAATTTCAGCTGGGTAAGGGCATCAAATATAGTCAGGCTCAACGATGCAACAGCTGTAGTCTGTGAGCCGGTAAATGATACAGTGCTGAAGGCAGTCGTGCCATTTACCGTCTCAGACGTCGAAAACACTGTCAGTGTTGAGATTGCAGGCAACAGGACCAACTATACCAAGGCTACTCTGATCGTCGATCTTCCCGGGATTGAATCATTCAGTCCGGTCGCGGCCCACTGGGGTGATACCGTTGAAATATTCTTCCGGAACCTGAGGGAAGCTGACAACCTTCAGTTTCTCCTGGGTGACATTCACCTGGTTCCGATTGAACCTTATAATGGTCGCAGTGTGAGGATAATAGTGCCACTGGTAGCTGAGCTTGATCTTATGACCATATCCTTTTCGGCTGAGGGGGGCAGCTTTTTCTCGGACGACCAGTTTGCTCTACTGCCTCCGTCAGTGTCCGGTTTTTTGCCTGGCACAGGGTTCTGGCCGGATACAGTCACTGTTTACGGGATATTTCACCCTGACCGTCAGCAAGCGGAGGTTCTGTTCGGAACTCTCCCCTCAGAGATTATTTCGGTAACCCGGGACTCCCTGAGGGTAATAGTGCCGGAAGGCCTTATTGAATCACCCGTAAGCATTACATACAGGTACAAAAGGTTTGCTTCCGGCTCTGTACAGAAGTTTGCCCTCAGATTCCCGGAGATTTACAATGTAACACCCACAACGGAGTTTGCCGGCGGATATGTAACTATCACCGGTGATTATTTCCAGAAGGATTATACTACGGTCAGGTTCAATGATGTGGAGGCAAAGCTGGTCCTCGTTGAAAGGAACAGAATAATCTGTGAGGCTGCCGGAAATATATCGGGAGAAGCAGAAGTGACAGTTACGGTCTCAGACAGGACAACGTCGTACAGTGTTCCATTTATTCTTGCCAATCCCGAAGTTGTCTCCTTTTATCCTGAAACAGCATCTCCCGGAGACACTATCACTGTTACATGCAAGAATTTCAACAGCATGACCTGGCTCAGACTCTCACCGTCAGGCAGTGGAATGGAGATAGTATCTGTCAGCGGCAATGCTGTCAGGGCTATTGTTCCATCTGACAATTATACCTCTGGTCACGTCGGTGCGTACATCTACAGGAACTATACTGAATCATTGATCTCGTCAGATGGCTTCCTGACTGTTCCTGAGCCTGAGATCAGTTCGGTTACTCCCCTCTCGGGAACCGAAGGCACCCTGATTACGGTGACTGGGAGAAATTTTTCAACTGTCAGGGAATTCAATAAAATAACCTTCTCTGGAGTGGAGGTGCCTGTGCTGACCAGTACGAGGACACAGATAACGTTCCTCATGCCTCTGGCCCCCGGCGGGAGAGACAGAATCTCTCTCCAGGTATGCGGGTACCGGGTTTATTCATCAGATTACTTTGAAAACCGTGCAGCCTGGAGTCGGCTTCCGGACCTTCCCATGACTGACGCAACCTGCACAATGGATTTCGGCGATGAAGTATTTGTGACAGCTCCGGTGGGTGATCCTTCAATGACGGTTTACAGGTTTAACACTGGTACCTCAACCTTCTCTCCTGCAGGTACGGTTCAAACCTCAATGATATCCTTCGAACAGTCAGTTGTGAAAGGCGATATTGCATATTTATTCGGATGTACATACGAAGAGGCCAATCTGCTTGCTTTCAACCGCAATAACCTCTCCCTTTACACAGTCTCGGGGGCACCCGGTTCACTAAGAATGGGGACCTTCCTCATGGACGGTGATTCCGTCCTGTATGCCGGCGGAGGTGAGGTGATTTTCTACAGCGGTTATGTAAGGCAGTTCTGGAAATATCGGTTAAGCTCTGGTACATGGCACAGACTCAATGACCTGCCATTTGATTGCGTTACATCCAACAGCTTCACAGCAGACGGGCGATGCTATGCAATGTCTGTAGACAACAAATTGTGGGAATACGATCCGGGCAATGATTCCTGGGAAACCAGGGCACCATACCCTGGGCCAGGTTCACGGTACCTGTTGAATACCGTTTGCAACGGGAAAGCCTATATCGGACATGGCTCATTCGGGAACAACCAGGTTTCTTCCTACGACCCGGTAAATAATGTATGGGCTTCCCTGGTGAATGAGCAGCCTGAGTGGAGGTTTATGCCCCTTACCTTTGAATATGACGGGAAAATTTATTTCGGTTCCGGACAGAGCTTCGGATACCGGCTAACGGATTTCTGGGTATATGATCCTTTGCTGGAATAGATTGAAATGAACTAAATAATTACAAAAATGAATAAAGCTTTCCGGATTCTCATCTCAATCATGTTACTCCTGTCAGTCAGCTTTCATTTAAGGGGCCAGATCAAAGAGATCTCCTTCGGCGAGATCCCCCGTGAAGACGTCGCAATGGCAGAGTATGAACCCGATCCATCGGCTGACGCCGTCATCCTGGAGAACCATGCCATGGTGAGCATGCGCTCTGATGAGAAAATCACAGTCGTTACCGACTGCCATGTGAGGATAAAGATAATCAATGCCGATGGTCTCGATTACGCCAATGTTGAGCTGCCTTACAGCAGTGATGAGAAGATCATCGGGATGAAGGCTGCTGCGTATAACCTCGAAGACGGGACTGTAGTACAGAGCCTGGTAGACAAGAAGAGTCTTTACTATGAGAAGACAAGCCGTTACCGCAACACATTGCGCTTTTCGGTCCCGAATGTCAGGCCAGGAACTGTGATTGAATACAGATATACTCTCGAGAGTCCTGACTATTTTACTCTCTATACCCTTGAATTCCAGCAGGACATCCCTGTCAGGCGATGCAATTTCCGGGTTGAGTTCCCGGGTTATTTTGAGTATAAATTCGTCCCCGGGGGAGACCTTTCCGGTATCAGGTACAGCAGCGGACAGCAGCGGATCATGTTCGGGAACAGTTCTGTAGAAGGATTCCTGGGGACCTGGAAGGGGAACAACATCCCGGCTTACCGGGAAGAACCTTTCAGCACCGGTTCGGAGGACTATTATGCACGGATGGGATTTGAACTCTCAAAGATCAATGTCCCCGGTTATTATTTCGAGGATGTTTCGCCTACATACCCGAAACTTTCCGATAAGCTGCTTGACAGGACTGATTTCGGAAGTTACATCGACAAGGGGGCAGTGGTCAGGAAAAAGGTCGAAGAGATAAAGGCTGGGGGAGGATCTGAGACAGATCTCCTCAGACGTATCTATTCATTCGTCTCAGAGCACATGATGTGGAACGGTTATTCAGACTTCACCGCTTCAGCTGCCATGTCAAAGATTTACGAAGACGCCCGTGGCAATGCGGCAGACATTAACCTTATGCTTCTCTCCATGCTCAGAACAGCCGGTCTGCAAGCTGATCCGGTAATTCTGAGTACCCGTGAACATGGCCTTGTCAACCCCCTTTTCGCCATTATCAGGAAGTTCAATCATGTGGTTGTTGCTGCCACGGCAGACGGGAAAAGGTATGTCATTGACGCAACCGATCCGGTGAGACCGTTTAATATGCTTCCTGAAGAGTGCCTCAACGGGCAGGGGTGGCTGGTTAACAGGGTGGGAGGTTCCTGGGTGGACCTGAGCAATGGCGAACATTACAGTGAGACTGTAACCCTCGAAATGGACCTTGATGAGAGTGGCGGACTGACAGGGGAAGCGACGAGCGTCTATGAAAGCTATGATGCCTGGCAGGTGAGAAAGTTTTGTTCCTTACAAGGTACAGAGGTATACAAAGACTTTGTACAGTCAAGAAATCCAGGCTGGAAGATTTCAGGGCTTCAGCTTGAAAACCTTGAGGATCCTGAGGCGCCGGTAATTGAAAAGATCACTCTTTCCGTCCCCTTTGCATCAGACAAAAACAAAGGCATCCTTTACCTTAATCCAATTCTCGGCGGACGCATCGAATCGAACGAATTTTATGCAGAAGAGCGCATCTCAGTCATCGATCTGGCATGCCCGTCTGTTAAGAAGTACTCCTGCATCATTACCATACCTGAAGGATGGACTGTGGCTGAACTTCCGCAGTCGGTCAATCTCCGTCTTGACGGTGACGGGGCAAATTTCAGATGCAACTTCACAGCCGATGACAGGACCATCAGGGTTGATTCGGAGATCAATGTTTCTACCATCACCTATCTTCCGGAGAGATACGGCTCTATCAGGAAATTCTATTCTGATATCATCCGTAAACAGTCAGAGGTTATCATTTTGAAAAAAGCGATATGAATGCCATGAAAGTGAAACGACTGTCAATTATAATTATACTGGTTATCATGGCGCCCGCGGGGGCCTTTGGCTACAAACTGTCTGTAGATTCGATACCTTTAAAACTTCGGGAAAATGCTGCTGCTGTTGTCAGAACCAACCAGATGGTTTATACGGTGGAGTCACCAGGCAAGGCAAAGGCCAGCTACAGGACTGTCATTACCCTGTTGAATGAGAGTGCTGATTACCTACGTCTCTTCGAGATCAATTATGACAAATTCATGACTGTGCAGAAGATCACTGCAGCAGTTTATGATGCAAACGGCAGGTTTGTGGAATCGGTTCCATCTGCCAGGATAATGGATATAAGCGAAGGAGGCGGGTTTGTCTCCGATGCCAGGAAGAAAAGGCTCATTTTCCCTGTCAACCGGTATCCGTTCACCATCGAGGTAGAATACAGTGTGGTCATTAACGGCTCGCTCAACCTCAGGAACTGGTATTTTCACACTGACCCTTATATTTCGGTCGAGGAGTCGGGTGTGCAGTACATCATCCCCAACTCCGTTCCTTTCAGGTATTCGGAGTATTACATGAATGCATCGTTTGACAGTATAAGGACGGAAGGCCATACTCTCTACACCTGGGTTCAGAGGAGTATTCCTGCAATAAAGAAATGGTATTTTTCTCCTCTGGCAATTGCACGCCGTCCTTTTCTTCTTACAGCCATAGACGACTTTGAATTCGGAGGTATAACCGGAAGCATGCGTTCATGGGAAAACCTCGGCGAGTGGGCCTGGAAGCTAAACCAGGGGCTTGATCAGCTGGGTGATGCCGAGAGAAAGCGCGTTGCAGAAATTACCTCCGGGTTAAAAAGCGACAGGGAGAAGGCAGAAGCCCTTTACCGTTACATGCAGTCGCGCACCCGCTATGCGTCAATTCAGCTGGGTATCGGCGGGTACAAGCCTGCTCCCGCCGTGGAGGTGTCCGAGAAGGGCTTCGGTGACTGCAAGGGGCTCACGAATTATATGTATGCTCTGTTGAAGGAGGCCGGAATCACATCATATTACACCTGGGTCAGGTCCGGTACGAACCGAAATATCATACCATCCTTTGTGGCTGACCAGTTTGACCACATTATTTTATGTGTTCCCTTCAGTGGTGATACTGCCTGGCTTGAGTGTACCAGCCAGACCATCCCCTTCAACTATCTGGGCACCTTTACAGCTGACAGGGATGTCCTGCTCATCACCCCCGAAGGAGGAAAGCTTGTGCGCACTCCCCGGTTCCGCGACAGTTTTATGAGGAGATCAGGTATCATTGATATAAACAGAAGGGGAGCCTCGGGGGGATCGCTTAAAATGACTGCCGGCGGCATTGCCTTTGATGACAACCGCATCTTCAGCGGCAAGACTGTAACCGAGATGAAAAGGATAATAAATCAGGGCCTGGACCTGGGCACTTTCAGCACTGACACTGCTTCATACGTTGAAAGGAGGGAGGGTGAACCAGTCTCAGATCTTTCATTCAACCTGACCCTGGCAGATTTTGCGGTTGTCGCCGGGACGAGGGTACATTTCAGGCCATGTCTTGATCCTTTTGAATATCAGCCTTTTGATACTATTTCTGTCAGGGTGTATGAAAAGGAAGCCATGATAGATTCGATCATTTACAGGATCCCGGCAGGTTACCGGGCCGAATATCTGCCTGAGGCCGTCAATGCTTCGGGACCATGTGGCACCTACAACTGTATGATCGAGACGCTTGATGACGGATCGCTGCTCTACACAAGGAAGATGAAGATCAACAAGGGCATCTACACAGGAAATACAGCCAGGGAGCTTTTTGCATTCCTGAACCTTGCTGCGAGGAATGATCAGAGAAGAGTATATCTGACAAGGGCACAGGCTGCTTACTGATCATCCTTCATTTTTCCTGTTTGACTGGTATGGGGTCATCAGCCTGCCGGGAGACTTTCCGCCGTGAAAATTTTCCGAAGGAGAATGCTTTTCAGACGACATTCTCACCGGTAACTTTCCCGCAGGCACAGGTCGCCGCCCTGATGCTGACATTCAGCTCAAAGCCCACCAGCAACGCCACCGAGTTCAGGTAGAGCCAGATCAATATGATTATAAGGGTGCCGATGGAACCGTACAACTTGTTGTATTGTCCGAAGTTGTTCACGTAGGCGGAAAACCCCAGCGATGTTATTATAAAAAGCGTGGTTGCTACAATTGACCCAGGGGAGATATATCTGAAATCCTTCTTGCGGGCCGGTACCAGGTAATACATTGTTGCAATGGCGAAGAAGAGCATTGCCACGGTCAGGATCCACTTGAATACCATTATTACATAATACACAAGATTTAGTTTCAGTATTCCTATCTCAACCAGCCTGTCCACCACCGAGCGGCTTAGAATGATCAGTGCGCTCGAAGCGTAAAACATAACCAGGATGAAGATCAGGAGGAAAACGGCTATTTTCCTCTGCTGCAGCCATGACCGGCTCTCGAAGCCGTGAGCTGAGACGTTGAAGGCATGAATAAGAGCGTGGATGCCGTTGGTTGAAAAAATAATGGTGGCAAAGAACATCAGTACAAGCAGTCCTCCGCTCTTATTTGTAATGACATCAACAATTGTCGATTCCAGGAGGCTGAATGCCGCCACCGGCATTATGTTCTCAAAGAGCTTCACAAGCTCGGTCTGAAAATTGGGAATGGGAATGAAGGGTATGACGGTAAAGAGAAAGATGGTGGCCGGAAGCAGCGCCATGAGCATATTGAAGGCTATGGAAGAGGCTCTGGTCACCAGCACACCGCGTCCGAACAGTCCCCTGGCGATCAGTTTTGCCACCAGTTCGAGTGGAGCCCCGTCGAATCCCGGCAGCCGTGCATTTCTTAGTCCGTTTGTCTTTGCTATCAGCGATTCCCTGGCGCTCATAATTTTATCAATAGGCTTTCAGGCTCATGTCAAGGCTTTTTATATGATGGGTCAGAGCCCCTATTGATATGAAGTCGACGCCGCACAGGGCATAGTCCCTGACGTTGGCCAGGGTGATGCCTCCTGATGATTCCGTCTCCGCCCTGTCGCCGATAATCGCGACAGCCTCCCTTGTTGCGGGAATGTCAAAGTTGTCGAGCATGATGCGGTCAACACCACTGGCCGCCAGAATCTCCCTGACCTCATTGATGTTGCGTGATTCCACCTCGATTTTAAGATGAAGGTTGTGCTTCCTGAGGTATTCCTGCGTGCGTTTAACAGCGACGGTTATCCCGCCGGCGTAATCGACATGGTTATCCTTCAGCATTATCATGTCATAGAGCCCCATCCGGTGGTTGACACCGCCACCGAGGCGCACGGCTTCCTTCTCAAGCGCCCTCATTCCGGGGGTGGTCTTGCGTGTATCAGTGATCCGTGCTTTTGTGCCGCTCACCTTTTCCGCATAAACTGAAGTCGTGGTAGCTATTCCGCTCATACGCTGCATTATATTGAGGACCAGCCTCTCAGCTCGCAGTATTGAATGTGCACTGCCGGCAACGGTAAGGGCAATGTCTCCGAATTTTACGCTTGTGCCGTCTTCAATAAGGGCCTCAATTTTTAACGCAGGGTCTGTGATAAGGAATACCTCTCGTGCAACGTTCAGTCCGGCGATTATGCCGCTCTCCTTTACAATAAGCCTGGCACGGCCGGTGACTGTGGATGGGATGGATGCGAGCGAACTGTGATCTCCGCTTCCGGTATCTTCAGCGAGAGCATTAAGTATAAATGACCGGAGGACCTGATCACTCATTCTCCGTCTCTATCCTTATCTGGTGTATGAGAGGGTTGCCGTCGACCTTCTTGAGCAGGAAGTAAACACGGAAGCGCCCCTTGTCTGTCTCAAGGCTGGCAATTGCATACTGGGCGTCACCCCTGGCGCCCTGGTGCCTGATCACGAACTCGCGTGAACGGTAACGTGTGAAAAAATCCTTCAGGATGGTCTCAGCCACGCTCTTGCTGTAAAAGTCCTCCTTGTCAGGCAGAACCAGCTCAACTGTGCTGTTCAGGTATACCGATAGTCCGGCAGCGCTTCCCGTGCGGAAGGCAGTTGCGATGCCCGACGGTATCCTGGGCTGTTCCTGCGCTGTAAGCAGGGACACTATGATAAACAGCACACCGACTGCCACAATTGACTTTTTTCTCATTTCAGTTCCTTTATGCTACACATTTAAGGACATAGCAAATTTAACTATTATTATCAAAAACCGAACCACTTTTAAATCGGGGCATCAGGAGCTGATTTTAAAGGCCTTAATTGTTATATTTGTCTTATTCAATATACGGAGAAGAATTAATGAAGCTTGTACTCCTGCTGACCGGAAAGACTGTTCAGCCCTGGATAAGGGACGGAGTGGCGGAATATGAGAAAAGGATCTCTAAATACACCCGCTTCGAAATATTCACTCTCCCTGATATCAAAAATCCCGGAAAGAGCCCGGCTGACAAAATAATGGCGAGGGAGGCTGAGAAGATGCTCTCCTTCATTAACAGCGATGATTATATAGTACTGCTCGACGAACATGGCAGAAGCTATTCAACCATTGAGATGGCCGCATGGCTGCGGACAACCATGTCGTTGCCTAAAAAACGAATCGTGTTTGTTGTCGGCGGACCGTGGGGTTTTGACGCCTCAGTAACCGGAAGGGCTGATCATCTCGTTTCCCTCTCGAAACTTACCTTTTCTCACCAGGTGGTACGATTATTGTTCGCAGAACAGCTTTACAGGGTGCTGTCGGTAATGGCCGGAGACCCATATCACCACGAATGAAATTATGAAGGGAAGACTGAAGGATATCAGGACAGTCATTGTATCGTTGCTGGTTACGGCAGCACTGGCAGTCGGAGCCGATCAACTCTATTTCAGTGATCTTGAATGGAAATTCAGGACCACACGCCTTGATGCGAAGCTTTCAGGGCTGGAAAAACAATCGGCCCTGCTTCTTGAGAAGGTTGTGAAGGAGATTGAGGATGTAGGTGATGCCTCGGAGATGTTCCGCAGCAACACCGGAAGGGATGCCCTGGCCGACGGTATAACCATCCTGGTTTATAAGGATGATAAGATTGCATACTGGTCAAACAGCAGTATCGCCTTTCCCGAAAGGTATGAAGACCGGTTTGACTCTCATAAGCCTGTTTTTCTGAGCAACAAGTGGTTCATTCCCGTCCGCAGGGATTCCGGGGAGTATGAGATGCTGGCGCTGATCAAGGTCTACAGGCAGTATACCATTGTCAACAACCTGCTGAGGTCGGGCTTTTCCGAGCAATACTGGCTGCCAGCCTCCACCACCATCACCTTTGATGAGGCCGCTTCGGAGTTTAAAGTCTTCGGATCCGAAAATGAGTTCCACTTCGGGCTTGTATTTCCTGAGAAGAAGCCAAACACCGTCTTTATTATTATCCCTGTCCTTCTCTGGTTTATATTCCTGTTCCTCCTGGTAAGGCTGGTGGTACTTCTAACAGGGTACTACGGCGCCAGGGCCGGAGAGGCATTTTCAATTTCCGTTGCATTCGGGGCCCTGATGCTTATTTACATAACGGTTCTGATTACAGGCCTTCCACCCTCTGTGAGGGCCACCGAGCTCTTCTCACCTTTCCTCTGGTCGGCAGGCCGGCTGCTGCCTTCAGTGGGACATGCGATGCTGCTGGGCCTCCTGCTGGTTTCAGGAATGAAACTAATCTTCAGGGGCGGATCATTCAATACTCCGCATGAAGGAGAAAGAGGGATTGCGTTGCCGGTCGCTTTCATGGCTGCCGGATACCTGGCCTTCCTCGCCGGTGAGGCGTTACTTAGAGACTTTGTGCTTAACTCGGCAATAAACTTCGAGGCATTCAAGATCCTCGATATGAGCCTCATGAGCCTGGCAGGATTTATTACTGTCATGTTCCTGTTCACCGTGCCTCTAATTCTTTTCCTCCGGGCCGGCCGGATGATGAAGGAATGGCGTCCGGGAAAAGGCCTGCTGGCCATCGCTGCCGCTTCGCTCGTTCTGCCGCCGGCCTCCGTTCTTTGGACACACTGCAGCGTCCAGGGCATCCTGTACGTGGTAATACTTCTTCTCACCATCATACTGTGGCAGAGAAGGTCTTCGCCTGACCTCTCCGTGATAGTGCTGTTCTCTGTCCTTACAGCCATCTTCACCACCTCGCTGGTGATAAAATATACCGACATCCGGGAGGACAGCAACATGAAGGTCATGGCAATATCGCTCGCCAATGACAATGATATGGTGGCAGAGGGGATGTTGATCGACATGTGGCCTTCACTGAGCAATGACACCGTCCTGAAAAGGATGATCACAAGAGAGAGGATCTCTGCCGGCGATATCAACGGAGTCTACAGGTACCTGGAGGATAATTACTTCAACGGTTACTGGGAAAACTATGACCTTAATATGGTAATCTGCAGCAATGATTCGCCACTGTCTCTCGGATCAACAGGCTCTTCAGCCGGAAATTGTTTTGCATGGTTTGACAACAGGGTAAGGAACGAGGGTGACACCATAACCGGTACTGGCTTTTGGTTCATGCAGAACCAGTCGGGCCGTGCCTGGTATTTCTCCAGGATATTCTATAATGTCTCCCCGTCTGTCACCAACGGATTGTTCATCGAGCTCGTAAGCCACATCGAAACCTACCTGGCAGGCTACCCCGAGCTACTGCTTGACGGAAGTCACCAGCGTTTTCCAAGGCTTAAGGATGTCTCCTATGCAAAATATGCTGGCGGCAAACTGGTACTGAGATCAGGTGATTACCCCTTTGATAATCTGTTATCTCATGATCTGTCATCAGGTGAAGAGTACAAGTTTATCAGAGCAAATGGCAGCAAGCATCTCTATTATAACAGGGGGGAAATGACACTGGCTCTCTCAACCGGAGATGTGACCCTGATGGACAGGGTCATTACGTTTGCATACTTCTTCATCATTATCCTGGTCTATTCCTTTGCCACACTCATCGTTTTCACCCGGCGCCCGGCAGAACTGCTTAACTTCGCCACATTCCGCAGGAGACTGCAGTTATCCTTTGCGGCTGTCCTATCGGTTGTTTTCATAATTATAATCGCCGGAGCCCTGATACTGAACACCAGGCAGTTCAGAACAAACCATACAAGGATCCTGCGTGAGAAGGCCACATCACTATCTATCGAGCTTGAGCACAAGCTCTCGTCAGAAAAGACACTCGACGGGGGATGGCGGACGGCTGAGTATCCCAACCTTAACCAGTTGCTGGTTAAGTTCTCAAATGTCTTTTTCACTGACATCAACCTTTACTCTCCTTCAGGTATGCTTCTTGCTACTTCCCGGCCCGAGGTCTTTGCCAGGAATCTCCAGGGAAGCATGATTGATCCTCTTGCCTACGGTGTTCTGACAGATGAGGGGAAGGAGGAATACATTGGTGAAGAGACAATTGGCGAACTGAAATACCTTTCAGCATACCTTCCATTCTACAACAGTGAGAACGTGCTGCTGGCCTATCTCAATGTGCCTTATTTTGCCATGCAGAACCTGCTCACCCGCGAGGTCTCCAACCTGGTTGTCACCCTCGTGAACTTCACCCTGCTGCTTCTTGTAATGATGATGTGGGTTGCCGTTTTTCTCAGTGAGCGAATCACATCGCCGCTTAACATGCTTCAGCAGGCCATGGCCTCCGTGGCTTACGGAAGGAAGAACGAGCATATCAGTTACAGCAGCAGCGATGAGGTAGGCGAACTGGTGAAACAGTACAACCGCATGACCGACGAGCTTGAGGAGAGCGCCGGAAAGCTTGCCCGCACTGAGCGTGAGATGGCCTGGCGTGAGATGGCCAGGCAGATCGCCCACGAGATCAAAAACCCCCTGACGCCGATGAAGCTCAATGTACAGCAGCTGCTCAAATGGTGGACCGACAAAGTGCCTGATTTTGACTCAAAGCTCAGGAGTTTCACTGACAACCAGATAGAATACATTGACAACCTGTCGAACATTGCATCAGCCTTCTCCTATTTTGCAAGACTGCCGGGAGCCAAGCCCTCCGAGGTTGATGTCATAGCACAGCTGAATACCACCCTCGGCATGTTCGGTACTGCGGATAATGCAACCATCACCCTCGAGACCGGCAACATAACCAAGGCAATGGTCATGGCTGACAGGGAACATCTGAACGGTATATTTTCCAACCTTCTCAAAAATGCAATTCAGGCTATTCCTGCTGACAGAGAGGGAGTGGTCAGAATTGTTGTTTCAGATACTGTTGACAAGGTTCAGATAAGGTTTATTGACAACGGGGTCGGTATCAGGGATGAACTGATCCCCAGGATTTTCACACCTAACTTTACGACAAAATCATCAGGGATGGGGCTTGGCCTGTCCATTGTCAAACGTTATGTGGAAACGGCCGGAGGGGCAATCTGGTTTGATACTGAGCATGATAACGGCACCACCTTTACGGTTGAGATGCCATTGCTTTACACCGTTGAAAGAGACAGCACAAAGGGCATCTAAAATAATCGGGCAAGTTTTGAGTTATATAATACGTAAATTAGCAGATTATAAGCCTTACAATGCCCCAAAGAATGTCTGAAATAGCCAGGTGTTATCTTACGATTTTCATTCTTCTGATAACCGGCGCGGGCGTTTTCGTTTCAGCACAGACACCCCTTGTCACCGGAGAGATCAACAGGTATGCAAGAGTGACATCAGTTGGTGCAGACTTCGTGGTGGTTGACGATATTTCCGGATTCGCGGTTAATGATACCGTCATGGTGATGCAGATGAACGGAGTCAGGATCAATGCCGGGTTTGATCTGCAGGGAAATTATCAGAACGTTGCAGGAACTCCGGGCAGTTATGAAATCCTGATAGTGTCATCGATTAACAGTGTCAGCCGGACTGTCGGATTCAGCCGGCTCCTTCTGAACGCCTACAACGCTTCGGCTAAAGTCCAGCTTATCAGGGTCAGATCATTCAGGAATGCGGTTGTGAACGCCGAACTAACATGCCAGCCATGGGATTCGGCTTCTGCCAGGGGGGGCGTTATTGTCTTCCTGGTCAAGGGAGTACTGACACTGAATGCTGACATTAATGTCACGGGGATGGGTTTCAGGGGTGGCATTGCATCCCGGGGTGACGGCAACTGCCAGAGATCTGATGATACAATGAGCTATGAATCTTACAGCATCTCCTCGGGGGCAGCGGGTTACAAGGGTGAAGGCATTGGTTTCCGGACTGCAGGTGATCTCCCTCTTTACCCTGACTTCATGAAAGGCAAGGGGGCGAACATGACCGGCGGCGGCGGAGGTAACGGGCGTTTCTCGGGAGGTGGCGGCGGGTCGAACTACGGAGCCGGGAGCGTGGGCGACAATGAAATGGCCCCGGATATCTGCGGCGGCTTGCTGACAGGAGGACGCGGAGGCTTTCCCGTTACTCCCTACCCAACCCTGAATAACGGCATGTTTTTGGGTGGCGGCGGCGGAGCTTCAGTATGGCTTACCGATCCATCCACATCTGACGGAGGAGAGGGTGGTGGAATAATAATAATTCACGCTGACACCATAAGTGGAAACGGACGGCTAATAACCGCGAACGGTGGTAACGGCAGCAACAATACCACTGCCGGCAGCGGTGCCGCAGGCGGCGGTGCCGGAGGTTCGGTGGCCATGAGTGCAAGGCATTATGCGACCACCCCGGTTCTTAATGCCGACGGAGGCAAGGGCGGGGACAATGTCAACCAGAACGGCGGCGGCGGCGGCGGCGGCGGCGGCCTTATATGGACTACCGGACCCTTCCCCGGTACCGCAACCGTGGACGGAGGCCAGGGAGGCATACACAGTACCGGGGACCCCAACAAGGACGGACTGCCCGGAACAATCCGGAACAACCTTAACCTGCCGCTTAACGGATTTCTGTTCAATGAGATATATGTATCCCATAACCTGGCCATGCTCGACTCGATATGCGAGGGCATGATCCCGCCTAAAATAACAGGCACCAGGCCCGTGGGAGGCAGCGGGACATACACCTACCAGTGGCAGAAAAGCTATGACAACAGCAACTGGTCAGACGTACCGGGGACAGCCATCGAATATACACCGGCATCAACAGAGGCAGTCACGCTCTGGTTCCGGAGGGTGGTAAATGACGGCGCCGGCATAACCGATTTCAGCATGGCTGTCCGGATAATTGTCCATCCGCGCATTACCGGAAACCTTGTGGGGGCAGACACTACTCTCTGCAATAACCAGGACCCGCATGCCCTTTACCAGCTTAACGCAGGGCCAGCGGGAGGAACAGGTCTCTATAATTACTTATGGGAACAGAGTCCGAATAATATGACATGGAGCGATGCCCCCGGCACCTGTACCAACCCTAAGTATGATCCCCAGGCCCTGACGGCAACATCATACTATCGAAGGGTGGTCAGTTCGGGAGCATGCACTGACGTAAGCGCGCCGGTCACCATAACTATATTGCCCTCGATCACAAACAACACCGTGTCAGCTGACCAGACCATATGCCAGGGCACTTTCTTCAGCAATCTTACGGGCGCCACCCCCGGCGGCGGAGCCTCTCCGTCATACACATACCAGTGGATGAGCAGCCCTGACAATAACAGCTGGACTGCTGCTGCCGCGCCAAACGGCAGCATTAACTATGACCCGCAGAACGATTCCCCCGGAATGACATATTACCGCCGCATGGTCTTCAGTGGTCTTAACAACACATGCCAGTCGGCCAGCAATACTGTTCAGCTGGTAGCTCATCCTTCAATTACAAACAACACCATTTCTGCTGACCAGACAATATGTGAAGGATCAACTTCTGCCACCATCGACGGGACCCTCCCTTCCAACGGCGCCGGAGCGGGTACGTATACTTACCAGTGGCTTAACAGCCCCAACGGTACCACTTTTGAGAATATACCGGGTGCCACCGCCGAGGATCTTACCGGAACAGCACTGACAGCCAGCACCTGGTACAGACGTATTGTCACATCATCGGCATGCACCAGCACCAGCAATGACATAAAGGTCACTGTTGATCCGCGGATTACCGGTTTCGACATCGGGCTGCCGGCACAGGGTCACGATACAATATGCACTGGTACAGCACCTGCCCTGCTCTCAGGCACGCCTGCCGGGGGCCTGGGCACCTTTACCTATGCGTGGGCCTCATCGATCGACAATGTGACTTTCACCGGTCTGAGCGCAACCACACAGTCTTATCAGCCTGGTAACCTCTCAGCCACCACATGGTTCCGAAGAACTGTCAGCTCAGGTGTCTGCTCCGAAAACTCAGTCTTCAGGATAACTGTGCTTCCCCAGATATCCGGAAACACCGTCACGGCAGATCAGACCGTATGCAACACGGAGGCCCCGGTGGCACTTTCAGGCAGCATTCCTGGCGGCGGTGACGGTATCTTCAGGTACCTGTGGGAGAGCAAGGCCTCCTCTGCACCCGGCTGGACAAATGCTCCCGGCGCGAACACAGCGGCAGGCTATCAGCCTCCACTTCTTGACGGCACCACACAGTTCAGGAGGAATGTCTATTCCGGAGAGAACAACTGTTGCACCTCAGTTTCTGCCCCGGTCACGGTGACGGTTGACATCATGCCGGTCAGTATCAGCGCCGGGCCGGACAGAACGCTTCTTCCATATCAGTTTGCCGCATTGCTCGAGGGCAGTTTTGACGGTGAGGGCACGGCGTCATGGAGTTATGACTTTGCCACAGGTAAGGGAGATCCTGTTTTTTCGGCTCCCGGCGAAAAGACGACCGAAGTGAGAAAGCTTGGCTTCGGAGACAACACCTTCATCTTTTCAGTTACAAACGGAAAGTGCACGGCACCTGAAGCCCGTCTCATACTAACGGTACCCGAGCTTATTATTCCGCAGGGAGTGACCCCGAACGGTGACAATATAAATGATTATTTCAATATCGAAGGGCTTGAGTATACCTACAATGAACTTGTAATTATAAACACAGGTGGCGCCGTGGTATACAGGTCAAACAATTACCGGAGCGATGACCCCATTGGCGCATGGACCGGACTTGACCTAAACGGTAATGAGGTTCCGGAGGGTACCTATTATTACCTGCTTACTATAAAAGGTGCGCAGGATATGAATGTGCCAGAATATACAGCCAACATAAGCGGATTCTTAATCCTGAAGAGATAGAATGAAGGGCAGGGGATACATATTACTGGTCCTTGTGGTGGCGCTTCAGCAGGCTCTTAATGCGCAGCAAACGCCCATTACGAGCCAGTACCTGACAAACGGCCTGATCATCAACCCGGCATACGCAGGTACCCGCGGCGCTCTGAGCGCCAACCTCTCATACCGCAAACAGTGGGCACGAATCACCGGGGCTCCGCAGTTCCAGAACCTCTCACTCCACAGCCCGGTGAACAAGCGTGAAAAAGTGGCTCTGGGGTTTGTAGCTGAATACCTGACATTCGGTGTCACGAAAGATATAGGCCTCTATGGCTTTTATGCCTACAATGTCCGCCTTGGAAAAGGCAAGCTCTCCATGGGACTGAAGGGAGGATTAGACCTGAGCAACACCAATTACAATAACCTCCGCTTCCCTGATGGCAATCCCCAGGATCCGCTCCTGACGGGTGACTTAAGGTACACAATGCCCAATATAGGAGCGGGTTTCTACTGGTACACGGACAGGTTCTTTGCAGGATTGTCAGTGCCTTCGATCCTTACCTACGTCAGCGATGAAACTGACCAGTCTGCAGTCACTCCGGATTTCGGGATGTTCAAGACCTACTTCCTGACCGGAACCCTTCTCAGTTTCTCCGACGCATTTAAGGTCAAGCCCTCTGTGCTTGTAAGATATTCATTTACAGAACCGCTTGAAGTCGACCTGAACGCAAACCTTATATTTGCCGACATCCTATGGGTGGGAGGCTCTTACAGGTTCGCAGAGAAGGCAGCTGTGGCGCTTCTTGACCTGCAGGTCACCCCCCAGCTTAAGCTTGGCTATTCCTTTGATTACCAGCTTGGGCACCTGAACAACTACACCTCAGGGACTCATGAGGTGTCGCTGAGATATGAGTTCGAGTATTCAGTAAGTGCAACTTCACCAAGGTATTTCTGATGAGATGAGGAGGCTGCTGAAGCATACAGGTGTCACCGCGATAATACTTATCATCACTCTCGCGTCACTCAGCGGGCAGGGAAAGGGTACTTTCGAGGTAACCAGGGTGACGGGGATATCATCCGGCTCAGATGAAATGGCGCCGGTGATACTCAGTGACGGGATATTGTTTTGTTCCAACCGGAAAACCAATCCTTTCCTTACAAAGAAGAATTTTGGGGGCGTCCGTCTCTACGAACTCTATTTTGCTCCCTTCGATACCGGAGGTGAACCCGGCAAGCCGGTGCGATTTGCCACCAACCTGGGCAGTGATGCCAATATCGGTCCGGCCTCGGTGACTGCAGACGGAAATACACTCTGGTTCACGAGGAATTATGCTCCGGGCCGCAAGATGAGAAAGAACCAGCCCAACAGACTGGGTCTGTTCACCGCAAGGCGAAGCGGTTCTCAATGGACCGATATTCAACCGTTTGAGTACAACAACACTGAATACAATCTATCTTATCCCTATGTATCGGATGACGGCAGGTATCTCTTCTTCTGCTCCGATATGCCCGGAAGCCTGGGTAAATATGACATTTACTTGTGCGAGAGCATTAACGGAAAATGGTCAGCGCCCACCAACCTGGGCAACACTGTGAACAGCCCTGACGCGGAGATACATCCCTTCCTCCACAGCTCCGGGAGACTCTACTTTGCATCTGACTGTCCCGGCGGTATAGGTGGCCTCGATATATGGTTCTCAACCCTGGCTTACGGATCATGGACAAAACCCGTTGCGCTTGATGAGCCGATCAATTCAGAGGCTGACGACTTTGCATTCTATGCCGTCCGGGGCGGGTTACAGGGCTATTTTTCATCAAACCGGCAGAATTTCAACGATGATATCTACAGGTTTGCATCAACAATCATCCGCCGGTCAGCGTGCGACACCCTGCAGAAGAACAGCTACTGCTACGAGTTCATTGAAGAAAATGCCCTCAAACAGGATACTGCCAGGACAGGTTTCCGGTGGGAGTGGGATTTCGGCGATGGTACAAGGGCTGTCGGTATAACCGCGGAGCACTGTTACAAGGGACCCGGCGTATATGACGTGACCCTTGACATTGTAAACCTCATCACCGGGGCCATTGAAAAGAGACAGGCCTCATATGAACTCGAGATAACGGACATTGAACAACCGGTGATCACCGCCCCGGACAGGATAAGGGCGGGAGAGAAACTGGTACTTAATGCCGGGGCCACCTACCTTCCGGGGATGGAGATCGGCAGGTACTACTGGAACTTCGGTGACGAGACTGTTGCTACCGGACTGGAAGTAACAAAAACCTACCCGTTACCGGGGAGGTATAACATACAGCTGATTGTAAGTTCCGTCCCGGGAGCAGGAGGCGTTGTCCGGGAGGTGTGTGTCTGCAAAGACATTGAGGTTGAAGCAAACGGAAATTGACTATTTTTGATGACGAAAATGAGAGTTACCCGCAATATACTGTCACTCATTATTTCACTTCTTACCGTCTCACCCGCCCTGGTCAATGGCCAGGAGGTGCCGGGTCCGGATGAGAATGTGCCATTCCTGATCACTTTCGGGCCGAAAGCCGCAACATCATGGGGTGACGATGACTTCTCGCAGACATTCTTCTTTACACT
Source organism: Bacteroidales bacterium (assembly GCA_049294275.1). Lineage (GTDB taxonomy): Bacteria > Bacteroidota > Bacteroidia > Bacteroidales > VadinHA17 > SR-FBR-E99. The sequence continues at coordinate 22,542 of JBAQCQ010000004.1, forward strand.
GCCTAAGGATTATAAGGATCCGTTTTACATCAGGATTTATGATCCGGACGTGGGTGGCAAGACTGATGAGCTTAACAACTTCTGGGACACGCGTATGGTCTATTCGGTATACGGCGGCAAAGGCTGTTATACCCATCCCGATGCAAAAGGAATCAGTCCTTCCGGCAATTATAAGAGCGGGACACTTCTTGCCACACGCACCTTCGGCATGGATAACAAGATGGATGAGCGCTGGTTCACATTCGGACCCTTCAATCCGGCTGACGGTGAATATTATCCGAAGTTTTCAAGCAATGTTTTCAAGATTATCTGTGACGGCATCTCTGGTGATGACGGGAATCTCTACAGGTATGCCCTTTCAAGAAGATCAGACGCCAATGTCCCCATCGAGGGAGCCAATGCCTTTACATATGAGTACACCTTCAGGATGTGGAACAACAATGACACCTCCTTCGTGTCACACATCTATCCTTATATCGACAGCGGATGCGTTTACATCCAGCAGAAGAACTTTGACTGGGACAGTGACGGAGATTTCATTGTCGTCTCGGTAGAACGAAAGGGCCAGGTACTGCCACTCTCAGGTGAGGACCACTGGACTGAATCAAGGATGCCCATTCTTGAGGCGGAGATAGGCAAGTCACTCGACTTCCGTTTTTACAAGAAGAAGGAAGACCTTGTCAGGAACAACAATGTGGTCATGACCGTGGAAAACCAGTATGGTGAAAACCTTCAGTTCTTCAGCGCCCCCATCGGAGGGGTCCCTGTATATAAGCCACGGATTAAGGTAGTACCTAAGAAGTAAGCATGTACAAGAGCACAAGTGTCTTTGTTGCAGTACTTTGCATAACTATTTTGCAGGTGCTGTTCCCCGTCCGGGCACAATCCCAGACATTCAGTTACCGTACCTACGATGAGAACACAGGTCTTCCGGGAAGCTACCTGAATGTGATTGCACAGGATAGAAGCGGTTTCCTGTGGGTGGGCGTTGACTCGAACCTGTTCAGGTACGACGGTTTTGACTTTCACCGGATGGCATTCCCTGAAAAAGAGTCGCGCGGTAACATTAATGCTCTTTTCTGTGACAGGGAGGGAACCATGTGGGTGGGTCTGACAGACGGTTCGCTTTACACCTGGAGCGAAGGCGGATCACTTCAGCACCTGGCTCTGGCCGCATCTGACAGGATAAACCGGATAACAGAGGGGCCTGACAGTAAAGTATGGATCATAACCCAGACAGAAGGGATCTACCTGGCTGATGCCGGGGGAGGAGAAAAGATAACCAGGCTGCCGGTGCCTGAGGGGTTTGTTGTGTTCGACGTCTCTTTTGACGGTGCCGGTACTGTCCTGGTTGCCACGCAGGATAACCTGCACGTCTGCACCATTTCAGGTGACGGGTTATCGGAAAAGCACTCTTTCCCCGAACTGGAGTATACATGGGTCCATACCGTCAGGCAGATGGATAATGACACATGGTTCGCGGGAACCGACTATGCCGGACTCTTCATGATCAGGAGATCAGGTGGCAGTCTGAATGCAACTGCCGCAGGTGACACCCTGTTCATGAACATGCGCATTCCCGCGCTTATAACAGGTGATGACAGGAGCCTGCTGGTTGCCACACAGGAGGCAGGGGTTCTGAAGGTGATATTTGATCCGGACTTCTCCGGGCCGGAGATAGTTGCCGTTTATGATATCTCCTCGGGGCTGCCTGACAACAATGTACGGACAATCTTCAGGGACCGCGAGGAGAACCTGTGGATCGGGCTTTACAACAGCGGGCTGGCTGCGGTGACAACCAACGCATTCTCTTTCCATAAACCGGAAACAAACAAAGAGATAAACTTCATCGGGAGTATCGGTCGCCGGGTGGTCATGGGCACAAGAAACGGTCTCTATGACTTCAGCCATCTTAACGGAAGCTTCTCGAATTACCGTCCCCTGTCCGGGAAGACCGGCGGATCGGGCATTGCCTCCTGGTCAACCGATGACCTGGGAAATATCTGGATAGGAACAGTGAGTGACGGACTGTGGGTGATGAAGCCTGACGGGACCCTGAGACAGTTCTACCGCTCCGGGAACCCCGGGCAGAACCGGATCAACTCAGTCGCTGTCGAGACAGACAACATCTGGCTCGCAACCCTTGACGGGGTAGTTCTGCTTGACAGGGAGACAGGAGCACAGAAGGCAGCCTATACCACATGGGAGATGCTTCCGCATAACAATGTCTCACAGGTTGTGGTCAACAGGGAGGGAGAGGTGCTTGTGGCCACAAAGACCGACAGGCTTTGTTATATTCATGTAACAGGCGGTGTACGTACTGAAGGCTTTGTAATGGAAGGAGCCATGGTCACAGACATCCGCAGCATATCCGTGGCACCCGACCGGACCATCTGCGCCGGGACCTACGGTAACGGGCTCTTCCTCTTTGCCGGTGACACGCTGCTCAATTATACCGTTGCAGACGGCCTTCTTTCAAACTTCTGCTACAGTACCCTCATCGCGGCTGACGGAAGGATATGGACAGGACATGAGAAGGGATTTTCAATCATTAACCCTGCCACAGGCTCCGTCAGGTCATTCAGTACGGAGTTCGGTGTAAGGGGCGACTGTATGGCAAATGCGATGGCCATGACCGATGACGGGTCTGTCTATATCGGTACCACTGAAGGCATCGTGGCATATAATCCGGCGTCGGAACGCAAGATATCTGTGCCGCCGCAGGCAGCCATAGTCTCGGTGCTGATTAACGGCGTCGAACATCCTTACCGCGGGTCGTACAATCTGCCCTACAGGTCATCATATTCGGTCAGGGTCAGGTATGCCGGCATCTCGCTGCGTGACCCGCTCAATGTTGTTTTCAGGACCAGGATGGAGAATGTTGACGATGCATGGGGTGACTTGACCGCTGACCGCTCGTCAGCGACATACAGCCTCAGCAGCGGTCATTACCGCTTCAGCGTCGAGGCGCTGACAAGGGATGATCCGGAGAATGCCGCCACGGCAGCTTTCAGCATCGTGATTCAAAAGCCTTTTACACAGAAGTGGTGGTTCATCCTTTCGGTACTGGCGCTGCTGGCAGCAATAGTGTATGTTATTATAAGCCTCAGGGAGAGGGCACACAGGAAGCAACGTGAGTACCTCGAGAATGAGCTTCAGAAACGGACGGCGGAGGTTTATGCGCAGAAGGAGGAGCTTGCACAGAAAAACCTTGATATTACTGAGAGCATCAAGTATGCCAGGCGCATACAGAGCAGCGTGCTGCCCGACACCGCGCGGTTGAGCTCCGTATTCAAAGAGGCATTCGTTTTCTTCCAGCCCCGCGACATCGTCAGCGGTGACTTTTACTGGTTTGACTGGATTGACAAAGACCGGTTTGTACTGGTATGTTCCGACTCCACAGGACATGGCGTGCCGGGCGCTTTCATGTCAATGATCGGTACGGCCCTGCTGCAGGATATAATAACTGTCAAAAAGATCACCAGGCCCTCGCAGGTGCTTCATGAACTTGACAGGCAGATCTTCTCGACCCTGAACCAGAACCAGGAGGTGGAGGCCTCGAATGACGGGATGGACATTGTTGTGTGCGAATTCAATCTCAGGACGAAACAACTGGTATTCTCCTCAGCAATGCGTCCTGTGATCCTGGTGATTGACGGGGAACAGCATTATGTCAGAGGAAACAGGTCATCAGTAGGAGGGGAATCGGCCACGGAGAAATTCTATGATGACCAGGAATACCATCTCAGGGAGGGTGATGCTGTCTACCTCTTCACCGACGGTTACTGCGACCAGTTCGGTGGTCAGGGTGCCAAGAAAATGAAGATCAGCCGCCTGCGCTCTCTTATAGATGAAGTCTTTCCTCTTCCGATGGAGGAGCAGAACAGGAAGGTTAAAGATTTCTTTGCTGAATGGAGAGGGAAAAATGATCAGGTTGATGATGTCCTCTTCATGGGACTCAGGGTCTGATTACTTCTCCCCGCAGGTCCCGCTTTCGCTCAGCACAAACACGCAGGTGGAGGCTGTGTTGCTCTCATTTCCGCTACGGTCCTTTATCCAGAAGTCATAATAGAGAGTGTCGCTCACACTGTAAAGGAAATATATCAGCGTCACCTCAATGGTCCCCCGGAGTATCTTGTTCTGTCCCTCAGCGTCAAGAAAGGGAATACGGTACTCTGAAGGGTAGAGAGGATCCAACGGTCCGGCAAGTTCGAAACCGTTCCCTTTTTTACGGTAAAGCTTGAGAAAGAGGTTGCTCGAGGGGTCTATGCCGGGTTGTGCAGGTGCGCCGAGACCCAGGTCGCCGTCGCCGTCTTCAAAGTAGAATTTCAGTGTTCCGGCTTTTGCAGGGTTGCCAAGGATATCAACGGTGTCAAAAAGGGTGAAATTCCTGAATTCAACTGCCGGCTCAGTGGGAAGGTTCTCAATGGACATGCACGATCCGGCAAGGATCACCGCTGCGACAAATATTATTGAAATTGATTTTTTCATGCCTCTCCGGATTCTTCATCCATCAAAAATCACACCAAATTTATCTATTTTTTTCTGAAAAAGATCTTTACCGGCGCCCCGGTTAGCCGGAAGTTCTCCCTGAGCCTGTTCTCAACGAACCGCTTGTATGATTCGGTGATATACTGCGGGATGTTGCAGAAGAAGGCAAAGGTGGGGTATGCTGCCGGGATCTGGGTAACATATTTGATTTTGACATACTTGCCCTTTATTGAAGGAGGAGGGGTCTCACTTATTATCTTAAGCATCACCTCGTTCAGTTTTGAGGTGGGTATTTTTCTTCTCCGGTTCTCATAGACCTCGGTGATCAGTTCGAGCACCTTGTGCACCCTCTGTTTCGTAATGGCCGAAATGAACAGTATGGGGTAATCGGTGAACGGCTCTGTCCGCGACCTGATCTCTTCCTCTATATGCTTTGTGCTGTGCAGGTCCTTTTCCACCAGGTCCCACTTGTTTACAAGCAATATGAACCCTTTGTTGTTTTTCTGAATGATGCTGAGAATGCTGAGGTCCTGAGATTCAATACCGCGGGTGGCGTCAATGAGCAGGAGGCAAAGGTCACTCTCTTCAATCGACCTGATGGATCGCAGGGTGGAGTAAAATTCAATATCCTCCTCCACTTTTGCCTTCTTGCGTAACCCGGCAGTGTCAATCAGCAGGAACCTGGTGTTGAATTTATTGTAGAGGCTGTGAATTGAGTCACGGGTCGTGCCTGCAACCGGTGTGACAATGTTTCTCTCTTCATCGAGGAGGGTGTTTGCAAGTGATGATTTGCCCACGTTGGGCCTTCCCACCACGGCCACCCTTGGTATCTCCTGATCAGGTTCCCCGACCGTATCCGGAAGATGACGCACTATCTCATCGAGCAGGTCGCCGGTACCGCTGCCGTTGGCGGAGCTGATTGCATAATAGTCACCCAGTCCCAGTGCATAAAACTCCGCGGCATCAAGCAGCCGCTGGTTGTTGTCGACTTTGTTTACAACCAGGATCACCTTCTTCTGTACCTTTCGCAGCATTGCCGCAACGGCCTTGTCGAGCTCATGAACGCCCTCACCGACATCGACCATGAAGATGATCACGTCAGCCTCACTTATTGCCAGCTTAACCTGCCGGTTGATCTCACTCTCGAAAACATCATCGGAGTCCTGGACGAAACCGCCGGTGTCCACAACCGAGAAATCTACTCCGTTCCATATCACTTTACCATAGTGCCTGTCGCGCGTGACACCGCTCACCTCATTCACTATCGCGGCACGGCTCTCCGTCATCCTGTTGAAGAGGGTCGACTTACCTACGTTGGGCCTGCCAACTATTGCTGCTATCTTGCTCATAATAAATCTTAAAACTACAGGTACCCAAATTTCTTAAGCATGCGCGGATTATCCCGCCACTCATGTGCCACCCTTACATAAAGCTCGAGAAACACCTTTTTCCCGAGGAACTCTTCCATATCTTTCCTGGCGGCCGTTCCGACTCTTTTAAGCATCGACCCATTATGTCCGATGATGATACCCTTCTGGCTGTCACGGGCAACATAGATCACTGCGGCAATCCTGTTGATGGAGGGCTCCTCCTTGTACGTCTCTATCTCCACCTCAACAGAGTATGGAATCTCCTTCTGGTATGTCCCGAATATTTTTCCCCTGATTATCTCTGTCACAAAGAACCTGTCAAACCGGTCGGTGAGCTGGTATTCGGGGAAATAAGGAGGCCCTTCCGGGAGGCGTGCAATGATCTCCCTGAGAAGCAGGTCCGTGTTGAATTTCTTTATTGCCGATACAGGAAGGACCGGGACGCCGGGCGCCATCTGGCTCCATATTTCGACAAGTTTTTCAAGATCACCCTGATTTGAAAGGTCGATCTTGTTTATCACAATAATTTTCGGAACCGGCGAGGCAAGGATTCGTTGCAGATGCTCAGCGTTCTTTGCGATCGTCTCTACAACATCAGTTACATAGAGGATCAGGTCGGCATCGTCAAGTGCTGACTCGACCGATTTCATCATCGCCGACTGGAGTTTGTACTTTGGATTCATGATTCCCGGAGTATCGGAATAGACTATCTGGTAGCCCTCACCCGTAAGTATTCCCATGATTCTGTGCCGCGTGGTCTGGGCCTTTGGGGTGGTGACAGAGAGCTTCTCGCCGACAAGAATATTCATCAGCGTTGACTTCCCCACGTTGGGGTTGCCCAGTATGTTTACAAATCCAGATCTGTGCTCCATGGGAATGATGATCTATTTGTAGATGCCTCTCTTGAGCATGCTGACCTCCTTACCGGTCAGATGCCGCCAGTGTCCTCTCTGCAGGTTCTTTTTTGTCAGGCCGGCGAAGCTGACCCGGTCGAGTTTTCTCACCCGGTATCCGAGCTTCTCGAATATTCGCCTCACAACCCTGTTCTGACCGGAGTGTATCTCGAGGCCCACCTGGGTATGGTCTTCCGGTTCGGGGTAGGAGATGGCATCGGCGCTGACCTTGCCGTCATCTTCAAGGGTGACTCCGCTGACAATGGCCTCCATATCAGCCCTGGTTACCTCCTTGTCAGTGAAAACATGATACACCTTTTTTGCTCCGTAACCGGGGTGTGTAAGCTTGCCGGCCAGGTCTCCGTCATTTGTAAGCAGAAGTACTCCGGTGGTCGACTTGTCAAGCCTTCCCACAGGGTATATCCTCTCCGTTGTGGCATCCCTGACCAGGTCGAGGACGGTGACATCGGCATGCGGGTCCTTTACAGTGGTCACATACCCCTTCGGCTTGTTGATCAGCAAATAAACCTTTTTGCCGGGGATAAGCTTCTTTCCCTTATATTCGACAGTGTCTGAGGACTTTACCTTATGGCCCATCTCTGTAACCTTTACCCCGTTGACATAGATATATCCGTTCGCGATCAGTTCATCAGCTTCCCTGCGTGCGCATACGCCGCTGTTGGCAATGTATTTGTTCAGTCTTACCAATTCATCAGCAGCAGGTTTGGCTGCAGTCCTGACGCTTTTCTTCCTGTCTCCTGAAGCCCTGGCGGCAACTTTCTTAAAATCCCTCTTCCTTTCTCCCGAAAACTTATCATCTGCCGGTCTCTTGTTTCTCTTCCTTTCTCCTGCAGCCCTTTCGGCAACCTGGTTAACGGATCTTCTACTTGGCGGCCTTGCCGGTACTTTTTCCATCGTCATTCTTTTTCAGGGTGCAAATTTACAACTAATTACCGGTTTTCTCCCCGATCTTTTTTTGCACCTTTGCAGTTGCACAAAATGACAGTGGCATGGCTCTTATTAAATCTATCTCCGGCATAAGGGGAACCATAGGCGGGAATCCCGGCGAATCGCTTACTCCCGTTGACATCGTTAAGTTTGCCTCAGCCTACGGGACCTGGCTCAGAAGGCGTGGCAGAGGGCCTCTCAGGGTTGTGACCGGAAGGGATGCACGTGTCTCAGGTGAGATGGTGGCATCGCTTGTCAATTCCTCGCTCCGGAGCGTCGGAATTGATGTTGTTGATGCAGGGCTTGCCACCACTCCGACGGTTGAGATGGCGGTCACAGGGCTTAAGGCCGGAGGGGGGATCATCTTCACCGCAAGCCATAATCCCGCCCAGTGGAACGCCCTGAAACTTCTGAACGAAGCAGGAGAGTTTCTCAGCGACGGTGATGGCAGGGAGGTGCTGGCGATTGCCGAAACCGGGGATTTTGAATATGTGACTTACGACAGGCTCGGGTCACAGACAGCTGACAGCGGATGGAAGGACAGGCACATTCAGGCAGTTGTTGATATGCCGCTGGTCAACACGGAAGCCATAAGGAAGGCCGGCTTCACGGTGGCTGTTGACGCTGTGAACTCTGTCGGAGGCATTGTCGTACCTGCACTCCTGGAGGCACTGGGAGTGAAAAAAGTGATAGAGCTCTATTGCGAGCCCACCGGACTCTTTCCTCATAACCCTGAGCCCCTCCCGGAACATCTCGGGGAAATTTCGCGCGTTGTGACGGAACAGGGAGCAGACCTTGGCTTCGTCGTTGACCCGGATGTCGACAGGCTGGCTGTCATCTGCGAAGACGGATCGATGTTCGGCGAAGAATACACTCTTGTCTCCGTTGCCGACTATGTGCTGGGCCATAAAAAAGGCTCCACGGTTTCAAATATGTCATCAACCAAAGCTCTGAGGGATGTGACTGAGAGTCACGGATGCACTTACAGTTCTGCCCCGGTAGGGGAGGTAAATGTAGTGGCCGAGATGAAGCGGACGGGAGCGGTGATAGGAGGAGAGGGCAACGGCGGTGTCATTTATCCCGCACTGCATTACGGTCGCGATGCGCTGGCCGGAATCGCCCTTTTCCTTACTCACCTTGCCGGGAAGGGAATGTCCTGCAGCAGTTTGCGGAGGCAGTATCCCGATTATTACATCGCCAAGACAAAGATTGTTCTGACAGGCAGGGCAGACCTTGAAAAGCTGTACGGAATGCTGAAGAAAGAATACCCTGATGCGGCCTTTGACACGCGTGACGGCATCAAACTTGACTTCCCGACAGGCTGGGTGCAGATCCGCAAATCGAACACGGAGCCCGTCATGAGAATATATGCCGAGGAGAGGCAGAAGGAAAAAGCCGAAAAACTGGCGGCTGAAGTGACAGCCATTGTTAAAAATCTCTAAAACATTAAGCTTATCCGGACTTTTCGGGATTTTCTGAACAGTTTTTGTTCATATACATTGTTAAGTTAATGAAAGTTAATGTTTTCTTAAAAAGAGCAGGGGAACACAAAATTTGTAATAATTTCACGGCTTAATTAAAATAAACAGAAATATCCGCAGATGAAAAGGACTATTATCATTACTTCGATCGTTGTTGCAGTGGCGATTATTGCCATGATCGTGATCAGCAAACTTTCAAGTAAGGGAGATATGGGTACCCTGATTGCAGAAGTCCAGCAGGGTGATTTTGAAATTGTTGTCACCACAACAGGTGAGTTGCAGGCTGAGGTCTCCACTGATATCAAGGGCCCTGAGGGCCTTGCGAGCAGGAACATGAGGTTCGGTGGCATTAAGATACAAAACCTGGTTCCGGAGGGCACGGAGGTAAAGGCAGGCGATTACGTTGCCACCCTTGACCGCTCCAGCGTCGACAACTCCCTGAAGGATGAGCTTGACAGACAGGAAGCATTTGAAACCGACCTGCTCAAGAAGCAGCTCGATACAACTATTTCTCTGGGTAACCTGAGGGATGACCTCGTCAACCTCAAGTTCAACATGGAGGAGGCACAGATCACCCTGGAACAGTCAAAGTATGAACCCCCGACCACCATCAGGCAGGCAAAGATATCGCTTGACAAAGCCGAGAGAGCCTTTGAGCAGGCTCTGAGCAATTATGATCTCAAGGTCAGGCAGGCCAGGGCTGACATAAGGGAGACGGAGCTTCAGCTGGCAAAGCAGAGGAGAAAGGTTACGGAAATGCAGGATATAATAACCAATTTTGTTATCAAGGCCCCGTCGGACGGTATGGTTATATACAAGAGGGAATGGAACGGAGCAAAACGGAAGGTCGGCTCGGAAATCAGCCCGTGGGACCCGGTAGTAGCCACACTCCCCGACCTGTCGTCAATGATCTCCAAGACCTATGTGAACGAGATTGATGTAAGCAAAGTCAAGGTAGGGCAGGAAGTAAGGCTCACCGTCGACGCTTTTCCGGATAAAACATATACCGGCATTGTCACAAGCGTGGCAAACATCGGGGAACAGCTGCCCAACACCGATGCCAAGGTTTTTGAAGTAATAACCAAGGTTGATGGTTCGGATCCCATACTCAGGCCGTCAATGACCACAGGCAACCAGATCATAACACAGACCTTCAAGGATGTGATTTATATTCCTCTCGAGACTGTGTTTGCAACGGCTGACAGTGTGCCGTTTGTTTACAGGAAGGACGGCACGCGACAGATAGTGATGCTTGGCGAATCAAACGAAAACTTCGTGATTGTTGAGCAGGGACTGAAGAAAGGGGAGAAACTGTATCTCTCAATTCCGGAAGAAGGTGAAAAGTTCAAACTGGAAGGAGAGGAACTCATTGCTGCCATCAAGGAGCGCAAAAAACAGCAGCTTGAAGAGCAGAAACGTCAGCAAAATGCTAATCCTCGCGCAGCCGTTCCTTCGAACATGACCCCGGAGCAGATGCGTGACTACATGCAGAGTCTGACACCTGAGCAGCGCGAGGCAATGCGCCAGATGAGGGGTGCCGGCGGACCGGGTGGACAGGGCAGACCCGGAGGCACCAGGCCAGATACAGCTGCCACACAGCAAAGGGTGATAATCCGTAACCAGTAATCTTTTCCGGGATTTCAGAGGAACCAAACGAAGGAATACTATGTTTAAAAGATACGGCCACGACATACGCATCGCTGTTGAGTCTATTCTGTCCAACAAGCTGAAGTCGGTACTTACAGCACTCGGCATCATCTTCGGAGTGGCAGCCGTCATCAGCATGCTGGCAATAGGCAAGGGAGCTCAGCAGGAGATACTTGACCAGATAAAAATGGTCGGGGTCAACAATATACTTATCAGTCCCATCGTCCAGGACAAAAGCTCAGAGAGCGGGGAAGGCGAGAAGCAACTGAACAAGTTCTCCCGGGGCCTGACTCTCCTTGACGTGGAAGCCATCCGCAGCACAATACCGGCGGTTAAACGGATCAGTCCCGAGATCTCCTTCAACTCCACCATAGTGCTGAGCGGGATGAGATATAGCGCCAAACTGGTTGGCGTTTCAAATGACTACTTTGAACTCTATAACCTGCCCCTGTCACAGGGCGTCTTCTTTAACGATTACCAGGAGGAACACGGCATTCAGGTTTGCATAATAGGCGCCAATATCAGGGCCAAATTCTTCAGCCAGGTTGACCCTATCGGACAGTATCTGAAGTTTGACAACGTATGGCTGAAGGTCATCGGTGTGCTTGAGAAAACAAATGTCTCCCTCACCGGGTTTGAAGAGCAGGGTGTAAACGTGTACAATGACAACGTGTACATACCTATAAAGACAATGCTGATGAGATATCAGAACAGGGCTCTTGTCAACACCAAACTTGCCTCGGAAGCCACCTCCATGCAGGTCTTCGGCGGGGGAGGCGGGCGGATGTCAAGGGTAGTGGTGAACAGTTCAAGCGCAACTACAAGTGAGACCAACTACAACCAGCTTGATAAAATAGTGGTGCAGGTCCAGGAGACTGAACAGCTTACCCCGACCACCGAGGTGCTCAGCAGGATGATGCTGAGAAGGCATTCGGGCGTCAAGGACTTTGAGATCACCGTGCCGGAATTGTTGCTTAAACAGCAGCAGAGGACCAAGGACATTTTCAATATCGTGCTTGGAGCCATCGCCAGCATCTCGCTGATTGTGGGCGGCATCGGCATCATGAATATCATGTTCGCCTCAGTGATGGAGAGGATCAAGGAGATAGGCACCAGGATGGCCATCGGTGCCAAGAAGATGGACATTGTGGTCCAGTTTCTTTCTGAAGCTGTACTGATAAGCGTCACCGGCGGATTTATAGGTGTTTTCCTCGGAATAATCCTGTCGGTTGCCATTCAACAAATAGCCGGCATTACAACCATTATTTCCTTTTTCTCCGTAGTTGTCGCCTTCGGTGTGTCAGCTGCAGTAGGAGTTATATTCGGATATTCGCCGGCAAAGAGGGCCTCGGAGAGAGACCCGATTGAATCACTGCGTTATGAATAAAATTACAATATGAAAAGGATGAAATCAATCTCCTTCACTGTTCTTTTAGCGGCCCTCCTCACATTGCCGGCCATTCCCCAGGATATCAAACGCCTCACACTTGACGAGGTTGTGACACTGGCATCGGAACAGTCGCCCAACGCCCTTATTGCAAAGCACCGTTTCCGTGCAAGTTACTGGCAGTACCGCACCTTCGTGGCGGAATACCGTCCTATTTTGTCCCTGGCGGGGAACCTGCCCGACTACAGTACGGCGTACAGCAGGGTCTGGAACTCCGTTGCACAGCAGTGGGAATACGCATCCACCAACGTCCTGCAGACAAATGGCAACCTTTCGCTGGCCCAGAATATAGGTCTGACAGGCGGGTCTATCTCACTGTTTTCAGATCTGACATACGAAAAGAACTTTGAAACTGATGGTGAGAGGTATATAACATCCCCTCTGAACGTGAGGCTTACACAGCCTATCTTCAGGTACAATGAGCTCAGGTGGCAGAAAAAGATCGAGCCGCTCAAGTACGAAGAGGCCCGTAAGGCTTACCTGAGGGATATTGAGAATGTGCATATGATGGCAGTTCAGAGTTTCTTCAACCTGGCCCAGGCACAGATAAACAAGGAGATTGCCGAAACAAACATGCAGAATGCCGACACACTTTATAAGATTGCACTCGGACGGTATAATCTTGGTACCATTGCGGAGGATGAGCTGCTCCAGATGGAACTTTCGTACCTTAACGCAGGAACGGCAATCAATGAGTCTGAAATGAACCTGCGCGACAGGGAGCTGAAACTGAGATCATTTCTTGGCTTCAATCAGACGGTGCGTCTCGAGCTGATTATCCCCAGCACGATCCCGGAACTTGATGTTGAGGTTAGTGAGGTGCTGAAGCTGGCAGAAGAAAACAATCCTGACCTCATCGCCCTTGAGAGACAGCTTGTTGAGGCGCAGAGCTCCGTGGCACAGGCAAAGGCAGAAAAGGGTCTTAATGCCAACCTGACAGCCTCATACGGGCTGCGCGACCAGGATCCGCTGCTCAACATGGCATATGACAAGCCCAATCAGCAACAGACCATCAGGATTGGATTCACCCTGCCGATCCTGGACTGGGGACAGGGCCGCGGCAGATACAAGATGGCTCAGTCAAGCGAAGAGCTGACTCGTGTTCAGGTGGAGCAGTCACGAATAGACTTCGAGCAGAATCTGCTGCTTGACGTTCAGCAGTTCAATATGCAGGATGATCAGGTGAAGATTGCAGCCAAGTCTGATACTGTAGCTGCCAAGATGTTCGAGGTGACAAAACAGAGGTTCCTGATCGGAAGAATAGATGTCCTTGATCTGAACAACGCCGATACCAAGAAGGATCAGAATAAGCGCAACTACATCCAGGCACTTAACAATTACTGGACATATTTTTACAACATGAGGGCACTCACCCTGTTTGATTTCATAAACCGCAAGCCTCTCGAAACCGACTACGAGAAGTTAGTCGAGTAGTCGGAACCACCACATAATCTGACTGCCGGCTGATGCCGGCAGTTTTGCTTTTTATAATATGCTTTAAGAAAATAAAGTTATATATTTGCGCCTCGTATTATTCAAGCTAATCATACACTACCATTAAATTTAAAAGCGGATACAGATGCAGAACAAAGGATTAATTACGGCTCTGGCTATTGCACTTACCCTTGTCTGCGTTTACCAGCTCTCTTTCACGGCGGCATCGTTCAAGGTGAAGAAAGAGGCCAGGGTATATGCGGCAGGCGATCTGAACAAGGAGGTGGCTTATATTGATTCAATCGCCTCGTTGCCTCAGGATCAGTGGGGATTCCTTGGCAACACCTACAGGGAGGTTCAGTCAAAAGAGCTCAACCTCGGCCTTGACCTGAAGGGAGGGATGAACGTGGTGCTCGAGATCTCGGTTGAGGATATTGTCAGGGCCCTTTCAAACTACAGCACGGAAAAGACTTTCAACGACGCCCTGGCCCTGGCAAAACAGAAACAGCTGGCAGGAAGCAACGAGGACTTTATAAACCTGTTTGTCAGGTCATTCGAGGAGAAAGACCCTAATGCCAGGCTTGCGGCAGTCTTCGGCACAGTGGAGCTGAAAGACCGCATCAACTTCAATTCGACAAACGAGGATGTTCAGAAAGTTCTTGAGACCGAGACCAATGCAGCCATCGACAATTCATTCAATGTACTGCGTAACAGGATAGACCGTTTCGGAGTTATTCAGCCCAATATTTCGCAGCTGCAGCCCCGCGGCCGCATACTTGTTGAACTTCCGGGCGTGAAAGACCCGCAGAGGGTGCGTAACCTTCTCCAGGGAACAGCCAACCTTGAGTTCTGGGAGACCTACGAGAACGGTGAGGTGATTGGTTACCTGATGCAGGCAAACGATTTCCTTCGCACAATAATGCCGGCAACAACCGTTGCCGCCGTGACTGACACTACCACCACCGGCATCGTCGCTGCTGCTGCAGATACGACGGCCAGCGGCGACAGGTCTCTGCTTGACATGGTCAGCAGCGACACTGCTGCAGCATCCGAGGCCTCAACCCTTGAGGAGTTCACCCGTCAGAACCCACTCTTCGGGCTGCTGCGGCCGAACGTCGGACAGGACGGACAGCCGGTTCCGGGATGTCTTATCGGCTTCGCAGCCGGTAAGGACACCTCAAGGGTAAACGACATCCTGGCAATGAACCAGGTGAAGTCACTCTTCCCCAGGGAGCTGAGATTTTACTGGAGCCAGAACCCTTACAAGTACGATGAGACCGGAACGCTGTACGAACTGCATTCCATCAAGGTTTCGACCCGTGACGGACGTGCCCCGCTCACCGGTGATGTTGTCACCGGCGCCCGCCCCTCGACAGGGGTGACAGGCTCCGACATCAAGGTCGATTTTTCAATGAACAGTGAAGGCGCAAAGACATGGCAGCGCATGACACGTGACAACATCGGACGATGCATAGCGGTTGTGCTTGATGACTACGTGAGATCATACCCGCGCGTTCAGAATGAGATCGCAGGCGGAAATACAGAGATCACCGGTGACTTCACCCTCGAAGAGGCTGAAGACCTTGCCAATATACTCAAGTCAGGAAAGATGCCAGCTCCGGCACGCATCATCCAGGATACGGTTGTAGGTCCCTCCCTCGGCAAAGAAGCTATCGACAGCGGTATGAAATCATTTATCATCGCCTTTATCATTGTTCTCCTGTACATGATATTCTATTACAGCCGTTCGGCCGGACTGGTGGCAGACGTTGCCATGACCGTCAACCTCTTCTTCATGATGGGTGTGCTGGTCTCGCTGAATGCCGTACTGACACTGCCAGGCATCGCCGGTATAGTCCTGACAATAGGTATGTCGGTTGATGCGAACGTGCTTATCTTCGAAAGGATCAAGGAGGAACTGCGCGGAGGCAAGGGCGTCAAACAGGCCATTGCCGACGGTTACAAAGGGGCTTCCTCTGCCATCATCGACAGTAACCTTACAACCCTCGTCACTGGTGTGATACTTTATTACTTCGGAACCGGACCTATCAAGGGCTTTGCTTCAACACTGGTAATAGGTATCATCACATCACTCTTCTCCGCAGTGCTTATCTCACGCCTAATCTACGAGTGGCTGCTGAAGAAGAATACAAACCTTAAATTCTCAGCTCCCTATACCCAGAACTTCATGACAAAAACGAAGATCGACTTCATAGGCATCAGGAAATACGGGTATATCTTCTCAATAGCACTTACCATTCTAAGTATAATCACTCTTTCAACCAAGGGTCTCAGCCAGGGTATCGACTTTACCGGCGGGCGTAATTACGTCGTAAGGTTTGAACAGCCCGTCAATACGGTACAGGTAGCCAACCTGCTCTCTGACGAGCTCGGCGGTGACCCGCTGGTTGTGACCTTCGGATCGGAGAACCAGGTCAAGATAAGCACCAAGTACAAGGTTGAGGACCCGGGTGCCACAGACGAAGTGAACAGTCTGATCTACAACGGACTGAAAGAACTTCTTCCCGGTGTTGATCAGGCCACCTTCATCAATGAGAACATTGTGAGTTCTGAGACTGTAGGGCCGACCATTGCGAAAGATCAGGCTAACAAAGCTGTCTGGGCAATTGTGCTTGCCCTGATCGGGATGTTCCTTTACATTTTCATCAGGTTCCGTAAATGGCAGTACGGTGTTGGTTCAGTGGTTGCGCTGGCACATGACGTGATAATCGTGCTTGGTCTCTATTCCATTCTGCAGGGGATCATGCCCTTCTCAATGGATATCGACCAGTCGTTCATTGCGGCGATATTGACAGTGGTGGGTTATTCACTCAACGACACCGTGGTGATCTTCGACAGGATCAGGGAATACCTGCCTAAATACAGGAAGAGACCTACCAGAGAAGTTTACAACATGGCTCTGAACAGTACCCTGGGAAGAACACTCAACACAGGTATGGCAACCATATTCGTGCTTATAGTGATCTTCATATTCGGAGGGGAGGTGATCAGAGGATTTAT
>JBAQCQ010000005.1:0-68877 GCA_049294275.1 Bacteroidales bacterium
GAAGAACTAAAAATTAATATCCTAAGTGATAACATTATTTCATATAAAATCTGGGGGCAAAAACGGGTTGGCAAATCCTCAATAGTAAAAACACTTAAGACTGTGCTTCAAGATTATGAAAACATTATTGTGGTTTATCGAAGAATTGGAGGAATAAGAAACTCTGATCCGATCATTACCCTAAACGAGCTTGGAGAGAGTTTATGTTCAGAGGTATTAAATGAAATCGACAATAAAGTAAAACTTCCTCAAATTCGGGAGCAACTTAAGAATATTACGATACCAACCTTTAATGGATCCCTATATCCATTGGAGTCATTCCTCAACAAACTTCATAGAATTGAAAGGTCATTGAAATTCATTTTTATACTTGATGAATTTGACAGAATTAATGAAGAGTTCTTTCTCCCCGGGAATATTGGTGAGGTTCTCTCTCAAGGGATAGGGAAAGGGTTGAATGAAGAAAAATACATCGGATTCTTTTTGGTAGGATCTGAGAATATGCAGATACTTGACAGGCAAGGAATGAATTATAACAGTTATCGTGAAAGGGAAGTTGACACCTTCAGTAAAATCACTCAATATCAATCCTATAAAAATATCGTAATTGGCCCTGGAGTTCCTTATTTAATATTTGCAGAAGATGCTATTGATAAAATTTTTGATATAACAAATGGGAATCCCTACTTTACAAATCTCATTTGCCACAACGCCTTCAGTAATGCTTATAAGAACCGTGATGCATTTATCGACATTCATAATGCTGATTTTGCGATAGACCTTATTGTAAAGTCCTCTCAAAAAGGTCATTTTGAGCATTTTTGGGGTGACGGACTTACAGAAGAAAGTGATTCAAAAAAAGAAAGAAAAACTGACATCAGAAGGAGAATTCTAGTCAGCTATAGTATTTCATGTAGGCAAGAGAAGGATCACTTCCCATCCAAATCGGAAATCTTACGCAATTTTAAATACCCAAGTGAATATAAGATAGAAGTATACGAGGTAGAAAATACCATAACTGAATTTTTTAATAGAAAAATCTTCTATGAGACCAATAATTCAATTCGCATTAAGCCTCAAATCTTTGAACGTTGGCTTGTTAGTACCGGGAAAACGTTAATGATTGAGGGTGTTTCTGACCTTGAGGCACAGCATAGAGAAAAGGAGCTGGAACTTGAATTCGCATTGAAGGATGAAGAAATAAAAAGACTTAGTGATGCACTTGTTTTTAATGGGCGCAAAGTAACAACTGAGGAATATAAAAGATATTTTAAGCAATTTGGGACTTCAATCGAACAAAGGAGAATATTCAATTTAGTAGATTCGATTTATTACATCTCACAAGAAGAAATAAATGAATTCTTTAAGAAGGAACAAAGAAATATCTTTTTTAAGCAGGTCTTCGAGGTAAAAGAAGGTGTTCGAACTGTATTCAGAGAGGGTATAGAGATTTTCTCATTTTCAAAGGAATTTGAAGAAAATCTGCCAGTTGTCGATACCTTCAAATTAATGAGTAGGATAAGAACGAAAAAAACAGTTAAGAATATTGTCGATGACAAGGAGATTTTGAAGCGAAATACACCAACAGAAATAATTATTTGTGAACCGATCATAGATGATATCACTGAATTTCAGCCACAACTTATTGAATTTCTACAGAATGATCTGATAAAAGACAAGATTCAAGTTAGATTGGTCAATCTCATTATAACAACTAAAGCAAAAACAGCTATAATAAAATCTACCGCGCCTTTTAATAATTTTAAACTTATATTCTTACGAGAAATCGAAGAGACTAAGGTCAAACCTTTCATTGAAGGGACGGAATTATTTGAAAAAGCTGAAGAAGCTAATCATGCGTATGCAGAAGTGCGTAAATTCTTTCCAAATCTGAATAAGAATACCCTTTTAATACTATTTGAGCCCTATTGTTCAAGTAAATCATGTCCAATACTTTGGTGCAAGACACCTCAATTTATTCCCCTATTTCTAAATCCTTTGGGGAATTGCATGTCTTCAGAAAATATTTCAGATCAAGAGCAATTAAGACTCAGACTTTACAAAGCCAATACTGAGTTATCTCAAAAGCTTAACCGCTATATTATTGAAAGACTTAGAAAGAGAGGGCAAACAGACGGAGGCAAAGATTGGTTTAGTGTTGATTACATACCCAAAGGTGTGATGGAAGCAATTTCTTCGAAATGGATACAAGAAGGACAGACTTCCCCCAAGGAATCCTACTTTGATTTCCTTGATTATAAAAAGATTATCTCAAATGACACATTCTTAGGCCAAGTCCTCAAATTGCCAGGTGTGGATCTATCCTGGTGTGACAGGTTGAATGTTCTTAGAAGGGATCCAGCCCATCCCGAAAAACCGGCTCCGTCATTGGATGATGTGGAATACTTTGAGAAAGTTACAAGTCAAGTGTTATCACGTATAAGTCAAAATCCAATTTAAGACCTCGTATTGTACATTAGAATAAGCCTGACTTCAGATATAGATACTTATTCGGATACCATTAAATTCCGCACGATCTTAATCCACTCGTATAGAGCCATTTGTCATCTACTGTTCGATTCCCCTTATCTCCACGTGTATCAATGAGTTACGAAAATGGGGTCCTGTAAATCAAGCATTTGCAGGATTCTTTTTTTTGCCCATTCTTCACTGTGTACACCGGAATACACCTACTTGGTGGCTTATCCGGTGTACTTTCTTCAAAAATTAGTTTGTGCACCGGATAAGCTTTGAAGCGCTGGTATCCTGAGACTTATATTTTAAGAACAGGAAGTATAAACCTGTTATACCAGCACAATGGGACGAAACACCTTTTCAGTCATGTTCTTCATCAGAAGAACGCAATTAAGAAAGAACCTTGAGGCTCCCGTATTCCTCAGAATTACAGTAAACGGAGATCGGGCGGATACTGCAACCAGGCGGACTATCAACCCTGACCAGTGGGTCAGCTCGAAGGGATGCGCAAAAACGGTAACACATGCAGGCAAGGAGCTTAACCAGTACCCTGACCAGTTGAGGATACAGGTTTACAAATGCCACCAGGATCTGTCAGCGAGGAACTTATCTGTATCAGCTGCCGCGCTGAAATCAGCTTACCTGTATGGAATAGGTGAGGAAGATGTGCATAACCTCCTGGACTTGTATCGTAAGCACAATGCCAACCTGAAATCCATGATTGATAAGGGTGTGTCAAAAGCTACATATATCCGGCATGAAACCTCACAATTGGCGATAAAGCATATATCGGATTTGGTATTGGTTATAAGGAGATATATAATGGTTTGCCAATTCAGTATTTCAGTGATTTCCGGGAATGGGACCAGCAAACCAATACTTGGATAAGGGTTGCTGACCTGGCAGGGAATCCGCGAAGCGGTGCAGTCGGATTCTCTATTGGAAATAAGGATTATGTGGGAACAGGATATGGCCTGGTTGGTAATGGCTGTTTAAAGGACTTTAGTGAATACGTCCCTGGATTTGATTGGTTCCAGGAAATCCGTGAAGATCTTAATTCAGTTTAATAAACTGATTAAAAATGCCCAGGTAAAGGTGTTCTCCGCCGGGTAAATCCATCTTATAGGTGGAACATACATAGTAGTCAGTCCTGACCGTCCCTATTGAGGCCAGAGAGGCGGCAGGGCCTGACAGCAGCCTCTGCAGGTCCCCTCCCGGGGTTTCATCTCCCTTAGCCTGCTCCCTGATTCTGTCTTTCAGGAACGAGGTGAACTGCTGCTCTTTCGGGTTGGTGGCAAAGAGAAGTGCAACCAGGAGGATGAGTATTATAAATCCATAGGGAAATCTTCCCGTTTTTTTTGCTGAACTCATTTTGCTGATAGTTTTAGAATGATTTTTAGTCGTGGTGAATTAGAACTCAAAAATACATCTTGGCTCCGAAAAGACAAACTTTTTGGCAGGCAGGGAATACAGTATTCCGAATGAGTTCCTGCAACCAGGGTATGTGCTAAGTCAGATCTCCCTCCGAAAGGGTCACCAGTTTCGAGATGTAACGGGGATCCTCTGCATAGGGGATGCTTTTGAGGAGAACCAGGTAGAAATCGCTGTCAATCTCCCCCTCCAGCCTGTATCCTCTCGACAGGTAGTACTTCTGCCACATGGCATAGTCAATCACGGAATATGACCAGTGAGAATATCGAGCATGCTCCTTGTAGACGCCTGTGGCAACCGTGGGCCTGCGGCTTGGGTATCTCATTCCAAACAGGTTATTCCCGTTCAGGAAGATATCAGAGGTATAGTATCCTGTTTCAAGGCGTGCCTGAAGAAGGGCTATCTCCTGATATAGAACTCCTTCATACTCGAGACACTTTAGCATCAGCTCCTCGCTGAACGGCTCATATCTTATCTGGAAATAGAAGAGAGACCTTTCCTCCCGGTATTTCATCTCCTTTGTCATTGCAGGGCTACCTCCGGGAACAAGATATGAGTTGAGGAGGAAGATTACGCCCAGCAGAATGATTCGTGGCGCAGCACTTTCAGTTGTCAGTCTGGTCTTTAGTTTCCTGATTATTGTATCGCATCCGGATCCCACGCCTAAACCCGAAGAAATCTGTTTGAATGTCTTCATGGCTGTTCGTTTTGATCTACGTGTCAAAGGTATGATATGCCGGCACACAGCACAATAGGCCAGGGTGTCTATGGTGGTGTTTATGAGCGTATTACAAATAACGCTCCTCAAATTATTCCTATGTTTCACTTGCCGCACCCGTCAACTCACGTACCGAATTATATCTTTCGTCAAAAAGAGGTCAAATTTTACGGCGAAAAGATGGAATGAAAAATTTTCGGGGGCATAAAAACATCTATAACACTAATTTTCTGATCAATAGCTGCGCAAGATCCCCGGATGACACTGAATCCGGAATTTTGACCAAAAGAGGCTTATGGAGGGTCAGAATCGGGGACTTTCCGGCTCAACCAGGCTGAATCGGAAAGGATTCACATTCATGGAGGGTCAAAAGGATAATCATAAGCCTGCCGGCTTTGACTTTTACTGGTTTATGACTACCTTTCCTAACCATAGAATTTTGTGTTTTGTAACAGTGATAAATCCCGGAAAATGAAAGGAAACAAAAACCAGGCAGATGACTATCTGAGCCCTCATTTCATTACCCGAAGCAACTGGCTGAGAGCAGCAGTACTTGGTGCAAATGACGGAATCTTATCGACGGCGAGTATTGCCATCGGTGTTGCAGCAGCAAGCAGTACCCGCGATCCGGTGATTTTAGCGGCATTAGCCGGACTGGTAGCAGGGGCCTTATCGATGGCTGCAGGGGAATACGTTTCCGTGAGTTCACAGACGGACGTCGAGCATGCCGATATTGAAAGGGAGAGGGAAGAGCTGGAAGAAATGCCTGAAACTGAATTGCAGCGACTTGCGGAAATATATGAAAAAAGGGGATTAACCAAGGAAACTGCTCAGCAGGTAGCGATAGAACTTACAGCCAAAGATGCATTGGGCGCACATATGAGAGATGAACTGGGTATCAATGAAATAAGCCAGGCAAAACCGATCCAGGCAGCGTTTGCTTCAGGAGCCGCATTTACATTAGGCGGCATTATGCCCTTCCTGGTGACCCTGTTTCTTCCACTGAAAAGTATGGAATATTCTCTCTATGGATTTGCCATCTTCTTCCTTGTCATTCTCGGGGCCCTGGCAGCCAGAACCGGAGGCTCCAGTGTGACCAAAGCCATCATCAGGATCTCATTCTGGGGCACCGTCGCAATGGGACTTACAGCCCTTGTGGGATATATGTTCAATGTAACTGTCGGGTAAAAAACCGGCCCTGTCGCGGCGAAACCTTCCACATCCGGTGTCGCTTCTTGCAGCATTTATTAGATTCTTTTCTCCCAAACTTGACTTCACCTGACTGAGGGCTTAACTTTGAAATAAAGATTTTATCAGAGTATTAACCCTAAATCTTAAAAATATGAAAAGACTCCTCTTTCTTGTCCTGGCCTGCACTGTTATGGCAGGGTGCACCAATGCCCCCGGGCTGGATATTGCTGCCGAAGCAGAGGCATTACGTAAGCTCGAAGATCAGGTTGCTACTGCCTTTAAGAACCGTGACACTGAAAAAATTCTGAGTTATGCGGCATCTGACATTATGCAGATGGCGCCTGACGCACCAACTGTCACTGGTATTGAGGCTTATGGCAGAAGACTGGAAGCCGGATTTGCAGATACAATATACCTCTGGGAGACTTATTCCCTCAACGCCGAATTCATCGAAGTATCTTCATCGGGAGATCTGGCTTATGTCTGGGGAACCGATCTGCTGAAGAAAAAAACACCGGAAGGAATTGTTGATGACGCCGCCAGATGGGTTGATATCTGGAAAAAGACCGACGGCCGGTGGACAGTGGCTCTGAATATCTGGAACAGATAGCGCTTCGGTTTATTTCGGAAGCAGTTATACGTACGTAATTCTATCCGCACATTAGCAGCAACTAAAATCAGTTGCTGGTTTTTCGCCTGTGACACACTGGAGAAACACTCTGGGAAGCTGAGCAGAATGAGTTTTCCGGAGAAGGATGAACATTTAAGTCTACTCAGATTGACCGAACAGTCTACTCTCTCCTGAACCTGACCCTGGTCACTTCACCGATCCAGCCGCCGACATTGAAAACGAGGCCTTCGTCATTTATCCTTCGGTAAAAACACTCCTCCCTGGTCGGGAAAAGCTGTGAATAGGCCTTAATCTTTGGTGCAGCTTCCTGCCTCAGAGCGGGGTCAACCTTCATTGCCGCCTCCAGGTAATCGACCGCCACCCAGTAGGCGGTGTGATTGTCAAATGAGTTGCCGAATTCGGCCCCCGCATAACAGTCGGCAAGTATCATCAGCGCCCTGGCATTCTTTTTATTCAGCTGAAAGGCATGCTCAGCACGGTCTCTCGCCTCCTGCCTCTTCCCCTGGGCCAGTTCCATCAGAGCAACCCTCGTAATAACTTCAGACCTGACCAGCCTGTTGGTATCGCGATTGTAAGCCTCGGTGAAGTAGGATATTGCCCTTTCGGTATTGTTCCGGGCAATATTCAGTTCAGCCAGCCTTACTGCATTCTCCGCGGTACGGTCGTTTGCATAAATCTTTACTGCCACATTATAATATATGTCCGAACCGGTGCATCCCGTTTCAGTGAGCATAGTAAAAACCTTGTCAATAAACTCCCTGTTGCGAAAGTTGGTGTCAACCTTTCGTGAGTACAACGCATCGATGCTGCTGCAAGTCATCGCCCCGCATGTGGTGAAATATAATTCCAGGTTTTTCAGATCCTCCGCATGTACGGCATCACAGAGATTATTCTCCAGTCGTTCATCAAGTGCACTGATAGCTTTGACGAGAGCATGCTCCAGCTCGCCGGCATCAATTATTTCCATCGCATACAGGCTGGCAGCCGTGGTTGCCATCATCACAAAATGGCTGCATACCATCTGGTCCGGAGAGATTTCTGCCGTCTCAGCCAGGATATTGTAGCATAGTCCCAGGTATGCCGGATCGTCTCCTGCCAGGTCCGAGAGCAGTTCAGCCTTATGAAGGTCATTCGACGGTTTGCCGTCGAAATAAAAAGTTCGCTGGGAGAGAACCATCAGAACAGTATCAATGAAGGCCATCACTCCCGTACTGCTGTATAGTTCCGAATACAGCAATTCTCCGTCTTTATACAACTCTTCTGAGGATGAAGGGCACTCTGCCTGAACCAGACGCCAGGAATCAAGGGCCATGACATACTCCCTGTTTTGAAGATGACCTTTATAAATGATCGTAAGGCTGTCGCATCTGGCCAGGTCCTGATCATTCCCCGGCAGGATTCCCGATGCAGCCATTGTGCCGCCTGAAGTGCCGGATATAAGAAATGCCAGGCAGAGTGATTTGACAAGTCCGGACATCTTTCGGTCATTCTTTGTTCTCATTATCATATTACGGCCCTACTTTAATTGTCAGAAGAACTGCATCAGTAAATATAACTGACCGGGAGGGAGTTTCGTATGCAGAATCCTGTTTTGGAAGAAGATTGAGCGCTTCATGTCGTAGTCTGACAGGCGGAGTAAAGAAAAGGATGCCCGGCTCTGATTACACAGAAATGCTTCTGAAAGTAATTGACTTCTCCTGATTACGGGTGTTTCTTGCATACAAATATAATTTCGCCGCAAGTGCAGCATGCGCCAGCGGGGCACATGCTATAGGAATGGGGTATTTCATGATCAGGCATGGTTATCAGAAGGTAATAATCTGCGGCAGAGCCCAGGAGGTGAACCTCTACAGTGCAGGCAGCTTCGATGCACTCGTGGCCTTCTCAAAACCGGAGTCGGCAGACACAGACCACCCGTCTCATCCACCAAATCGATGACAGGCCATGAACTGCCGATGGGAGGCGCAAGTGAGATCGTATATTCCGTTATAATGATGCAGAATTCATTCATTGCCCCAAACATCAGCTTCGAAGAACCCGACGAATTCTCTGCCCGGCTGAATATCATTCAACAGACTACACCTAAGGAGATAGACGTATGCCTTTCAAACTCTTTCGGTTTTGGTGGAACCAATTCCTGCCTGATCATTAAAAAGTATCATTAACGAACGATTAATATACCGACCGTATGGAAAACGAAGATATTATCACGGCTGTCACCGGATTGCTGATCCGGGAATTTGAGACAGACGAAAAAGAGATCCATCCGGGGGCCAGTCTGAAGGACGACCCTGGACTGGTGAGCCTCGATTTTGCTGACATTGCAGTCATGGTTAAAAAGAAATTCGGCATTAACGTCAGGGGGAAGGAAAGCTCTCTGTAAAAACGCCGGTAGATGTATATGATTTTCTCTGTTCCCGCTCACAAAATAAATAGCTGAAGAAACCCACCGAAGGGACTTTTGTAATTTCCCCTGCCCCCGGTATGGATGAAAAAGCCGTAAGGTTACGATACTATTGATCTAATCACTCAGCGTCAGCCAATGCTGATGATTGACCGGCTGACATTTGCAGGAGAGAATGCCGCACGGAGGCGTTTGTTCATTAAATCAACAAATGTGTTTTGCCATGAGGGCCTCTTTCAGGCAGCGGGTCTGATAGAATTCATCGGACAGACCGCCGCTGCTCATCAGGGCTATCTCCGGCTGTCTGAACACAGAGTGGTAAAACAGGGGTTCCTGGTTCAGATAAAGAATTTTTCTGTCAGTTCGCTGCCGGCAATAAATACGGAGATATTTTCGGAAGTAACCATAGAGGATGAATTGCCCGGCTATACGATCATCGCAGGCAGAGTACTTCAAAACAACTCATTCATTGCTGTAGATAAATTGCGGACTTTAACGGAACCAGCGGCTTTTGAGTAATCATTCCCATTAACGGTGGCGCATCACTGAGATCAAGGCTGTTGAAAACTATTTTCAAAGCAGGAAGATTTTGATACTTAAAAATCTCTCTAACTTTCGGCCTGTTTAGTTCATCAATAGACAACCTTAAAACTCCCTCTTCCATGTACCGTCTGTTAAAACAGTTTTTCGAGGAAAACTGTAAAAGGATCCTGATGACAGTACTCATCCTGTCTTCCCCTGCATTCATCTTTGCTGCCGGAGGCACTGTCCTGTCAATAGGGCCTGTCCGTGTTGAGTTCATCATCTTCGGGTTTGTCCTCCTCGGGGTGGCCCTGTTCCACAAACAAACCTTCAGAGTAGCGGTGATAGGTGTTACCGTTCTACTTGCATTCAAACTGCTTTTCGATCCCGGGTTTAACCTCGCGGAACATTTCTTCGGAACCACTCCCATGGGAGAACAGATAATGGACAAGGACCTGCGTCAGGGGGAATGGGGTATTATCCTGAACCTTCTGGGACTGCTGCTCGGATTTGCAGTTCTTTCAAAAATATTTGAGGATTCCGGGGTGCCTGACATGCTTCCCAGGTATCTTCCGAATGACTGGAAGGGACCGTTCCTGTTGCTTGTCTTTGTCTTCATCCTGTCATCTTTCCTTGATAACATAGCTGCTGCCCTCATCGGCGGGACGATTGCGCTGGTTGTATTTAAAAACAGGGTGCATATCGGATATATTGCGGCGCTGGTGGCTGCAAGCAATGCGGGAGGCTCGGGCAGTGTGGTGGGCGACACCACCACGACGATGATGTGGATTGACGGGGTGTCGGCATTCAATGTCATGCATGCCTATGTAGCAGCCCTGGTGGCATTGCTTTTCTTCGCGTGGTTCGGTTCACACCAGCAGGACAGGTACCAGCCGATCATGAAGGATGCCGGTCAGAAAGTAAAAATTGACTGGGGAAAACTTCTGATTGTGGCACTTATTCTTGCGGGGGCAATAATCTCCAATATCCTTTATGACATGCCCGCACTGGGTGTCTGGATAGCAATCATTTTAGGCGCTTTCATCCGTAAGATGCCCTGGAAAGAGGTTCCCGGGTCCATCAGGGGAACCATCTTCCTCCTCTGCCTTGTGACCTGCGCATCCATGATGCCTGTTGAAGAGTTGCCCGATGCATCATGGGTGACAGCATTCGCCCTGGGTTTTCTTTCGGCAGTGTTTGACAACATCCCCCTCACCAAACTATGCCTTGACCAGGGTCACTATGACTGGGGCATGCTGGCATATACCGTGGGATTCGGCGGTTCAATGATATGGTTTGGCTCCTCTGCGGGAGTGGCCATTACAAACAAATTCCCCGATGCCCGAAATGTTGTGCTGTGGGTTAAAAACGGATGGCATGTCGCAGTTGCATTTGTAATCGGTTTCTTTGCACTGTATCTGACCCTCGGCTGGGAACCGGCTGATAACGATGAACATAAGATCATAAACTGCCCGGTTCCCGGCTGCCCTATGGCAGGACATCAGGAGACTGGCATGAACCTGCCGGACCTGACTCACGCGTTCAGCCATTAAGATGGAACATTATTCCTGATCATCCGTTGTAATGGATAAGGCAATCAGTTAATTGCCTGAAAGTACTGTGCCTTTATGAATGCAGGTGGCGCTCTCAGGCAATTCACATTGATAAAATTATCCGGCAGTTATGAAGAAAATTATTACAGGACTTGCACTGATGCTGTTGTACATCGCGGCATACGGACAATGGAAGGCACAATCGGGGGAGACTTATGACAGGACATTCAGAATGGCGCTTGTCACTTCAAAAAGCGGAACCGAAACACTTCGGATACTTCGCACCATGCCGGCTTCGGCAGGGCAGAAAAACGCAGATCCCTACAGCCAGATCACGGGACAGATATTGCTGCACAACAAACCTGACAAGGACAATAAAGTGCAGGGAATCGTACTGAAATTTGACGACAGCCCGAAATTATATATCCATCAGCCCTCTGTCTTAAAACAAGAATGGGACAATGGCGCAGGGAGGTATATAGTCGAGTCCGACTGGCAGGTCTGGAGAGTGGAAGATTCCAGGGACAAACAGGCAAAGCCGATTTCTCCGGGAGCCGGGAATCAGGCAAATCAGACTAATCTGCGTGAAATAATCGGCATGCTTAAAGCAGGCAAAAAGGTCTCATGCCAGGTAATCATGAATAACCAGGTTTACGGCACACAATCGGCAATCACCACGGAATTCACGCTGCAAAACTCAACAAAGTCTATCGCCTTTCTTTTTAAATAATGACCTATAAAGTACCAAACAGTTCAGGATCCAGCGGAAATACCATGTTTCAGGAGCTGATTCAAGATATATGGCATTTGTAACCCCGGATGACGGATGGAGCTGTCAGCAATTTTTAATATCATTGCACCTGAAACCGGGCAAAAAATGAAAAAGCGAAAAGGATTCCACAAAACTGTCAGTCTCCTTCTTTTTCTTATAATGCTGAGCTTTGCCTCGTGTGACACGGCTGATATCTGCTGGGTCTGTGAAAATCCTCATAACACTGCCGAATGGCAGACGGTCTGCAATTCAATGACCAAAAGCAAACTCGAATCCTACGGCTGGCACTGCACCCCTTATTAGACAAATCCAAACTCTTTGTCAGTACGCCCGCTTTGAGAGCACCCTGATGCATAATTTACACGGATTTATTAACTTAGGGGCTCGTTTTGAGGGGATCCGGTTGATGAAGTACAAAGTTAAAAATACCTCCCTTTTAATCCTTCTGCTGATTATGACTCAGAGCATTGCAGGGCAGAAAGAGTCATCGCGGACTGAACCGTGGGAAGGTGACAAATTCTTCACCATGGGTTACAGCCTGGGGCTGAACCTGATGAATTTCACCATTAAACCTTCCGAAGTGTTCTTCGCTTCCGACTCACTTAATCCGGGCAGTGTGAGCCGGTACCCCGGTATTAATTTACACCTGGTGGCCAACTTCAGGCTGAACCAGTTCTTCGACTTACGATTCCTTCCGGGAGTATCCTTCGGACAGCGTGTAATTAATTATAACAGTGAAAGCCTGACCGATACCGTTTCCTATAGCCCTCAAAAGCTGGAGTCGAGCTTCATTGAGCTGCCGCTGCTCGTCAAATATGGCTGGAGAATGCAAAACATCAAGCCTTACATCGTAGGTGGGGTGAACTTCCGTTATGATTTCTACGCCCAGGATGCCTACAGGCTCGAAAGGCCTGTGTTTCTCAGGCTTGACCGGCCGGATTTCTATTATGAATTTGGTACAGGCATCGATTTTTACCTTACGCACATCAAACTTTCAGTGGAGCTCAAGATGTCAAACGGAGTCAGGGATATACTTGCGCATGATCCGCACCCAGATTACCCGCATTACTGCAATGCTATAGAAAAGTTAAAATCAAGGATATGGGTACTTTCATTCCATTTCGAATGAAGCAGGCGGTGACACTGCCCCTGCTGCTGGCCTGCATTGCCATGGCTTTCACATGCTGTAAACGAAGCGAGCCTCAACCCGACTACGCAAGAATAATTGAAGGCACCTACACGGGAACGGTCACCACGGGATCTGTTTCAGTAGCAGGAACTTCGGGACTGGTCCGGTTCACCGATACAAAAGTCGATATGCACATCACAGCCGGAACCCATACCCTTGACATCTACGGCATCATGATCACCACCTCAGGGAATGATCTTTATTACCTCTCTTATTCCATTGCCGGCAACACACTTGCCGGCACCGTACAAGGTAATTTGCTGACCTATACCCTTTCATCTGGTACCCTCAACGGTACATTTACCGGATCACGGTAACGCAAAACCTTCTTTTCCCGACAGCCGGTTTGAAAACCCGGGGGCCTTACTGTTTATTATCTAACAACCGGTGACTTTTGTCCACTCCACCCTCGCGTTGGTCAAAAATATCTACCTTTTAAGCACTTGCACGCTCAATTTATGAGCTTTATTCACGAAATTTGGGCAGGCAGATGGAAAAATACAGGCCGCCCTGACCCATCGCTTAACTGACTTTATCAATGAAATACAATTACAAAAACCTCTTCGCCTCTCAGCACGAGAAATTCATTGCGATATTGGGTCAGGACTATTTTTCATCACTGCTGGTCGATGACGATCTCTCGGATTCGGCAATAATCGTTTCGGACAAAAGGGTGTACCAGGTAGGGAAGCTATATGAATCAGGCCGCAGGATTCACGGAAGCGGACTGAGGGCAGGCAGTGGGAAAAAGACCGTCAGCCTTCAGGATGTCAACGGCACTATAAGCAAGGAGGTGACGCGGCCCGTTCCCGGATCATCACTGGTGGTTTTCGGTGCAATAGCTGCCGCACTCGGCCTGCTGTCAGAGGTAAGACAGTCCACTATAATAATGCTTGTGGTTGCCGTAGTGTCGATTGCCACCGGAGTCTTCCTCATCCTGAAGCTCAGGAAGAGGTACCTGGTGATTGAATATGCCGGCGGCAGCATCGCCCAGCCGGTGAAATTTATTACCGACACAGAGCTTAACCTGTTTCAGGGAATTATTATGGTTGAAAAGGAAAGGGTCATGTCAGGCCCCGGAGACCTAAAGGAGTGCCCCAATTGCGGTGAAAAGATTCAATTCACCGCAAAGATATGCCGTTACTGCGGTGAACCTCAGAAAGAACCGGCAGCAGAATGAACTGCCAGCGATAATCCTCTTTCAGAATCCCTTGCGATTCCCGGGAACAATTGTGGATTTCAGGGGTTTATTTATCATCTGATTGCTCAGTTTCGTCAAATCGGATTTTATGTCAGGAAACATGTTTTTCGGTCACAGAAGCCCAAAAAATGGAGGAAGGAGGTGCAAATATTAAGAAAATGCCGGTTTCCGGCGGTCAAATTATCTTTGATATTGCCGGTTATCATCCCTAACTTGTAACATTTAAGACCGGCCGCAAGCGGCCGGGTATAAACAAATTTGAATAATGGCCAATAAATCGGCAAAAATATTTATTGCACTACTATCTGTTCTGTATGGATTAACGTTAACCGCCGGCAGCCCCGAAAATGTTGCCCTGCCTACCGTCGGTGAAAGCGGGGAACCGTTGTCTTTGCCACAGCAGGCTTATCCCAACGATTACGGCGATGCCCCTGCCAGCTATGGTTCTGCATATCATGTCATAACCAACTATCCCTACCTGCGCACACGGGGTGACGGTGAGGCCGGAAGCCAGCATTCAGATGAAGCAAACGGCGATGATCTGAACGGCACTGACGATGAGGACGGTGTGACAATCCCGGACCTGAAGCAGGGAGTTACCGTTAATTTCCCCGTGCGAACCGTGGTATCATCTTTTGCTGCCGCATACCTGAGCGTGTGGATTGACTGGAACGGAGACGGCGATTTTGCAGATAAGGACGAGAGGATGGCGGACAACATCAGGATGTCTCCCGGAACATCTACCTACAATCTTTCAGTACCTGTCCCTGCGGATGCGATTGCCTCCAGGCCTACTTTCGCACGTTTCAGGATCGGCCCCAGGGTTAGCAGTCCGACCAGTGCAGCATCCTCCGGTGAGGTAGAAGACTACATGATTAAGGTTGCATGCGCCATTCCTGATCCTCCGAAAGTGGGTCAGATAACACAGCCGACCTGCCAGACTCCGACAGGCAGGGTTGTGCTTGGAGGCCTGCCCACAACAGGGACATGGACCCTGACAAGGCAACCGGACGGTGTGACAACCACCGGAAGCGGCAGTACCTACACTGTGACCGGACTTCAGCCGGGAACATGGAGCTACACAGTTACGACACAGAGCGGTTGTACCTCCGGTCTCTCCGGAAATATTGTAATTAATCCCCCACCTTTCATTCCGTCAGCACCGCTTATTGAGTCAATCGTTCACCCAAACTGCACACTGGCAACCGGTACAATAACCCTAGGAGGACTGCCCGCTGCAGGAAACTGGACAGTGCGGCTGTATCCGGGCGCTGTACCCTATCAGGGTAATGGCACTTCACTGAACATTCCCGGCCTTGATCCCGGTACATACTACTTCACCGTCACCAACTCCGACGGTTGTGTGTCGGCCGCCTCGGTCAATGCTGTCATTAATCCCCGGCCGGTGGTGCCATCACCGCCTGTACCCGGTCCTGTCACCCAGCCTTCTTGTGCATCACCAACGGGCAGCGTCACGCTCTCAGGGTTACCGGCCACAGGAACCTGGACACTGACACGATCTCCGGGAGGGATAACCACAGTCGGAAGTGGCACCAGCATACTCATTACCGGCCTGGAGCCGGGGATATATACCTATACGGTGACAAACGAGGCAGGCTGCACATCGGGTCCGTCAGCAAATATTCCCGTGATAGCCGGTCCTGCCATTCCCGGTGCTCCGGTGCCGGGATCAGTGACACAGCCCTCCTGTAATGTCTCAACCGGAAGCGTCATTCTATCCGGTTTGCCGGCAGCAGGATCGTGGACACTAACCCGTAATCCTGACGGAGTTATCTACTCGGGTACAGGCACAAGTATAACAGTGACCGGGCTTGAGGCAGGTACCTACACCTTCACCATAAGGAACAATGAAGGGTGCATCTCCCTTCCGTCAACAGCTGTGGTCATCAATCCTCAACCCTCCACTCCCACCGCACCGATACCGGGTGCAATAACACAGCCCACCTGCGATTTTCCGACCGGAAGCACGATAATCAACGGACTGCCGGCTGAGGGGAACTGGACTCTGACACGTTTCCCGGGCAGCATAACAGTGACTGCCTCAGGAATGTCTTTTACGGTCCATGGACTGGATCCGGGTTCATACAACTTTACCGTAACAAACAGCGGCGGATGTACCTCCCCTGTTTCAGCAGACGTGGTTATCAATCCGCAGCCGGGCCCGTTCCCGACTCTTGTTATCACTGATCCTGCCCCGGTCTGCTTTCCCGGTACGGCTGATCTGACCCGGCCGGCAGTAACCGCCGGATCAACACCAAACCTGATTTATACCTACTGGAGAGACATACAGACAACCATCCCCTTCACAACCCCCGCTGCAGCAGCAGAAGGAACATATTATATCAAGGGAACAATAAGCGGCGGATGCTCATCCGTAGGGCCGGTGACAGCAAGAGTACTTCAGCCGCCGCTCTCTGACGCCGGACCTGACCAGGAACTGACCTATCTGTTCACCACCACCCTCAATGCCCTGGCCCCGGATGCCAACTCGGCAGGAACCTGGTCCGTGGAGTCAGGCTCAGGACACTTTGCCAATCAGAACGACCCTCAAACAACTGTAAGCGATCTTGGTCTCGGCGAGAATATTCTTATCTGGTCGGTAAGCAACAGCGTTTGTCCTCCTGTTCTGGATTATGTTACAATCAATGTAAGGAACCTTGTCATACCTACGCTGATAACACCGGATATGAACGGATTGAACGACTTTTTCTTCCTGGAGGGGATAGAGGTATTGGGAAAAGTAGAACTTATTGTGTTTGACAGGCGGGGCGCCCTCGTTTTTGAAAATAAGGAATATGACAACCTGTGGCACGGTACCGATTATAACGGAAGACCCCTTCCCGATGACACCTATTTCTATGTCATCAGGGCTGAAAACGGATTGTCAATCAGCGGATACCTCTACATAAGACGTTAAACCCATCGCTGCAATCCACAAAAAAAGACCGGCATCGATGCCAGTCCCTTTTTATTACTTCCTGCGCAAACCTCAGTACTAATTCTTCGCCACGGCCTTTTCGTACCACATGAACCATGCAAGTTTGTAGTAGCCGTCGGGTACGTTTTCTGTCCGCTGGTCGGTCACGGGAGGAATACCAATCAGCAAGTCATCACCGGCCCTCCAGTCTGAAGGTGTCATATGATTTTCATTGGCAGTCTGCAACGCCTTGACTGATCTCAGCAGTTCCTCACTGCTCCTGCCAACGTTCATGGGGTAGAAATAGACTGCCTGTATGACATTGTCCGGGTCAATGATAAACACACCGCGTACACTCTTAGTTCCGCTGATTGCAGGGTGGATCATGCCATACTGTCTTGAAATCAGCCTCTTGTCATCATCAATAAGAGGAAACTTGATTTTTGAGGCAAGGGTACCATTGTACTGTACCTCTTCAAGTGCTTTCTTCCACTGTATATGCGTTTCAAGCGGACTTGTCGAGATGACCGCCAGTTTCACATTGAGATTGTCGAACTCCTTCTGGAGCCGTGCAAGCTCAAGGATCTCGGAAGAGCATACCGGTGTGAAATCCTGCGGGTGAGAGAAGAGAATCTTCCATTTGCTTCCGAAATCATCCGGGAAAACAAGTGTACCATTGGTTGTTTCGGCCGTGAAACTTGGAGCCTTCTCTCCTATAAGGGGAATCCTGAAGTTCTTGTCATCTCCTGTCTGCGCTGATACCAGACCTGCCGAGAATACCATTACTGCTGCAAAAAGAAAAACTTTTTTCATCAATGTCAAGTTTTAGTAATTTGGATACTGTATAAATAATTCGTGCATTTATAACAGACAGAATGAAATTTTTGTTCACCAAAGCCTGAGCTTAATGTTTAAATAAAGTTAAAAAGAGAGGGTGTCCCTGTTGAGACACCCCCCTCCCAAAAATTAACCTTAAAACCTAGTAACCCGGATTCTGCTGTGCTGCGATGGGCGGGTTGGCATCCATCTCATTCTGTGAAATCGGCAGAATGACCTTGTAGAAAGTCCTGTCGATTGTTTTGGCCCGGTGTGTTATGATCACAGCCGGAGATATGAACTCGTCATTGAACTCAATCGTCTTGTTAAGGCGGATCATATCGAAGAATCTGTGACCTTCGGCAAAGAACTCCTTGCTTTTTTCATCCATGATCATATCAACAGTCACGGTTGTCTCATCTGCCGGAGCAAGTGCCGGCGCCCTTTTCCGTATCTCGTTGAGGTAGGTTGCAGCCTTGACCTTGTCGGGTGTCGGAAGGCTTAGTGCAGCTTCGGCAGCCAGGAGATATATCTCGGAAAGGCGTATGACCTTGATGTTGACTGCTGAACGAGATGCCTTGTCACCCAGCATGGCAGTGCCGCCGACATACTTGAGGGATGACCCGAACCTGGTATTTGAAGATTCATCATAATCCATTATTCCCCATCGGATATCGGTCGGGTCAGCAGACATGCGCGTGATCCAGTAGTCGCTTGCCATGAACCATCCGGAGGCCCCCGTAACCTTGCCCAGGCGCAGCAGATAATATCCGAGCGAACCTGTTGTCAGGTCTGCTTCAGCCGGATAGATAGCCAGTTCGAGGATAGACTCAGCACCGAACGGAGTAGCCCACGAGCCTACCCAGGCGGTGTTTGAATAGAGTGAATACTTGCCACTGGTTATTATATCCTCGGCTGCAGCAAGAGCCGCTGTATGATTGCCCATAAAAAGCTGTACCCTTGCTTCTATTGCCTTGTTGGCATAGTAGTTTATGTAACCGTTAACCTTGTTTTTCGACAGGAAGGGGGCTGCATCGGTAAGGTCCTTGAGTACTTGTGTGTAAACAGCCTCCACTGAAGCCCTGGTTGGCTGGGCTGAAGCGTCAAGCGGTTCAAGTACAAGAGGAACGCCAAATGCCGTCTTGTCGAGGTTATAGGGCTTCCCGTACAGCCTTACGAGGTCAAAATACATAAGCGCCCTCGCAGTCATTGCCTGAGCCTTGTAATCACTCAGGTTAGCAGTACCGTTCCCGGCATCTTCCATTTTCTGAATGTTCAGGATCAGGTTGTTGGCCTGAAGAATATTATGGTATATCTGGCTCCAGAACCCGGAACCCGAACCTGATGTTGCAGAGTGGTTGAAAGAATAGAAGTAATCAAGTCCCCTGCCCTGTGAGCGGATGGCAAAATCACCTCCCTTGGCATCACCGTAGATCACAAAATCGCGTCCGTAATAACTGGAAGAGGTCATCTTCCTCATCAGGCCGTTGATTGCCACCTTGGCGTCAGCGGCGTTTGTTATGGAGGTCTCTGAATTCGCCAGGTTGCTGGGTTTTACATCAAGAAAATCCTCACATGAAGTGATCAGCATGACGCCCAGTACCGTAAGTATGATTGTTATCTTTTTCATCGTAGTACCTTTTTAAGATTAGAAACTGGCTTCAATGCCGAATGTATAGGTCTTGCCGATCGGCATCTCCCATCCGCGCGATCCGTATTCGTTGACCTCGGGGTCATATACCTTGTAGGCGGCAAGCGTCCAGAGGTTGGCGCCGTTGAAGTATACCCTTGCTCCTGACACCTTGACCTTCCTGAGGAGGTCTGTGGGCAGGCTGTAGGCGAGAGTAATGCTCTTGAGCCTTGTGAAGTCTGCTGGATGCATGTGCCTGCTGCTCTTCTGGTTCACATCCTCGAAGTCGACTGCCACCCTCTGCGGATATTTGGCGTCCTTGTTCTCGGGAGTCCACCTGTTTTCGTATGCGTCAAGCGACATGATCCTTTCCCAGTAATAACCGTCGTCATTGATGTCCCTGCCGGCAGCATCATATGTCTTGCCGCCGAGCTTGTATATGAAGTTAAGGTTGAGAGAGATGCCCTTCCATGCAAGATCAGTGTTGAAACCTCCGAAGAGCTTCGGATGAACATCACCCAGGATGACTTCTGTGGCCTTCTTGTAGTCATATGTTGCAGGACGGCCGTCAATTGTCAGGTCAGGGGTAACGTCATTGTTCAGGAACCAGACGTTCACTCCGGTCTCCCTTTCAACTCCTGCCCACTCGCGCCCGTAGATTGCCAGTGTCGATTCACCTTCCTTGTAGATGAACTTGGTGCGGGAATCCCCGCCGGTCGGTTCAAACCATATTATGTTCTGGCCTCCATAGAGCTTGGTCACGGTTGACTTGACATGCGATGCAGTCAGGCCGGCATTCCATGTAAAGCCTCCTTTCTTAAGTATCTCTCCGTATAGTTCGAGCTCAACACCCTTGTTGTTGATCTCTCCCACGTTCTTCAGGGTTGAGCTGAAGCCTGTCACAGTTGAGAT
This sequence comes from Bacteroidales bacterium, assembly GCA_049294275.1. Lineage (GTDB taxonomy): Bacteria > Bacteroidota > Bacteroidia > Bacteroidales > VadinHA17 > SR-FBR-E99. The sequence continues at coordinate 20,384 of JBAQCQ010000005.1, forward strand.
GGGAACATCCTGGAGGAGGTTTTTCGAGTCCCTGTTGAAGTATTCCAGCGAGCCTGAAAGCCTCTGTTCAAGAATCCCGAACTCCAGTGCAAGGTTGTAGGTGTAACTTGTCTCCCATGACAGATTCGCATCTGCAATGGTGCTGACACCTCCGCCCGGCTGCTCCATGTACTTGCTGGCGTAGCTTGTGAGTGACCTCCAACCGTAATTGGATGTCGGGAGGGTACCGTTGACACCGTATGAAGCCCTCAGTCTCAGGCTGCTGATAAGGGGAACATTCTCCATGAATGCCTCCTTGTCAATTCTCCATGATCCGGCAACTGACCAGAAGTTTCCCCAGCGTGAGTTGGGTCCGAGCTTAGATGAGCCGTCGCGGCGGAATGAGGCTGATGCATAATACCTGTTGTCATAGTTGTACTCGGCTCGCGAAAGCATTGAGGCCATGGTGTTGCCCCAGAAATATCCGCTCGCATCAAGCTTGCCGGCAGTGGCTACCGTATGCAGGGCACTGGTCGGCAGGTTCGTGCCATTTGCCCTGAGGTAATCCGTGTTGTTCGTTGCAACCTCCCAGCCAATGAGTGCACTCACAGTGTGAAGGGCTGCAAAAGTCTTGTTGTAATTAAGGGTTGTGGATGAAACCAGCTCGTCGATCTTTGTGCTGTTCTCCGTCACCGAACCGCCGACACTCGAACCGCTGAAGTGCATCGCGCTGTAATACAGGTGGTCGAAAGTCTGAGTGTTGTCAAATGAGAAGATCGATCTCAGGTTAAGTTCGGGAAGGATCTTGATGAGCAGTGTCTCATTTGCAAATACCCTCTGGGTCTTTGACCAGTTTTCCCACTGCGTGTTGTAATAGACCGGGTTGTAGGCATAACTCCCGTACCTTGCAGTCCAGGGCTGGCCTGTCACATAGTCTGTGGGCCAATACATACCCCACAGCAGGTTGCGGCTCTGAAGGAAATAGTTGTTACCCAGCGCACGGGTGTCATTGAAACCCTCCTGGTCACTCGATGAGACGCTAATGTTGGTCGTGAGCTCAATAAACTTCCCTATCTTCTGATTGAAGTTGATCCTTCCGGTGATGCGGTCAAACTGGTTGATCACGCTCCGTCCAAGGTCATTGGTATATGAGAACGATGTGTAATAGTTCGAGGTCTCCGTACCGCCGCTGACTGAAAGGTCATAGGACTGGAATACGGCAGTGCGGAAGAGCTCGTCTTCCCAGTCGAAATATTTGCCTGCCCTCTCACCGGTGATCGTAAGGGAGTTGATTGTATGGTCAGGTGCGGAGAAGATATAACCGTGCCGGTTGAACCTGTTGTTGAGCTGCTTCAGTGCATTGATGCTGGCCTCCTCAAAAGTTCTGTCTTCATAATAGACACCTGCATTCCAGAAGTTCTCGTAGTACATCTCGATCTGCTGTTCGGTGCTGGCTGCCTCATAGTTGTCAGTGGCGAAACCGGGGGTGATACCGACCGATGCCTTGAAGCTGACAACAGGCTTGCCCTGCTTGCCCTGCTTGGTGGTGATCATGATGACCCCGTTGGCTGCCCTTGATCCGTAGAGGGCTGACGCGGCAGCATCCTTCAGGACGGTTATGGACTCGATATCATTGGGGTTGATCGTGTTCATCACGTTGCTGGTGGTGTAGATGCCCATATTCGATACGTTACCGGAGATGACCGGCACACCGTCAACAACATAAAGTGGCTCATTCGATGCGTTCATCGAGCCAACTCCGCGCACCCTGATCGAAGATGTCGATCCGGCCTGACCCGAAAGAGTGGTGATCTGGAGTCCGGCGATCTTGCCTCCCATCGCATTCTCAAAAGAAATAGTCGGCATATCCTTTATGGCGTCCGCCTTGACCACGCTGGCAGCGCCGGTGAAAGTACCCCTCGTCGATGTACCGTATGCAACAACGATGACCTCATCCAGGGCAAGGGCATCGGTTACCATCTCGACATTCACAACTGACCTGCCGTCAACGGGAATCTCCTGTGTCTTATAGCCAACATAGCTGAATACGAGGACAGCGTTTGCAGGGAGATCGCTGAGGGTATACCTGCCTTCAGCATCTGTGTTTGTTCCGACTCCCCTGGAACCCTTGAGCAGCACCACTGCGTAAGGGATCGGAGAACCATCTTCAGAGGCGGTCACCGTTCCGGTAACACGTGTCTGCGCCATGCCGGCATTGACCAGCAACACCGACAAGAAAATGAAGATTAGTTTTTTCATTGAGAATAGGCGTTAGTGTATTGGTTAAGTACTACAAGTTACAACTTAATTGAATTCAAGAAAAAAAATTTGTATTACATCATAACTGTTTTAAAGCATGCGGATAAGATGCCACGGCGATTATAGCCTGAGGCCCAATTGATGCAGGCTAGCGATTACTGCAATTGTTGCCGGATATAAGACCGGGGATTAAAAAGTAACCCTTAATATGTCATACAAAACTGAAAAAGAGAATATTTTTACATCATCACAGGAAAAAAATTAAATTTGTTAAGGATAGAATCCTTCTCCCTTTTCTGAATGAATTTTTCAAATCAGACCACAAAATGAGACCATTAAAAGCATTTCTTCCGGTATTGTTAATTTTTTTCGGGTGTTCTTCCCATGTAAAATATGACGTTCTGATCAGGAACGGCCGAATAGCTGACGGTTCAGGGTCGCCGGCATTTACAGGCGATATTGGTATTATGTCTGACACCATTGCAGCCATTGGAGACCTGAAGAAAGCCAGGGGGGTGACGGAGATAGATGCCACCGGACTGACCGTAGCACCGGGATTCATCAACATGCTCAGCTGGGCCGTGGAGTCGCTCATTGAGGACGGCAAATCGATGGGAGACATATGCCAGGGTGTTACGCTGGAGGTCCTTGGTGAGGGTGATTCATGGGGACCGTGGAGCGAGAGCATGAAGCAGGATATTAAGGCATCGCAGGGAGACATTAAATACGACATCGAATGGACCACTTTGGGTGAATATCTTGAGTATCTCGAAAAGAAGGGTGTTTCAGCGAACATCGCTTCATTTGTGGGTACTGCGACCCTGCGGATACATCAGGTAGGGTATGACAACCGACCACCGACAGCCGCCGAGATGGACTCAATGAAGCTGCTGGTCAGGCAGGCTATGGAGGAGGGCGCCATCGGCGTCAGCTCGGCGCTGGAATACATACCTGCAAGCTTCGCATCGACGGAGGAACTGGCGGAACTGTGCCGCGTGGCTGCAGAGTATGACGGAATGTATATCTCGCACATCAGGAATGAGGACGAAACCTTCCTTGAGGCCATTGATGACTTTCTGAGGGTACCCCATGAAACCGGAATCAGGTCGGAAATATACCATCTCAAGCAGGTAGGCCGGACAAACTGGGACAAGCTAGACCCGGCAATTGCAAAGATCGACTCTGCCAGGTCTGCAGGCCTCCATATCACTGCAGACATGTACAACTACCCGGCAAGCTCGACAGGATTAGGAATTATAATGCCGGAATGGGTGCAGGAAGGCGGCTTTGAGAAGTGGGTTGCCAGGCTGAAGGACCCGGCCATCCGGAAAGTGGTGGGACCTGAAATCCTAAAAACCATCATGAGGAAGCAGGGCTCCCCGGAAAAAGTGCTTGTCATCGGATTCGATACCGATTCGCTTAAATACCTGCAGGGAAAAACCCTTGCAGAGATCGCCGCCTTGAGAGGTAAATCTCCCGAAGAAACAGTTATGGACCTGGTCATTGACGACAACAGCAATGTCACTGCAGTCTTCTTCTCAATGTCGGAAGACAACCTGCGGAAGCAGATCGCGCAGCCATGGATGAGTTTCGGTTCCGACGGTAAGTCGATGGCTCCGGAGGGCGTTTTCCTTAAGTCGGCGACCCACCCTCGTGCATACGGTAATTTTGCACGGCTCCTGGGAAAATATGTCCGCGATGAGCAGGTCATTACCCTGGAGGAGGCTGTCCGCAGGCTGACCACCCTTCCCGCGACAAACATGAAGATTGAGAAACGGTGTGCGTTGAAGGAGGGCTATTTTGCCGATGTGGTGGTTTTTGACCCCGCAAAGGTACAGGATCATTCAACATTCGAAGATCCTCATCAGCTCTCAACCGGTATGTCCCATGTTTTTGTCAACGGCGTGCAGGTGCTGCGAAATGGAGAGCATACAGGCGCCACCCCCGGCCGTGTGGTACGCGGCCCGGGTTGGACAGGAAGGTAGAGAAGGGGACTTCCTCATTGCTGAGAACCCTGAAGAGAACCGGATCTTTAAGAATTTCCCGGACATCGGCCGGACGGCCGTCGAGCATGACCTGCCTGTTCATGAACCTTATTCCGTGACTGTAGTCGACGTACCAGTAAACATGCCCGCTGTAGACAGGCTGTATGGGGCTGCCGTCAGGCTTATGCCAGCCATATAGTACCACACGGTCAGCCCTCTCAGCCAGACGGGTTGAAATGACAATATCTTTCTTAATACCTGCCACGAGCTGTCCGTGTCTCCCTCCGGCCCCGGCAAGCTGTTTCTCAATCTGGGTGTTGTGCTCTTCAAACTTCGTAACCAGTTCATTCGCATTGCCTACTGGCTTGTAGAAGAAAGGCTCCAGCTTCACATCTGCCTGCGACCATATATGATCACTCAGCCTGGCTGTCAGCAATGAAGCACCAAACAGGTCAGCCAGCCTCTGCGCGGTTCGGGGATTCATCGGGATGCGGCAGAAGTCCTCATCACTGCCTATGGCAAGATAATCAGGCATGACCTCATATTCCAGGATATGTTTTTCCCCTTCTGAATCTTCAAATTCACCCTTCATGGTCACTGTATTCCTCAGAAAATCCGGGATATTGCCGGCAGCCGCAGCCCTGAAGATCTCCTCCTCCCGCTCCTCGCGAGGCATATCCCTGATCCGGCTCATGAAGGCTGCTCCTCCCTCAGCCGACGGATCACGCCCGGGGATATTCAACCTGCGTACTGGCATAATAACTGTATCAGCGATCAGGTCAGAATATGCCCGGTTCCCAAAATAGCGGTAATTCTTCTGCTCATGCCTTGTTCCGGTCAGAATGCTGTGAATGAAACCATTATACTCAACCTGCCTGGTATGGTATATCTTCCCATCCGGGTTAGGCTTGAAAATGAATTCTATTCTTCTGTCGCGGGAGCTGACCCACGTGAGCGAGTCGCGCTGCCGCGCTTTCATCCTGAACGAGCCTGCAAGATAATCCTTCATCATCCGGCTGCGGTACCATGTTCCGCCCGTCGGTGAAACCAGCGGTTTGCCGTTGTAGATCACCACGCTGTCATTGTATGCAAGTGTACAGATGTACCTGTCGCGGTCCGATTTAAGCCACCTGACTATCTTCTGTCCGTGGAGGGAATCCTCGTATCCGTAGTTGCTGTCGAGGAAAGCTATTCGCTTAACCTCAGGGGGTATTGCTTCATGAGCATCAATGAAGCTGAAGATAAACCGTCCGCCGCCGCTGTGACCGTTGAGGACCAGCTCAGGCTGCCAGGGGGCAAAAATAGCAGCAATGTCACTCACAATCCCTTTCACCTGATACCGGAAATCAGGTGTTACGGCGTTCCAGGCAGGCCAGCTTTTGCGGCTGTTTTCAAGGTATGCCACAACAACGGTTTGGTCACCGGGCACATTCCTGAGAAACCTGGTCTGTGCCCCGATATGCTGGATATCGTAGTGCCAGTCGTCACCCTCGCTAAGCCTTTTCCCAAAAGACTGCTCAATGGAATTGCCGTTGGGCAGGGCATAGATGATCAGCAGCACGCGGTCTCCCGGGCCGAATCCTGAGAGGGGTGCGTTGATCAGGATGCGTGTTCCGGGAGGGGAATCTTCAATAACCATCTGCTGCTCATCAAATGATCCGGATGGTTTGAACCCGGGAAGGGGCTGGGCGGCCACGGCTGCTGAAAAGGCGGCCGTCATCAAAGCTGCTGCAAGGCTTCTCATCTCTTGCTGATGCCGTTTATGTATTCCTCGAGCATGGTGTAACCTGACTTGGCTATGGCATTCCTGTCGGCAGGGTCAGAGGGATTCAGTCCTCTCTTAGTCTCCCAGGCATCAGGCATGCCGTCGCGGTCAGTATCAGGCTGAACATTATAAGTCTTCAGCAGCGGCCAGCCTCCGACGCTGTTTTGTGAATCGATGATACCTGTACCGGCGCCGTAGGAATCGCCATAGGTACAACTGCCGGTCTTTGTCTCGATGATGATCCGCCTGTCCTGACTGTCGGGCCGGGGCAGAGTGGCGCCGGCATGTCTGAGTACTGACCTGTATGCAGAAAACGCCTTCTCAGTCTTCACGGGTGCAAACGGGAACGGAGAAGCAGCCCTGATATCCGCCACGCCGGCATAGTCGCCCTGCACGCCCCCCAGCCAGTTGCCGGTGCTGACCACCCGGTTTCCGACAACATGATTACCACCAATGTACCATCTGCCGAGTGAATCAAACGGTTCAACGATCCGGCTGATGACAGATTTTTTAGTGGCAGGACCCGGTTTATAATAATTGTTGATTATATTCTGCTGTCCCAACTCTCCGCCATAGGAGCTGTTGAATCCCCAGTTGAAGATGACGTTGTTCCTGAAATCGACTATCTCTGTCTCCCTGGAATCAGGATGGTACCTGGCGCCGCAGAACCGCGGCAGCCTGCTTGTGTGGCTCGCCAGGAGGTTATGGTGGAAGGTAGCCCCCTTCCCTCCCCAGATACCCCCGTAACCGTGCTCTCCCTTGGGATGGCCGGCGTCATACAGGCTCTCCGAGATGATGCACCACTGGAGGGTGAAGTTCTCATTGTCATAGAACGAGGCAGCCTCATCAACCGACCAGCTCATGGAGCAGTGATCGATGATTATGTTTCTGTTCCTGATGCATGAGACGGCGTCTTTGGGCTCCTCGCCCGGAGTATCATTGCCGCACCTGAACCTGACATACCTGATGATCACATTGTCAGACTCAATTGAGACAGTCTCCCCGCTGATACAGATTCCGTCGCCCGGGGCCGTCTGCCCGGCGATTGTCACATCGCCCTTTGAAATGTTCAGCCTTCGCTTAAGCTCTATCGTTCCCGAGACCTCAAAGATTATTGTCTTCGGACCGGGTTTGTTCAAAGCCCAGCGTAACGAGCCCTCGGGGGGTTTGACAACGGAGTCACTGAGGTTGGTGACAATACAGACCTCTCCACCCCTGCCTCCCGAAACAAACCTGCCGTAACCCTCAGCGCCGGGAAAAGCCGGCAGCTGGGCGGTGACAGAGGACAGAACCAGAGAAGCCAAAAGAGCCAGTAATAATATTTTTTTCATTCAAATTTCTTAACACTGACTTTGCCGTCAGCGGTGATGGTTTCAATTGTTATACCGTGCGAATTCTCTCCAAAGATATCAAAAAGCCCCTCAGTCTCCTCGCGCACCATCAAGCCACTGATATCAACATCGGTGCTGTTGATGAAGCGCAGCAATGGCTTTTTGTCAGCAAAAAGCCTCATGTTCCTGATCCTGATCCCCTTCGAATCAATGCATGTCATACCGCTTTCTGCCGTCATGTCAATATTCTCCAGGGTCACATTCTCAAGGTTCAGCTCGGGCAGTCCCTGAAGGTAGACAGCCTGTTCAGCGCCCCGGCATATGATGTTCTTCATTGTTATGTTCCTGAAGTGCGGTGTCTCCTCCGTAACAGGCGGCGCAGCCCCCTCGGTTGTCTCAACGTTTTTCCCTTCGGCAAGCATCTCTGAAACCGACAGCCCACCGTAATAAAGATTGAATGAGATTGCCTGAGTCGGGATATTGGTCATAAGTATGTCATTGAACCATATATTCTCTACAACTCCTCCCCTGCCACGGTTGCTCTTGAAGCGTATGCCAACGTCAGTACCCATGAAGGTGCACCCGGCGACAGAGACATTCCTCACCCCTCCTGACATCTCGCTGCCGATTGTGACTCCACCGTGACCGTGATAAACGATGCAGTTTCTGATGATAAGGTTCTCGGTCGGCATTCCTCTCTTCCTGCCGTCCTCGTTCTTGCCCGACTTGATGCAGATGGCATCGTCGCCCACATCGAAATTGCTGTTATACAGGAGAGTGTTGCGGCATGATTCGATGTCAATCCCGTCGCCGTTCTGGGAATACCAGGGATTCTTAACGGTTATGTTCCTGACTGTCAGGTCCTCACACATCAGCGGATGGATGCACCATGCCGGGGAATTCTGAAAGACGGGACCGTCTAGGAGTACCTTTTTGCATCTGATCAGGCTCACCATCACAGGTCGCAGGAAATCCCTGATCTTTTCATAATCTGCCAAGGATGAGGCCTGCACCGGTACGTTCATCTCACTCATTTCCTGGGCCATCCTATAGGATTCGGAGGGGTACCAGATTTTACCGTCATCACTGACCACTCCTCCCGAGTTCACTATATCCTTCCACAACGGCGGAGGCACCTTTTCCCTCTTGACAGGTCTCCATGCCTCACCGCCACCGTCCCATATACCCTTGCCGGTGAATGCTATGTTTTCGAGATCCCTGCCGTATATGGGTGAGATGCATCTGACTGTGTTGTATCCCTCGAAGCTGGTCTCAATCAGCGGATAGAGGCTCTTTTCCGGACTGAAGACAATTAGTGCTCCTTCATCAGCGTGCATCCGAATGTTACTTTTCAGGATTATCGGGCCGGTCATCCATATACCACGAGGAATTACCACTGTGCCTCCCCCTTTTGAGGATACAGCATCTATCGCCTTGCGGAAGGCCTCAGTGTTCAGTGCCAGGCCGTCACCCACAGCACCGAAATCGGTAATTGTCACACTGTTGCCGGGAATCTGCGGTTCGATTACCTGGGGCATATCAAACTCCACGTCCCTGTAGATCTCTCCTGCAGGGAAAGTGCCGGCCGCGGGAGCGACGGGAGCGACGGGAGCGACGGGAGCGACGGGGGCCCCGATGCCTCTCTTAAGCTCCTTCATTGCCCCGAAGACCAGTGATGCCACAGCTGTTGCACCCGCAGGCTGGAAATGCGTATTGTCTCTGATGCCTTCTGGATATCCCTCGTGCATGCCGGGGGGGAAATTCATGAAGTATGTGGCTTCAACGTAATCCTGTCCTTTTTCGCTGAAATAATCCATACTGAGCGAAGTCAGGTCTATAAGATATGCACCGAGCTCTGCTGCAACCTCTTTCATGGCATCAGGATAGTTACCGTGTGTGTTTCCAAGCCTGCCCTCCTTCCACGGATAATTGCGTGCAACAGGTGTCACCAGGATTGGTATTGCACCCTTCTCGCCCGACTGGTTCACGTATAGTCTCAGGAACTCTTTGTAGCCTGTCAGGGAGGTATACCGTTCGCCCTTGTTGACAGATGCATCATTGTGCCCGAACTGTATCATCACCACGTCGCCCGGTCTAAGTGACCGGTATATCTCAGCCCACCTGCCCTCCTCGAAGAATGACCTGGTGCTGCGGCCGCCCATGGCCCTGTCCTCAACGATCACACTGTCGGTCCGGATTATATGCCTTATCTTCTTAAGTGAGTCAGAGGCCATGAACGACTGAAACACCTGTCCCCATCCCATTATCGGGTATCTTTTTGACCGGTAATCCTGCTCAAGGGAGTAATCGGCCATGGTGGAATCACCAATCAGCCACACCCGGGCTATCTTCCTGTTGCCTTTCACCCTTCCGTTCTCCTCAGACTGTTCAGCAACGAAAGCTGAAAGAAGGCCTGAAAGGAGGATCATTGTCAAAATTCTTATCGCTTTCATTTTATCATTCTGATTTATTTATCCTGAACCAATCGAGGCCGGCATATCCGGCGTCATTTGTAACTCCGTCGCGCAGTGCGAAAAAACCGATCTTTGCCCCTATCCACATACCCTCGCGGGCGGTGAACGGCTCCCCGGTATCGGTCATCGCCCCTGCGTCATTGCCGTAACTGAACTGGCATATAGCCCCCCGGCCCACACTTACACAGAACATTATCTCACCACATGTCACCTCTTCCGTGAAGAGCACCTCCTCTGCGGCGCCCTTGTCAGCTCCGGAACACCTGACCACCCTGAGCCAGAGTTTGTCATCGGCCCGCTTCAGTGATATATACTGGTAGTCGCGGCCCATTACTACCATGCCAGCCTCCTCGCCGTTAAATCTCAGGCTACATTTCAATGAGGCTGTGGCGTAGAATTCTTCCGCCGGCAGTTTCTGCAGGAAGAGGTTCGGCACATCCCACAGGTTACGCATACTGTCGGGCCTGGCAATGCAGTTCAGCCTGAAGAAACCGTATGCTTCAGAGGGGTAACCCCACGTCAATGAGGGATTGGCATGCCACTGCCACTGCAGTCCCCTGGTATTACCGTTAAAGTCATCTTCAGCCTGCATTGTTGAAGGGGGCCATTTTTTACTCATATCCGGCATTTGATGTGAAATCACCGGTTCACCGGTCCCATCACCGTTGGTGTCTTCTCCGATAACAGGCCAGTCGTCGGCCCATCTCATCGGCTGCAGATGCACAATCCGACCATACGCCCCCTTGTCCTGGAAGTGGAGGAACCAGTCCTCCCCGGTTGGTGTTGTCACCCATGCGCCCTGGTGTGGTCCGTTGACGGCAGTTGACCCCTGATGAAGAACAATCTTTTTTTCATATGGGCCGAAAACATTTTTTGACCGGAGCGCCAGCTGCCAGCCGTTCGTTACGCCTCCGGCAGGGGCGAAAATATAGTACCAGCCGTTCCTTTTGTAAAACTTTGGGCCTTCAACTGTAGGATCGACATCATGCCCGTCGAAAACCATCACGGGGTCACCAATTACACCTGTGCCGTCAGGGTTCATGCGAGACACCATCAGCACGCTCTTTACTCCGGCCCTGCTGCCGGCGAAGGCATAGACAAGATAGGCGCTGCCGTCGTAATCCCATAGAGGTGAGGGATCGATAAAACCATTACCGGGTATCACCGTCACAGGGTCAGACCAGGGACCCGCGGGGTCAGCTGCCCTGGTCATGAAAATGCCGTGGTCGGGGTCAGAATAAAAGATATAAAATGCACCGTCATGAATGCGGATGCAGGGTGCCCATACTCCCCCGCCATGACGAGGCTGTGAAAAAAACTCCTCAGGTTGCAGCCTGTCAAGGGCGTATCCTATAAGGCTCCAGTGAACAAGATCTTTTGAATGCAGCACCGGCAAACCCGGAACACAGTTGAAGGATGAGGCAACCATGTAGTAATCCTTCCCGTCCATGACTACATCCGGATCAGAATAATCTGCATGCAGTACAGGATTGGCGTATGTCAGGAGAGTACCGTTGTCAGTCGTGTTGCAGCCCCATGGGCCCAGAAGGACTGATGCAAATATCCCTGGAAGAAGAATGGTTCTGATCCTTTTCATCATTTACCCTGATAATGTTTTTTCATTCCGGCTCCAGAATAATGATCCATAAGAAGATTACGGATGCAGATTTTAATATGTCGTGAATGTTCATCGGAAGGCATCCTGGCTAAGTTATCCCGGGACCGGGAGAAAATTCCCGGTCCCTGCGGATAACACAAACTAACCTAAATCCAACCAAAAAACAGTGTCAGGGCTTCCAGCGCGGGTCACCGGCACCGGCCATCCCTTCAAAATTCGCATCCAGGAAGGTAAAGATGCCTCCGACAGGATCGGTCCACAGTCCTGTTGAAGCACCACTGTAGGCAGTCATCAGGTTCTTGACAGGTCCTGTGCCGTCATAAAAATCCGAAGTATAATAAGATCCGGAAACCGAAAGTGTCATCGCACCCTTTCTTATGCCATTGGCCCTGTCGACTGTCTGCCCGAAAATACAGTCGCTTATTGTTATGGTCCCTGCTGAGGTATTTGCCGTACCGAAATCAATCAAGTACCTTGACGAGGCAGCATCCATTGTTGTCTCGTTGAATGTGCAGTTGTCGACCAAAACGCTCTGGCATCCTGCTCCGGCGCCGTAGTTGATAATCCCGCCCCTTAGCTTATACACGGTGGAGTTGACAAACTTAATGTTGTTGAAATTTCCGGTAGCAGCCCCGTTCAGAACGCCGTAGTGGCTGTCAAAGGCAAAATCATACATGACGCAGTTCAGAAACTCCGTGTTGCCTATAACCTGTCCGGCAGCGTTACCGCGCAGGCGGATGGCGCTGCGGCCGGAATTCCTGATTATGCAGTTCCTGAACCTGATTGTACCGATAGTAAATGCATCGAGTTCCTGGTCAATTATTCCCCGGTGCTTTGTTGCCCCGTCATCATAGGCACAGCTGATGTCAACATTCTCAAAGACGAGCGAGTCAGAGAGGGTCATCGCGGTCCCGATGTCAAACATATGGTTGCCGCCGCCGGTCACCAGGTAAATTTTTGGCAGGTCACCTGGCAGGATGCCTCTCACCTTGGTGCTCGTCCTGACGGTATCAACACCTGACAGTGGGTATGAGGCACCGTTGACAAGCAGGATCACCCCTCCGGCAGGCAGGGCATCAAGGGCAGCCTTGAGATCTCCTCCCGGAGCTACAAGAACGTCACCCTCAATAATGACATGCGTCCTGCCCCTCACGAAATTACCGTTCATCAGCCTTACCTCATAAACACCGTTTGGGAGCCCGGTCACCTGTCTCCCTCCAAGTGCAAGATCTTCGGCGCTGAGGATGAACGGCAACTGGGTGCCTCCGCTGACAAACAACAGCCCTGTGGCGGTTGTGCCCGGCTTCCACTTAACAATGGCGGCGTTCATTGCCGACATATAGGTATCAAAACCTTCAAAGAGGTTCTCCGGATCGGTTTTGAATGCAACCATGGTCCATTTGGAATCCTCCACTCCCTCGAGGGAGCTGACGGCCTTTACCCTTGCAGAGAACTGAGTGTCGCCGGCAGGCAGAACATAACTGAAAGTGACCTGGTTATCTTCCGTGGCGGGGATCTGCGCGGAATGGACAAGCGTACCTGTACCTGTTGCTCCGTCATAAATCTCCACCAGGTAGTGGTCTGTGTTCTTAACTGATGACCATACAATGGTAACCCTCGTAGTGTTGCTTATGATGGCGTTGATGCCAACCGGTGAAAAGGTCCGGTTGAACTCCAGCTCCTCCACAACCGGGTCAATCTCTTCCTTGCAGGAACTGAAAAGAAGCACTGAGACCAACCCGGCCAGTAATCCTGTATTTATAATTATCTTTTTCATAGATAACGATTTGATTGATTTAGTAGCCATAATCATTTTTCAGAGCACCGTTACCGGCATCAATAAACACCTGCCAGATCGGCCAGAACTGATTCTGATCAGGGTTATTCGTAAAGAGCGAGCTGATCTTGGTCGTGGCCAGCCTGTCAGGGCTCACGTAGACCGTATTGAAGGTATAGTCAGCCGACCTGTCCTCATTTTCTCCCCTGTTGAGTCCGTAGAACTGGAGTGACTCGCCATCGGCCGCATATCTGTAATAAATCTTTTCCGGGACGTCAGCATAGCTTCCGGTGCGGTTGCTCAGATCAGTCATTTTGGTCAAGGCTTCATTCATCCTGCTTCCAAGCAGGTTCCAGCGGATCAGGGCCGCTTTGCGATCCATCTCGCCGCAGAACTCGAAGGCATTCTCCTTCACAATGGCATTGAACATCAGTTCCTTTGTGGTGATGCCATTGAGGTATGCATCCACCTTTGACGCCCAGTCGGCCTGGGCAAATGCCCTTTGCCTTATCTGTTTCAGGTAGTCTTTGGCGGGTCCGAGATTGCCAAGCTCGTTCTGGATCTCGGCAGCCATCAGCAATACCTCGGCGTAACGCATGTAGACATCGTTCAGTCCGTCATCGTTTGTTGAAGTGACGTACCTTGTCATCCACTCATAGCGCAGTTTCCCGAAATACCAGAGGGAGACTCCGCTGCCGGTAGTGAGGGTCTGTCTCGATATGCCTGCTGTTGCAGTACCCCATGAGTAGGGAACGCATGTCACATCTCTTCTTCTGTCTTTTACATCATAGTCATAGAATACAAAAGGCAGCGGACCATAGTCGCCGCCCCTTGCCTGACCCGTATACTGGTCAACGCTGGCATGTCTCACGGCAAAGGTGAAGGCCATGCGGCCGCGGCCGTCGGCAAAGGGTATCTCCCAGAGTGACTCGCCGCCTGCAGCTATATTTTCTTCACATACCTTGCGCCAGAACCTCTCGAAGCTGCTCTCGAGTGAAGCCGTGCCACTGGTGATGACATCAAGGCACTCCTGCATGGCAACCGGATAGAGTGCTGCCACCGTCAGTGCCGGGTCATTGCTCTTCCTGACACCGTCAGGATACTGGGAATAACCTGCTGCCAGCAGGCAGATACGGGCACGGAATGCCTTTACGAAAGCCCTGTTTATTCCCTCTGATGTATTGGTGCGGGCATTGCCGTTCGGCCATGCAACCAGATCAGCAGCCTCACCCAGGTCGGCAATGAGCTGCTTGTATATTTCATCGCGGCTGCTCTTTGGAAGATACATCGTCTCGGAGGAGACGGGTTCAAACCTGGCAACCACATCGCCCCATGCCTTGACTAGGTCAGCATAGTAGACCGCCCTGAGTGTCAGGGCTTCGCCAAGCAGCTGGCCCATCTCCGTTCCGGGAGCAGGATTGCCATAGGTTCTCAGACCCCTGATGCAGATGTTCGCACGTTCTATCCCGGAATACATTTGTGCCCATGCATTGTTTGCGGTGTTCATGTCAGTGTTGATGGCCGAATTGACATATCTCGCCAGGTCTGACCTGGCAGATGCCGCCGTGGAACTGTTATACCACTCTATGTCGGTATTGGCGCCATAATGGGTCAGGAACCTCCCCCTGTATGAGTTGGTCTGACCTATTGGCTCTTTGATCCCGTCTATGGCCGAAGCTGCAAGAGTGGGATTGGAGAATATCAGCGACTCATCCAGCGTTGACTGTGACGGAGCTTCCAGGAAGTCTTCGCACGACACAAGCAGGCCGGCAAACACGAAACTGATTATATATAGGAACTTTTTCATAGTCATCTCTTTAAATCAGATTAAAAGGTAAGATTCACCCCGAAAAGCAGCTGCCTGCTCTTCGGATAGGCCGAATAATCAAGTCCCGGGGTAAGAACGGTATTCCTCCTGGAAGAGACCTCGGGATCAAAGCCCGAATAGTTGGTCAGAGTGAAGACGTTGTACCCGGAAGCATAGATCCTGAAGCGCTGAATGTGCAGCCTTGAGGTGATGATGTCAGGCAGCGAATAACCCAGTGTCAGCGTATTGAGCCTCAGGAAGGATCCGTCTTCCACCGCCCAGTCGCTGAACACATGCCTGGTCATGAAGGGTGACCACATGGTCGTGGAGGCGTTCATTGCCGTGAGCGTGGCCGGGTCATTCACCAGAGTTCCTGTTGCGGCATCAAGGTTGGTCCATCTTTTGCCTTCCGCCATAACGTCAATCAGGTTGCGGAATGCATACCGTGATGTAGTGTACTCAATCTTGTTGGCATTATAGATATCATTGCCGTAGCTCCAGTTGAACAGAGCGGAAAGGTCGAAGCCGTAAAAGTAACCTTCAACATTGAATCCTCCCGTGTGTTTCGGATTCGCATTTCCAATCACTGTTCCGTCAGCAACCGTGACCAGACCGTCACCGGTAAGGTCCTTCAGCTTAAGGCTGCCGGGGCGGACAGTTCCGGTGACGTTTGAGCCATCAGCAACATTTTCTTTCAGTATCCACCGACCTGCTGCCTGATCGTAGCCTGTGAAGTCAGACACCTCGTAGCGGCCGTCGTTCAGGTAACCGTACATCTGTCCGACAGATCCGCCAAGTGCAATCCAGTAGTCATTGCCGATCTCAGTGGATGCCCAGCTGGTGTTCTGGCCGAAGTCATTCATGACTCCAAGTGACAGGATCTTGTTCCTGTTAAAACCGATGTTGAACCCAAAGCTGAGACCGTATTTTGCTGCATTAAGGGCCACCAGGTTGAGTTCAATTTCAAGACCCTTGTTTTCCGTTTCTCCCATGTTCCTGTACTGGGTGCTGTAACCTGTTCCGGAGACCGGGAACTCTATCAGCAGGTTCTTTGTGTTGTTGAGGTATACCTCCACGCTTCCGTAGATCCGGTTCCTGAAGAATCCGAAGTCGAGGCCCAGGTTCCGCGTAAAGGTGGTCTCCCACTTTAGGTCAGGGTTGGCCATTGTGGTCGACGGCGCCCAGAATGATGAGAAGCCGTTGATCCAGGAGGTGGTGTTGGCCACGAATGTCTGCGCGATCTGGTTGGATGGGATATTGTTGTTCCCTGCAGTACCGTAGCTGAACCTCAGCTTGAGGTTGTTGACTGTGTTTGATATACCCCTCATGAACTGCTCCTCGGAGATTCTCCAGGCTATGGCAGCTGACGGGAAGTAACCCCATCGGTTGGCTGCCAGGAACTTGCTCGAACCGTCAGCCCTGAAGGTGGCTGACAGCAGGTATCTTCCCCTGTAGTCATACATCGCCCTGCCGAAGAACGAGAGCAGCTTGTCATCAGGGTTGTACGTGTTGGTATAGCTGTTAGAAAATCCCTGACTGACAAGCTTGTATGCCTCGGCACCAGTGAAGAAATCCGGGAAACCCCAAACCTGGTTGAACATTGTGTTTGTCTTTGTCACAAGCACCTCCTGCCCGGCCAGCAGTTTGAGCGAATGGCCTGAATCACCGAAGATCCCGGCGAAATCATAGTTGAGGGTATTCGTGCTGCGTATGCCGTCTCCCTTTCTTTCATAGGCTTCAAGGGCAGGTTTGTTCTGATAATCTGCAGTAGGTGTGTTTTTAACGTAGTATGTCGTAATGCCATAAAAGCGGTCATCATTGTTTGTATAATTGTCGAGGCCTGCCTCTGTGCGGAATACAAGCCCGTCAATGATCTCCCATGCGAAGCTGCCGCCCATGTTGAATCTCTTCCTTAGCTGCTGACGGTCGTTATCCCGCACGTTATGCAGAGGGTTTGTCATGCTGGCTTCAAGATCAGTGTCATCAAAATCACCGATAGAGGTAAACGGTATGGGCACGAAAAGCATCGTCTGCTTGACCCTTGCATCATTCGGGGTGGCGCCTCCCTGGTCGGTGGCCCCGGCGCCAAGTATTTTCAGGTCAGAATAGCGCACTGAAAATGAAAGCTCCACTCTTTCACCTGCCTTGTGATCAAGCTTAAGCGCCAGGTTGTCGCGCTTGAACTCCGAGGAGAGCATGATCTCATTACTTCTGATGCCTGCGTATGTGACAGAATATCTGAACCTGTCACTCCCCCCGGCCACGTTCAGGTCATGGTTGAATACTTTCCCTATATGCCCGAATACCTGGTTAAACCAGTCCGTTGATGGCTGGCCGCTGTAAAGGTCGATATCCTGGTAGTTGCCGAAATACCTCTGGTACTTTGACAGGTTATTATCAAGCAGGGCGTATTCATACTGCCACTTCATGTAATCCTCCACCGAAATCGAGGTAAGGCGGTTTGCCACTTTCTTGAAGCCGTAATAAGCATTGTAGTTGACCCTGGGCTTGCCCTCCTGGCCGCCCTTGGTCGTGATGATGATTACACCGTTGGCTCCTCGTGCTCCGTAGATAGCCGTTGATGAGGCATCCTTCAGCACGTCGATCGACTGGATCGTCGAGGGTGGAATATCTGCTATACTGTTCACCGGGAACCCGTCAACAATAAACAGAGGTGAGTTGCTCTGCGTGATCGAACCGCCGCCCCGCACACGGATGTTGATCTCCGCGTCAGGCGATCCTTCGGTTGTAATGATGTGAACACCGGCCAGCTTCCCTGTGAGAGCCTCAGCGGCTGAGGAGACAGGAACACGTGAAAGCGTCTCGCCGCTAACAGAGGAGACCGAGCCCGTCACATCCCTCTTTGCCACCGTGCCGTAACCGATAACAACAACATCCTCCACAAGACTGCTGGAGGCGGTAATGGTGACATTTACTGCAGTTCTTCCCTGAACGGGAACCTCCACCGGGTCATATCCCACGAAGGAAAAGATGAGTACGGCATTCGGAGGACAGTCAGTCACGGTAAAATTACCATTCATGTCTGTAGCCACACCACGCGTGGTGCCCTTGATGACTACATTCAAGCCTATCATAGCTTCTCCTGTCTCGGCGTCGATGACCTTCCCGTTCACAGTGATATTCTGTGAAAAGGCGGAAAGCGAAACCACCATCATGACCAGGATCAGCAAAGCCCTCAGCCCATGATAGCCACAGACGGAGGATCTTCTGATTGCATTGATTGATTTTGCCATAGAAAAGTCGATTAGGGTTAAATTTTAAGTATTTCACATGTAATATTTTCATTGCCGGAAACAGTGGATTCATAAATTTAAGAAATTATAACCTGTTATACCATCTGATCACAAATAGTGCACTAATTCCACCAATTTTTCTACCTGATTTTTTCTTACCTTGGCGCTTAGAGTTGAACATACCTGACCTGACAACTAAATGAGCGAGGAGATCCTGCGGGCAATGATGGAATTGTTCGCCCTGATAGTCAAGCAGGACGGTGGTATGTTGCAAAGTGAAAGGGATTTTGTTTCGGCTTTCCTGACCAAGCAACTTTCACACGAGAGCGCCGATGAGTTCATGAATCTTTTCCTTGAAAATGCCGGTCCTATCCAGGATAAAGGCAAAAAGGGAGAATCAGACACAGCATCGGTAAAGGATTCCATCAGGATTTTCAATAACTGCAAGAAGATTAACAGGACCCTTACCCAGGAACAGAGGGTTATTGTTCTGATGCGCTGTTTCGAGCTGATGGACTCTGACAAGCAGTACACCCCGCAGCGCATGAACATCATCAACACCATCGCTGAGGTCTTCAAGGTTTCACAGGAGGAGTTCAACAGCATCATGCACTTTGTCAGGGAAGAGGAGCGCGGAGCCTTTACCGACACTTCCATGACAGTGATCAGCACCGGGAGTCCAACCGGAGCCGATCAGACCGAAGGCCCTTTTCTCGTCTTCCTGAAAGTGGCCAGCGTCAACCTTTATTTCATCAGGTGCTTTGATACCGGCGCCACTCTTCTCAACGGACTGCCCATGATATCCCGCAAGGTTTATACCTTCGCACCCGGAAGCACCGTACAGTCACCACCTTCCCCGACGGTATATTACAGCGACGTCATCTCCCGCTTTGCAACAGGTCACGACACCCACCGCATCTCATTCGTTGCAGAGCACCTCAGCTACAGTTTCCCCGACGGTATCAGGGCTATCACGGATGTAACCTTCTCTGCCAGTGAAGGCAAGCTGATCGGGATCATGGGAGCCAGCGGGTCAGGCAAAACCACTCTTCTGAACCTGCTGACAGGACTGGCAAAGCCGGAGTCAGGTGATGTCAGGATAAACGGTATCTCACTCTTTGCCGATGATGAAAAGCTTGACGGGGTTATCGGATATGTGCCTCAGGATGACCTGCTTGTTGAGGAGCTGACCGTCTTTGAGAACCTCTGGTATGCTGCCTCACTCTGTTTTGCGGGGAAGACCAGGGAGGAACTAACCCTGATTGTGAACCAGACTCTGAATACTCTCGGACTCCACGAGAAGAAAGACTACCGGGTGGGCTCACCGCTGAACAAGGTGATCAGCGGGGGACAGAGAAAGAGACTGAATATCGCACTCGAACTGATCCGCGAACCCTCAATACTTTTCCTTGACGAACCTACGTCCGGACTTTCTTCCGGTGATTCGGAGAACGTGATGGACCTGCTGCACGAACTGACCCTCAGGGGAAAGCTTGTTATTACTGTCATCCACCAGCCCTCGTCGGAGATTTTCAAAAGCTTTGACAACGTGCTGGTACTTGATTTCGGGGGCCACCTTGTCTACTACGGAAATCCTATCGAATCAATTGTTCACTTCAAAAGGCTGGAGACACACATAAACAGCGGTATTGCCGAGTGTCCCACCTGCGGTACGGTTAATCCCGAAACCCTTTTCAACATACTTGAAACAAGGGTGGTTGATGAGTACGGAAGGTACACTGACCGAAGAAAAGTATCGCCGGAGGAATGGGCGGACGCTTTCCGCAAGTCCGCTCCCGGAGAGAATGCCCGGGAGGTGGTCACGGAACCCTGGTCAAGCCTCAGCAGGCCGTCATGGTTCAGGCAGACATTAATATTCCTGTCCCGCGACCTGAGAAGCAAACTGGCAAACAGGCAGTACATGCTCCTGACACTGTTGGAAGGACCCGTGCTCGGACTGATACTTTCATACATAATAAGATACATTGCTGACCCCTCATCCAGGGTATATATTTTCAGGGAGAACGAGAATATCCCGATATACATATTCATGAGCATCATAGTTGCCCTCTTTCTCGGGCTCACGATAAGCGCCGAGGAGATATTCAGGGACAGGAAGATGCTCAGGAGGGAGCATTTCCTGCACCTTAGCCGAAGCAGCTACCTGCTCAGCAAGATGTCTGTGCTGGCAGCAATCTCCGCATTGCAGGTTTTCCTCTTCCTCCTGGTGGCCAACCCGGTGCTGGGCATAAAGGGCCTCTTCTTTCCATACTGGCTTGCCTTATTCTCCACTGCCTTCTGCGCCAACATGATAGGTCTTAATATATCATCAGCACTGAATTCGGCTGTTACAATCTATATTGTCATCCCACTGCTCATGATCCCGATGATGGTTCTGAGCGGGGCAATGTTCCCCTTTGACAAGCTGAACAGGAAAATTGCCAACCCTGACAGGGTGCCCCTTATCGCCGAGCTGATGCCCACGAGGTGGACCTATGAAGCGCTGATGGTCAAACAGTTCACCGGAAATGAATACGGGAAAAGAGTGTATCCGCTGAAAAAACAGCTCAGCGTATCCGATTTCAATACCATATACAGGATACCAAGGGTTGCCGATGCCCTTGAAATAACGAGGGGAAGGGTCCGATGGGAGAATAAAATACACCCGGATGACGGTGAAGTCAGGTTGCTGAGGAACGAGACAGCCACACTGTCGGAAACCGGTATTATCAGGCCCTTCACAGGTATTGATTCAATTACTCCGGATCTTTTCACCCCGGCCCTCGGGGAACGGCTTGCCGTCTGGCTCGGCAGCGCCGACAGGGAGTACCGGAGGCTAAGCAATCTCGCCGACATGAGTCTCGATAATTATGTCATCAGCAACAAGGAAGCACTTGATATCCTATACAACAGCTATCACAACGACAAGCTCGAGGATATTATGAGAAAGGTGTACGAGAAGAACAAGATGCTTGAGTTTAATGACAGGCTGGTCCAGAATACAGACCTTATTTATCTTGAGCCTGCCAGCAGTGGTCCGCTGAACTTCCGGACACATTTCATGGCGCCGGTGAAGAGGTTTTTGGGCCTGAGCACAGACACCTTCAGGTTCAATATCATGCTTGTGCTTTTCTCCCTGTTACCACTTTATCTCCTTCTGTATACTGAAACCCTCAGAAAGATCGTTCTATACTTTGAAAACTTTAAGTTTCAGAAAAAGAGGGCACCACACCAAAAATGACCAATATTCTTAAATTTGTATACCAACCCAACCACCTGATGACAGGAATAATTTCAAACCTGGTCGCTGTGATCCTGGTTATTCTCGTTTTCTCCTGCAGGAACAGTGACACCAGGCAGGGAGGTCTCAGTTTCCCCGTTGCTGATTCTGTGCCGGCAGGCGAAGCTGAAAAGCTCAGTGAGGAGGCTGTTGCCGACATCGTTCAGAACATTGCATCACCGGTCGAGATCGCTGCCATTCTGCGGAGCATGGAGGTGCCCTTCTCTGCAGGGTACCTGGCGCCCACCCAGGGCTCGGACAGGCTTACGACCAACTTCCAGAAGGGTGTCATGCTGGGGATCTACGGTGCCGATCTCGGTTATCTCAACATGTATGAAAAAACAGGCAACTCAGTTGATGTCCTTTCAACAATAAAGAGGCTGGCAGACGGGCTGAGAGTCGGGCAATACTTTGACTTCGAGACCATTAAGAGGCTTTCGGTCAGCAGGTCCAACCTCGATTCACTTCTGTTTCTCTCGGTCAGCTCCTACAACCAGATTGACAGGTACCTGAGGGACAATAACCGCGGGGCAATCTCCGCACTGATGATCACGGGTGTCTGGATCGAAGGCCAGTACCTGGCAACACAGGTTGCAGCAAGCAATCCCGACAGGATACTGAGAGACCGCATTGGTGAACAGAAGATCATACTCGGTGACCTGCTCATGCTGCTGCGCCCGTACAGTGAAAACGGCGCTGACTACAAGGCACTGTATGAGATGATGGAGAGTATCAGCTCCCGGTACCGTGACGTGAACATATCCTACAGGCTCGGGGAGCCGGAGACCGTTGAGCAGAACGGGAGGCTGGTGATGATCCAGCACGAAGAGAGCATCGTGGAGATGACTGATGAACAACTTGCCGGGATAGCGGTCCTGTCAGGGGAGGTAAGGAACAAATTAATAAACGGCATTTGAGATGAAACGGAGGTTTGTCATACTGTCCCTCATACTGCTTCTTGTGCCGTCACTGGCAAAGAGTCAGGCTGCAACCGACGATCTTGTAAGCAGTTGCGTTCTTGCCGCCGGCGATAACACTACCTACCTGAAGGATTTCCGGATCCAGTTGCCAAAAGCTGCAGCCAATGCCCCTGCTCCGGTGTACAAAGCAAACATGTACCTGATGAAAAACATGAAATACAGGTTCACGGTATGCAACGCTCCCGGATCAAACGGAGAACTCATTGTCACTATCTACGACCAGGGAAAAGAGCTTATCTCTTCATTCAATAAAACCAGCGGAAAAAAGTACAACACCCTCGACTTTTTCTGCAACAAGACAGGACTGTACGCTCTGTGGTATGATTTCATGGGAGGCGAGCAGGGGTCAGGCATAGGGGTTGTCTGTATGATCAAATGATCACCCGGGCCACACCCGTGATATTATCAGCATTACCGCCAACAGCCAGAACAGTATCTCTGCTGCTACCAGCCTGCGTGTGAATGCAAAGTAATTGGCCAGTATGAACGCCACCGGGATTGCCGTAACGGCGTTGAGTTCGGCAGAGACAGCCGGTACAAAAACATAGGCGGCAGCACACAACACCATCATCCAGACAAACAGTTCAAAAGTCTTGCGCGATCTGATCTTGTAAGTAGGCATCTCCCTCACCATCGACAACAGTGCCGGAATGAAATTCAACCCGGCGATCACAAGGAGAACCATTACCATTCGTCCCGGGAATACTGAAGGCAAATCATCAAACATATTGTGCCTGATTATTTCAGTCAGGTCTGACAGATCACCTCCCGTCACAAACCAGATGGCATAGAGTACAATCCATGGCAGGATGGCCCCGGCAACGGTGACTGTCAGTTCGCGTATGTCAGGACTCCGGAAGATCAGGGCACCGATGATCACCAGGATGATCAGCCATACCGACCCGGCGTAAAACATTCCGGCAGTTGAAATGAGCAGTGCGGCATCGAAGAAGTTAAAAACCATGCCGTTTATGCGGTAGGCCGAAACCATCCGCCAGAGACCGGCAAGGATCAGGAGGGCTGCGGGGAGGGCAGGGTTAAGGACCATCTCACCGGGAAACAACCCGTAAAGAAGTATGTAAAACAGGGCCGGAAAATATGTCCGGCGGGGAATAAAGAAGATCGAAGTATTGAACCTGACCATCATGATTGCCACCAGCAGCATCAGGGCAAAAGAGAGGATCACCGCCAGAAGAGGCAAACCCCCGAGGGCCTTGGTGACAATTCCCCATAACGGCATTGGTTCATCGCCCGGAATTGTAGCCAGGGCGGGCGGTGTGATGAAATACTGAACCCACAGCGCCATGGCGGCCAGCGTTAAAACCACTACCGGACCTATGCCTGATCCCCGGAAAAACCTGATCATTTCACCCAGGCTTTAAGATCAAACCCGATATCCCTCCTGAAATTCATCCCTTCAAAATATATCCGGGAGATGCTCCTGTAACTTTTATCAAGAGCCTCCTGAATTGTTGCCCCGCGCGAGGTGACTGCCAGAACCCTCCCTCCTGATGTGACGAGGTGTCCGTCGGTGACATGAGTGCCTGCATGGAACAGGGTGCTTTCAGTGAGCCTTTCGGTCCCTGATACCGGGAAACCCTTCCGGTAGCTGTCGGGGTATCCTCCGGAGACCATCATCACGGTTACGGCGGTGTCCGGTGATGTCACCACTGTGCGGCTTCCGAGATCACGCGCGGCGACGCCTTCCAGCAGATCAAACAGGTCGCTCTCTATTCGCGGAAGTATCACCTCACTCTCCGGATCGCCCAGGCGGGCATTGTACTCAATGACATACGGATCACCATCGACATTCATCAGTCCGAAGAAAATAAATCCGCGGTAGTCAATGCCTTCGGCCCGCAAACCATCAACTGTTGGTCTGATGATTTTCTCCTCAACCTTAGTCCTGAAGGCAGGTGTGGCGAATGGCACCGGCGACACAGCGCCCATCCCGCCCGTATTCTTCCCGGTGTCACCTTCCCCTATCCGTTTATAGTCTTTGGCCTCAGGGAGTATCCTGTACGAGATGCTGTCAGTGATTATGAAGGCCGACATCTCGATTCCCTTAAGGTACTGTTCTATCACCACCATGTTGCCGGCTGCTCCGAAACGGCCCCCGAGCATCGCCTTCAGTTCCTCCAGTGCCTCATCGAATTCACTGATAATCAGCACCCCTTTCCCTGCAGCAAGCCCGTCTGCCTTAAGTACATACGGAGGAGTCAGGGTGCGCATGAACCGCGCTGCCTCATCAATGTTCCCTGCATTAAAAGTCTCATAGGCGGCGGTAGGTATACCGTGCCGCTTCATGAATCCCTTGGCAAAATCCTTGCTCCCCTCAAGCGTCGCTCCGCTGCGGCGGGGACCTATCACAGCCACCGAGGCAAGAGCCGGGTCATCCTCAATGAAATCAGTAATGCCTTCCGCGAGAAGCACCTCCGGACCGACCACCACCATGCCGATGTTATAGGTGAGCAGCGCCGATCTTACAGCCTGAAAATCAAGAGGATCAACCGGAAGGTTTATGGCGCATGAGGCCGTGCCGGGATTTCCGGGTGCAACATAGATATTAAGCGATCTTTTGCTCTGCGCAAGCTTCCACGTGATGGCATGCTCCCTTCCGCCGGATCCCAGTATGAGAATATTCATGTCAGTCATTCTTTCCCTCTTCAAAAATAACATATAGACTGAAATAACTCAGCCGTGAATTGAATTATCATCTAGAGATCCGAAAGACCAGCCCTCCTCAAGAGCATGGTCAAGGAACCTGTCAAGGAACAGCGGTGCGCTGCCCGTAGCGGTATCATGCAATACGATCACTGATCCGGGCCTTAATCTCTGTTTAAGTATTTTGCAGGAGCTCTCAGGCGAAATCCTCTTATCGAAATCATAAGGCATAATATCCCAGAAGACAATCCTCATGCTTCTTTCCAGTATCCGGTACTGCCTGACGCGCAGTCTTCCGTAGGGTGGTCTGAAGAGGTTGCTGCAGGTTATGTCCCTGCCCCTGAAAATGTCCGAGCAGTAGGCTCTGACCGTTGTCTTCAGTCCGTTGAGATGTCCGAAGCCATGATTACCGGTAGTATGACCCCCGGCTGCAATCCGGGCAAACAGGCCCGCAAAGGCAAGCACTTTGCTCCCGGTGCAGAAGAATGTGGCATGCACATCATGAGCCCTGAGAATGTCAAGAATCAGAGGGGTTGATACGGGATCCGGACCGTCATCGAAGGTGAGAAAGAGTCTCCTGCCCGGGCCTTCTATCCTGTAAATGGCCTCCGGGTAGATCACTCCTGCGGGAAACGGTCTTCCGAAGTTCCTGATCATCGAAGCGGGATCTCCCCGTAAAATCTTGTCAGCTCAGCAGAGGCTCGTGCCGCCAGTTCGTTCATGCCGAACGCCGATGCCTTCCGGTAGGAATCAAGAAGCGCCTGCAGTGAAACGGACACGGTAAAGTCAAGTCCGTACGATTTGTCATCTGGCAGAGTGGTAATGAAGGAGAGCGACGCAAGTGCATTATCAACAATGGCGGTGAACATCTTTTCAGCTTCCTCTTTTCTGCCCGCCATTGCAAGGGCCTCAGCAAGATCAATACTGAAGTAATCATAAGGCATCTTCCCGGGCGGCACCAGGCTGATACCTTTCTCTGCTGCAGCTATTGCCCTGACAGTGTCTCCCTCCATTACGAGTGCCTTAGAGAGCCTTGCGAACTGCCGTCTGAAAACATCCATCAGCCTCCGGTTGTTCTCATCAAGGTAAACACCCGGCTCACCGGCATTGCCCCACCTGTAGCGGTTCATCATTTTTTCATACATCTGCTCCGTATCAACCATGCCTGTCTCTCCTCCGGCGGGTTTGTCAATTATGACAGGGCTGACCCGGTAGGCCATCCCCTCCAGCAGGAAGTAATCCTCGAGGCCAATGTAATTGGAAGAAGGTACCGTGACCGCATAATAAAGCGGACGCTCCCAGTTGTTGCCTGCTATGACATCCATTACCGCGAGGTCATCCTTTATTGCCATTTCCCCCTTGAACCGCCACACCATCGGGCTGAGTATCCGATCGGCATGATAAGGCCGCACGGCTCCCGTGGAAATAACATGGGCTGAATCAACGTCAACAACAAAATCCCTCACGGGAATGAAATTGAAGAAGTCGCCCCTGCCCGAAAGATCCACCTTGGCCTTGGGATCATCCGAACCTGCAAACTCCACCACCTTCCTGATGGAGGTGGGTTCCTTTATCAGATCCTCAACAGGCAACTGCACACGCTCGCCTTCGATGTATTTTTCATGTGGGAGAGTGAATGGAAGAGGATCCGAGTCAAAGGCCTTCCGGCTCATTGTCTCAATGTAAAACCCACTCTGAAGATAGCTGAGATTGGCCACACGAACGTCAGTGCGGTAACCCTCCACGTCCTGTATGTACCACAGTGGAAATGAATCATTGTCGCCATATGTAAGCAGGATTGCATTCTCATCAACTGAGGCGAGGTAGTTGCCCGCAATGTCTCTTGCTGTATACCTGTCAGACCTGTCATGGTCATCATAGTTCTGAAGCAGCATCAGAAGAGGTATGGCAGCAAGAAGGACAACTGCCGGTGCAACCGCCGCCGGGTATTCCTTCATGAACCGGCGCAGGATATCATAAATCATCATGCCTCCCATGCCAATCCATATTGTGAAGGCATAGAAGGAGCCGGCATATGCATAATCACGCTCTCTCGGCTGGCTGGGGTTCTGATTCAGATATGTCACGATGGCAAGTCCTGTCATGAGGAACAGGAGGATCACGAGCGACAATCCCTTTTTGTCACGGCGGTATTGCCAGAAGATGCCTGCCAGGCCTGCCAGCAGGGGCAGAAGATAATACCGGTTGTGCGCGGGATTTTTCAGGTTCTCGGCCGGAAGAAGAGACTGGTCTCCCAGCCTGGCATTGTCAAGAAATGGGATCCCCGAGATCCAGTTCCCGTCCATGACATTACCGTTTCCCTGTACATCATTCTGACGACCGGCAAAGTTCCACATGAAATACCTTCCGTACATCACTCCCACCTGGTACCTGAAGAAGAAGCGCAGGTTCTCGCTGAATGAGGGAAGGGTCACCTGTTCACTTCCCTCTCCTGATCTTAAGTTGATCTTCGTTCCCTTTACCTTGCCCCAGTATTCATACTGGCGGATATGCTCGGGGTCGGTGCTGTACATCCTGGGAAAGAGGGTCATGAAGCGCTTGTCATATTCGTAGTCGCTGAGGTAGTACGGCACATATCTGCCATCCTTCTTATTATAGCTTCCAACCGTTTTTTTGACTCCCGTCACCGGCGCCGAATAGTAATGGCCGTAGAGGAAAGGTGCACGGCCGTACTGCGTGCGGTTGATGTAATAGATAAATGAAAACACGTCTGAAGGGTCATTCTGGTTCATTGGCGGATGGGCATTGGCCCTGATGATGATAAGGGCAAACGATGAATAGCCCAGCATCAGCACCGCCACCACCGTAAGCACCCAGTTTAGAATGACTCTGTTCTTTCTGATTGAATACCAAAGTCCGAAGACAATGAGACCCACAAGGAGCAGGAGGTAAATATACATCCCCGAGTTAAAGGGCAGGCCAATGGTATTCACGAAAAAGAGCTCGAACCAACCCGCCACTTTGGCAACGCCGGGTATGAAGAGGAAGTTGAGGACACCCAGTAAAAGAAAACCCAGTATTACCGCATAAGTCACACCCTTACCGGTAAACTGGTATTTCCGGAAGTACCACAGGAGCACGAGTACGGGCAGTGTGAGAAGGTTAAGAAGATGCACTCCTATTGAAAGTCCCATCAGGTAGAATATTAGTATTATCCACCTGTTTGCATGAGGACTGTCAGCCTCGTCATACCACCTCAGCATGGCCCAGAAGACGGCAGCAGTGAAGAGGGAGCTTGTGGCGTACACCTCTCCCTCCACGGCTGAGAACCAGAATGTGTCAGAGAAGGCATATGCAAGAGCCCCCAGGGCGCCTGACGCAAGGATAGCCACGGCTTTCCCCCCTTTTACCGCCAGGCTGTCACCCGTGGCAAGTCTTATGAGCCTTGTCACCGTCCAGAAAAGGAACAGGATGGTGAAGGCGCTGGCGATGGCTGACATTATGTTTACCATCATTGCCACCTTTGATGTGTCACCTCCGGCAAAGAGGGTGAAGAAGCGGCCAAGAAGGAGAAAGAGCGGAGCACCCGGAGGATGCCCCACCTCGAGACGGTAGGAGCACAGAATAAATTCTCCGCAATCCCAGAAGCTCACTGTCGGTTCAATTGTAAGAAGATACACCAGGAGCGAAACGGCAAAGACTGCCCACCCTGTTATGTTGTTCCAGACCCGGAATTCTTTTATCATCTCTTTTCTGTTATTTGTTGCTAATTATAAATCGCCACGGTTTGCTTACCCACGGCTCACCTGAATAGTCAATCCCCACTCTTGGCCCGGCTGTCAGTTCCGGTCGATGGCCGCCGTCTTCAATCCATATCCTCCCTGACGAAGCCAGGTCTTCACGGTTGAATGACCCGTCAATACACAGTCCCCTGGTGACCCTGCCGGGTCCGCTGAATGAGGTCACTCCCCTTATCAGGACTGCCTGGGGATATTCAGCAGGACCGGTAACTACATTCATCATCCAGTGCATGCCATAGACAAAATAGACATAGAGGTGCCCTCCCCCGAGGTACATCGGCTCCGTCCTCTTTGTCCTTCCTTTGCTGGCATGGCATGCCCTGTCGTCGTGACCAAGGTAGGCTTCAGTCTCCGTTATCATGAACCGCCCGGTACCTGAGGCTGATGGCATGACTATATCCATCCCCGGAAGTATCTGCGCCACCGTCACGGCATCATTGATGTAGAATGCTCTGTCAAGCCTTTGCATTTATGGAGCTCAGTATTGAATCTTATCGGGATAATCCTCCCATTTCCTCAGCACCCTGTCTCCCTCCTTCTCCAGCCCGCGGTCCATGATGATGCTTCTTGCGCTGTTATCCATTGCCAGCTCGGTATAGATCCTCTCGTCATCAAATCCCGCAGCTGCGGCGCGGCAGCGGTCAGAGGCATAGACTATCCTCCTGATTCCTGCCCAGTAAATGGCACCCAGACACATCGGACACGGTTCGCATGAGGCATAGATCACACAATCGCTGAGGTCATGCGTCTGAAGGGTCTCTGAGGCAATCCTGATGGCCTGTACCTCTGCATGCGCCGTCGGGTCATGATCTGAGACGACACTGTTCCCGGCGGAGGCCAGGACCTGTCCGTGACTGACGATGACAGCCCCGAACGGGCCTCCGCCCTCAGTGATATTCTCTTCAGCCTTTTCTATTGCTCTCTCGAGGAACCGTATGTCCTCACTGTTGAGTTTCATGGTTACCGTAAGTGACAATTAACAGCGTGTAAAAATAAGAAAAGAATGCGGCTCCCGTAGATGAACTGAAAGTATCGTCATTTAACATGGAAACAAGAATGACTGAAATGAACAGCATGAAAGGGTAAGCAGTCCTGCCCCGGCATTTCAGCCAGGGTGACAGCATCAGGATGACAGCCATTATCATTCCGGGGATTCCAAAGGTTACCGCGAGGGTCAGATACTGGTTATGAGCCCTGAGCCGGTACTCCTTTCCAAGGGGGGTACCATTCATTTCATACTCCTCCCTGAAGGCTTTACCCACGTCTCCGGTGCCAACGCCTGTCCAGGGGTTTTCGCGGATGATGCCAGTTGCGGCGCGGTAAAATTCCGGCCGCTGAGTCAGGGAGTGGCCCGAAGGATTGGCTCCCCGGGCAGCCCTGTCAAGCTCCCATGCCAGCTCATATGCCCTGGCCCGCGGGCTCCCCTTCCTTGCATAGACCGGATTGGCGTATCCCTTTTCAATGTTGGAAATATCAGTTTCTGTCAGCCGCGTTACGGCAGCAGAATCTTTCGGCAATCCCATGGAAGTGATGTATCTCACCAGGGTTGTCCGCAACTCGTTTCCGGTCTTGTCTTTGCTGTCAAAAGGCAGAGTGCTTCGGCGGTTCCACTCCCTCCGGAGTTCCTCCTCACAGACATTCATCCATACCAGATAACCGTTTTCCAGAATGGTCTCTTCAGGGTAGTGTGTATAGCGGTTGCCGGATACAGTAACTGTCATCGGTTCATTCACTACAGGATGCAGCGGGTTGCGGAGTGTGTCGAGGGCTGTTGTCACAAGCAGGACTGAAGCGGCTGCCGCCGCTACCGCCGCGGCTATCAGGGAAAAGCCCGCCAAAATCCTCTTTTCCTGCAGTGCAATGTAAAGGCCGGTGCCTCCGAGGAGTATCACAAACAGCACGATACCTGTCACCGAGAGCAGTCTGAAGAGAAACAGCGCCATGGCCGCGGCGGCCACGGCAAGCGCGACTTTCATGACGTTACCTGCCTGGGTGTCGGTCACGCTCAGCCACAATGCCGTGAAAATGCCGAAGTTAAGCAGTATCGACAACCTTATTGACGGTACAAAAAGAGCAAGGTCACGGGGATTGTCTATCTCTGCCGGCAGAACACCTGCCAGTGCAAGGAACCCTGCCGCAACGGCAACCACGCATCCTCCGGTGAACGCCAGCAGCACCTGTCTGAGCTTCCGTTGCCCGGCAAATAGCGATGTGCCGGCCACAATTGGAAAAACCAGCAGCGGCAGCTTGAGCTTAAGCTCTGTCATAGCACCCATTATGTCAGAGGTATTCAGAAGCCATATTAAATACATTGCGAAGAGCAGCAGCAGGTAACTGATGCCCGGCTGTGCCTTCAGCCTGGACCGTTTCGCTGTGAAGTCTCCTTCCAGCAGCCAGTTGATACTCATGGCGATTGAAACTGCCGATAGAATCCATACTGACACAGGCATAAGAAATGCGGCCAGGAGGAGGCAGATGAAATATATGGCCCCGTGAACGTGTCTGCTGAACATCCGGATGATAAAGAAATTAAAAGTACAACATATTGCTCAAAATAAAAATAAGTTGTATTTTTGCAGACCCCAAAATTGGGGTTTTTATTTTGAAAAATCATTAATTAACAAAACCTTAGTACAAAGTGAACACCTTAAGCTACAAGACAGTGTCAGCCAATAAAGCGACTGTTGAGAAAGAGTGGGTACTTGTTGATGCGGAGGGTCAGACACTCGGACGTCTGGCATCTGTTGTTGCCCTGATATTGAGGGGGAAGCACAAGACAAGCTTCACACCTCATGTCGACTGCGGGGATAACGTTATCGTTGTCAACGCTGAAAAAGTCACCATGACGGGCGCAAAGATGACTGACAAGGAGTATATCAGGCATACCGGGTACCCCGGTGGCCAGAGGATCGTCAAGGCTGACGAGCTAATGACGAAGCATCCCGTGCGGCTTATCGAATATGCCGTCAAGGGAATGCTCCCGAAAAACAGGCTTGGAAGCGAAATCTTCAGGAACCTTTATGTGTATGAAGGCCCGGCACACAAACACGAGGCCCAGCAACCCAAATTAATCGATTTAAAAACCATTAAGTAAGAATCATGGAAGTTATTAACGCTATCGGAAGAAGGAAAGCGGCAGTCGCCAGGGTTTACCTTAACGACGGCAAGGGACAGATTACGATCAACGACAGGGAGTACAAACAGTACTTCCCGAATGAGATCCTGCAGTATGTCATCCTCCAGCCCCTTACCCTTCTCAACGTTGCCGACAAATATGACATCAAAGTCACCCTTGACGGCGGTGGGTCAAAAGGTCAGGCAGAGGCGATACGTCTTGGGATTTCCAGGGCCCTGATCAAGATTGATCCGGAGTACAAGCCCAAACTGAAAGCTGAAGGATTCACCACCCGCGATCCCCGCGAAGTGGAGAGAAAGAAACCCGGTCAGCCCAAGGCTCGCAAGAGATTCCAGTTCAGCAAGCGTTAGGAGTTCAATAGCAATAATTTATAGATGCAGGTTTAGTATCTAAATTGCATTGACTTCCCGCAAGGAACTACTCTGCAATTGACTTAACAGAACGTAAACTTAACAATCACGATTAAAATGTCAAGAACGAATTTTCAGGAATTACTCGATGCCGGCGTGCACTTCGGGCACCTAAAAAGAAAATGGAACCCGGCCATGGCTCCCTATATATTTATGGAGCGCAACGGCATTCATATCATTGACCTCGAAAAAACAGCACTGAGAATTGACGAGGCCGCTAATGCAATGAAGCAGATAGCAAAATCAGGCCGCAAGGTCCTCTTCGTCGCAACCAAAAAGCAGGCGAAAGACATCGTGGCCGAGAAGGTAGGAGCAGTGAACATGCCATACGTCACCGAAAGGTGGCCGGGAGGTATGCTTACCAACTTCCCCACCATCCGCAAGGCGGTGAAAAAGATGAGCTCGATAGACAAAATGGCTACAGACGGTACATTTGACAACCTTTCAAAGAGAGAGAAGCTGCAGATAACACGCCAGAGAGCCAAGCTTGAAAAAAACCTCGGTTCAATCGCCGATATGACCCGCCAGCCATCAGCACTATTCGTGGTTGACGTTGTCAAGGAACGTATTGCCGTACATGAGGCAAAAAGACTCGGCATCCCTGTGTTCGCAATGGTTGACACCAACTCCGATCCCTCGGAGATCGACTTTGTCATACCTGCAAATGATGACGCCGCCAAGTCAATATCACTGGTGGTTGACATCATGTGCCAGGCTATTGCTGAAGGCCTCAATGAGCGCAAGGCAGAGAAGGACAAGGACAGCGCTGCCACTGAAAAGGAAGATGCTCCTGAAGGCGGCACGCGCAGACGCAGGTTCAGCGCTGTCGACTATGAGGAGGAGAAGCCCGTAATCAAGGCTGAAGAGGTGGAAGAAGCAGCAGAAAATGTTGCAGAAGAGGCAGATGCCCCCGCCACTGAAGAGGAAGAATAAAAGATCAACTATTTAAAGGAATAAAACTATGTCAACTATTAGCGCTGCCGATGTCGCCAAACTGAGAAGGATGACGGGCGCCGGTATGATGGACTGCAAGAAAGCCCTGGAGGAAGCAGCAGGAGATTTTGAAAAAGCACAGGAACTGATTCGCAAGAGAGGCCAGGCAATCGCCAACAAGCGCGCCGACCGTGAAGCCAGTGAAGGCGTTGTACTTGCAAAAACAACCCCTGACGGCAAGACCGGAATGATGATCTCACTGAATTGCGAAACCGATTTCGTAGCAAAGAACGCTGACTTCATCGCCCTCGGAAATAAAATCCTGGATGCAGCTCTGAAAGCCGGACCTGCTGACCTCGAGGCACTTAAGGATCTCGTGATTGACGGAAAGAAGGCTGCGGAGCTTGTTATTGAGAAGAGCGGAATCACCGGTGAGAAATTTGAACTCTCTTATTTCAGCACAATAAGCGCTCCCGCCGTACAGGCTTATATCCATCCGGGAAACAAGCTTGCCACGCTGGTCGGCTTCAGCAAAGCGGGTATCGATGTCCAGGTTTATAAGGATGTCGCCATGCAGGTGGCTGCCATGAATCCGGTATCCCTCGACAAGGATGATGTGCCTGAAAAGATCCTTGCACAGGAACTGGAGATAGCTAAGGAACAGGCACGCCGCGAAGGCAAGCCCGCAGATATGCTTGACAAGATAGCCCAGGGCAAACTGAATAAGTTCTTCAAGGAGAGCACACTTATGAACCAGGAGTTTATCAAGGACAACAAAATGTCAATAAGGCAGTATCTCGATAGCAAGGATAAATCTCTGAAGGCAACGGGATTTGTCCGCTACACCCTGAACGTCTGAAAAATATCCGGTAAAAGATCTGAACTAAGCGGTGCTCAACAGGAGCGCCGCTTTTTTTGTACCCTGTTACATTTATATTTTGTAACTTGTATCACCAAATAAATATTGCATTATGAAAAAGAACATGGGAAAAACTGACATGATTGTCAGACTTGTGCTGGCAGCTGTGCTTCTTATCGTCTATTTTATCGGCGTAGGAAAGTTGCTTGGACTGATCCTGATTATCCTGGCCATCGTTTTGGCTCTCACGGCCGTTACGCGGGTCTGCCCCCTCTACTACCTTTTCAGGACAGACACCCTTGAAAAGAAGGAATAACCGCCAACTGACCGGGAACTGTATTCATGTAACGACGCTCTTCAGGGGCGTCGTTGCATATTTTATACCTGACGATAAATCGGGGCTGATTTTTTGTTAATTTCGGTGCCGTCACACAATTGATCATTACGATGAAATACAAAAGAATACTCCTTAAACTCAGTGGCGAATCGGCCGGGGGATCTGACGGGACAGGACTTGATACCGCTGTGCTGACCAGCTATGCAAAACAGATTCACGAGGTTGTCTCTTCCGGATGCCAGGTTGCCATTGTAATTGGCGGGGGAAACATTTTCCGCGGGCTGGGAAGCGCCGGCGAGGGATATGACCGCGTCAAGGGTGACCAGATGGGGATGCTTGCGACAGTCATCAACAGCCTTGCCCTGGAGAGCTTCCTCACCAGGGAAGGTTGCAGCGCCAAAGTATTCACCTCCATACGCATGGAACCCGTTGGCGAACTCTATACAAGAGACAGGGTAGCCTCTGCACTCGACTGCGGGTGCGTCTGCATCCTGGCAGGCGGTACAGGCAACCCTTTCTTCACAACTGATACCGCCGCGGCTCTCCGGGCTGTTGAACTGAACTGCAATGTATTGCTTAAAGGAACCCGCGTTGATGGCGTCTATACCGCAGACCCTGAAAAGGACCCTTCGGCTGTCCGCTATGAACAGCTTTCATTCAGGGAGGCCATCGATAAAAATCTGAAGGTGATGGACCAGACAGCATTCTCGATGTGCAGCGAAAACAGTATGCCCGTCATCGTCTTCGACATGAACAGGGAGGGTAACCTCATGGCTGTGGCTTCAGGCCTCAGGTGCGGCACACTTATTGCTCTCTGAAAGGAATTTTTTACATTTGACTCTGTCAGTATAATTACTATCACATGACCGAAGAACTGGAACTTATTAAAGACGAAGCCGAAGAGAGGATGGACAAGGCCATCAAACATCTCGAATACGAGCTTTCACACCTTCGTGCCGGACGCGCCAACCCGCTGCTGCTCGACGGTATCAACGTCGACTATTACGGCACCAGCACGCCGCTCTCACAGGTTTCCAACATCAACACCCCTGATGCCAAAAGCATTCTTATCCAGCCATGGGAAAAAAATATGCTGGGCATCATCGAAAAGGCTATCCTGGCCGCAAACATCGGCATGACCCCGATCAACAACGGCGAGGTCATACGCATCAATGTGCCGCCGCTTACGGAAGAGCGCAGGCATCAGCTGGTGAAACAGGTGAAGCAGGAGGGCGAGACCGCCAAGATCAGCATCCGCACCAGCCGCAAGTGGTTCCTCGATGAGCTGAAAACACTGCTTAAGGACGGGTTGCCTGAGGATGAAGAGAAAAACGGGGAGAAACTGATACAGGATCTGACCGACAAGCACATTTCGCGTGTTGACAAGGTCATGGAAGGAAAGGAAAAGGAAATAATGACGGTATAGAAAGAGGGGCTTACACCCCTCTCTTTTTTACGGCAGCCACCATTTCAGGGCTGCCTCTTTTTTTTGAATGGGCTGCTGTATGCAACCTGCTATTTTACAGTCTCAGGCCTGAAAATCATCTCGTACTTTTTGGCTGCCTCAACTGCCTTGTCCGTGAATGGATCACTGTAGAACCCGTTATTGACATAGGTCTCAGTCTGCGACAGGTAAAACGGACTCCCGGGAATTCCTGAAGTTCCGGTAGGAATCACCGTCAGCGATTTATCCCAGTCGGCCGTATTGAAAATATGACGTTCGGAAGCACCGTGGTTCACCCCGAATGTCTCCCTGAAAGTATAGGGCTCAACCGTGTGATAGCTCCCCCCCACACTGTAGGTTTTGGAGTTCAGTCGCAGAAGCCTGTCAAGGATCTTCACTGAACCCAGGGGATGCTCAAGTGTGATGGTGTGAATCGCGCCCCACTGCCAGCTCTCTCCTATGGCTCCGTACCTTGCGGTAAGTGTATCGACGGCCGAGCTGATGCTCATGGCAATGATCCCGTCCATCGTTTCCCTGTCGGCAGTGTTTACATTGTCTATCCATTCATCCGGACCCTCCTTTACCATCTTGTAGATATAGAAATCGTATTGCCTGCCAAAAGCCGGTCCGTACATTCCGGCAAGCTCGTCCTTCATAATATTTCGGGCAAGCTCAATCCTGATGAACTCAAACAGTGAAGGTGCAATAAGGGAGGCGTCCATAGAATAATCCCATCCTTTAAGCTCCTCAATGGCTTTCCTGACGGCATCATCCGCATCGGGCATTTCGCCGGCAGCCTTCAGTATGACGGGTGTGAGCATGGCAGCATAGGCAGAATGGTTGTCGGTAATCATCTTTTTGAAATCCTCTATGCCGAGAATCTCCTTTTCAGAGGCCATCTGCCTGATGCGCATTATGCGGTAAGGCATCGAAAATTCACCGCTGATAAAGAACGGATAGTCACTTCCCACAGTTCGCTGGTTGGCCGAGGAGACAAACCCCTCTTCCGGGTTAAATGACGAGGGCAGCAGTTCGAAGGGCACAAAACCCTTCCACTCATATTCATCGGTATCACCCCTGCGGGGCAACAGTCCGGTACCTTTTCTGACAGGTACGCCTCCGCCGGTCTGCAGGCCTATGTTGCCTTCGACATCGGCATAGGCGAAGTTCTGGCTGATAGACCTGAAATGACTCAGGGCAGTGCGGAACTCTTCCCAGTTGCCTGCCCTGTTGAGCATGTAGACAGCCTTAATCTCGTCACTGTACCTGTATCCTGACCAGCACATCGTCAGCACTGCATCATCAATACCTCTCATGCCGGAGATGACCGGACCATGATGAGTGTATCTGATTACCCTGGTGACTGAAGAATCGGGGGTGATCTTCAGTACCTCCTCGACATCCCTGAATGGAAGCCACTCGCCGTTATAGAGGTAGTTATTGCCGGATGAGTCGACCGTCTCCACGAACAGGTCAATGTCATCCACACTCAGGTTTGTCATGCCCCAGGCAATTTTATCATTATGCCCCGCCACTATAAACGGCTCACCCGGGAAGATAACCCCTGTCACATTCAGTTCTCCTGGGATGACCTGATGCACCTGCATCCAGAATCCCGGCACATTTAACCCGAGATGCATGTCGTTCGAGAGAATCGGCTTCCCTGTCTCGCTCCTGCTGCCGGAGACAGCCCAGTTGTTGCTTCCCGAAAGGGAGAAGATACCCAGCTTCTCAAGCTCCTTCATTGAACCTATGGCGGACAGGGCCTCTTCCATAAGTTTTTCATCGATCTCAAAGTCAGGGAATACAACCTCATCAACCAGCTTCCAGTCGGCAACCAGTTCCGAGGCCTTGTCAGGCCCGAGCATCTTCCCCAGTTTAAAGCGGTTGAGCTCATCAGAGAGATTTGATGAGGCGAGATCCCACCCGATGAAACCTATGATATTGGTTAGATCTATCATCGTCCACGGTTCAGGCTTGTAGCCAAGAATTTTAAACTCGGGTGGCAATTTTTTGCCGCTTTCCGCAATCCACGCGTTCACTCCGTCGCAGTAGGCCTGCAGTTGTGCAAGTATCGCCGGGTCCTCCTTCTCAAGGATCATCTGAGACTTCGCCGACATCCCCAGGGCTCTCAGAAAGTAATCGGTTGCCGTCATGTCCCGCTTGAAAAGCTCCGACAGCCTTCCCTTCGTTGCATGCCTTACCATGTCCATCTGCCACAGTCTCTCCTGTGCCGTGATGTACCCGGTCATAAAATAGAGGTCATGAGCATTGGTTGCGTAAATATGAGGTACACCGCGTTCATCACGGATAACCTTTACTTCAGCCGTAAGGTCGGAGACCGATTTCTTTCCGTTAAGTTCCGGAAGCCCTGATTTGCGGAGCAGGGAGACAAAAATGCCACCTGCAATCAGTGCAACCGCAACTAATATGGCAATGACACTAAGAGAGATTTTCAGTATTTTCATTGGCGGTTTGGTTTGGATCGTTTAAAATTAGTAAATGATGTTCACGTGACAACAGTCATTGCAGTCACCTTTTGAAAAAAAGCATAGCTGTCATCCTCCGTGAAAAATACCGGCTGTCATCTTTTGAAAAAGATGCGGTTGCCCTGCGGACAGTTGCGGCAAATATCTGCCAGGCTCCTGCTTTTCATGACCGAATCCCGGAAAGAGCGGTATTGTTTGCTGTACCATATTTCACTTAATGTCTTGCTATTGAGGTTGCCCATCACGTGATGTGCATTCTTGTCGTAACAACATGGCACCACATCACCGTCGGTGGTGATGACTGCAGTGGTCCACATCCTCAGGCACCCCCGTGACGGGGTCGGGGATGGTTTCCAATCACCATCTGACATATTGTAACGCGATTTCCCCTGCACTGACAATTCCAAATTGCTTCCCGACTTGGTTTGCGGGGCTTTCATTCCTGCCTGCGATTCCAATTTGCTTCCCGACATGATTTGCTTTGGGCTGCCGATGCCGGCTGGCATCCATTCTCCGGCCCTTCCGCTGTCAAGCACCTGCATGCTCTTTATCCTGAACCCGACACCGAGCGATGATGCAAATTCGGCTGCGGCAGACGCCTCATGCTCGTTGCCCCTGTGGATCAGGAACTGAAGCTCAATTTTCAGTGCAGAACCCCTGTCCCTTACGGCTGCGGTGAGTCTCCTGACTCCTTCAGTCACCGATGCATGATCGCCTCCCCTGCGGTAAATTGCATATGTTTCGGGAGTCACTCCGTCATATGAGATGATTATCTTCGTCAGCCTTGAAGATGCCAGTCTATGGCATGCTTCCTCCCCAAGGAAATGGCCGTTGGTTGAAATCACCGGGTTCATGTCGCCGAAGAGTTCTGCCAGTTCGAAGAAGCGGGGATGCATCATCGGCTCGCCCTGGAAAGATAGCCATGCCGAAATTGTATGGCCACGGAGCTCAGTGGCAATCTTCTGTGCCAGGCTGTAACTGATGAATTCGCTTTTTCTCTGTAGCAGGCCGGCGCCATTTACACACTCCGGGCACGCGAGGTTGCACCTGCTGCTCAGCTCCACACTGACAGCCGGGGGAAGAGGCGGCCTGACTGAATAGCCGGTTACTCTCTTCACTGCATAAGAGAAAACAGAGTAACTTGCATTCAGATAAGGGACAATCATGGCAGAAGCAAATGAACAATTTTTTTTCTTCAATGTATAGGGTTGAGTTGACTAATCCGGTCTTAACTATGAAAAGATGATCCGGATTAAAAACAATTAATAAATTGAATTACCATGAAAACCAAAGTCTTTTTTACAGTAATAGCTTCGGCACTCATCCTCCTCGTATCGTCGGGAGACCTGTCAGCATCAAATGTTCCGGGCAGGACAAAGAAGGAACAGCAACAGTTAACCGTTATCCGCGGAAGGGTTGTTGACGCCGAGACTAACCAGCCGCTTGTCTTCGCAGGCATAGCAGTACAGGGAAGCAATGTTTCAACCATCACAAACCTTGACGGTGAATTCACTCTCAAAATTGGTGCAGGCGAGACCGGAAAGCTCGAGATCTCTTACGTGGGCTATAAAAACAGGGTAATGGCCATAGACGAGATGAAGGCCAACGGCCAGCGCAACGTTATTGAACTGGAGACGGCAATGATCCCGATAAAGGAGATCATAGTAAAACCCCTTATTCCCTCTGAGATCATGGAGCAGGTTATAAGCCGCTTCGGTGACAACTACCCGGAAGTCCCGAATGACATGACCGGCTTCTACCGTGAGACTGTCAGGAAAAACCGCAGTTACATCTCCATAGGGGAAGCCATAGTGGAGGTATTCAAGGCTCCCTACCAGAATGACCTCAGGTTTGATGCCGTAAGAATATACAAGGGCAGGAAAAGCAATGACGTTGAGAAGATGGATACCGTCCTCTTCAAGCTCCAGGGAGGCCCCACAACAACCCTTTATCTTGATGTGGTCAAAAATCCCGAGACATTCCTTACAAGGGAAGCCATCAGCCAGTATGACCTCGAACTGTCAAGCATCGTTGTCATCGACGACAGGACCAACTACGTCATCAACTTCTACCAGAAGCCTTACATAACCACCCCGCTCTACCAGGGCCGCCTGTTCATTGACATCGAAACCTATGCAATAGCACAGGCTGAGTTCTCGTTCAATCTCGAGAACAAGGAACTGGCAACATCGATGTTCATCAGGAAAAAACCCATGGGCATGCAGGTGACACCCGAGATCACATCTTACCTGGTACGGTACCGCGAAATGGACGGCAAATGGTACTTCACCCACTCAAGGGCAGAGGTCAAGTTCAAGGTCGACTGGAAGAAAAAGCTCTTCAATACAAACTACACAACAATGTCAGAGCTTGCCATCACCGACCGTACTGAAAAGGACGTTGTGAAATTCACAACAAAGGAAAGAATCAAGCCAACGGACGTCTTCAGCGAGGAAGTTGCAGCCTTTGCAGATCCCGACTTCTGGGGAGACTATAACGTCATCGAGCCCGATCAGAGCATCGAGGCAGCTATCAGAAGGCTCAGCAGAAAGGTCAAGTTCAGCGACAGGACAGAATAGAACAGGACCACTGAAGAATGAACAGTGACAGTGATATCATAAGGAGGATCAGACAGGGCGACAAACAGGAGTTTGAGAAGCTGTTCCGGTCCTCCTATGCTTCGCTGGTGCGGTATGCCAGGACACTCCTCAGGGACCATGACGCTTCGGAGGAGATTGTGCAGGAACTATTCTTCAGGCTGTGGAAAGACAGACAAGACCTCCGGATTGAAAGCTCTTTGAACGGTTACCTCTTTCGCTCAGTGCACAACAGGGCGCTCCACTATATCGAACATCAGCAGGTGGTCAGCCGTCACGCAGGCGAGATGGCTGCCCGCGCTGAACTGGTCTCAGAACCGGTGACCGAGGCGATATACTACAACGAGCTCCAGACAAGAGTGGCAAGAGTACTGGAACGCCTGCCCGAGAGATGCAGGATGATATTCATGATGAACCGTTTTGAGGGACTGAAATACAACGAAATAGCTGATAAACTTGCGGTTTCTCTTAAGACTGTCGAGGCAGACATGGGAAAGGCCCTCAGAGAATTCAGAAAAGCACTTGCAGAGCAATGAAACCAAATAAACATATTGAACAATTGAATGACAGGGAATGGGCCGATGCGGCAGCATGGCTCTCCGGTGAAAACAGCTCCGGCGACGAAGCGGCCAGACTCCTGATCAGTGAAGACGGAGAGATAATGAAAAAGTGGAATGATCTGAAATATACAGATAGTGAATTTATTGATGTTGATAAAGCCTGGGAGAAACTCAATGGCAGAATAGAGGCTGAAACGCCTGTCATTACCATGCAGAGGCCTTCATTCTTTAAGACATTCGCGCGTATTGCCGCAACAGTGGTAATCGTTGCAGGATTGGGATGGCTTCTGTTCGAGGTTGCAGCACCGGGTAAAGTGACGGTGGCCTCATCCGGTGATGAGAAAAACATAGAACTGTTGCTTGCCGACGGCAGCAAGATATATCTCAACCGTGACAGCAGGCTTACCTACCCCAGGGAGTTCGGTCGCAACAGCCGTAAGGTAACACTCAGGGGCGAAGCATACTTCAACATAGCCTCCGATGCATCGAAACCTTTTATTATCGATGCCGGAAAAGCCAGCGTGAGGGTACTCGGCACCTCCTTCAACGTCATGACTGACAACGGCTTCAATGAGGTTGAAGTCTATGTCTCATCAGGCAAAGTCATGCTGACCAGCACAGACGGATCACGTAGTGTGACGCTCGAGCCCGAATATGTGGGTAAGGTATCCGAAGCAGGTTCATCACAGGCTCTCAACACCAACGTCAATTACCTCTCATGGCACACTGATCTGCTGATTTTTGACGGTGAACGTCTGGAGGTGGTCTTCGAAGACCTGAAACGCACCTTCAATATCGATATCAGGGCAGGTGACCCGGCAATTAACGACTACAGGCTTACCTCCCCCTTCGAACATCAGCCGCATGATACAATTATTAAACTGATTTGCACTACCTTTAACCTTCGTTCTGTCAGGGAGGAAGGTGCATATACGCTCTATCCCGGACAGGCTCAATAATATCCTGATGCGGCCAACGGGTTCAAGGGTAAAACGAGGAATCCTGGTTGCCGGCCTGCTGTTGCTCTCACTTCATTCGTTCACCCAGGAGAGCGTTCTTGACAGGCAGTTGAGGCTGCCAGGGAACAGCATAAGGGCATCCAGGGCTTTGGGCGAGGTAAGCAGGCTTACCGGCTTCCTCTTTACCTATGACACTCAGATAATCAATGTGGACAGGACATTTACCATCGCCGGTAATGACATGACGGTGAGGGATATCCTCGATTCTGCGACAGCTGACCCGGCCGTCAGGTATTCGGTTATGGGAAGGCACATCATCCTCTACCGTGATATAATGATGCCACCTGCCGTCGATTCTCTCACTGAAACTGCACCGGTCAGTTATTTTATCAGCGGGAAGATCACCGACGGGGAGAGTTCCGAACCTCTCCCCTATGCTACTATCGGAATCAGCCACCGGGGCAGGGGTACGGTGACCAACTACAACGGCGACTTCATACTGCGGATAAGCGAGGAGTGCCTTGAAGACACTCTCTCAGTCTCCTACGTGGGTTATATCAACCGCCGGATACCAGTCAGAAGCCTGCCGGGCAACTACATGACCATCAGTATGGACAGGGATTTTATCCCTATCCCCGAAATCATTATCAGGGCACAGGATCCGCTTCTGATAATCCGGAAGACCATCTCATCAGTAGCCTCCAACTACGGAACCACCCCGGCGCTGCTGACCGGTTTTTACCGCGAGGGAGTCTACAGGAGAAAAGAGCCCCAGGTATACTCCGAAGCTGTGGTGCAGATATATAAGAGTCCGTACGCCCGGTCATTGCAGAATGATCAGATTAAAGTTCTGCGCAGCAGGAAGATAGAGAACCTCGAGGTAAAAGACACCCTGGCCGTCAGGCTCAAGGCCGGACTGAGCGCGACACTGTCGCTCGACGGCATGAGGCACCTGTTTGATTTTCTTGACCCGGAATCATTCAACTCATATGAGTATCATCTCAGGGATATAGTAACCATTGACGGGCAGACAGCCTTTGTTGTCTCCTTTAAACAGAAAGAGTGGGTAACGGAACCTTTGATGCAGGGCGACATCTATATCAATGTAGACAACTACAGTGTCATACTTGTTGAATTTGAGGTGAATCCGCTATATATTGACCAGACTGGCGAATCATTTATAAGCCGGTTACCCCGAGAGTATTCGATGAAGCCTGAGTATGTCAGATACAGGGCACGCTACAGGAATGTCGACGGACGATACTTCCTGACCCATGTCAGAGGTGATCTCGGGTTTCTTGCCAGGGCAAAGAAAAAGCTCTTCAACAGCCGTTTCAATATCTTCTTTGAGCTCGCCATAACCGATCACCGGACAGATAATGTGGCCCGGTTTGACCATGAAGATCTGGCTCCGGCCTACTCGATATTCTCAAGGA
Organism: Bacteroidales bacterium; assembly: GCA_049294275.1. Lineage (GTDB taxonomy): Bacteria > Bacteroidota > Bacteroidia > Bacteroidales > VadinHA17 > SR-FBR-E99. Next base: position 64,478 of record JBAQCQ010000005.1, read on the forward strand.
CGATCGAGGGGTATGATGCTGCATTCTGGCAGGACTTTGATTTCCTCAAACCGGAGGAGGACCTCATTGAGGCCCTTGAAAGACTGAATGTCAGGCTGGGTGAATTCGGCAGGTGAGAGCCTTTTAATAGCTTTCCAGTATCTTATAGATAGCTGTAAGGTCAGGCGTCAGAATAATCTCCGTTCTCCTGTTCTTCTGCCTGGCGTCTGGGGTTTTGTTCGGATCCACGGGCATGTATTCGCTTCGGCCTGATGCTACCAGTCTCTTCGGATTGATATGGGTATCCTGGGTGAGGACTCTGACAACTGTTGTTGCCCTCTTTACGCTCAGGTCCCAGTTGTCAAGTATCTGCTGGCCCGGAGCTGCCCTGTAAGGCACGTCATCCGTATGGCCTTCGATGGCGATGGTGACATCGGTGTTCCTCTCAAGGAGCGCTCCCAGCTTGCGCAGCGCAGCGCGGCCGTTGGCGTCGATCTCATAACTGCCTGTCTTGAAGAGCAGTTTGTCATCCATCGAGACGTATACCTGGCCATTCTTCATCGTCACGGTGAGGCCGTTGTTCTCAAAGCCGAAGAGAGCCTCCGAAACCTTGTCCTTCAGCGCCTTTACGGCTTTCTGCTGTGCGTCGAGCATCTTCTCCAGCTCCGCCAGCCTGACGTTGCGTTTCTGAAGCTCATAGGTAAGCTCCTCGAGTGCAGCCTTTTTTGTGTCAAGGTTCATCTCAAGATCACGCATGAGATCCTCCCTCTGCTGAAGTTCGGTCTGTGCCTGTCTCAGCTCTGCCAGCAGCCTCTGTGTCTCCTGCACCCTTCCGGCAGCCATCTCAGCCTGGGCCTTCTGCAACTCCTCATAACGGTTGGTAAGTGTACTTAAGTCATCTCTAGACTGAGCAACCTCCTGTTGTATTCTGCCAAGCTCTTCCGCCATCCTTTCGGTCTCTACGGTGAGCTGTGCCGACTTCATCGTCAGCTCCCTGTTCGACATCGAAAGCCATATGTTCTCTGCCTTCAGTGAATCACGTTCTGACAGCAGAATGAGATTCCTGTTGCTTAGAGAGTTATACTTCTTCCCCGTCACGCAGGAACCCGCCGCCAGTGCAATCAGCAGTACCGGTAAAAGAATTTTCCGTGAGATCATGACCTGAGTTTTTATGTTTTTACTCCTGCTGCGAATTAAACAATTAATGGCTAACCATGTTGTTAATAGTTGAATGATTAATTAACAATAGAGATTTTTTACAACCATTGAGGGAATACTGATATTTAGGCAAAACCTAAAATATAAGTATCTTTGCCCGGTTATTCAGGACCTTTTATAAATGCCAGAGACAGAAAAGCTGTTAGACACGATTGAGACTCCTGCCGACCTGAGGAAACTTAACAGGATGGAGCTTGTCAGGCTCAGCAATGAGCTCAGGCAGCATATCATTGATGAGGTCAGCAGCAATCCAGGTCACTTCGGGGCTAGCCTCGGAGTTGTCGAACTGACCGTTGCCCTGCATTATGTTTACAATACACCTTATGACAAGATAATCTGGGATGTAGGACACCAGGCCTATGGTCACAAGATCCTCACGGGAAGAAAGGCGCAGTTCCATACAAACCGTAAATACAAGGGTATCAGCGGTTTTCCGCGCATGGCAGAGAGTGAATATGATGCTTTTGGGGTGGGACACTCTTCAACCTCAATTTCGGCAGCCCTGGGAATTGCCGTGGCGGCACAGGCAAAGGGCGAGAAGCGCAAGGTGGTGGCCATCATCGGCGATGGCGCTCTGCAGGCAGGCCTCGCATTCGAAGGATTGAATAACGCGGGAAATGAGAAGGCAGATCTTCTGGTAATACTCAATGACAACAACATCTCGATTGATGCCAGCGTGGGAGCCATGAAGGAGTACCTGTTGGATATCACCACCAGCAGGACTTACAACAGATTCAAGGATAAGGTCTGGAGACTCCTTGGACGCTCCATCAGGGTTGGCCCGCGGGCCAGGATACTTGCCGCCCAGCTTGAGAGCGGCATCAAGGGTACTGTCCTTGAACAGAGCAATCTGTTCGAAGCATTGAATTTCAGGTACTTCGGGCCGATAGACGGCCATGATGTAATGCATCTCACAAAAGTGCTCGAAGACCTGAAGACCATACCCGGACCCAAGATACTGCACTGCATTACGGTCAAGGGAAAGGGATTCCCGAAGGCGGAAGAGCAACAGACGGTTTTTCATGCACCGGGCCGGTTTGACAAATGTACAGGGGAGCTTATCAAACCTTCTGAATGTTCAAAGCATCCCCTCTACCAGGAGGTCTTTGGGCATACTATACTGGAGCTGGCTCGACAGAATGATAAGATCGTCGGGATTACACCCGCAATGCCTACCGGATGTTCTCTCAATATTATGATGAAGGAGATGCCCGGAAGGGCCTTTGATGTCGGCATCTGCGAGCAACATGCAGTCACTTTCTCGGCAGGTCTGGCAGCAAACGGGTTGCTTCCTTACTGCAACATCTATTCATCCTTTATGCAGCGCGCTTATGACCAGGTGGTTCATGACGTTGCTCTCCAGGGACTGAAGGTCATCTTCTGCCTCGATCGCGGCGGACTGGTTGGTACTGACGGTGCCACGCACCACGGCTTCTTTGACCTTGCCTTTATGCGCAACATACCTGGCATGATTACGGCTGCGCCTATGGATGAGGTGGAGCTGCGCAATATGATGTATACCGCTCAGCTTGACAGTGTGAAAGGGCCGTTCAGCATTCGTTACCCGCGGGGAACCGGTGTGATCTGCGACTGGCGGCAGCCGTTTGAGGAGATACCCGTCGGAAGGGCGAGGCTTATCAGCGAGGGAAAGGATATAGCTGTGCTTAGCATAGGTCATGCCGGCAATTTCGTGGTTGATGCCGTGGCCTCACTGCGTGACAGGGGTATCTCGGTGTTGCATTACGACATGCGGTTTGCCAACCCGCTGGATGAAGAGGTGTTGCATGAGGTAATGAAGAAGATCAGGAAGATCATCACTGTAGAGGACGGTGTGATCAAGGGTGGGTTCGGCAGCGCCGTGCTCGAGTTTGCTGCCGATCATGGTTATGCTGTGGAGATAAAAAGGATGGGCATCCCCGATTATTTCGTTGAGCACGGCACCCAGAAGGAGCTGTGGCATGAGTGCGGGTATGATGCCGAGGGCATCCGGAACGCTGTATTGACTGCCGTCGGCCGCCCGCAGTCGGCAGCCTCAAGCCCGCAGTCAGCAGCCGGCACCCGGCAATAGGTCGCATGCCTTAAAGTATTGTAGATTACGAATATAATAATTTGCCATTGCCTCCTGGGCATAAATTATAGTAGCCGAGCATCGATAATAATCCTGTTACTCGTAGAGCATCAAGTATTGTAATCAAATCATTATTAATCCTATAAACCCAAGCTTTTACACTATGAAAAAACTCCTGATAATTACCGCAGTGGCCCTGGTGCTGATATCCTGCAACAACCCCGTCACCCCGAAAGAGGAGTGGATCTCCCTTTTCAACGGCGAGAACCTCGACGGCTGGATGATCAAGATCAAGGGATCGCCCCTCGGCGAAAACTATAAAAACACCTTCAGGGTCGAAGACAGTATAATGAAGGTCTCTTACTCGGAATATGACACTTTCAGGTATGAGTTCGGGCACATCTATTATAAAGAACCATTCTCCTCGTACAAGCTTAGGGTTGAGTACAGGTTTACAGGAGAACAGTGTCCGGGAGGCCCCTCCTGGGGTTACCGTAACAGCGGCATTATGTTTCACTGCCAGGACCCGGCAACGATAGGCCTTGACCAGGACTGGCCCGTATCTGTTGAGGCGCAATTCCTGGGTAGCACCGTTGACCATGAGACCACTACGATGAACGTCTGCACTCCTCACACACATATAATGATAGGGGATTCCCTGATAACCGAACACTGTACTTCGTCATCATCGAAGTTCTTTTATGATGATGCATGGGTGACGGCGGAGCTGGTTGTATATGGCGACAGCATCATTCATCACATAGTGAACGGAGACACGGTCCTTACTTACAGCAAACCACAGATCGGAGGTGATCTGCCCGAGGGCTTCACACTGCCTCAGGGCACGCCGCTGAAAGAGGGCTACATTGCCATGCAGTCTGAATCACACCCCTTTGAGCTCCGGAAGGTGGAACTGCTGAATCTTGAGAAATCAGACAAAAGGAAGAAGTAAAAGTCCAAAAGAGAACGAAATTTCCTATTTTCGCAGCCTTGGGACGGATGACTTTTGACCTTCAGACGTTAGACTTTTAGACTAATGACGCCCGGATGGCAGGACAGAGCGTATGAAAAATGCCCTGCGGGCATTTTTAGCGAGGGGCCGGAAAGCAGGGGGAGACAATTCCTCCATCCGGAT
>JBAQCQ010000006.1:0-25234 GCA_049294275.1 Bacteroidales bacterium
CATCCCTGACGGATGCGCTCCGGTCTATATGTCCAAAGCCAAACCAATGAACCGGAAGCGAGGCCGACCAGCCAAGCCAAAGACGGAGCGACAGGACTTTTAGGTACATTAAATTGAAAAACTCAGAATTTGACGGTGGAGTTGAGGTGTAAATTTATTCTTTTTTCTCTGGTTTTTTCTTTCTCAATGATTCTCCGTTCTTATGAGAACATTTGCATAATAAAGGAGAGTGCCAGCGGCTGGCGCTGGCCCGCGTCTTGCTGCGCAGGCCGTCGGTGCTGCTGCTCGATGAAGCCACTTCGTCGCTCGATGCAGAGAACGAGACCACGGTGATGGAGGTGCTTGCCGGGCTGAAGGAGAAGATAACCATCGTCTTCGTCACCCACCGCGAGTCGGTAGTCAGGTGGTTTGATGAGGTGATAAAGATCTGAGATTCTCTCAAAATGTTGAAAACATAATCGTTTTCGATCGTAATCGAAAAATATCATAATAATTTGTGATTACAATTGAAGATAATTTATATTTGTACTTTAAAATAACAGGATATATTAAAGTAGAACTTTAAATTATCATGTTTGCAAGAGAACAAAATTTCAGAGGCAGAGATGCTGAGAGTGCATTCCTGTGGGGGGCAAGGCAAACCGGGAAGAGCACGCTTCTCAGGATGATGTATCCGGGGGTTCTTTATTTTGATCTCCTGCTTTCAGATGTATTCAACCGTTTTTTAAGCAACCCTGCTTTACTGCGTGAAACAGTAGAAGCAGACAACTCCTCTTCACCGGTTATCATAGACGAAATTCAGAGAATGCCATCGTTGCTTAATGAGGTACAATGGCTTATTGTCAACAGGAACAGGCAGTTTATTCTCAGCGGGTCAAGTCCCCGTAAAATAGTAAGATCAGGTGGCAATCTTCTTGGCGGGAGGGCTCAGAGATATGAACTGTATCCCCTTATCTACAGAGAGATACCGGAATTTGATCTCAGCCGGGCGCTGAACAACGGTCTTCTCCCAAGGATGTATCTGTCTGACAGGCCGGCCAGGTTATTGTCTGCCTATATTGGGAGTTATCTCCGGGATGAAATAATGGCTGAAGCCAGAATCAGGAATATTTCTTCGTTTTCGCGGTTCCTGGAGGCTGCGGCATTTTCAAACGGCGAGATAGTTAACTATTCAAATATCGCCTCCGACTGCGGTGTCAGCAGTCCTACGGTAAAGGAGTATTTTCAGATCCTGGAGGATACCATGACCGGCAGATTCCTTCCGGCATACCAGAAGAGGCCGAAACGAAGGGTTATCCTTGCGCCTAAGTTTTGGTTCTTTGATATAGGGATTGCAAATTACCTGCTTAAGAGAGGGACTGTAATGGCAGGAAGTGAGGCGTTTGGAAAGGCTTTTGAGCACTTCATATATCATGAACTCTATTCTCACAGTCATTATTCGGATATAAATTATCCGTTGTCTTTCTGGCGTACGGCCTCACAAACTGAAGTTGACTTTATTCTCGGAGACAACGAGGTGGCAGTTGAGGTTAAAGCGACTGAGTTTGCAAATGAGAAGCATCTTAAAGGACTTAAAATCTTTGCGGATGAGTACAATACAAAAAGGCTTATCCTGGTGTCAAATGATACTCTTCCGCGGAAAACAGGTAACATATCAATCCTGCCCTGGAGAGTGTTCCTTGAGGAGCTCTGGGCCGGGGAAATAATCAAATAAGCCCAACAGAAGCCGGGATTCCTTGTTTAAAGTCTATTATAGAGGAATCGGTTAAGACATATTGATCAGGGAAAATGATGAAAAAGATTTATCTGTGCAGTCCGCACATGGGCGGAGGGGAGATGAAGTATGTTCAGGAGGCGTTTGACTCCAACTGGGTGGCACCGCTGGGGCCGAATGTTGACGGTTTCGAGCGGGAACTCTGCGCTGCCACGGGGGCGAAGCATGTTGCGGCTTTGTCATCAGGGACTGCTGCCATACATCTTTCGCTTATACTTCTGGGGGTCAAGCCGGGCGATTATGTGATCGGAACATCATTCACCTTTTCGGCGACTGTCAACCCGATAGCTTATCTGGGGGCGACACCGGTGCTGGTGGACAGCGAGCCTGATACGTGGAATATGGATCCGGAATTGCTTGAGAAAGCAATTCTCAAGGTTAAAGGAGAAAGGTTAAAGGATAAAGTAAAGGGTCGTGAACTGAAAGCGATTGTGGTGGCGCATTTGTACGGGATGCCGGCGAAGATGAGGGAGATTATGGCAGTGGCCGATAAATATGGCATACCGGTGGTTGAGGATGCCGCCGAAGCGCTGGGGTCAGAATATATGGGCCGGAGGGTTGGCTGTAACAGCAAGTTCGGAATACTGTCGTTCAACGGCAACAAGATCATCACCACCAGCGGAGGTGGGGCGCTGATATCTGATGATGCTGCACTCATAGAACGCGCCCGCTTCCTCGCCACGCAGGCACGCGATCCGGCACCGCACTATCAGCACAGCACTATCGGGTATAACTACCGCATGAGCAATGTGGTGGCGGGTGTGGGCCGCGGTCAGCTCGAGGTGCTTGACCTTCGCGTTAAGCAGCATAGGGAGTTCAACACCTGGTATCGAGAGCTGCTGAAGGATGTGCCAGGCGTGACCTTCCAGTCGGAGCCATCGCCTGATTTCTATTCGAACTTCTGGCTGACATGCATCGTGATTGATCCAGCCGTGGCGGGTACCAACCGCGAGAAGCTTCGCCTTGCGTTTGAGGCGGCCAAAATTGAATCACGTCCCCTCTGGAAGCCGATGCATTTGCAACCTGTATTCGCAGGGTGCCCGGCATATGTGAACGGCACCTCGGAGAAGCTGTTTGATAACGGCCTCTGCCTCCCGAGCGGGTCCAACATAGATGAGGAGGGCCGTGAGCGGATAGCGGAGGTGCTCACACGGGAGTTAATCAGGCGATAGGCCAGCCTACAGTCTTCAGTCGGCAGTCAGCAGTCACATTATTTTATTATTTGAAGAGCCTTAATAATTGCATATGCCCAAAAAAGTATTTGTCAGCGGTTGTTTTGATATGCTCCACTCGGGGCATGTGGCCTTCTTCGAGGAGGCGGCCACGCATGGCGACCTGTATGTGGGGATAGGATCTGACCGCACAATCAGTGAGCTGAAGGGCCGGCGCACCGTCAACGGCGAGCGCGAGAGGCTGTATATGATCAAATCGTTGAAGGTTGTCAGTGATGCGTGGATCAACAGAGGATCCGGGCTGCTGGACTTTGAAGAGGAGCTGAGGGCTCTGCAGCCTGATATCTTTTTTGTCAACGAGGACGGGTATACCCCGGACAAGAAGAAGCTCTGCGATGAGCTGGGCGTTGAACTGGTTGTGAGCCGGCGCGTGCCCGTGGCAGGACTGCCTCCCCGTTCAACGACAGCCCTGCGCAGCGAGTGCCGGATACCTTACCGACTAGACCTGGCCGGAGGGTGGCTTGATCAGCCTTATGTTTCAAAATTCTGGCCCGGGGCGGTTCTGACCATCTCCATCGAGCCCGACCTGGAGTTCAATGACCGCAGCGGGATGTCAAGCTCCACACGCAAGAAAGCTGTAGAATTGTGGCACACGGATATTCCCGACGGCGACCCGCACCTGCTGGCGCGGACGCTCTTCTGCCTTGAGAATCCTCCCGGAACAAACTATGTGAGCGGATCACAGGATGCAATAGGAATTGTTTTTCCGGGGCTGAACAGGTTGGACTATGCTTCGGGCGAATACTGGCCTGAGAAGATCACCACGGTTAATGATCCGGAGGTGCTCGACTGGCTGGAGAAGCATTTGTGGTTCATAACGCTTCCTCCGAGGGCTGGCAATTTTAATGTTCTGGATCAGACGAATATTTCGGTTGATGGCGCGCGGGCGCTTGCCGATGCGGCGGACGGGGTGTGGAAGTCTGTGCTGGCGCGTGACATTGAGGGGCTGGGCCGGTGGTATAAAGCCTCGTTCGAGACCCAGGTGGCCATGTTCCCGCTGATGAAGAGCCGGGTGGTGAGTGAGACAATAGATCTTTATAAAGACCGCGCGCTGGCCTGGAAGCTGGCCGGTGCCGGAGGAGGCGGCTACCTGGCGATGATCTCCGAGAAGCCGGTTGAGAATGCGATAAGGATCAGAATCAGGAGAGAAAGACCTGTTTAGTCAAGACAAAAGTCTTCAGTCTACAGCCAGCAGTCGGCAGTGAAAATCGAAATTTACGAGTAAGATTGGTTGTATAAACGAGGGATTTTGACTATATTTGGGTATAGCCAGTTAGAATGTATAGTCCAGAAATAAAGGCGTTTATCAGGGAGAAGAGCAGCCTGTTCTGGTCTGTTCCCGAGGATAAAAAGGAGGAGATCAGTCCTGCCCTGCTGGTTGAGACAATTCTGAATTACGGCTCAATGGATGACGTCAGAAAACTAATCAGACTGATGGGTATGGAGGAGGTTTCCAGAATATTCTTTAGTGCAAAAGGAAGGCAAAAGTTGAACTATTATCCTCAAGTCTATAATTACTTCTCACTCCTGTTCAGGAAACATGCACAAGGAAATTCTCTCTGAAAAACAGCAGGAATTGCTGCCACTAATCAGGCAATTCAGCAGGGAGCATTATCTCGCAGAAGGGACAGCTGTAGCATTGCATATAGGTCACCGTCGGTCGATTGATTTTGACCTTTTTAAATTCTCTTCTGTCAATCATAAAAGGAACATCGATAAAATTATCGGCTCGCGACTGCCCTACGAAGTAACCTGGCGAGAGGCAGGCCAGATGAATGTCACCGTTGGTGATGTCAAACTGACATTTCTGGAATATCCTTTTCATATTTTGCCGAAGAGAAAATTCGACAATATCATTAAGATACCGGAGCTGATCGATCTTGCTGCCATGAAAGCTTATGCGCTCGGAAGGCGGTCAAAGTGGAAGTATTATGTCGATCTGTATTTCATCCTGAAAAATTATTTCTCTATAACCCAGATCTCAGTGAGGGCCTCAGAAATATTTGGTCAGCTGTTTTCCGAAAAGCTTTTCAGGACTCAGCTCAACTATTTCGATGACATTGATTACTCCGAATCGGTTGAGTATGTCGACACTGCGATTCCCGAAGAGGTGATTCGAGCCTTCCTTACTGAAAAATCACCCGAGGTCAAAATCTGACAGCAAACATGTTCCATGGGCCAGTTAGCATAGTTGAATAACCTCACCGTACGCTTAAACTCCCTGGCAAAAGTGCGTTGAAATACAAAAATTCAAACGAATTTTTGTTGTCCGGTACATTTTTTCAAACGAGTTTTTGTTTCGCTGCTTACATTCATGTCCGACTACCGTCGCGAGGAGTGGCTCGTAAATATTCCCCTCTATGCGCTGAGTGAGGCGGGTGGCATTCTGGACGGGTATCTGGATGGTGCGGTTTAATAATTCCGGGAATTGTAGTAATTTTACGTGAAACAATGATATGTCAAAAACAGCACTTATAACCGGCGTGACCGGGCAGGATGGCGCCTATCTGAGCGAGTACCTGCTGAAAAAGGATTATATAGTCCACGGCATCAAGCGCCGCGCTTCGATGTTCAATACCGAGCGAATTGATCATATATACCAGGATCCGCACCTGGAGCATCGGAACTTCATCCTCCACTACGGCGACATGACCGACTCGATGAACATCACCCGCATCGTGCAGGAGGTGCAGCCCGATGAGATATATAATCTCGCGGCGATGAGCCATGTGAAGGTGAGTTTCGATACACCCGAGTATACAGCCAATGCAGACGGCATTGGAACATTGCGGTTACTTGAGGCAGTTCGCCTGCTGGGACTGACGAAGAAATCGAGGATCTACCAGGCATCCACCTCGGAACTGTTCGGCCTTGTGCAGGAGGTGCCTCAGAAGGAGACGACTCCCTTTTACCCGCGTTCACCCTACGGCGCTGCCAAGCTGTACGCCTACTGGATCACCGTCAACTACCGCGAGGCGTACAACATGCACGCCAGCAACGGGATCCTCTTCAACCATGAGTCGCCCATCAGGGGCGAAACCTTTTTAACGAGGAAGGTGACCCGCGCGCTTAGCCGCATTGCAATGGGGGTTCAGGAGAAGCTCTTTGTCGGGAACCTTTCGGGCCAGCGCGACTGGGGCCATGCGAAGGACTATGTCAGGGCTATGTACCTGATACTGCAGCAGGATGAGCCGTCGGACTATGTGATAGCTACGGGAGTGACTACGACCATCCGCGATTTCATCACAAAGGCGGCGGCGGAGATAGGCCTCGGGATGACCTTCAGGGGTGAGGGATTAAATGAGAAGGGTTACATTGTATCAATGGATGAAAAGCGCTTCATTGACCGCCTGGGAGCAGAGTATCTGGAAGGAATAAGGGTCAGGATGAGGGAGAAGAAAGAGGTGGTTGGTGTGGACAAGTCATATTTCCGTCCTACCGAGGTGGATCTTCTGATTGGTGATTCCACAAAAGCGCGGACGGTTCTGGGATGGGAACCGCGGTATGATCTGGCGGGTTTGATAACAGATATGATGGAGGGGGATGTGAAACTGGTGAAGAAGGAGGTTTATCTGAAGAAGGGAGGGTTCTATACACCAAACTATTTTGAATAGGGTTAATCCTCTACGAGGAATATACTTATATTAACGGTTTCTTCTACAATGCTTTAAGCCCTACGGGCTATTGATTCCGTGCAGAGGTTTATTCATTGCAGGATGAATAATACCGCGTAGCGGTTACAGCATTGTAGAAAACAGGACGACCCAACCGGGGGTTCGTCGTAGATGATAAAGCATTGTAAAACAGATGTTAGATAAAAATTCCAAAATATACGTCGCCGGGCATCTGGGCCTGGTGGGGACGGCAATCACAGAGGCGCTGCGGAGGAAGGGGTATACGAATATCATCGGCCGTTCCTTTGCCGAGCTTGATCTGCGTCGCCAGGATGTTACCGAGGCATTTTTCGCCGCCGAGAAACCCGATGCTGTTATTCTTGCTGCCGCAAAGGTCGGGGGCATCATGGCCAACAACACCCTTCGCGCCGAGTTCATCTACGAGAACCTGATGATCGAGGCCAACGTCATCCATGCCGCATACCTCAACAGTGTGAAGAAGATGGTCTTTCTTGGAAGCAGCTGCATCTACCCGCGCGACTGTCCCCAGCCGATGAGGGAGGAACACCTGCTCACATCGCCGCTGGAGTACACCAATGAGCCGTATGCAATTGCAAAGATCGCCGGGCTGAAGATGTGCGAGGCATATAACCTGCGCTACGGCACCGACTTCATCGCCGTGATGCCTACCAACCTGTACGGTCCGAATGATAATTTCAACCTCACAGGCGGGCACGTGATGCCGTCGCTGATGAGACGTATACACCTCGGGAAGCTGCTGGAGAACGGAGACATTGAGAGCATCAGGGCCGACCTGAAGAGGAGGCCGGTTGACAGCTTCGATGGCAGCGGGACGGAGGAAGCGATCATTAATCTTCTTGAACACCAAGGCATCCACTACGAAAAATCGCAAAATGCAAATCGCAAATCGCAAATTTCAGTTTCAGTATGGGGTACGGGAACTCCACTGAGGGAGTTCATGTACAGCGGCGACATGGCCGATGCGACGGTGTTTATCATGGAGAAGGTCTCATTCAGGGACCTGGTGCCGGAGGGATCGAAAGAGGTGCGCAACACGCATATCAACATCGGCACGGGTGAGGAGATAACAATAAGGGACCTTGCGTTGTTACTGAAGGAGACGACGGGGTTCCGGGGAGAGCTGGTGTTTGACCACAGCAAGCCGGACGGGACGCCGAGGAAGTTCCTGGACTCGACGAAGCTGCATAGCCTCGGCTTTAAGCATTCCACATCGCTGAAAGAGGGTGCTATGAAAATGTATAATTGGTATTTGGAGGCAGGCAATAGGCAACTGGCAACAGGCAGTAGTGAAAAGGTATTTTAACAGGATAATTTGGTAAAAAGGAACTTATAACTTAATGGTCAGAGAACATGAAAAAGGGAACAGTTTTATTAATGACGGTGGTGCTGGCGGTGATGATGGCAGGATGCGCGGGATCATACATCGACAGCACTGGCGGACGCGACGGATCGTCGTTCCAGAAGGCAGTGATAGTGGGATCGGTGAGGGCTGAATACCTCTACATCGACCGCACCTATACGGGCGCCAACATCCTGAGCCAGATGGTTACTGAAAACCAGGGTATTCCATTTGACATTGTCACAATCCAGACTCAGGACGGCACAAAGAAAGATGTCATCTTTGACATCTCGAAGTTCTACAGGAAGAAGACGTACGCGGACGACCTGGAGTAAAGGTTAAAGTAGTTTAAATGGAGGGGAATGACCTTCAGAAGAGATTGTTCAGATTCGCCGTTGATGTAATCAAGGCTGTCAGAAAACTGCCGAAGGGATCGGAATACCTGATTATTTCGCGCCAGCTTATATAGCCTTCAACTTCATCAGGTGCAAGTTTTAATGAGGCACAAGCTGTGGTATCCAAAGCTGACTTTACTAATAAGGCAGGCATTTCTCTTAAAGAAATGAGGGAATCAAACTACCGGATCATGATCATCAATGCAATACTTGATAGTCATGATGCATGGCTCAGATTAGATAAAGAATCCCGGGAGCTTATGAATATCCCGGGATCCATTTATACAAAAACCTCAACCCCCCGCTAACTTTACTTTAACCTTTAACCTTATCTGAGACTCTGTACCAGACGGATGAACTCGGCGCGGTAGCCGTCGGGGTCGGTGCCGCGGGCGCCTGAGGCCAGGGTGACGACGTCGGAGAGTGTCGCAGTGCCGCAGTACCTGCTGTCGCGCAGGATCATGCCGAAGGCTGCCACTGCGGCAGAGAAGCGGTAACGGTCGGTGGTTTCACCGGCCTTTTTAATGTCGGTACTTACCGTCTTGCTGAACATCCTGCTGGTCAGCGCGTCAGGGTCCTTATAACGGAGCTTGATGTTGCACAGCTCACTGGGAATATCCCTGCGGGATGGCTGCATACCGTTGCCGGGTAACTTGTTGACGTACGCCTGCTTGTCTGAAGCGGGTCCTTCGCCGGAATCACCAGAGTAACCCACGGTGCCGGCACCCTGGTACCGCAGCGGATCAACGGTTGGGAGTCCTGTCTCATCCGAACCTGCCGGAACGATCTCATAGAGAGCAGTGACGGTGTGTCCTGCTCCCATCTCGCCGGCATCTTTCGTATCGTCGTTGAAGTCCTCATCGGCAAGGATTCTGTTCTCATAACCAACAAGACGGTATGACTTCACGTATGCAGGGTTGAACTCGATCTGGAACTTGACATCCTTCGCGATGGTGAAGAGTGTACCGCCGAACTCCCTGACCAGCACGCGCCGTGCCTCCTGGATGTTATCGATATATGCATAGTTGCCGTTGCCCTTGTCGGCGATGATCTCCATCTTGTCGTCCTTGATGTTGCCCATCCCGAATCCCAGCACGGTCATGCAGACACCCAGTCCGCGCTTCTCCTCCACCAGCTTCTCCATCGAGGCGTTATCAGACACCCCAACGTTGAAGTCGCCGTCGGTGGCCAGGATGATCCGGTTGTTTCCACCCCTGATTAAGTTCTTTTCGGCAATTTTATATGCCAGCATCAAACCGGCGCCACCCGCGGTGGATCCACCTGCCTGGAGGTTCTCGAGCGCCTGCATGATTGCCCCGTGGTTGTTGCCGGGGGTCGACTCGAGCACCACTCCTGCCGCTCCGGCGTAGACGACGATAGCGACGCGGTCCTGTGCACGCAGCTCACTGACAAGAAGTCCGAATGCCGATTTCAGCAGCGGCAGCTTGTTGGGATAATTCATTGATCCCGAAACATCTATCAGAAAGACGAGGTTTGACGGAGGCAGCTCGTCTTTGTCCATATCCTTGCCCCGGAGTCCTATGTGGAGGAGATAATGGCTCTTATTCCAGGGGCAGATGCCAGCCTCGGTGTAGACCGAGAAGGGGTGTTCCCCGGTGGCTTTCGGGTAATCGTACTTGAAATAATTGATCATCTCCTCGACGCGGACCGCATCGGCCGGGACCTTTTGACCCAGGTTGATAAAGCGCCTTACATTGGAATATGAGGCGTTGTCGACATCGATGGAGAAGGTCGAGTAGGGATTTTTCAGCGGATCCTTGTAACCGTTCTCAGTCAGGCCGGCGTATGATTCGGTATTCGGGTCGGGGGAGGGCTGAGGCTGAGGCCATGATGCCTTCGCATAGCTTGCGGAGGGATATCCGGAATGGTTTGCAGCCCGGCTCCCGCGGGAGACAGCATCGGCAGACTCGGTGATGACATACTCCTCCTGGCAGACCATGATCTGGTCTTGTACGGGCTTCTTTTCCATCGTATCCTGCCTCGATGGCTTATCCGCTTCCATCCTTACGTTGATGACGGTGCGTCCCGCAATGGGTTCCTCAAGCGGTTTCATCCCCTTAAGAGAGAATACAAGAGTCCTTGCCCCGGGTCCGGGAGTGATGACGTAGGTTCCATCCGTACCGGTCAATGTACTGGTGTTCGCTTCCTTAATCGTGACGGTTACCCCGCTTAGAGGGTTATCGTTAAGATCGGTAACCCTTCCCTTTACGGTGATCTGCGACTGCGGTCCCATCGAGGTGAGAAGCATAAATGCAATAATTGATACGATTGTTTTCATGACGTTTGTGATTTAAGTTTCTGAGATAAGGATGCAACGGAGCGGGGAATTCCATAAAGCAGACTTAAGAAATCTGTTATTCCGGACTAAACCGGGCCACCCTGCCATACCGGATTGAGCCATCCTCCCCTGCCATACCGGATTGAGCCATACCCCCCTGCCGTACCGGATTGAGCCATCCTCCCCTGCCGTACCGGATTGAGCCATACCCCCCTGCCGGCAAAATCAGTAAACAGTAGTATATTTATATTGGAATTGACAACTGCTGAACAAGGATTGCATGCCGCTGATATTTCTGAGGAAAAAGGGTACGGAAGATAGTGACGGAGAGTTGCTGAAGCGATTCAGGAAGGAGGGCGACGTGGCGCTGCTGGGGCTGTTGTACGAGAGGTACATGCACCTCGTTTACGGTGTATGCCTGAAGTACCTCGAGGAGCGGGAGGCGGCAAAGGATGAGGTGATGAACATCTTCGAGAAGCTGGTGACGACGGCGCCGGGTGAGGAGATCCTTAATTTCAGGACATGGCTCTATGTGGTGACGAAGAACCACTGCCTGATGCTGCTCCGGAGCAGGAAGAGCGAGTCGGCCCGCGTGGAGACGATGCTCAGCGACCCGACATTTTTTATGGAAAAGGAGGAGGTGATGCATCCTATGGAAAACGATGAGAGGATTGACATGAAGAGGCTGGAGGAGTGTATCGGGAGACTGAAGGAGGAGCAGAGGAGCTGTATTCAGCTCTTTTATTACGAAGGATTCGGGTACAGGCAGATAGCGGAGCGGCTGGGGATTGATGAGGGTAAGGTGAAGTCGTTGATACAGAACGGGAAGCGGAACCTTAAAATATGCCTGGAGAAAGGTTAAGGATAAAGGATAAAGGTTAAAGGGGGAAATCAAAAGTCGGGAGTAAACGGGTGCTGAAAGACAATCAGGAAATGAAGGACAAGGAAAAGGATAAGAGGTTGCTGGTGCCGAAGGATGCTTTCGAAGAGGAGGCGTCGGAAGGACTGGGCAGGCTGAGCCGGGAGGAGGCTGAGGCGGATCTCCGTGAGCTGAAGGGGAGGATGGAGAGGCGGCTCCGGAAGCCGCTGATGATATGGCTGCCCGCCGCTGCGGCGGTGGTGATACTGCTGGTGGCCTCGGCACTTTATGTATCAATCTTCAGAGACAGGGGCGCTGATCTGACCGATCTCGCCCGGGCCGGGGAGGCAAAGACTGACTCCGCGCTGGTTGCACTTGCTGAAGATGCATCGGCTGATACTGCCCTTATTGCCATGGCCACCCCGATAGAAAAGAAGGAGATGGTATCAGTCAGAACCGGCCAGAGATCAATGCCGGGAGCCGTCGCGGATGCATCGGAACAGGCGCCCTCACCGGCAGAGATGACGGATGTGTCGAAAAAAACAGCTGCCCGGGAAACGAAGGCGGATGAGAAAAATGCCTTACCTGAGGTGGTCGTGACAGAAGATGAAGTGATAGAGGTGGTTGCAGAGGTCCAGCAGGAGGAGGCTGTGGCTGAGGAGGTGATCGTCGAGGCGATACCGATGATGCAGAAGGCTGCGCTAAGATCGGATGATGCTGCGAAAGACAAGGCTGTTGCAAGGTCGGATGCCGCCAGGCCCGCTGCCGCTACGCAAGGCGCCCTTGTTCCTGACCGAAGCGCATTACCCGTCGGCGGCTGGGAGGAATACAGGGAGTGGATAGCGCGCAATATCAGGTATCCCGGGAGAGTTGATCCCGTTGCCAGGGAGGTTATTGTTGTGACATTCAGGGTCAGATCCGACAGTACCATCTATGATATGAAAGCCGAACGAACCTCAGGCGATCTCTTCACACGCGAGGCCTTCAGGCTGATCCGCGAGGGCCCGAAGTGGCAGCCCGCCGTCCGCGGCGGCCAGCCCGTGGAAGAGGAGGTCAGGGTATCCATCGTGTTTAAATAGGAAGTCCAAAAGTTCAAAGTCCAAAGCTTAAAAGGTTTGGATTTTCAGTCCACAGTCTGCAGTCGCCAGTCTTCAGACTACTAATGACTGCCTATTGCCGGCTGATGTCGGAAGGTCAGGGTCAGAAGTTCCTGATGCAATAAAATTCACTGACGGGCAGTTACAATAGACTTAAGACCTTGAGACATCAGACCTTTAGACCTTTTTAGTACATTTGATAAATTTTAGCAGGATGAATTTGATTACAGGAAAGCGTGTGCTGGTGACCGGCGGGGCGGGGTTCATAGGATCATCCTTATGCCATGATCTCCTTGAGCGCGACAATGAAGTGATCTGCCTCGACAACTTCGCAACGGGAAAGAAGGAGAATCTGAAGGAGCTGAAGGATAATCCGCATTTTAAACTCATTGACGGCGACATCCGTGACATGGAAGTCTGTAAAATGGCAGTGAAGGGGGTGGATGTCGTTCTGCACCAGGCTGCCCTGGGCAGTGTTCCGCGAAGCATTGCCGATCCGGCGACCACCAATGCCGTCAATATCAACGGCTTCCTTAACATGATCATCGCCACCCGCGACGCGGGCATAAAGCGCTTTGTATATGCTTCGAGCTCATCCGTCTATGGCGACTCTACCGAACTGCCCAAGGTAGAGGAGCGCACCGGGAAGGTGCTCTCGCCCTATGCCATCACCAAGCTGGTCAACGAGGAGTATGCGCGCATATTCGGAAACCTTTACGGCATGGAGACCGTCGGGCTGCGTTACTTCAACGTCTTCGGCAGGAGGCAGGATCCGGAGGGGCCCTATGCAGCCGTGATTCCAAAATTCACACAGTCATTCATGAAGTATGAGTCGCCCGTCATCAACGGCGACGGCAGCAATTCGCGCGACTTCACCTATATTGACAACGTGGTGCAGGCCAACAACCTTGCCGCCACCGTTGAGAATCCCGCAGCGCTGAACCAGGCTTACAACGTGGCTTGTGGTGACTCGGTGAACCTGAACGGGATGACCGCGATGCTCAGGGGTTATCTCGCTGAGATCAACCCCAGGGTAGGCAAGGTTGAGCCGAAGCACGGACCGAACAGGGCCGGAGATATTCCTCACAGCATGGCCAGTGTCGGTAAGGCAGTGCGACTGCTCGGCTACAAACCCCTTGTCCTCTTTCCCGAAGGGCTGAGGAGGGCGGTTGAATGGTATGTTGATAACCTGTAACACTGTTAACAGGCAAGTGAAACGTTCTTTTCTATCTTTGTGCATATTGCAACAACGTTTCCGGCCGGAATCGGCCTAAAAATCACACAAACAATACGTTGGACGCTGTTCGCAGTGTGACTGACGAACCGGAGGATTTGATAGACCCGATGTTTATCACAGGGATTCTGTATATAATTTCCACAGACCAATTCAAAACAGACCATGAAAATACTTGTCACCGGCGGGGCCGGCTATAAGGGAACAGTCCTGACAAAGAGACTGCTTGATGAGGGTTATGATGTGACACTGCTTGATAACTTCATGTACGGTTACGAGCCGGTGATGCATCTCGCCACCAACAAAAAGCTTGACATAGTGCGGCATGATATCCGCAACGGCATTCCGGGAATGAAGGATTACGATGTGATCTTTCACCTGGCGGGAATAAGCGGGTTCCCTGCCTGTGCCTCCAATCCTCACTCTGCCCAGCTTATCAACGTGGAGGCGGTACGGCAGATCGCGACTGACCTGGCACCGGGTCAGATGCTCATCAATGCCTCAACAACGTCGATGTACGGCAAGTCAGGGGAGGCCTGCGACGAGACCACTTCGGTTGACCCTGTCAGCACCTATGCTCAGACGAAGTACGCGGCAGAGCAGATCCTGCATGACAGGCCGAACGTCATCTCACTGCGGTTTGCCACGGTGTTCGGATTCAGCACCCGTATGCGCATGGACCTGATGATCAACGACTTTGTTTACAAGGCAGTAAAGGAAAAGGTGATAGTGCTGTTTGACAGCTTCGCCAAGCGCACATTCATACACGTTCAGGATGCTGCCGACTGTTACATATTTGCCATGCGCAACTTTGACACGATGAAGGGCGGAATATACAATGCCGGCGGCAACAGTCTTAATTTCTCGAAGGAGGAGATTGCTCAAAAGATAAGGCAGAAGGTTGATTTCTCAATAATCAATTCAGAGGTGAGGGACAAGGATCTGAGGCACTTCATCGTCAACTTCGACAAGATTGAAAAGCTTGGGTACAAACCTCAGAAGTCAGTTGAGGACGGTATTGACGAGCTGATAAGGATCTACGGTTTTTACGAGTATTATTCACATTACAGGACAATCTGATGATATACAAGGGAAACAGGGAACTGGCCATCAACGGGGGAAAGCCAGTCACGGCTGACCCTGTGCTGATACACAAGCCGTATCTCGACGAGGAGGATTTTGCCGCAGTTGAGCAGGCAATAAAATCGACTTTTGTCTCGGGTGACGGTCCCCACTGCAGGAAATTTGAAGAGATGCTGGCTGAGTATCTTGGTGCGAAGCATGTGTTGTTTGTCAACTCCGCCACCGCAGCACTGGAGCTTGCCTTCAGGGTAAAGGATTTCCCTCCCGGATCGGAGGTGATAGTACCTGATTTTACATATACCTCAACGGCACTGGGAGCGCTCTACAACAATCTGAAGGTGGTCCTTGCCGATGTATATGCTGATAACGGCAGCCTTGATGTGTCGAAGCTGGAAAGTCTCATCACGCGCAATACTGTTGCCATCGCTCCGGTCGATTATGCCGGCATCCCGGCCGAGATGGATGCCATCAATGAGATTGCGGGAAGGCATGGGCTTTATGTAGTACATGACACGGCACAGTCGCTCGGATCTCTTTACAGGGGCCGCAAGACAGGCACCCTGGCTGATATCTCAACCTTCAGCTTCCACGGCACGAAGAACATGACCACCGGTGAGGGCGGAGCCGTTGTTACGGATGATGACGCCCTGGCCGCACGAATAAGGGTGTTGCGTGAGAAGGGAACCGACAAACATTCATTCCTGACTGACAACCGCACGAGGGGTTTTTATGAATACATTGACACCGGCAACTCATACGTGCAGTCTAACATACTTGGCGCCCTGGGCGTATCGCAGCTGAAGAAGATAGAACTGATGAACGGGATACGCGAGTCGGTGGCGAACTACTACATTGAAAACCTCAAAGATATCAGCGAGATTGAATTTATAAGGATTACCGAAGGGGCGGAGACCAACTGGCATATCTTCGGGATACTGGTGCCTGCGGAAGAGCGGTACTGGGTCATGGATGCCCTGAGGGCTGAAGGGGTGATGGCCAACGTGCACTACTCACCTTTGCATCTGAACAGGTTTTACAGTCACCTGGCAACGGATGACGAGATGCCCGGTGCTCTGAAATTCTTCGGCAGGCTGCTGAGGCTGCCGCTCCACCCCACACTGACCGAAAAAGAGGCGGATGCTGTTATTGCTGGTGTCAAGAAAGTATTCGGATATGATCAGGATATTAGGTGAGATATCAATCGTAAAGACCCTGAGGTTTAATTTTCATTATCTGAAATTCAGGGATGCGTCAAAAGTACCGCTGATAATCTCGAGGCATGTATTGATCAACAACCTGAAAGGCAGAATATTGCTTAAGGGTCCCCTTCACAGTGGATCTGTAAAAATCGGATTCCGCGGAGTACCGGTTTTTGACAGGTTTAAAAGCAGGACGGTATGGAATGTGGGTGGTGGTACGGTTATCTTTGAGGGAAAGGCGGAAATTGGTCAAGGCTGCAGGATCGGATCAGGAGGAGTGCTGACCTTTGGCGATAATTTTCAGATTACCGCGGAGACAACCATAATATGTGAAGATAAAATAACCTTTGGTAAAGACGTATTATGCTCCTGGCAATGCCAGATAATGGACACTGATTATCATCAGGTCATTACTGACGGCACTGCGCGAAGTAAAACTGAACCGGTAACCATAGGCGATCATGTCTGGATCGGGAGCAGGGTCATTATCAACAAGGGTTCTGAAATTGCCGATAATTCGATAATAGCTGCCGGATCAACAGTTACAGGCAAATTTCATGAACCCAATGTCCTGCTTGCAGGGGTGCCGGCCATAGTTAAAAAGACAAATATTAATTGGGTCTGAAGAAATTGCCTGAAAGCCCGGTGATAATGATTTTCGGAGCTGGTATAAACCAGCTTGAGCTCATACGTGAAGCAAAAACACTTGGATTCACCTCTGTTGTCGTTGACCCTCAGCCTGATCCTCCCGGCAGGGAGGAGGCAGACATTTACTGCTGCACCGGAGGTAATGATTATGAGGCAACCAGGGAAGTTGCCATAAGGTACGGTGTCAGGGGCATTGTCACCGGCCAGATGGAGAAGCCGCTGAGGTTGATGGCCAGGCTGGCGAATGAACTGGGCTTCATCTTCAACTCTCCGGAGGTGACTGAAAGGTGCCTTGACAAGTGGCTGATGAAGAAGGCGTTCATTGCCAGCGGGGTTCCCTGTGCAAGGGGAGTGCTGCTTAAGGAGGGCGATGAAACAGACCTTCCCGGGGATATGGTTTATCCTGTCATCATAAAACCGCGGGATTCGTATTCAAGCAGAGGCGTGTATAAGTGTGATACACAATATGATATGACTCAGCATATTTCAGAATCAAGAATGTATTCATCAAACGGAGATGTGCTGATTGAGGAATTTCTCAGGGGCAGGGAGTACAGTGTGGAAGCCTTGACCTTTAATGGAATAACCACAATAGTTCAGTCTACCGAAAAGTACATCACACCCTACCCTAATACTGTCGAGACGGGCCATCTTCAGCCTGCTGATCTGACGCCGGAAGATCGTTTAGCTGCTTCATATGTTGTCATTGAGGCACTGAAGGCTCTGGGAATTGAAAATTCTGCTTCACATACCGAGATCATGCTTACAGACAAAGGCCCCGTTGTGATAGAAACAGGCGCAAGGCTGGGAGGAGACTTCATTTCATCTTATCTCACCAGATCCTCTACCGGAGTGAGCATGGACAGGGCAGCCATTCAGATAGCGATGGGGCAGGAACCTGACACTGAAGTGCAGGGTCATCATTATTCAATGATAAGATACATTGAGTTGCCTCCCGAAAGGACTGTAAGTGAGGTACATGACTATGAAGATTTGAAGAAATTGGAGGGGGTTGTCTTTGTGCATGTATTTGTCCGTCCCGGAGAAATAACAGTACCTCTCAGACACAGCGCACAGAGACCGGCATGTATTATTGTTCAATCGCAGAACAAAAAGGACCTGTTGTTTAAGGTTGAAGAATATTCCAAAATATTGACCGATAAAATAGTACTAATCTAAAAAGCAAAAAAATGCTGACAGGAGAAAAAGTTGTACTTAGACCAGTCAGGATTGGAGACTGGGAATTTACAGTGAAATGGAGAAATGATCTCTTCATAAAATCAAGCACAATGTCCCATCCCTTTCCGGTGACCGATGAGCTTGAAAAAGAGTGGTATGAAAAGGTTTTATTATCAAAGGATAATTCATACCTGCCATTCACCGTAGTTTCAAAGGAGGATTCCAGGATTCTGGGCTATTTTTCACTTAACAGTATTAACTGGATTTCAAGGAACGGATTTGTCAGCGGAGCAATAGGAGAGTCTGAAAACATCGGCAAGGGAATTGGCCGCGAAGCAGTTGCGCTTCTGCTCAAATATGCATTTGACTATCTGAACCTGGAAAAAATCAGTGCCTGGGTTAAGACTGATCATCCGGCAATGGATACATGGCTTGCCCTGGGTGCAGTAAAAGAAGGCACTCTTTCGAGGCACTTTTATTCAGAAGGGAAATATTCTGACGTGGCCTTCATATCCTGGTTCCGGAAAGAATGAAGTAAACATGATCATCCATAGAATATTCAGGAAAGCCGGGTGGTATCTCGAAGCATTGAGCTGGCTTTTTGCTGCACCTCTCTTCAGATGGCTTCTGAAACTGCGGGATCCTGTCGGGATAACTATCGGTGTCACTACTTATAAGGACAGGTACTCAGGTTACCTTAAGCCATTGCTGTCGAAACTGCATAACCTTTTCCCCAAAGATCAGATAATCATCATTGCCAACGGACATTATCAGGAACGCGACCAGGAGGCCTATATCAGTGAACTGAACAGGTACTGCAAACGGTTTGACAATGCAGAGGTTGAATCCTATACAGAACCGCGTGGTCTCAGTTTCCTGTGGAACAGGATATTACACAGAGCGAGATATGGCAATGTGTTAATCCTCAATGATGATATAATGATAAAATCAGGCTTCCGACGCTTCATTGCACAGAAGAAATTCATGGATGCATCAATTGTTTTAATAAACAACTCATTCAGCCATTTCAAAATAACAGTCAGGGTTCCGGAAAAAATCGGATACTTTGATGAGGGATTCAGGGAGATAGGCGGGGAAGACGACGATTATCTTGCCAGACTGGCAATGGCTGGCGTCAGTGTGGAGAGTCTAACTACCGGAACTGTTGCAGGAAGAAAAACCAGGAAATCCATGAATCGGGTTAATTCATACGGGAAAGTCATGTCTGAAGAGAGGGGCGGTTACAGTACCCTGAATACCGAATATCTTGAATCAAAGTGGATTATGTCTGATACGTACTTTGAAGGGGCGATTAATGTTCCATACCGTACTCCAAAATACTGGAAACTGAAAAATAACTAAGTATAAAGTTCGTGCCGGTTTCAATACCGGCAGTTTATTACCCACGACAGGTAAGAGGTTAAAAGCCCGGCCGACAGTCAGACAATAAATGACTTTAAAGGAAAAAACAGTAAAGGGCCTTGTATGGAGTTTTATTGAACTTCTCTCGAGGCAGGGTATAACATTCATTCTCGGGATAATCCTGGCGAGGCTGCTGAATCCTGATGAGTTTGGGCTTATAGCGATGACCTCCATCTTCTTTGCTGTGTCCCAGATGTTTATTTCAAGCGGATTCGGAGAAGCCCTTGTAAGAAAAAGCGATTGTACACAGGCGGATTATTCAACGGTTTTCTACTATAACCTGGTTGTGAGCATAGTTTTTTCACTGTTACTTTTCTTCGTTGCCGGAACGATCGGTGATTACTTCGATGAACCTCAGTTAAAGCAAATTATTAGAGTCCTGAGCGTGGGGCTGGTGGTAACCTCCTTCACTGTCGTCCAGCAGGCCATACTTACCAGAAGAGTTGATTTTAAGCTCCAGACTAAAATTTCGGTCATCTCAGGTCTGATATCGGGAATTGTCGGTATAGTTATGGCAATCATGGATTACGGTGTCTGGAGTCTTGTGGCCAAGATGCTGCTGGGATCTCTTATAACTTCTGCCTTACTGTGGTTTATGAACACATGGAGACCGTCACTGCTGTTCAGCATCGGGTCATTCAGAGAAATGTTTTCCTTCGGGTATAAATTGCTGTTCGTTCATCTGATTGATGCCATATACAGAAACGTCTATTATTTCATTATCGGTAAGTTCTTTTCAGCCGCTGACCTTGGATTTTATTCAAGGGCAGACCAGTTCAGCATGTTTCCGGCGCAAAATATGACAATTGCAGTCCAGCGGGTCAGCTACCCTGTCCTGAGCAGGGTACAGGAAGAAAACGACCGGCTGAAGGAGGGATACCGTAAGATTATACTCACAATCATGTTTATTACTTTTCTCATGATGATGGGACTGGCTGCCGTATCAAAGCCCCTGATAATGTTGCTGCTTGGGGCTAAATGGGCTCCTGTGACAGTGTATCTCCAGTTGCTTTGCATCGGAACAATGCTTCTTCCCCTGCAGGCTTTAAACCTTAATATTTTGAATGTAAAGGGAAGATCAGACCTGGCATTGAAGATCGAACTGTTTAAAAAAGCGCTTGCAGTGCCGATAATAATTGCCGGTATATTCTGGGGTATCAAATATATGATACTCGGAATTATACTGAATTCTTTTATTGCGTATTACATAAACAGTTACTTCTCGGGAAGATTAATAAACTACCCCCTCAGAGAACAAATCTCTGACATACTCCCCACTTTTTTACTATCGCTTATCATATCGGGTACAGTGTATTCCTTAACTTTTATTATTACTTCGGGCGATCTTCTGTTGCTGACTGTTCAGATTATTACAGGTATTCTGTTGACTCTTGTGCTGTCGGAGAAATTCAAGCCGGGAGGATATCTTGAACTAAAGGAAATTTATGCTGCCAAAGGGTCATTACTGAAATCGCTTTTCAGATAAACGGGGGAGATGAATATTCTGAAGGTAAGTGTCATGCAAACCCCGCGAAAATTAAGAAGATGCCTGAGGAGAGTTTTTTACAGGCTTTCCATTTTCAGCTATGATCATGCTATTGATGAAAACACTGTCCGCTTCAAAAGAAAGTTGAATCTCTACTTCCGGCTTTTTTCCCTGAGAAGGAAGAAGTTTAAGGTTGAAATAGACTTCATTAACAACAAATCCGATCCCGGAAACCTCTTTTCATTTGTTTTTCCGTATCAGTTTGTCTTCGATTACGACCACAACCAGGTAAAGGTGTTCAAAGATGAGGAGCGGGATATGTTTTATGTTCTTCATAAGGGGCACAGGCTCTACTACAGCAGAGACTTTAAGTCCGAGAATGATATAAAACTGATATATAATGGCATACGGGTGGAACAGGATGTGAGATCACCTCACCGGTACCTGACTGATGAATTTAACGTCGAAGAAAATGATGTTGTTGTCGACATCGGTGCGGCAGAAGGCAATTTCTCCCTCGATGTGGTGGAGAGGGCAAGAAGGCTTTATATATTTGAAAGTGATGCAAACTGGTCGGCAGCATTGCATGCAACCTTTGAACCTTGGAAGGAGAAGGTTCATATTATAAATAAATATGTTTCCGGCATTGACAGTAAGGATTCTGTGACGCTGGACAGTATGCTGGGCAACAGGCATATTGATTTCATTAAAATGGATGCAGAGGGAGCCGAACCGTTGATCCTGAAAGGATCTGAGAACATTTTGAGGAATCATAAATCACTAAGGTTAGCACTCTGCACATATCACAGAAAACATGATGCTGAAAAATGCGGACAAATTCTCTCTGCATACAACTATGCCTTTACATTTTCCGAAGGCCATATTTTATTTATACATACTAAATTAGCTCCCCCGTATTTCAGAAAAGGTCTCATGCGGGCTCAGAAATCAGGAAATTAATGAGAGTAAGGCGGGAGACAGATTCAGGCCAACCCCCGGGATCGGTGAAAGCAGGTAAGAGGCTTCTTTTAAACAGATACTTACGTGACCTGGTGACTCTCATCGCACTATTGGGAGTAACAATTTCCGTTACTTACTATGCGTCCTCGCCTATATCCACCATATGGTATGTTTTAACGCTGGTTCTGTACGCTTTTTCCAGAAATGAGGCATTATGGCTTGCATTTTTTCTCGCCGGGGTAGATGGTTTTATAGGGTTAATGGGACTTTATTCCCTTACGCTTAATCTGTTGCCGGGGTTACCGGGAATTGAGATTTCGCAGTTATACATTCTTATTGCATTGATCAAAGCTATCCGTTCAGGAATTAAGCCTCCCATCTTTTATTTAAAGTACCTGCAGCTTCTCTTTTTGTACGTGATATTCCTGATCGCCTGGGGTCAGTTAAGCGGTTTCTCCGGAGGTCTTAATGCCTACTTCAGGGTGATTAAGCTGGTACTGCCGCTTACCCTGTTCTATTCATTGCCCCGGTTGTTTACTCAACTGAGGCACTATGAGAGATTTTTCGGATTGATTTTCTTCATTTTTCTTGTAGGATTTATAAGCCAATTGGTTTCATTACTTACAGGGATAGTACCGTTCAGGGCATTTATCACAAACGATGAACTTTTCTCCGAAGCAGGGAGTTTCAGGGGTTTCTATAACGGTGCTTCAACACTAATCTCACTTTTTGCAGCACTCGTCTACTTTTCTTTGCCAGGTCAAAAAGCCTTCGGAAGAATTCTCCTGTATATTATTATATCAGCAGTCCTGGGGATGGCAGTGATTTCAGCCACCAGGGGATGGATAATCGGATTTGGAGTGATCATAATCCTGCAGTTCCTCTTTTTGCTGAACATCAGAAGGCGTGAGGTATTATGGCTTGGATTATTCATTTCAGTGATTGCCATTTTCGGATTGTCCAATGCGAAGATAAAAGAGCAGGTTGCCTTTTCAAAGGACCGGCTCCTGGCCCTGGAGGCGCTGGCATCAGGAGACAAAACAGCCAATAAGACACTTCAGCGAATTGACGTCCGGAGTCCTTTGGTTATGAAGGCATGGAAAGAAAGGCCGCTGTTCGGATGGGGCTTCTCTGACACCTTCTGGACCTATGGAGATGGTCACGTTGGTAATCAGAATTTGCTTCTTCATTCCGGGATTGCAGGGTTTTTGTTATTGGCAGGTTACCTTGTACTGTTCGGATATAAGCTGACAGGCAGATATATAGCCAGCAGGTATCGACAAAGAACAAATCCTGCTTTAATGTTGTTTCCCGTATTTCTTTTCGGCTGGTTTATAATTCATTCCACCAGTGGCCAGCAGTTTGGTTTCTCGGGCCTCCCTTTGAATATTATCCCTCTGGCCGTTTTTTTCAGCTTTGGCGCTCTCATTTACAACCGATCAAAAACAGCCCCGAATGTCAAAAAAATTTGAAAGGGCATTGCTTTTATGTTCAGAAAGGCACTCCCTTTATAATTCATTGTCCGACATACTGAAGGAAATCTCTTCAGATATAAGGAACTATGATATCAGCAGGAACATTGGCACGCTAGACTCGATGTTGCAGGCGCAGACGCTGAGGATGCCACTCAGATTTCGTTCTGGATGGGAAAAATATTTCCAGAAGAAGCTGAATGATGCGATGATTGATTTCATTGACACATACAGACCACAACTGGTAATCGTTTACAATTCGGAGTACCTCCTTCCTGAAACATGTGAAAGGATAAAGAAAGGTGCCATTCTGATATTCTACCTGGCTGACAGTCCGTTTTACACTCCGCAAAACAACTACTATTTAACCGCGCTTTCATATGCCGATCTTATCCTGTCGCCTGATTCCTTCTGGAGTAAACAATTAAATACTATCGGTCTGAAGAATACACTGTACTTTATTCCCGGACCGGATGAGAGATATTATCACAGACTGGATGATACGTCTGCTTTTGAAGGGATTCAGGAGACCGGGATTCTTTATGCAGGGTCAAGTTACTTTAACTCATGGGGTTACAAAAAAGCCCTATTGATGAGTAAATTTACCGGCTTTGATTTTCACCTCTACGGTAACTCAATGTGGAAAAGATGGTTCAGGTATTTCCCTGAACTGAAATCAAGGTTTGTTGAAACAGGTTTTATTCCGGTTGACACCCTGAACAAAATGTTCAACAGAACCCGCCTGATACCGGTGGATGGAAATCCCGGAATTCTGAACGGGTTTCATCTCAGGGCATTTGAAGCTCTCAGTTCCGGTGCGCTGCCTCTGATTGAAGCGAGGGACGATCTTGAAGGCTTGTTTTTTAATGGGTGCGATGCAGAATTGCCCCTGATAAGGAATTATAATGACGCGGGAGAGATTGCCGGGTATTATCTCAGGAATGAAAACGAGAGAAAGGAAACGGTTGAAGCCATTGTATCATTCATAAAGAGACGTTACAACACCGCCAGAAATGCAGAATTGCTCCTGGAGGCACTGGACCGTTCCAATTAATAATTTTTACAGATAATCTTGAATCAGCCTGATATAGTCCTCGTTCATTACTCTACCGCTCCGGGAGGAATCGAGGTCATCCTTCCACAGATTATAGAACGCTTACCTCAGTACTCATATTCAGCGTTTGTAATCCGTCCTTCACATCCGGGCATCTCCGTATATAAAAAAGATTTACCTGTAAGCCTGCATTACGGTTCATTCAACAGCATCATAGCCGGGATAAAGCTATTTATATACGCCTGCAAAAAAAGGGATTCTGTTTTTCATGTTTTCAACATTGGCCCCTTTTTTCTTTTAATGCTGAGGCTCGCCGGTGCCAGATGCCTCATCTACTCAATTCATGGAACACAATATTGGAAAAACGGGATTGAGCGATGCGTTTTCAGGTTCTTATGGAGAGTATCCATGTCCGGGGACTATATAATTACTGCCAATTCCAAATTCAGCAGAAGCGTTTTCAATGACAAGGTTCTTTCTTCCAGGGAGATTTCGTTGCTTTACAACCCGATAGATTATGAGCGCTTTAAGCCGATGGAAGGGAAAATCAGGTCTAAGTATCCTCATAGGATAATTTATTGCGGACGCCTTGACAAGGAGAAAAACCTTGATGAGTGGATAAGGATAGCCAACCTGGTCTTACAGAGGATGCCGGATATTCTTTTTGAGCTATATGGGGAGGGGTCTCAGCTTCCGCACCTTCAGGATCTGATAAATAAATACAATCTTGGCGGCCGCATTATTTTAAAGGGATTTACATCTGAGCCCGAGAAAGCCATGCGGGAAGCTGACCTGCTGATGTTTCTTTCCGGTTATGAGTCATTCGGGAATGTCGTTGTAGAGAGT
>JBAQCQ010000007.1:0-11703 GCA_049294275.1 Bacteroidales bacterium
GCCTGAGGGCAGCTTTTTTTATATCCTAAAGTGTTTTCTTGACCTGCACGGTCTGGTATCCTTCGATTACGTCACCGACATTGATATCATTGAAGTTGTCGATGTTAAGGCCGCATTCATAGCCTGAGGTCACCTCCCTGACATCATCCTTGAAGCGCTTCAGCGAACCCAGGTCGCCCGTGTGTATAACAATGCCGTCGCGAATCACTCTTACCTTGGTGTTGCGGGTTATCTTCCCGTCACGCACGAAGCAGCCGGCAACCGTACCCACCTTACCGATCCTGAACACCTCGCGGACCTCCACGGTAGCTATGATCTCTTCCTTGATCTCCGGTGAGAGCATGCCCTCCATGGCGGCCCTGATCTCTTCAATGGCGTCATAAATGATCGAGTAGAGACGGATGTCAATACCCTCCTTCTCGGCCAGTTTCCTGGCGCTGACTGAAGGCCTCACCTGGAAGCCTACCACCACCGCGTTGGAAGCGGCGGCGAGCAGTATGTCAGATTCGGATATCTGCCCCACGGCCTTGTGAATGATGTTGACCTGTATCTCTTCGGTTGAGAGCTTGATCAGTGAATCGCTGAGAGCCTCGACTGACCCGTCGACGTCACCCTTGACAATAATATTGAGTTCCTGGAAGTTGCCGATAGCAATACGGCGTCCGATCTCGTCGAGTGTGATGTGTTTCTGTGTACGCAGTCCCTGTTCTCTCTGCAGCTGAGCCCTCTTGGTGGCAATGTCCTTGGCCTCCTTGTCTGATTCCATGACGTTGAACTTGTCACCGGCCTGCGGTGCTCCGTTCAGGCCGAGGATCAGCACCGGCATCGCCGGACCGG
Source organism: Bacteroidales bacterium (assembly GCA_049294275.1). Taxonomy (GTDB): domain Bacteria; phylum Bacteroidota; class Bacteroidia; order Bacteroidales; family VadinHA17; genus SR-FBR-E99. The sequence goes on from JBAQCQ010000007.1 coordinate 838, forward strand.
CCTCGGTCACTTTCTGGTTGCGTTCGTTGTACATGGCCTTGACATGTCCGTAGCAGCTTCCGGCTATAACCACATCACCAAGCTTAAGTGTTCCGGCCTTGACCAGTATAGTTGCAACGAATCCGCGTCCCTTGTCAAGAGACGATTCTATAACGGTACCAAGTGCAAGTTTATCAGGATTGGCTTTCAGCTCGAGCATCTCAGCCTGGAGAAGTATCTTCTCGAGAAGGATGTCGATATTGGTACCGTTTTTTGCCGATATCTCCTGCGACTGGTATTTTCCTCCCCACTCTTCCACAAGGAAGTTCATGTTGGCCAGCTCTTCGCGTATCCTGTCGGGGTTGGCGGTGGGCTTGTCAATCTTGTTAATTGCAAAGATGATTGGCACTCCGGCAGCATGAGCGTGGTTGATAGCCTCGCGGGTCTGCGGCATGACGCCGTCATCAGCGGCAACAACGATGATTACAATGTCAGTTATCTGGGCGCCCCTTGCGCGCATTGCCGTAAAAGCTTCGTGTCCCGGTGTGTCAAGGAATGTTATAACCTTTTCATTGTCAAGCATCACCCGGTATGCACCGATATGCTGTGTTATACCGCCGGCCTCGCCGGCAATGACGTTGGTATTGCGGATATGGTCAAGCAGCTTGGTCTTGCCATGGTCAACGTGACCCATCACAGTTACAATAGGAGGACGGGGCTGGAGGTTCGATGCGTCATCCTCCTCTTCCCTGACAGCTTCCTGAAGTTCGGCGCTGACAAACTCAACCCCGAAGCCGAACTCTTCCGCCACCATGGCCATGGTCTCGGCATCAAGCCTCTGGTTGATCGATACTATCAGTCCGAGGCTCATGCAAGTCGAAATGATATCTATGACCGGCACATCCATCATTATTGCCAGTTCATTGACAGAGACGAACTCGGTTACCTTGAGGATGCTCTTTTCGAGTTCCATTTTTTCGGTATCATCCTTCATTCTCTGGCTGACGGCATCTCTCTTGTCGCGACGGTATTTGGCCACCTTCGACTTGCTCTTGCTCATGAGCAGGTTGACGTCCCGGATGTTCTTGGAGACGTCCTCCCTGTCAACTTCTGGCCTGAGGGCGCGGAATGATTTCTTCCTGTCACCGCCACGGTGATCGGTTCTGGGAGCAGGTTTCTTATCCTTCTTCGGATCTGTTGCCGGAGCCGGCGCGGCAGCATCCAGTGCTACCTTCTCACGGGGCTTGGGCTTGATACGCTCACGCTTCTTCCTGTCTTCGTGCTTCTGACGCGCTTCGTTGACCTGTTCGCGGGTTTTCTTGACCTCCGGTACCAGTACAATCTTGTCGACGATCTTCGGACCTGCAAGCTTCTCATAACCGGGACGGAAGATCTCCGTCTCCTTAGGTTCGGGAGCAGCATCGGGTGCCTCCGGAACTGCCGGTTCTTCAGTCACGGCTGCTGGTTTTTCCGCCTTCGGTGCGGGCCTGGCCTGTTCGGCATCCTGTTCTGTTTTTCTGGCTTCCTGCTTCTTTGCAGGCTTTGCAGGCTTTGCAGGCTTGCCTGAAAGTTTGTCGAGATCGATAGTGCCTAAGACTTTAGGCTGCTTTGTCTCTGCTGCCTGTTCAGGTATCGGGGTAACCGCCCTGGTTTCGGCAGCAACAGGTTTTTCAACCGGAGCTTCGGGCTCCTTCTTCACTGTCTTTGCAGGAGGGGTAAGGTCAATCTTGCCCACGGTCTTGACCTCGGGTTTCCTTATCTCGGATCGGAGATCAATATGCTTCTTGATCCCCGAGATATCCGTAATAAGGAAATCCTCATCAGGTTCACCCGAATCGACTGTCTTCCCGGTCTCAATATCTTCTATTGAAAGAGATTTCTTGGGAGTGATCTTCTCCTTGAGAGCCAGTTTCTCGGCATCCTTCTTGACACTGAGGTCGCTGCTGTATTCCTTGACTATCAGAGCGTAAGCCTCAGGCGGAATTTTACCGTTTGGATCAGTGCCGATGTCAAATCCCTTCTTGTGAAGGTAATCGACAATAGTCTGGATCCCGACGTTGAATTCACGGGCTGCCTTGCTTAAACGTATGGCCTTTATGTCTTCAGTCATATACCTTTATGATACCTCTTAAATACGTTTTATATCGTTTCTCCCCTTTAGGGAGGCCGGTTATTACTTGTCAAATTCTGACCTGAGGATATTGACCACCTCCTTGATAGTCTCCTCCTCGAGGTCTGTTCTCTTCACCAGGTCATGTATCGTCAGCCTGAGAACGCTTCTTGCAGTGTCGCACCCTATAGCCTTCAGCTCATCGATGATCCATCCTTCGATCTCATCGGAGAACTCGTCAAGCGATACGTCTTCCTCGTCTTCGTTGTCCGGTTCGCGGTAGACCTCTATGTCATACCCGGTCAGCTGTCCGGCCAGCTTGATGTTCAGTCCGCCCTTGCCGATGGCAAGCGAGACCTCGCTGGGCTTGAGATAGATCTCAGCCTTTTTGTCTGCCTCGATTAGCTTGATCGATGAGATCTTGGCGGGATTGAGTGCCCTGGTGATGAACAGCTGGTTGTTCGACGTGTAGTTTATGACGTCGATGTTCTCATTACGCAGTTCACGGACGATGCCATGGATCCTTGATCCCTTCATCCCGACGCATGCGCCGACGGGGTCGATGCGCTCATCATATGATTCGACGGCAACCTTGGCTCTCTCGCCGGGAACCCTGACTATCTTCCTGATTGTGATGAGACCGTCGAAGATCTCAGGCACCTCAAGCTCGAAGAGCCTCTCGAGGAAGACCGGGGATGTGCGGCTGAGGATGATGTTGGGAGTGTTATTCTTCATCTCAACCCTGATAACAACCGCGCGAATGGTGTCACCCTTGCGGAAATGATCGGAGGGTATCTGTTCTCCCTTGGGCATGATCAGCTCATTGCCGTCATCGTCAAGCACGAGGGTCTCACGCTTCCACACCTGGTACACTTCACCGGTTACAATATCACCTATACGGTCTTTATACTTAAGATATATGTTGTTCTTTTCAAGATCAAGGATCCGTGCCACGAGGTTCTGCCTGAGTGCCAGGATTGCCCTGCGGCCGAAGTCGAGGAACTTGACCTCGTCAGACACCTCTTCTCCAACCTCGTAATCCTCATCCACCTTGTGAGCCTCGGAGAGGGGTATCTGGGTGTTGGGGTCGGTGAAATCCTCGTCGGAAACCACTTCGCGGTTACGCCAGATCTCGAAGTCGCCCTTGTCAATATTGACGATGATGTCAAAATTGTCGGCCGATCCGTACTTCTTTGCAAGCATACCCCTGAACACATCCTCGAGCACACTCATCATGGTGGGCCTGTCAATATTCTTCAGCTCCTTGAACTCTGAAAAGGTATCTATTAGATTAACATTTTCCATTGTGGTAATCTGTTCTGTTATTTGAATGATATAATTACTTTAACTGTCCTGACATCCTCAAAATTGAACGACCGGATTAGGGAGGTTATTTCCCTGTTCTTCTGTTTCGTATCGACCCTGAGGTCAAACCCTCCCCTGGTGACGTTCATCAGCACTCCCTTTTCACGGTCGCCCTCATTGGTGACCACGTCGACCATCCTGCCTTCGTTCTTGAAGAACTGTTCCGGAACAAGAAGCGGCATGTCGAGGCCGGGAGATGAGACATTAAGTTCATAGTCGCCGCCCTCTTCGCCGAGCTCACCGGTGATGAACTTGCTGAGCAGGGCACAGTCTTCAATCCGCACGCCTTCGGGCCTGTCTATGAGGACTGTTATGCGTCCGGTGCTGCTCAGCCTGACATCAACAAGAAAGATACCGGTGCCGCTTATGTGCCCCTCTGCAAGTTTCCTGATATGATCCTTTGTAATCATAGTCTGATTTTTGATAACAAAATAGGGGACTTTTGTCCCCTAGGCCGTCCATACCCTTCTATTCGGGTGCAAAGATAATATCATTTTTCCAATAATCAAAAGAAGGGACAGGGGAAAAATTGACAAGTGCATTGTATCTGAAGCTTTTCTGACCTATATTGGAAACAATTGAATAAATTTGCGGACATAAAAAAACAGAGCCGGTTGACGAACAGAAGGAAGATCATAAATGACCCTGTATACGGATTTATCAGTCTGCCGTCGGATCTGATCTTTGAGCTGGTCAGCCATCCCTGGTTCCAGAGGCTCCGCAACATAAGGCAGCTCGGGCTCTCAAGCTATGTCTACCCGGGGGCGGTCCACAGCCGTTTTCAGCATAGTCTCGGGGCGATGTACCTTACCGGGCAGGCAGTTCACACACTGAGAACCAAAGGCATTGAGATAACCGCTTCGGAAGAGGAGGCAGTACTGGCGGCAATCCTGCTTCACGACATAGGCCACGGTCCCTTCTCACATGCCCTTGAACACTCACTGGTTGAGGAGATGCCTCATGAAGTCATGTCACTCCTGATAATGGAGGAGCTGAACCGCCGTAGCGGCGGCAGGCTTACGGACGCCATCGCCGTCTTCAGGGGGGAGTACGCGCGACGTTTCTTTCATGACCTGGTGACGGGGCAGATGGATATGGACAGGATGGACTACCTGCGGCGTGACAGCTTTTTCACGGGGGTGATAGAGGGGTCTGTCGGATCAGACCGGATCATCCGCATGCTGAATGTCTCGGACGACAGGCTGGTGGTTGATGAGAAGGGCATATACTCGGTGGAGAAGTTCCTGATAGCCAGACGCATGATGTACTGGCAGGTGTATAATCACCGGACGGTGGTCTCCGCCGAAAAACTGCTTACAAGCCTTCTGGTGAGGGCACGCGAGGTAACCGCAGCGGGAATGACACTCTTTGCCACTCCTGCACTTGAATATTTCCTTCAGGCCCGGCACAGCAACGTCAGCGCCGAGGAGACGGCTGAGCTCGTGATGCACTTTACAGCCCTTGACGAAAGCGATATACTTTCAGCCACCAAGGTATGGATGAGTTGCGGCGACAGGGTGCTGGCCGATCTCTGCAGGAGATTTGTCAACAGGGACCTGCTGGGGATCGAGCTGCAGAGGAAGCCCTTTGACAAAACCAGGGTGGCAGAGCTGGGCAGAAAGGCCGAACAGGTTCTTGGCATCAACAGCGATGAGACAAGATTTTATGTGAACACGGGCGACGTCTACAACCAGACCTATGCCCCGGGCACCCCCGAGGTGCGAATCCTTCTCAAGAACGGTGAGACACAGGATATCACGGCGGTGTCAGACCTGTTCGACAAGGAGGCGCTGTCGGAGAAGGTCACAAAGTATTACCTCTGCTACCCAAAAGAGATAGTATCACCATAAAACATACGGAAAATGGAATTTACTGCTGCAATGATTGCCGGTTTACTTGACGGAACAGTCGACGGGGATCCGGAAACCAGGCTGAAAAACATAGCCAGGATCGAGGAGGGGTATGCCGGCGCCCTCTCTTTTCTTTCCAACCCAAAGTACGAACCGTATTTATACACCACGGGTTCATCGGCAGTGCTGGTAAAGAAGGACTTCATTCCCTCAAAAGAGGTCACCGCCACGCTTATCAGGGTAGATGATCCCTACCAGGCTCTCGCAAGGCTGCTCACCATTTTTGATGAGCAGACGAAGCCGGTACGGAAGGGCATTCATCCGACTGCAGTAATAGAGGATAGTGCCGTCATTGGGAGCGACGTATATATCGGGGCTCATGCCTATGTGGCCGAAAAGGTGGTGATAGGTGAGGGATGCAGTCTCTACCCCAATGTTTACATTGGTGATGGTGTGAAGATTGGCAAAAACTGCACCTTCCATCCAGGGGTGAAGGTCTACAGGAATTGCATTATAGGGAATGACTGCATAATTCACGGCGGGGCTGTCATTGGTTCCGACGGATTCGGATTTGCACCGGTGAATGACGCCAACTATATGAAGATCCCGCAGGTGGGTAATGTCATCATTGAAGACGACGTGGAGATAGGCTCCAATACCTGCATTGACAGGGCCACAATGGGGTCGACAGTCATAAGGCGCGGCGTTAAGCTCGACAACCTGATCCAGGTGGGTCATAATGTGGAGATAGGTGAGAATACGGTCATTGCTGCACAGACAGGGCTGGCCGGTTCTACAAAGATAGGGAAGAACTGCATGTTCGGCGGGCAGGTTGGCTTTGCAGGCCACCTGAGCATAGCTGACGGATGCAAAATAGGAGCCCAGTCGGGAATCATGAGCACCGTCAGTGAGGAAAACGCTGTTTTGCTGGGTTATCCTGCCACGGACAGCAAACAGTTCCTGAAAAGTGTGGTTTATCTCAGAAAACTTCCGGAGCTGAGCAGCAAAGTTGACGCCCTTGCAAAAACAGTGGAATCTCTAAAAAACAGGTAGTTCCGTTCTGATGGTCTAAAGGAAATTATTTGAACATCACAGAGATGTGAGGGTTTCTGTTGTGTCGTTCGGAAAATTTTATTTTTCTTTGCAAGACTCTTAACCCTGACATATATGAGCGAAAAGCAAAGGACGCTTGCTAATGAGGTGAGCCTCAAAGGTAAAGGACTCCATTCCGGTATCGATGTAACTGTTACATTCAAGCCAGCACCGGCACACCACGGATATAAATTCTGCCGCACTGATCTCCCGGGCTCTCCGGTGATCGATGCCGTTGCTGACCATGTAACTGAGACATCGCGTGGCACCACACTGGTGCAGGGAGAGGCCTCCGTGGCCACCATCGAGCACGTTCTCGCAGCCTTCGCCGGTATGCGCATAGATAACGCCCTGATTGAGATTAACGGTCCCGAAGCACCGATAATGGGCGGCAGCTCCCGGATGTTCGTGGAGGCTATAAAGGAGGCCGGCATAGTTGAACTCAATGAGGACCGCAACTACTATGTGATCAAAGAGAAGATCACCTTCTCAGACGAGGAGCACGGCGTTGACCTGATAGTCTATCCCGATGACCACTTCAGCGTTCATGTGCTGATAGACTACAACTCGAAGATACTCGGTAACCAGTATGCCATTCTTGACCAGATTGACGACTTTGAGAAGGATATTGCCGGCAGCCGGACTTTCGTCTTCTTCCATGAGCTTGAGCCTCTGTTCCGGATGGGATTGATAAAGGGGGGCGACCTCGAGAATGCGGTGGTGATACTTGAGCGCGAGGTTGAGCAGGAGGAGATCGACCGGATTGCGAAGATGTTCAACAAGCCCGGGATAACCGAGCATCATGCCGGTGTGCTCAACAACACCCAGCTCCGTTACCCGAACGAGCCGGCAAGGCACAAGCTGCTCGACCTTATAGGCGACCTTTCGCTGGTGGGTCAGCCGATCAAGGGCAAGGTTGTTGCCACACGGCCGGGCCATTACTCGAACACCAGGCTGGCACGGATGATACGTCAGCAGATAAAGAGACAAGCCACAAAGAAAGAGATACCACTGCTTGATACTACCAAGCCGGCGGTGATGGACATACAGAAAATTAAGAAGCTCCTGCCGCACCGTTTCCCGTTCCTGATGGTTGACCGTATACTGGAGCTCTCCGCCAGCCACATAATCGGAATCAAGAACACAACGTACAACGAAGCCTTCTTCCAGGGGCACTTCGAACAGGAACATATATTTCCGGGCGTCTTGCTGGTGGAGACAATGGCACAGGTCGGAGGCATACTGGTTCTCAGCAACGTTGATGAACCGGAAAAATATTCGACTTACTTCCTGAAGATTGACAGGATGAAGTTTAAGCATAAGGTGATACCGGGTGACACGATCGTTGTCAGAGCAGATCTCACGGAGCCCATCAGGAGAAGTATTGTGATCATGTATTGCCAGGCATTCGTGGGTGAGAAACTGGTGGCAGAGGGGGAGATGACTGCACAGGTTGTAAAGAACAAATAAGACAATATGATATCTTCTCTGGCACAGATTGATCCGAAAGCTCAGATTGGCGAAGATGTGACAGTTGAGCCGTTTGCCGTTGTTCACGGTGACGTCACGATAGGTGACGGAACATGGATCGGGTCCGGAGCGGTCATTTATGACGGCGCCCGCATAGGCAAAAACTGCCGCATCTTCAACGGTGCATCCATCTCAGCCATCCCGCAGGACCTCAAGTTCAGCGGTGAGGAGACTGTTATTGAGATTGGCGACAACACCACTGTCAGGGAGTTTGCGACACTGAACAGGGGTACCAGGGCCAGGGGCAGGACCACCATCGGGAAAAACTGCCTCCTGATGGCCTATGTGCATGTAGCGCACGACTGCCAGCTGGGCAACAATGTGATCATGGTGGCGCTGTCGGGCATTGCCGGTGAGGTTGAGCTGGGCGACTGGGTGACGATGGGTGGCGGGTCGATGGTGCACCAGTTCGTGCACATTGGCGCACATACAATTATCGGCGGAGGGGGGAAGGTTCGCATAGACGTGCCGCCCTACATCAAGGCTGACAGGGAACCGCTTGCGTATATGGGGCTGAACACCGTGGGTCTGGAACGCAGGGGCTTCACTAAGGAGAAGATGCATGAGCTGCATGCGATCTACAGGGCATATTACAATATGGGCATGAACGGCAGCAAGGCGCTGGAATATATCTCAGCAAATTTTCCTTCGACGCCGGAGCGCGATTACATAATTGATTTCATAACGAATTCCAAAAGGGGAGTGATAAGGGGGCGCTGAGCCCCTTTTTTTTGCCCTGCCGTAGGACTGAAACCGGCACATGGGGGGGTATAAAACACGAATGGGAACCATACTTACGTATATGCTCCCATTCCGGCGAGTGACAGCCATGACCGTCACAGCCGCCATGTTACTGTTATTACAGCCGGTTCATCTCTCTGACTTCTCCCTTTCCGCGACCTGTCGATGTCTGCCTTGCGGCTGACTGCCGGCCTTGTTCCGGTGTCTTTTCTGTTTTCTGCCAGTGCCTTGCGGCCTGGCGGATTGCATACCGGGACACGAAGTCATGAACCCCTGAAGCCTGACACTCCCCGAAGGGACAGCTGCTGTCACGCCCGGATCATCTCCATCCTATCCTCGCCGGTTTGGGTGGTATGATGTTCCTCTCTCTGCGCGGGCACAGATGCTGCCTTATTAGCTTTCAGCATTGCATTTGTGTTGCTCTCTTCACGCGGTTGTTACACCGTCTGATAATCGCACCGTCAGACCGTCAGGATGGGAAGGCTTCTCAGCCTGCACCCGTGACGGACGCTTCCGGACCATAGTCGTTCAGCGTGAGACTCTGAAGTCTGATGTAGTTTCAGATTGATAATTAAACCATTCGAAAGAACCTTCTTACCTCAGAGCGACTCTTTATCGCTCACATGGTTTTACAAATATAACTTCCAGGAGGCTCCCTGTCAAGTTTTTGGGGCTAATTCTGCCATGAAGAAAGTAACAGGAAACCCACAAGGTTATTAACATCCTTAATTAATTATAGAACAGTATATTATATTAAAAAGAACGAGGTTATGAACAGCTGTTCATAACCTCGTATGTTTGAGAGCGCTAAGTGCCTCTTATTCAAGGATTACATTTTCCTTTTTCGGGTACTTCACCGTATAGGTAAGGATGATCTCCCTGTTTTCACGCGGCTGGAGGTTCAGGTCCCATGTGATTTCCCCGGTGACGCTGTTGAGTTTACCTCCGCTCAGCTCAGTCGCCTCGACAGTTATGTTGCTGTTCTGTGACAACGGCAGCTGGTCGCGCAGTTTCAGACTCACGGCCCTGCTCTTGTTATTTCGCACCGAGATAAGGAATGAGCGGGTCTCAACCTTGTTTGCACCGATGAGCTTCTGAGATGAGAAATCGGTTCTGCGCTCGCGTTTGACTGTGATGTTGTTGTCAGCGCCAAGTGAAACCGGCAGTGTGTCGGTAAGTTCGGCGGTGTTTATATAGCTCTTGCCCGTGAATGTGTTGCTGAAATAGATGTTAGATTCGCCCGGCAACAGGTTATACTTCTCCCAGTCGGTGATGTAGCCCACCAGGTATGCCGACGGAGCGAGCTTGGGTGTTGCCGCATAGCTGTAGGTGGCGGGAACGGTAAGCCTCTGCAGTTCAACAACCTCTGCCTTCCCGCCCGACATGATAGTCTGGGGCACATTCACGTCGAAGCTGAAGCTGATGTTTGACTCACTGACGGTGACAGGGAGAGGGGAGCTCTCCTCCATGACAGCCATCATGTCATCCGCCGTCTTTGCCTCGCGGGCAGAAGGCTGCGACTTGGTGGCTAAACCCCTGATCCTGATCTCGTTGAGCTGAACAGGCGGATAATAGAAGTCGATGAACCACGGGTCAAGCTGCGGCAACGCCCCGGCAGTCATGGGGGAGGCATTGGAGAGGCTTATCTTTACATCCTTCCAGTCGATCCCGCTGTTCTGCCATATGTTTGCCTTGTAGATTATCGATGCCGGATCGGCTATATCATCAACCCTTATATCATATGAGGGCTGCCAGCCTGCATTCATGACGACATATGAAAGCCTCAGCCTGCCGGTGACCGGTTTGGTGCCCGTGACGGTGACCACTATCTCTCCGGTGGGCATCTTCGACTTGTCAATGTAACCTGCAAGCTGATTCTCCAGCTGCAGTTTTTCCTTTTCATATTCCTTTATTATCCTGCCCTTTTTCAGAAGAGCTGTCTTCACAGCCTCCGTATTTGTCGAGTAGATGTCGAGAAGCGCCCTTAACTGTTCGGGTGTAATGGCTGATTTATTGGTGACGACATCATAATTCGACTTCAGGAAGAGCTCCTTCTCCTGCAGCACGGCCACCGCCATCTTCTCATCCTCGATTTTCAACTCAAGTGCTTCAATCCGTGAGCGCAGTTCTTTTATGGAAGCCGCTTCCACAGGGCTGTCAAGGTAGTTGTTGCGATGGGTGACCCCCATGATCATAAAG
>JBAQCQ010000008.1:0-14956 GCA_049294275.1 Bacteroidales bacterium
GTTCACAACTCGCCCGATCTCTCCAAAATGAAGGAGGTTATCATTGATCACCGGACGAAGATTTACATTGCTCCTGATGCAGATGCCGACGAAGCGAAGTCGCGCTACCTTGCCAACCTTAAAAACCGGAAACCGTAGGATTACAGCGATTCATTGCTTCATCCTTCATTCCGCCTCTGTTTTCGCCGTACTTACTTCCTTGCTTACAATCCTTCCCGAGCCTGGTTTTTCTGTGCTTCCATCCTGACTCTTTTGCTGTCCCCTTGACGATCTTCGCAGGCTTACAATCCTTCCCGAGCCAGGTATTTCTGCTCTTCCATCCTGAATCCTTAACTGTCCTCTGTGTGATCTCCGCAGACTGACAATCATTTAAGAGCGACGCATTTACACTCTTCCATCCTGAATACAGATATGTTGCCTGTTCGATCTCGCCAGGCTGAACTTCCGACGCTTGCAATTGAAGCTATTCCGGCCGGGGCTGCTCACCATCCTCAGGTTCTCCGTCTTTTCACATCAGATTTCTTCATGCTTTCTTCATAAAACTCCCGGAATTATCTTTCGGATGATAATTTTTACCTTCCTGAATCTTCCGTTTGTCAAAAGCCGGAATTTCAGAAAAATCAGCCCGTAAGACCATATAACGTGCATATAAACAGCAACATAAAACGGTTATGTCAACCTCTTTCCCTGGTTAACATTAAAATCCGGTAAAAATCGCCTCCTTTTTGACGAATGACCATCTGAGCACCATCAATGGTTTTCCCCGGCAAGTGAGTGGCCCGTTTTGTTTGATAAAGGATTTATTTAGCTATCGCAAAAGGCCATTATATGGGCCTGATCGACTTGCATTGAGGAGGTTTCCACATTAAATTTGTCAGTACCAAAGGATCACAGAAATGAAGATAATATTTCAGATAACATCAGCGGAAACAGGCAGGGTACTGATAAGACGCCGGAAGATCGCCAAGGCTTTGCGCTGGTGGCTTCGTGAAAAGGGCATAGTATACGACTATACATATATTCTTTTGTAGTGATTGTGAGAGATAATAAAACAGACCTCATGGAAAATAATTCCCTTGATAACAACTCAACCGCTTATCCTGAACAGCCTTTCAGTTCCAACTCCCGAAGGAATTCATCAACGAGGGAATCAAGACTGAATCATCTCCTTTCCGAGCTCACCACCGAGGTGCGTCAGGATCTCATCAACTACCTAGAAGGAATGGGGCTTGTCAGCGATCCAGCCATACTTGTGATTCCGTCATCGAGACACTTTTTCTATGATGCGGAGGACATTAAGGGGGTGAAGACCATTGTGAACCTGAAGCAGCTCAATTACGTAAGGGAGATCAGGGATTTCCTTCGCAAGATATCCGAATTGCTTCCCTCTGACAGCAATTTTGTGGGATGCTTTATTGACAACAAATCACAGAACGGTTTTTCAGATAAATACAGCAATCTGCCCAGGGACCTCTCGGAGAAGGCTGAGGCTTATGAGAACGGTATCGAGTCAAGGATACCTTTTATTAACAGGATGTACAGCTTCATCGACCTCAAAACGAACAGGTATCTTACAAAAAGAACAGTATCCAACCTTCTTGAAGAGTGTAATCTGCAGCTCGTTGGAATGACCGAACTGAACGGCCTGACCTATTTCCATGCCCGGAAGAGGTCGGTGCAGATCGGGCTTATAGCATAACTATTTAATTATCAATAACTAAGTTAACCGACAATGATTAAATCCTTTAATAATATCAAAAAAAACAGGCTGAAATGAAAAAACTTGCTTATTTGTTTGCGGCGGTCATAATGGTTGCCGCGCTGGGCTCCTGCGAGCAGGATGACAGCGAAATCCTACTTAAGAAGGGAGGCTCGGGTTCTCCGACCGCAGTAATTGGATCGGACGCCGGCATTACTCCTGTAGTAATTGCCGGGTCGAACAACGGAGGCAACATTACATGTGCCGAAGTGGCTGCTCACTTCCAGCTTGAAGAAGGTTACTTCCGCTGCGGTGAGAAAATTGATTATAACGACGGCAAGTTCGACGGTGAATTCCCGGACGGCCTTATGGTCGAGGTGACAGACGGCAAGTATGTTGCTTTTGAGATGGAGGCACCTCTTTTAATAGATGGTGTTGAGTACATTGTAGGTGCAGTGATAGTCAAGGGCAGTAGTGCTGCCAATGTATATTACTATCCGGGCGGAAGCATGGGCGACAGCGGATTGTCATCACCCGTTAACAGTTCAGGAAAACCTGCAGGTTTAAGCAACCTGACATTCTGTCTTCAGAAGGCCAATCCGCTTGTGATTGCTCTGAAAACCTATCTCGCAAATCCTGTGGCAGGGGAAGTGATAACATACAAAAGGAACGGATGGGCTGTCAGCGGTGGCCTTGGTGTCAGCACAGAATACGGCCTCCACATGGGATACAACTACTATGATTTCAACGGGGAGAATGAATTTGAACTGGTAAGGGCTACCCTAGACGCTATCGTAGGTCCCATAGGGACCATTAAGGCAACTGATTACTGGGAAAATAATATCCATTACCTGGAGGTGGTACTTGACCTCGACGATGAAAGTTTTGTGTTTGACGACACATATCTCTATGTAGGCTCACTCGAGGGATATGAAGGTTTATGGCACGTTCTGTTCCCCTTCCAGGCAATTGACAATATTGTCGGTCAGCGAGTGTTTAAAATAGATATGAGCACTATCCTTTAACAGACAGTCGGAAGAGACGAATTCCTGATCGAGAGGTCAACCGGAGAGGTTGACCTCTCTTTTTGTTTTTTATTTCCGGTATCAGGATTAATAAAACGGAAGCAGCCCTCACTTTTCTGCTGCCTTTTCAGGAGCTTCTGTGCCGTGAGGGCTGCAACTCAAAAATTAAAAAGGACCTTCGGAAGATTAAAGTAAAGAAATAATCACGACGTGGCAAAGAAGTAATACGCTGGATTTGACTAATATAGGCAATTGAATGGTAAATGGGTATCAGCAGGTGACCGATGAATTATCAGGCAAATCCATGAGAGATAAAATAATTGTACTTTCCACACTATTTTTTTAAATCTTGTAATACATAGTACATGTTGAATCATAATTTTTCCTATTTTTGAATTACGGCAGTTCCAGGCACGTACGCTAGTCGGACAATCTATTCATCTTTACATTATAAAATGTACGTGGGGGGAGGAACTGCCTTTTTTTATGCACTCAATCTTCCCATTTTCATACCGGACGACTTCGGACCTTCAGATTGAGGTTCCACCCTTTTCAGAAGACTAACCGAACCGCCAGCTGGCAATGAACCAGGCGAAACCAAATCCCGATAACGAATTGTATCAGGATTTAAGACCCTCAGACTCCGGAGCACTTAGACAGAAAAAGAGTTCCGCAACTGCGAAACTCTTTTTCTGTGGGCGATGTAGGGATCGAACCTACGACCTCCTGCTTGTAAGGCAGGCGCTCTGAACCAACTGAGCTAATCGCCCGAAAAGCGTGTGCAAATATAATTCATGTTTTCAATTCCACAATAAACTCCCGGAAAATAAAAGCCGTCCGGCTCCTGCCGTTATACCGCGCAGGCAACCTTCCACAACTTCTCAGAGTCATGTTATTAACTGTGTTAATTATGCACCCTGTGGTAATGATACCAATAATTGAAAATTATATATATTAGCTTTCGGTACTTTTTGACTTTGAATGAGTTACATTCCGGACCCGAATCCTTCCGGAATTATAGCTCAACTGTTTGATAAATAGTACGATATGTTTTTCATGTCCCGAACCTGACCATTATGAAACAAATCCGTTTGTTACCCCTGGTCCTTGCCGCTTTCCTTTTCCTGCCTCCGCAGAGAGCTGATGCGCAGGTAGGCCCGGGAGGCGTGGGCAGCTTTGCCAATACCCAGCTATGGCTCAGGTCCGACAGCCTGATAGCCATCCAGCCCCTCTATTTTGTCACAAACTGGTATGACCTTTCAGGACATATGCGCGATTTCGGGGCTATTGTCACGGGACAGACTGTTCCGTCCCTTACTCTCAACGCCGTAAACGGCTACCCGGCTGTCTCATTCACCGATCAGGGCGGGGCGGGAGGTGACTTTCTCGGTTATAACGGTTCACTGGGCATTACCGGATCTGACGCAGCCACTGTTGTCATTGTGGCACGAAACACCACAACGGCTGATGAACAGAACGGGGGGCTTTACCTTGGACAACGAAATGTCGGCGGGGCGAACGCTGTCAGGAGTTACGGACTCGAATATGCTGATGCTGTCAGGTTCAACGGACAGAACCAGGTATTCAATGACGGACATACACTGAATGACCTGAAGATAGTTTACTATACCAATCCTGCCGGTGCTTCAGTCTCCGCATATGGCGGGTACCTTAACGGCACACTGCTCACTGGCAGTTCAACATCTTCCTTGGTGCCGTCTCTGACAGCCAACCTGGCACTGGCCGGGGCAACCCAGATGAACGGGACTTTAAATCCGGCTGGCTACTTCAACGGCGATTTTTTGGAAATAGCTGTCTTCTCAGGCCAGCTTAACGATGCAGAGAGGGTTGTCCTCCACAATAACCTCGGGGCGAAGTATCTTCTGCCGATAGCGGATGACCATTATGCGTGGGAAGTGACTCATTCGCATGATGTCTCGGGCATTGCAGCCTATAACGGAACCATCTTCACCAATGCATGGTCTACCGGCATATTGTCAGTCACCTCCCCATCAGATCTGGCTGAAGGCGAATATCTCTTCTTCGGTCACGACAAGGCAAGCGCTAAGAACTGGACCACCGCCGAGGTCCCGGCCACAGGCACCTTCCGCCTGCCCAGGGAGTGGAGGTTTGACGAGACCGGCGATGTCGGTACAGTCACTGTTTCAATACCGGCAGCCTCAATTCCTGCATTGCCGGCAGGCTATCCTATACTGGGAATACTGGTTGACAACGACGGCGACTTCACCTCCGGGACCACCATGTACCGCCCTGCTCTTATAGCGGGGAACTACTCGCTCACCATCAATATTACTGACGGGCAGCATCTTGCCGTAATAGCATTCCGGCCTGAGGTCAATTTTACCCTTCCCGCAGGATCAGGACTGGAAAACATTACCAATGTCACCGTGCAGGCCAGGCTGAATTACCCGCATACATCCGACATATCATTTGATTACGCATCTACCGGAGGAACGGCAACCAGCGGAACGGACTACATACTTGCTCCAGGGACCGTGAATATTCCGACAGGCTCTTTAACCGGTACATTCATTATCAATATTATCAATGATGGCCTGGTGGAGCCCAACGAGACCATAATTACCGGCATTAGCAACCCATCTGCAAGCGTGACGATAGGAACACAAAACAGTTATACCTATACTATACTTAATGATGATATTGTCTATGCATCATTCTCGTCTGCCACGCCTTCGGGCCCGGAAGGAAACGTCCCCGGACCGGTGTCAGCGCCTCAGATAGTAGTCAACGGAGGAATTATCAGTGTTCCGGGGAGCCTCCTGGTATTGGTCACAAACGGCACTGCGACCTCCGATGACTGGAGCCAGACGGTCAATCTTATCAACATACCGGCTGGAGACTACACCACTCCGGTTTCAATACCTTTACCAGCCTCAATACTCACAATCCAGGGAGATCTCTCCGTTGAAAATGATGAGACCGTAAACCTGAGCTTGAGCACGTTTGTCACGGTGCTTGCCGGACCGGTCGTCAATGCCGTTTACACGATTCTTAACGACGACAATTCAACCGTGAGCGTCTCAACAGCAACCCCTTCCATCGCCGAGGGCGGGCCTGGTTCTCCGGGTACCGGCACTTTTGTGTTCACCTTTACCAATCCTTCTGCCAGTGCACGAACCGTCTCCTATATGGTAACGGGCACTGCAACTTCAGTCACCGATTTTGTGACTCTGCCCGGATCTTTTGTCATGCCTTCCGGTTCAACGTCCTATAATCTAAACCTGACAGCAGCAGCTGACCTTATTGTGGAAGGCAACGAGACTGTGACCGTCACAATTACAGGTGTCTCCGGCACTCCGGTAATTGCCGTCAATGCAATACCTGCAACAATTACAATTACAGATGATGATCTCCCGGAGATACGTTATTCTCCGGTGTCACTGACCTTGGCAGAGGGCTCTTCGGCCACGATAGAAGTATGGTTCTCCACCGCCCCTGCAGGTTCGGTAACCCTTAATGTCTCCGCCCTGCTTGCGGGTATTCTGAATGTGAGTCCTGCAACCCTCACGTTCAACACTGCAAACTATTCGACACACCAGGTGATTTCGGTCCAGGCGGTAGACAACACGGTACTGGGCGATCAGACTGACAATATAATTATCTCGGTTAATGATGCACTCTCGGATAATCCGTTCGACCCCTTGCCTGATATTAATATACCGGTTACGGTAACCAACAACGACATCGCGTCAATCATTGTGAATCCCGGTACCTTAACGGTTGCCGAGAATGGCACAGCGACCTTTACCGTGGCGCTTTCGGCGGCCCCGGCATCGGGGAGCATCGTCATTGACCTCGTCAGCAATAACACCGGAGTGGCCACCATTGATATCGCACAGTTGACCTTCACTGCCGGTAACTGGAACGTCCCCGGGACAATCACGGTCACGGGAGTTGACGACAATACCATTCCGGATGCATCCACAATTATCAGCCTGGCCGTCAATGACCCTCTCTCATATGACGGTTACGATGGGGTTACAGCGACTGTTGCTGTCAACGTAACCAATGATGACATTCCGGGATTTATTGTCAGTCCGCTCAATCTGACCATCACTGAAGGGGGAGCGGCAGGTGTGTTTACTGTCGTTCTCACAGCCCGTCCGTCAACGGATGTCGTCTTTGACCTTGTCAATGCCGTTCCGGTCCTCGCGAGTCATGTTTCACAGATCACCTTCACTCCCGCCAGCTGGAATGTGCCCATACCGGTCAGTGTGACAGCTGTTGAAGATGCCCTTGACAGCGACAGAACCGATATCATAACCGTCACTGTCAACCAATCTCTGACTGACAATGATTTCGACCTTATGGCATCACAGAGTGTCACCGTCAATATCGAAGACAATGATCCTCCCGTGATAACCGGTTGTCCCGGGAATATCACTGCCAGCAATGATCCGGGACTCTGTTCGGCTGCTGTCATATGGATTGCGCCGACCTCAACTGCACCGATGATATCCACTCACCTTCCTGGTGCTGTTTTCCCGGCGGGAGTGACAGTTGTTACATACACATCTACCGACGGCGACGGGATGGTTTCGACATGTGTCTTCACGGTTACCGTCAACGATACGGAACCGCCGGTTGTTTCATGTGTTAATGCCACTGTCGACCTTAATGCGGCGGGTAACGGTTCAATAGTCGCATCGGATATTCTGTCAGGCGTCCCTTCCGACAACTGTACGGTTGCAACGGTGACGCTGAGCAGAACCTCATTCACCTGTACCGATCTGGGAAATGTGACTGTAACAGTTACTGCAACTGATGCCAGTGGCAATGCAGCTTCATGCGATGCCGTGGTAACTGTCACCGATCCGTTCCCTGCATCAATCAGTGCCGGACCCGATGATGAGATCTGCACCACAGCAACCACCTACACTTTAGCTGGTGCAACTGTTACAAACATGAGTCTGCTCTGGACCACTTCAGGCAACGGCACTTTCAGTGACCCAACGGCGCTGAACCCGGTTTATACCCGTGGTGCTGCAGATCTCACTTCTGTGACCCTCACCGTGACCGGGACCAAGGTCAGCGGGTGCCCCGTGACACTCATTGATGCAATGACACTGAGCTTTGCAGGAGTGCCTGTAGCCAATGCAGGCGTCGACAGGGATCTCTGCAGCGGCACGCCTGGTGTGGCATTAAGTGATGCCTCAGCCTCCAACGGAACTGTGGCATGGACAACTTCAGGCAACGGTACCTTCAGTGATCCGACAGCTATCAACCCGGTTTATACATTCGGATCTTCAGATACAGGGCCGGTGATTCTCACCCTTACCGTCCTAAGCGCGGAATGCGGCACGGCGACGGATAACGTAGTCATTACATTTACCTCGGCACCCGTTGCAGATGCAGGCCCTGATGCGGATGTCTGCACCACTGCGACCGGGTACCAGCTCACCGGGGCATCACACGCCGGAGGGACGGTTACATGGAGCACATCCGGAAACGGGACATTTAACAATATCTCCATTGACAATCCACTGTATACACTTGGCTCAGCCGATTATACGGCGGGGAGTGTGACCCTGACCATGGAGGTTGCCGGAGGAGGCAGCTGCGGTACTGTCAGTTCAGCAATGGTGATAGCCATTAATCCTTTGCCTGTTCCGGAGGTCACAAACCGCAAAAACATAAGTTGCACAGGTCTTACTGACGGCGAGATACATCTGAGTGCAACAGCAGGGCTTGCGCCATATGATTACAGTATTAATGGCGCACCGTTCCAGCCATCAGGCGACTTCACCGGTCTGTCAGCCGCATCATACTATTTTGAAGTCAGGGATGGCAACGGATGTATCAGCGATATAACCCTTGATATTACTGAACCTTTGCCCTTCACGGCCACACTTGACAGCGCTCGCAATGTGACATGCAACGGAGCTGTTGACGGAGCTGCATACACAACACTCACCGGAGGTACGGAGCCATACCTGATAAGCTGGACCGGTCCAACAGGATTCACTGCCTCAACTCCTGACATAACCGGTTTGGCTGCAGGCACATACACCATCACCGTAACCGATCTGAACAACTGTGCCACTTACAGTTTCATCGAGGTGATAACCCAGCCGGCTCCCATTATAATGACAGGAATGACTATGTCTGATTACGGAGGTTTTGGAGTACAGTGTCCCGAGTCGGCAGACGGGTCTATAGCAGTGACTTTCACCGGTGGCACCTCGCCACTGGCCTACGGCTGGAGCGGTCCGGCAGGGTTTACTTCAGACCAGGCTTCCATCTCTGCCCTGAGAGCAGGGACTTATTTGCTTACAATCACTGACAGCAGAGGATGCATCGCTACAGGAGATTTTGAACTCACTGCACCGGAAGCCATGCTTCTCACCGCCGCAACAATTGATGCAACCTGTCCTGATACACCCGACGGCAGCATAGATCTGACCGTGGTTGGAGGTGCCGGAACACTGACGTACCGGTGGGAGGATGATGTCACAACGCCTGACCGCAATGCTTTGCTTCCGGGTGATCATACGGTAACGGTGACAGATGCCAACGGATGCATGCAGGTGCTTACAGTAACAGTCGGAGTTGTCGGACACGACTGTCTGAGAATTTACGAGATCATCACACCGAATGGCGACGGCCGGAATGACACCTGGAGGCTGCGTAATGCGGAGCTCTATCCCGATGCCGAGGTCTTCGTCTACAGCCGCTGGGGGAAACTGGTGTATCACTCGCGTAATGCCAGTGACGAATGGGACGGAACGTACAATGGAAAGCTCCTTCCAAACGACTCCTATCATTATGTCATACACCTGAATGACGGTTCCGAGCCAAGGACCGGGGTAATCTCAATCATTAGCAAATAACCTGATAACCGGAAGGATATAAAATGAAACGTCTGAAAATAACCATTGTAGCAGGTCTTCTGACGATCATGCCTGTTGTGTCAGGGCAGCAGTTCCCGCTTTACAGTCAGTATGTAATGAACGGGTTCCTGCTTAACCCGTCGTACGCAGGCAGTGACTATTACACCACTTTCGGCCTGACGGTGCGTGAGCAATGGATGAATTTTCCGGATGCACCCGGCACCTATGCTGCTTCTTTCCAGACCAGGATTCTCAATGACAGTTATATTACGAAATCGACAGCAGTCAGGAAGAAGATCGACCGGCCAGCCCGTGGTGGCAGGGTAGGAGTGGGAGGTTACCTCTTTTCAGACCATAACGGGATAATGCACAGGACAGGATTACAGCTTGCTTATGCCTATCATCTTCCCATTGCTGATGAGCAGCAGCTCTCCTTCGGTCTCTCGTTGAGCGCGTACCAGTATTTTGTTGATATTAACGGTGCTGTGATGCCCGGCGATGTCAACGACGAGTTTTTGAATAACTATGACCAGGTAGTATATATCCCTGACGCAAATTTCGGCATTAGCTATATGACCAGGAGGTATTATGCCGGCTTCTCAATGACAAACCTCTTCAGGGGCGCCCTTATGCTTGGCAACGGAGGCGGGAACAGTCATTCTGAACTGGGCCATTTCTTTCTTACCGGAGGAATGAGGTTTTACGCCGGAACAGACTGGATCATTGAACCGTCAATAATGCTGAAATCTTCAGATATGGTGTTCAAGTCAATTCAGGCTGATGCTACCGGCAGGGTTTATTACAAGGATGATTACTGGCTTGGTCTTTCATACCGTTCCGGAGATGCAGTGATAATGCTTGCCGGCCTTAAGGTTGACAGATTCTACCTGGCGTACGCCTTTGACTTCACCCTGTCGGAGATTCGCAGCTACACCTACGGAACACATGAACTGACTGTTCTGGCACACTTCGGAGACAATCCGAGGAGATACAGGTGGATCAACAAGTACTGATGAGGCATATCACAATCTTATTGTTTATTACCGCAGCCTGCCTGGGTTGTGACCCTCTTGCCAACCCCGTAGCCGGACGCCTCACCTTTTCCTCTGATACAGTCTCATTTGACACTGTCTTTTCCGGGGTGGGATCGTCTACAATGGAGTTCAGAGCTATAAATTCTGAAAATGACCCCCTCCTGATTGACCACATATGGCTTGCAGGCGGGGAAGACTCTCCCTTTCGCCTGAACATTAACGGAGAACCCGGGAATGAGGCAGAGGAGATAGTGCTTGCCCGTAATGACAGCATCTTTGTCTTCGTGGAAGTAACCATTGACCCGACTGGGAACGATGCTCCCCTTGCTATAGTTGACTCTGTGAATTTTGTGTCGGGAAGCTACGCCGGGAGGGTTATTCTTGAGGCCTGTGGGCAGGATGTTTTGATTGTGGATGAGGATATAAATGATGATGCAGTATGGCTGGAGGGTAAACCCTACGTCATCAAGGGATCACTCTTAATTGACACTCTGGCCACCCTTACACTTGAACCCGGGACCAGAGTCTTTTTTCACCATGGTGCCTCGGTGACTGTGGCAGGGTCGCTTCACTCCTCCGGCACACCTGAAAAAAGAGTGCTGTTTGCATCAGACCGGCTTGAGGATGTGTATTCTGATGTGCCGGGAAAATGGAAAGGGATCCGTTTTCTGGACTGCAGCCGCAATAACTTCCTGAATTTTACGGATGTAAGAAATGGCGTCATGGCTGTTGAGCTGGCCGGAAAAGAGAGCTCTGTCCCTGACCTGATACTGAACGGCACAAGGCTGATGCATAACACGGTAGCATCATTGGTGGCACATAATGCCGATGTTTATGCTGTTAACTCAGTCTTTGCGCACTCGGGATTCAGCACAGTGTCAATTACAGAGGGCGGAAACTTTGATTTTATCTACTGTACGATGGAATCGAGGTGGGAATACGCATTCCGTTCACAGCCGGTAATGTTTATAGGACCGGGAAAAGGCTCTTTGCCTGAAGTGACTGTTCTGAACTCCGTCATCACGGGTACACTCGGCAGCGAACTGGCAATAGATGCCTCTGCAGGTGAAGCCTCTGCCAGATTCAGGGCAGACAGCTCACTGATAAAGGTTGACACCCTCAGGAACAGCTGGTATTCAACAGTCCTGTTCCGCGATGTACTGACCGGACCTGATCCTCGCTTTATCGATGAGATAATTTATGATTTCAGGCCTGACACCCTCTCACCAATGCTGGACAGGGCTGGTAGCTCTGAGGCTGTTATATGGACGGGTGACATAAGAAATAAACCAAGGGTGACCGGTGACGGAGCTGACATCGGGGCTTTTGAAAGGCAGCCCGGGGAGAAAAGGAAGGAGAAGCAGTGATTTAAGGCAGCAGTCAATAGGTCCCGGTCCTGATTAGTAGGGACCGATGATCCTCGTTCCACTGAAGCGGAACGGGACAGCAGGCAATAGGAGATTTTCGATTGTCGATTTAATTATAATTCGCAAATCGCAAATCCTTCAGATATGGTATGACCAGAAAATTAATCATATTTTTAATAGCCCTGGCCCTGTGCCGGCCATCAGCGGCACAGGAGTTCACCGTGATGTTCTATAACGTCGAGAACCTCTTTGACACCTCTGATGACACGACAAGGAACGATGAGGAGTTCCTTCCTGAAGGGAGCAGAGGATGGACTGCCGGAAGGTATCACCGGAAGGTCAGCGCCCTCTCCCGTGCAATCGCAGTCTCAGGGAGATGGGACCTGCCCGCACTGATAGGCATGTGTGAGGTGGAAAATGAGGAGGTTGTCAGGGACCTTGCTTTCGGTGACATCCTCTCGGCAGGCCGTTACGGGATCGTTCACAGGGACTCTCCCGACCTCCGGGGCATCGATATTGCGCTTCTTTACAGGCAGGACCTTATCAGGATTACTGATGTAAGGGCATGGGTCCCGCAACGGACCGGCAGTGATCCTTTTCTGTCGCGGAACCTTCTGTATGTCAAGGCGGTTATGGACTCTGACACGCTCCATGTCCTTGTCTGTCATTTTCCTTCAAGGAGAGGTGGAGTGCTTGCCACCCGCGGGGCCAGAGAAGAGATGGCACAGCTCCTGAGTGAGAAGACCGACTCACTGCTGACAGTCACGGAGAATGCAGCAGTAATTGTGATGGGTGACTTCAATGCCGGTCCCGGAGATGAGATTATGCAGGAGCTTACTCTCGGAGGCCTAATGGTGAATGTTACGGGCCGTCTTGCTTCAGAGGATAGAGGAACTTACAGATACCAGGGCCAGTGGGAGGTCATTGACCAGATCCTTATTTCGTCATCACTGGCTGAGGGTACCGGTCCCTTTCAGGCTGACATGGAGTCGGTAAGGGTGCCTGATGCACCTTTCCTTCTCACGGATGATCCTGCCTATCCCGGGAAGAAACCCTTTGCGACATATGACGGGTTCAGGTGGGCGGATGGTTATTCCGATCACCTTCCGGTGGTTATGACAATAATCCGCAGGTAGCTGTCACCTGGGGCTGAACCCGAGTTCAAGGCCCTTTTTTATCATGAAATCGCGGGCTGCCTCATGATCGTTCGGTATGATACCGTCGAGGATAGCTTCCTTGATGGCTGACTTGATCACCCCGACAGCCGGACCTGGGGGAATATCAAAGGCAGCTATGATCTCCTCACCGTGCACAGGGGGCTGGAAAGTTCTTATGGCGTCCTTCTCCTCAATCTCCTTCAGCTTGCGACGTACCAGCGCAAAGTTGTCGCGGTGCTTCCGGACTTTCAGCCTGTTTCCCGAGGTGATATCCGCTTCGCAAAGGAGCATCAGATCATCAATGTCATTACCTGCCTCGAACAGGAGCCTCCTCACAGCCGAGTCGGTCACCTCTTCCTGAACCAGGGAGATGGGCCTCAGATGCAGTCCCACAAGCTTCTTCACATATTTCATCCTGTCGTTCAGGGGAAGCTTGAGGCGTGTGAATAATTCAGGCACCATTTTGGCGCCGATGAATTCGTGACCGTGGAAGGTCCACCCCGTACCTGATACAAATTTCTTCGTCACCGGTTTGGCGACGTCATGGAGGAGTGCTGCCCAGCGAAGCCAGATGTCATTGCTCTTCTCCGCCGTGTTGTCAAGAACCTTCAGGGTGTGGTGAAAGTTATCCTTATGCCCCTTGCCCTCCTTGTCCTCAACCCCTTTAAGCCGCGACACCTCCGGGAGGATCAGGTCAAGCAGTCCTGTCTCATCCAGCAGAAGGAATCCTCTGGAAGGCACAGCGGTTTCCATTATCTTAATCAGTTCGGTGGTGATCCTTTCGGCTGAGACGATTTTAATTCTATAAGCATTACGGGCAATGGATGCCATTGTGACCTCTGACACGGTAAAGCCCAGCTGGGCTGAGAATCTGACGGCCCGCATCATACGGAGCGGATCATCACTGAAGGTGGTGTCAGGGTCAAGAGGGGTCCGTATTATGCCGTTGCGGATGTCGTCAATTCCTCCGAACGGATCGAGTACCTCCCCGGGGTTGCGGGCGTTGAGGCTGATGGCCAGCGCGTTGATGGTAAAATCACGCCTGTTCTGGTCGTCCTCAAGTGTTCCAGGTATTACTGACGGTTTCCGTGAATCCTCTGAATAAGATTCTTTCCTGGCGCCTACAAATTCGATATCATAGTTCCCGTACCTGAACATGGCCGTGCCGAAGGTCTTGAACACAGTGACCCTGATGTCGGGGCTAATCTCCCTGGCGACCGCCCTGGCCAGCGAAGGGCCGTCGCCGAGAACAACAATGTCAATGTCCTTCTCGGGATGCACCCTCCCCATGATATGATCACGCACGTATCCGCCGATGACATATACATCAACCTGCTCTCTGTCTGCCACGCGGGCGACGATCTCAAAAATCCTGTCATCAGGGAATATTTTCATAGTCTGTCTGACAAATTAACCGTAACCGATGACAAAATTACAATTTATAGCCTAACTTGTTGAAAAATCGATGTCAGGCGACCTGCGGCACGGCTCTTGCTAAAGGTGAACAATAATTATATTATTCTGTTAAACAATTAAAAAAATAGATATGGCAGAGCATTTGACTAAAGAAACATTTCTCGAAAAGGTTTTCAATTATGAGCAGAATAAAGAATGGAAATATACAGGAGACAAACCATGCATAATTGACTTTTATGCCGACTGGTGCGGCCCCTGCAAGATAGTTGGCCCCGTCCTAGAGGACCTCTCGAAGGAATACGACGGTAAACTCTATGTGTATAAGATTGATACTGAGGCTGAACAGGAGCTTGCTTCAGTGTTCGGGATCAGGAGCATCCCTTCTT
>JBAQCQ010000009.1:0-6973 GCA_049294275.1 Bacteroidales bacterium
ACTTTACATCCATGAAAAAGGTGTTTCTCCTGATATTCCTGCTTATCCTGCTGGCTGCCTGTAACAAAACGGTCTGCCCCGCATACTCTGATTACGCCAATAACATGACCAACAGCATATTCCAGAAGGGAAGCCACCGCGCTGACGGTATTAATACGGTGTACCGCGACAGCTATCAGAAAAAACCGCGCAGGTAAATATCAGGTTGACCTGAATGCAAATCTAGTACCAACTCTGAACAAGAACCTTTTTGTCATTCTGGTATTCGCATACCCGGTAAAAGACTGACGAATCGTTTTCTATCTGGTAGATCCAGTAACCGAAGACACCGGGAGTGACATACTTTCGCCTCAGGTAAAGACGGTCACCGGCATGAAACTCGCAATCCCTGCTGTATGCCGAGATCTTTCCAAAGGTGGTGTCCCGGGTGGTCTTTATCCAGATAAGGTGCGGATCCCCGAAACCGGGCGGGGCTGTGTGACGGAAATCTTCGAAATCACCTATATACCTCCTGGTTACATAAAGCCTGTCTTCATCTATTGCCGACGACGATCTGTCTGTCGTGGTGCATGATATGACCGCGCTTATGAGAAGCAAAAAAAATGTCAGTTTCTTCATTGCATTCATGTTATTTGTCAGTACCTGACCGGATTGTGAGCAGACCTCCGGACCATCCCCGTGAGTCTAATTCGCAAAAAAGATGTACTTATAGCTGATTCCGTTTTCGTTCAGCCACAGGCGTAAAGCCTTGGCAATCTTTCTTCGTTTCAGAAGAACCTTGCCGGTAACCTCCGATGAAATCTCGTAATATGTCCTCATATCGTTCTTTTTTACTGTGATCGTATCCATCTTATTTCATTATTGGTTATTGATCAGGCAGTCATGAAACCATGATCACCTTTTTTCCTTGAACAGAACCAGGTCACGCCATTCATCTCGGTCATACTGATCAGGCTCAGGCCGTTTCTCTCAAGCATCTCAGAGACCAGGCTCCTGTTCAGCACATGCCATTCGGTATGGCGGTCATGAAAAAAAAGTCCGGCGATTCCATCAGACCTCACCGAGCCTCCGGGACTGGCGCTTCTCCCCTTTGCCGGTGAAAAGCAGCCCACAAAATTCGTGTCCGGCGGCAATATATGCGCCAGGGCGTTCAGAAACATCTCGAGATGCTTGACCATGTTAAGCCTGCGAACCGTAATAAGCGTCGTGATCCTTCTCAGCTCAGTTGCCGTAATATTTGCCTGGTCATGCTGTGAAAGGATGATCATTCCCTGTTTCCTGAAGAGGCCTGTGTTCACAAGGAACCGGGCAAGACTCAGTCCGCCTTTTCTGATCAGCCTTGCCACTGACCGTATCAGGCTGACCTTCCCGTCCTGACAGGTACTATTCCCCGGCAATATAGACTGAGGCAGGTTGTCTTGCCGTGCATGCTGTTCCGTAACTGATCTCTCATCCATGGCTTCCCGGATTATTTCAGGTTAAAAGTAGTACGGCACAGGGGTATATGCAAATCTCAAGTGCCCATTTAATGGGCATTTGCATCATGAAATGCAGCACTCGTCAACCGGGATGGGAAGTTCATTTACATTAAACGGCGACTCACACCACAGGAGTGGCTGCTGGTCAAAAATCCTTAACTTTTGACGAAAAGGATTAACAGGAGGACTAAAATTTAGTAATATTCAAGGATTTTCCGTCTGTGGAAAGAGAATGAAACAATCTAGAAAAGGACAACGGCATCCCTGATCACATGGGCGGTGTCATCAGTGGCATAGAGCTTCATGCTCACCTCCGGGATCGAGTGCTGCAGAATATCGGTAAGCGGGTTAAATGACTCCCTGATGTCAGCGTTATCACGCATGTCATCGTACTCCTCGAGAGAAATATAAATATGTACCATCAGGTGGAAGTCAGGATTGTTGATCCTTGTGAGTGCTTTAATGATTTTCGAAATCCAGAGCATCGAGGATGTGTTAAAATACTCCAGGTTCAGCCTCAGGTTGGTGACCGGTTTGGGTTGAAGTATATATTCAGTCACCCAGTTCAGCACAGGTTCATAAATCCTGGTGGCATTCTCCGGCAGCGATTTGCCTGAAAAAGAAATCTCTCCGCTTCCATGAATCAGTTCAATCCGCGGAGTTTTCAACGTTTTCTCTATTACCAGATTTTTCAATTCTTCCATAAAGAGTTCTTCCCTGAAGTCCGGCAAAACAATATGCCGGATTGTACATTTCAAAATTAATTCTTGCTGTCCCAAGTTCATAACCATTAATCAAAATATGATGCATGGTCATCAACTTATTCGCCTGTTCGTCAATGAAACACTGAAAATGTAATATTCCCCCGGCGCTCCTTCCTGCTTCTGTGCAGGCTGTTACATCCCGGGGTAGTTGTCTGCATAATCGGCCATTGAGCGCCTGATGATCTCCCAGGCCTCTTCCCTGTCATAGATCTCTTCTATGGTGACCTTGCGCTTCTCACCCGGAAGGTTCTTATAGGTAAGGAAATAGTGCTTCAGCCTCTCGATGGCTATCGGAGGACAGTCGGTGATATCATTGAACACGCCGTAGACAGCATCGTTGTAGAGGACAGCTATGATCTTGTCGTCAGCCTCATTTCCGTCTATCATCCGGAAGCCGCCAATAGGCCTTGCGTAGACAAGAATATCACCGTGAGCGATATCCTTTTCCGTCAGGATGCAGATGTCCATCGCATCGCCATCGCCCTTAATTCTTTTCTTTCCGGTGGATTCCATGCATCGTGCAGCGACAGCGGGGCCGGTCAGGGTTCTCGGAATAAATCCGTACAATGCCGGCACGACATTGGAGTACCTCTGCGGCCTGTCGAGCCGGAGGTATCCTGATACCTTGTCCATCTCATACTTGACCGTATCGGTGGGGACCATCTCGACGTAAGTCATCACTATCTCCGGGGCTTTGTCCCCTATGTCAATTCCGTGCCAGGGATGTGACCTGAAACGACTACTGATCTTGTCCGGTTTATTTTCCATTTTTTCCATCGGGGCTCTTTAGCCCATTATTCCTTTTTAGATACCCAGGTAACTCCCTATGTAGTCCTGGGTGGTGTTATCAAGCATGGGCAGGGCCGGAAGCCTCAGGATATCTGAGTAAGGTGTGCCCGTCACGCTCCGCTCGGAAGTCCTTATAAAGCGGTAACCGTTTCTTAGTGCGGCAGCTGCTACATCCGGATCACCGGCACCATCGCCGTAGGGCAGCGCCAGTGCCTCCACACTGCCTGATATATACCTGTCAATGAGAATCTTTGATCCGCCCAGCTCTTCGTCGAGATATTCGGCGAAGGCCTGCCCTCCTCCCAACGCCTCCTTCATTATCATGAGGTACTGATGTGACATGGTGTGAGAACCGAATGAGAATGGCCGCTCACCCGAATCATTCATATAACCGCTCATCAGTTCAACCTCATCCCATGAGAGGAAGGAGTTCATTCCCATCTTGCCGGCCCAGAGAAAGAATGTTGCGGGCATCCGGTATTTCTTCAGAAGCGGTGCTACGATGGTCAGCCACGAGTGATCACCGTCATCAAAAGTAATTATGGCCGCATGTGTCCGGAGCTCCTCCTCTGCTGCCACTATCCTGTCGAGGTCCTTAAACCCGATGACTTGTATATTATTGTCTGTGAGATATTTCAGGTCATTTTCAAAATCCGCTCTGCTGCGTTCGTAAATGTTCCCGGCATCGCCTGCAGTGATGCGGTGATACATCAGTATGACGACCCGCGGATTATCCACAGGTTCCGGATCATGTATCCGTGAGCATCCGGCAAGCAAGGCAATGGTCAGAAAAAGACAGATTGTCGGTTTATACATATACAATTATAATATAAGGCTCCGGGAATCCGGCATCCGCATCTTTGAAATAACGCAGGAAAATGTCATTTCTTGCTTTTGCCGGTCCATTCTATTTCCGGTTGATCAGCTTCCTCATACCCTCGATCTCGTCCCTCAGCCTGGCTGCCTCGATGAAATCGAGCGCTGCAGCCGCTTTCTCCATCGCTTTGCGACTCTTTTCGACAGCCTTCTCAAGCTGCTCCCGTGACATATACTGTATCACGGGGTCGGCTGCCACACCGACAGTCTCCGGGCCGGTGTATGCATTCAGCACCACCCCCTTACGGCTGAGTCCCCTGAGCATGGTTCCACCCTTCCTGACGATCTGGCGCGGCGTAATACCCATCTCCTCATTGTATTTAAACTGCTTCTCCCTTCGCCTGTTGGTTTCATCGATGGTCTCCTTCATTGCCCCGGTGATTCTGTCAGCATACATCACCACCAGTCCGTTAAGGTTCCTGGCTGCGCGGCCCGCCGTCTGTGTCAGGGCCCTGCCTGACCTCAGGAATCCCTCCTTGTCGGCGTCAAGGATGGCCACAAGGGATACCTCCGGCAAGTCAAGACCCTCACGGAGCAGGTTCACCCCGACAAGCACATCGAACTCACCGGATCTCAGTCCTTCAAGTATCTCAACCCTCTCGAGGGTCTCCACCCCCGAGTGGATATACCTGCATTTGATATCAAACCTTGCAAGGTATGTGTTCAGCTCCTCCGCCATCCTCTTCGTCATGGTAGTCACGAGCACTCTCTCACCCTCGGCGGAACGGCGGCGTATCTCCTCCATAAGGTCATCCACCTGGTTGCGGCTCGGTCTGACCACCACTGGAGGATCGGGCAGTCCTGTCGGCCGTATGACCTGGTCAACAAAGACGCCTTCACTCTTTTCCATCTCATACTCGGCCGGGGTGGCACTCATATAAACTGTCTGCCCGGTAAGCGCCTCGAACTCCTCCAGCCTCAACGGCCTGTTATCGAGGGCCGCGGGAAGGCGGAAGCCGTACTCCACAAGCGTCTGTTTTCGCGAGTGGTCGCCCCCGTACATGGCACGTATCTGCGGTACGGTTACATGACTCTCATCGATGATCGTTATGAAGTCCTTCGGGAAACAGTCAATAAGACAGAAGGGCCTTGTTCCCGGAGCCCTTCCGTCAAAATACCGTGAATAGTTTTCAATTCCGCTGCAGTAACCCAGCTCCTTTATCATCTCGAGGTCGTACTGCACCCTCTGCTCTATGCGCTTCGCCTCCTCGGGCCGGCCGGTATCTCGGAAATGCCTTGCCTGCAATACCATATCATCCTGAATCTGGCTCACCGCCACATTTATTCTCTCACGGGTGGTCACAAACAGGTTTGCCGGGTAGATGACATATTCGTCAAGGTCATCCCTGTGCTGACCGCTAAGGGGGTCAAAGGTTGACACCTCCTCAATCTCATCGCCGAAGAAGACGATCCGCAGGGCAAGATCGGCGTAGGCAGGGAAGACATCAACGGTGTCACCTCTTACCCGGAAGGTGCCGTGTGTAAACTCGGTTTCGTTTCGTGCGTACAGACTGTCAACAAGCTTCCGCATCAAAACATTACGGCCCGTCCTGGCTCCTTTGATGACATGCACGGTGTTGGCACGGAAGTCATCCGGATTGCCGATGCCGAAGAGGCAGGAGACTGATGACACTACAATGACATCGCGCCTGCCTGAGAGAAGTGATGAAGTGGCACTGAGACGAAGCTTCTCGAGTTCATCATTGATCGAAAGATCCTTTTCGATATAGGTATCCGTCACCGGCAGGTAAGCCTCAGGCTGATAGTAATCGTAGTAGGATACAAAATACTCCACGGCATTGTCAGGGAAAAACTGCCTGAACTCCCCGTAGAGCTGAGCCGCCAGTGTCTTGTTGTGACTGAGCACCAGTACAGGCCTGTTAAGCTGTTCGATTACATTGGCTATCGTGAATGTCTTGCCTGATCCGGTGACGCCCAGCAGCGTCTGGAAGGGCACACCCTGAATTAATCCTGCCGAAAGCTGCCTGATAGCCTCCGGTTGATCTCCCGTGGGAGTGAAGTCTGATATTAGTTTGAAGTCCATAGTCTCCTGGCAGGACAAAAATAACATTTCGCGGCAATCGGAATGTGCCGCAGTGAACTTTTTAATATAATACTCTTTATCAGGAAGTTGTTTCTGACTTTTTGCTATTTTTGCCCTGACACGTCACATGAAAACTCTGCAGATAAAATATTTTAACTGGCCGCCTCTCTGCATGGTTGTGCTGTTGCTGTTTAACATTTTTCCTGCCACGGGGCAGTCTTATGTGCTGACGAATTATAGCTCCAAAAACGGCATAAGTCACGACAATGTCCGGCAGATTGTGGCGGACAGCAGCGGTTTCATCTGGATGGCAACATGGGACGGGCTGACCCGCTATGACGGAACTGATTTCGTTAATTATTTCCATGACCCGGCCGACAGTACCACCATCCCATATTTCTCAGTCCGGTTTGTAGTTATCGACGCTCTTGACAATCTCTGGATCGCGACCGATAACGGAATACTCTGTCTGTTTGACCGGGCCAGGGAGGAGTTCAGGGAGGTCAGAAGCATGGGCGGACATTCCATCAACGACCTTGTCAGCTTTATTTCAGGCCCTGACGGCAACCTGTGGCTCCTGCTCAGGAAAGGTATGCTGCGATACGATCCTGCAACAGGAGAAACCTTTTTCTACCGGTGGCCGGCAAAAATACATGAAATTACACAGCTGCTTTTCAGCCAGTACACAATTGTCTTTGACGGCCCTGATCATCTCTGGCTGGCTGGACCCGCCGTCATTGAAGCAGGATTGATTGAAGACCAGGCGGGCAGTCAGGGCAGTGCAGAGATCTTAAGCGTCAGCACGGTCGAACGGGAGCCCGGAAGAAACGGTCTGTTCTTCTTCGGTACAGGGAAGGCAAGTATCACCCGTGACACTGATGGCAGTTTATGGGTGGCAGCCACAACCGGGCTGTTCAGGCTTGACAGCGAGAAGAAGGTATTCAGGGAATTCGGCGGAAAGATCAGCGATCTCTCGTTCGCCGACACGGTGCCCGTCGTGTTTTACAGACACGGAACAGGAC
>JBAQCQ010000010.1:0-2679 GCA_049294275.1 Bacteroidales bacterium
CCGTATTCTGCATTCATATAACTTAAAGATAAAGTTAAAAAACAATAATAGGAGAGATTTGTTTTCTGAACTTAAATACATAAGTATAAATTTGAAATCTAACCAAACACATGATCATGATCCGTAAAATTCTGTTCACCACTCTGCTTGCCGGACTACTGATGCCGGCAGAAGCGCAGGAGAAGGCAGGTTACCAGCTTCCTCCCCAGGCCATCGTCTCAATAGTCGATGCACCCCAGACCCCGTCTGTTTTGCTGAGCCCTGACAACAGTACCCTGCTTCTGCTTGACCGCCCGGGTCTTCCGACTATCGCCGATCTGTCTCAACCAGAATACCGGCTTGCCGGTATCAGGTTCGATCCTTCCACCAACGGCCCGAGCCGCGGTCAGGGAGTCAACAGAATCTCTTCAATGAAGGTTGACGGCACCGGCATGCGCGTCCTGGAGGGATTACCCGCCCATCCTGCACTGGGAGGGGTATCATGGGCAAATGACAGCAGGCACATAGCCTTCACGAACACCACCGGCAGCTCGATTGAGCTCTGGGTGGCTGATATTGAGACAATGTCTGCCAGGAAGATTGACGATGGCCTTAATGGTCTCTTCAGGAGGACAATAAGCTGGCTGCCTGACGGATCCTTAGTCTATCTGTGCACTCCGGATGAAAGGGGCAAGGCACCGGTGGCATCACAGGTGCCTGCAGGACCGGCAATACAGGAAAGCGCCGGACGGCAGGGCGAGTCACGCACATTCCAGGACCTCCTGCAGACAGTGGATGATGAAAGGATATTCGAATATTACGCGACCTCGGAACTGGTCAGATGGGACGGCACCAACACCACTGTCATCGGACAAAGGGGCCTGATCACCGATGTCTCACCCTCACCTGACGGCAAATGGCTGCTGGTGACACTGATTGAAAAGCCCTTCTCATATATAGTTCCTTATTTCTATTTTCCTTCACGAACCGAGATATGGGATCTTGATGGCAATGTTACAAAGACCCTTCTTGTCAAGCCTCTGCAGGAGAACC
This sequence comes from Bacteroidales bacterium, assembly GCA_049294275.1. Taxonomy (GTDB): domain Bacteria; phylum Bacteroidota; class Bacteroidia; order Bacteroidales; family VadinHA17; genus SR-FBR-E99. Next base: position 1,033 of record JBAQCQ010000010.1, read on the forward strand.
TGCCGAGAGGATACGATGCAGTCAATCCCGGCCCTCGCAATTACAACTGGCGCAGCGACAGGCCTGCATCGCTTCTGTGGGTGGAGGCACTTGACGGAGGCGATTATCACGCGAAGGAGATGCAGTACCACGACCAGGTCTGGCTGCTCGAGGCTCCGTTCACCGGAGACCCATTGCCATTCATTGCGACAGGAAAGCGTTTCCAGGGAATTGTCTGGGGTAGTGAGAATCTCGCCATACTGTCAGAGGGGCTGGCAAAAACACGTGTCAGGGTTACCAGTACATTCAGTCCGGCCAGCCCTCAGACAACAGTGGAAAAAATATCCGAACTAAATTCGGACGACCGGTACAATAACCCGGGATTCCCCATGACAGTGCCGAACATATACGGCAGGAACGTGCTGCTGACGGCAGACAAGGGCAGAAGCCTCTACCTCTCAGGACAGGGGGCTTCACCGGAAGGAGACAGGCCTTTTGTTGACAAATATGATCTCAAAACAGGCAAAACCACCAGGCTGTGGCGATCGGAGGCTCCATATTATGAGACCGTCAGTGAATTCATTGATCCTGCGAAAGGGTTATTGCTGACAGTACGGCAGTCGGTCACCGCGATGCCTAACTACTTCATCCGCGATCTCAAAAAGGGTACACTGAAGCAGGTGACGAATTTTGAGAATCCCTATCCGCAGCTTGCCGGTGTTCACAAGGAGCTGATCACATACAAGCGAAAGGACGGGGTTGACCTCTCATTCACACTCTATCTCCCTGCCGGGTATGACAGGGTCAAAGACGGCCCGCTGCCTACCATTCTGTGGGCATACCCGCGCGAATTCAATGACCCGTCAACTGCCGGCCAGGTCAGCGGCTCTCCGTACAGCTTCACGCGTGTCAGTCCCTCCTCGGTGCTGGTTTATGTCACCCAGGGTTATGCCGTGCTCATGGATGCAAGCTTTCCGATAGTGGGAGCCGAGGGTAAGGAGCCGAATGACACTTTTATCGAACAGCTTGTGGCCGATGCCGAGGCCGCCATTAACAAGGCTGTTGAGATGGGTGTTACTGACCCGGCCAGGGTAGCTGCCAGCGGCCATTCATATGGCGCCTTCATGACTGCCCACCTTCTTTCTCATTCGAGGCTCTTTGCCGCAGGTATTGCCCGCAGCGGTGCCTATAACCGCTCACTGACGCCGTTCGGGTTCCAGAGCGAGCGCCGTAGCTTCTGGGAAGCCCCGGAGCTTTACCTTGAACTGTCGCCGTTCACGCATGCCACCAAGGTAAAGGATCCTATTCTGCTGATACATGGAATGGCTGACGACAACCAGGGCACTTTCCCGATACAGAGCGAGAGATATTATGCTGCCCTCAAGGGCGCAGGCGCTACCGTCAGGCTCGTTCTGCTTCCTGCGGAAGCTCACGGCTACGCTGCCCGGGAGTCGCTGCTGCACATGCATTGGGAGTACCTCAGGTGGCTCGATAAATATGTGAAAAACAAAAAGCAATAACCGCAGGGTGCGGTTAGGTTTTGTTAAAAAACTGATTAGTTTTGTAGCTCAAATCTTATAAAAACCTAAGCTTATGATCAATAGTTTGTTCTGGATAGCACCTGTCGCAGCGGTGCTGGCCTTGCTCTTTGCATGGATATTCTACAGG
>JBAQCQ010000011.1:0-9940 GCA_049294275.1 Bacteroidales bacterium
GGTCAGGCACGAACAGCATCACGGTTACATTTGGGACCACCAGCGGTAACGTGACCGTCACCGAGACCAATGCAGCAGGATGTGGAGGAGCGGCCAGGATGCTGTACGTGAGCCTTTTGGGCTGCGGTCTCGATGCTGATTTTGTCGGTAGCCCCCGGACACTGTGCGCAGGATCACAGGTTCTCTTTGCAAACACTTCTCTGGGTACAACAAGCGGCACAACTTTTCTTTGGAACTTTGGAGAGGGAGCTAATCCGGCAACAGCCGCCACAGCTGGTCCGCATACCGTTACCTATAGCACGGGAGGGACCAAGACAGTTACATTAACTATCACCGAAGGAGCCACAAACACTGAGACAAAAACAGGTTACATAACTGTAAATCCTTTGCCGGGAGCAACTGGTACAATCACGGGACAGGCATCTGTCTGTACTGGGCAAACAGGGGTAACATATACCGTTCCGGCAATTGCAAACGCAACAAGTTATAGCTGGAATTACTCAGGCTCAGGAGCAACCATAACAGGTACAACAAATTCGATAACAATGAGTTTTGGCGCGAGTGCCCAATCAGGCACCCTGACGGTTAGAGGGAATAATAGTTGTGGTACCGGGACTGTAAGTACTGGTTTTTTGATCAATGTTAATCCGCTCCCGTCGGCACCGACAGTTGGCACAATAACCCAGCCCACCTGCTCAGTGGCTACAGGCAGTGTCGTACTAAGTGGTTTACCATCCACGGGCAGCTGGACTCTCACCCGTCTTCCTGGCGGAGCTACTGTGACAGGCACCGGAACCACCTTCACGGTAACCGGCTTACCGGCAGTCTCACATACTTTTACAGTAACCAACGCTAACGAATGCACCTCACCCGCATCCGCAGCAGTTGTCATAAATAATCCACCCGCTGTCCCGACCTCGCCTGTAATCGGCACGGTTACTCAGCCGACTTGTGCCGTAACTACGGGCAGTGTCGGGATCAGCGGGTTACCCCCTACTGGCACCTGGACCCTCACCCGTAACCCCGGCGGGGCAGAGGTGACGGGTTCCGGTACCACCTTTACTGCGACAGGTATTCCGGCAGGTACCTACACTTACACCGTTACAAATGCTGCCGGATGTATATCGCCTGCTTCGTCTTCCTTCACCGTCAATGCCTCACTGCCTGTGCCAACATCACCGGATCAAACCGTCGATTGCACTCTGGGATTCAATCAGGCGGTGCTAACGGTCACCAGCCCCATAGGAACGGGCTACGAGTACCGGCTTGACGCCGGTGGTTGGCAATCGTCAAACAGTTTCAGCAATGTGTCCAATGGCACTCACACAGTCACTGTGAGAAACCTCTCGGGCTGCACCGCTACAGGACCGGAGTTCTCAGTCAACTGCGACTGCGTAAATCCTCCGCTGCTGACACTGGGAGCAGCGGCAGGCAGTACCTGTGGCATCACGGCTGTGACCATCAGTGGTAACACCTTTGGAGGCAGCGCAACAAGCGTCACAATAACAGAAAACGGCGGAGGTACAGTTATCCCGGCTTCATCCACAGCATCGCCGTTTTCCTTCAGCTACAACCCGACAGCAGCTGACGCAGCCAGGACAGTGGTTATAACCGTGACCACCAATAATCCTGTAGGCGGGCTCTGCACAGCGGCGTCAGCAACCTACACCCTGACAGTGAACGCACTTCCTGTTGCGCCCGTGCGGGGAACAGTGACCCAGCCGACATGTGCCGTACCGACCGGCAGCGTAGTGCTGAACAGCCTTCCTGCATCGGGAAACTGGACAGTTACATGCACCCCTGGAGGTCAGACTACCACCGGATCAGGTACGAGCACAACAATCACGGGACTGGCACCGGGAACTTATAACTTCACCGTTACCAATGCGAACGGGTGCGTCTCGGCTGTATCATCAAACGTGGTTATAAGTGCCCAGCCTGACACGCCACCAGCACCAGTTATTGGCACTGTTACCCAGCCTACATGTGCACTCTCTACAGGCAGCGTGGCGCTGAGCGAACTGCCAGCCACTGGAACATGGACCCTGACCCGGATACCTGGCAACGTCTCAATAACCGGGACGGGAGCCACACGTACATTGTCAGCAATCCCGCCAGGGACATACACCTTCACCGTTGCGAATGCTACCGGTTGTGCCTCTCCGGCCTCAGCCGAGGTTGTGATCAATCCTCAGCCCGTTACTCCGGTAGCCCCGCTCATCGGCACAATAACCCACCCAACCTGCGAACTGGCCACGGGAAACATCGTCCTTGAGTATCTGCCCGAGGCCGGTGAATGGACTCTTATCCGATACCCGGGAGCAACAACATCGACAGGTACGAGCTCAAGTGCCACCATCTCATCGCTCCCTGCGGGTACCTATAACTTTGTGGTGCGTAACGCTGACGGCTGTACATCGGCGGTATCAGCCAATGCCGTTATCAACACCCAACCGGCAACACCGACGGCACCGGTCGTAGGAACCATCACCCATCCTACCTTCCAGGTTGGCACCGGCAGCGTGGTGCTTTCCGGGTTACCGTCAAGCGGTATATGGACCCTGATACGTTATCCTGACGGATTCACAAGCCAGGGGACCGGTACCACAAGGACTGTGTCAGGCCTTGAACCGGGGACCTATACATTCGCAGTCACCAACTCCCTGGGTTGCACCTCCGCCGCAACGGGTAATGTGGTTATTAATGCCAGACCGGGAGCACCCGTTGTGGTGATAAACAATCCGCCGAACATATGTTCCGATCAGACCGCTGACCTCACACTGCCGGCAGTAACGGCTGGCTCTGACGCCAACCTGACCTTCACCTACTGGACTGACGCGGCGGCGACGGTGCCGCTGGCTGCACCTGCAACGGTTCCGGCTGGAATATATTATATCATGGGTACGTCAACTGCAGGTTACAGCACCACCAGGCCTGTGGTTGTGACTGCCGATGAGCTTCCGGAATCAGATGCCGGTCCCGACCAGGTGCTTGATTATGAGTTCGGGACGACGCTAAATGCAGAGATCCCGGCAATTGGTACTGGTGTATGGGCGCTGGTCTCGGGTACCGGCGAGATCTTCAATTCGACTGCTCCATCAACACAGGTGAACGGACTGACCATCGGAGACAATGTCTTCAGCTGGACGGTAACCAACGGTGCCTGCTATCCTGTTACCGATAATGTTACGGTCAAGGTCAATAACCTGGTCATCCCTACTCTGATCACCCCCAACCTGGACGGAGCCAATGATTACTTCGTGCTTCATGGCCTTCAGACCCTTGGCAGGACCGAATTGACGATCTTTGACCGCAGGGGCCTCAAAGTATATGAAAACAGGGACTACGACAACCTCTGGGACGGAGTCGATTACAACAGCAATCCCTTACCGGACGATACTTACTTCTACGTGGTCCGTGCTGCAAATGGCATATCACTTAGCGGTTACATTGTTGTAAGAAGGTAGCTCACAGCCACCAGGTAAGGTCTGTGACCGGAATTATGCAAAATAATTTTGTCACGATTTAACACAAAATTCTCCGGTCATCCCGGAATAAGAATCAAAAAAAATACAGGAATATGAAGAAGATAGTCAAAACGCTGATCCTCCTTCTGGTGCCGGTAAGTCTTGCTGCCCAGCTGACGCCGGTGACTGATCAGTACATACTGAATCCGTTGACAATCAATCCGTCGTATGCCGGAAGCAGAGGCGGACTCAGTGTGGCCGCCTTTTATCGCCAGCAGTGGGTTGGAATTTCCGGTGCACCCCGTACAATGAGCTTTCAGGTTGACGCCCCCGTGCTCTCGAACAAGCTCGGACTGGGCCTTTTTGTGGTCAATGATCAGATCGGGGTGACCAGGCAGACAGAGCTGATGACATCATACGCCTTCAGGATCAACCTCGGAGGCGGTGTTCTTGCCCTTGGCCTCGGAGCAGGACTGGTAGCAACAAACACCGCATGGTCAGACCTTATCGTCCTTGATCCGGGCGATGAATACTATCTCATTGATTCCAGGGTCTTTATTGTGCCCGACTTCAGCTTCGGGGTCTATTATAACGTTAAGAACTACTTTGTGGGATTCTCAGTCCCGAGGCTCCTCGGTTATCAGTTCGACTTTGACAGGAACAAGTATTCACTGAAAGTGGAACCCGGGCAATATAACTACATTCTGAACACCGGCTATCTGTTTTCACTCGGACAAAAGACGAAATTCATGCCATCTGCCCTGCTGTCGTATTCCATCGGAGACAAGTTCCTGTACGATGTCAGTGCCCACTTCATCATGAACGACAGGCTCTGGCTGGGAGCAACCTACCGCAGCACAAGTTCGGTGACTGCACTTGCTCAGTTCGCCATTAACAACCAGTTCAAGGTTGCATACTCGTATGACTTTAATTTCGGGACCCTGGGCAACTATAACAACGGCTCGCATGAGATCATGCTCCGCTATGAATTCCGTTACAAGGTCGATGTGATAAATCCGCTGATCTTCTGATGTCTGATGTCGAGCGGCCCTTATAAGGAACCCCAAGATGGTAAGACCAGGACCAAGCGTTCAATAATGACCTGCCAGCTGGCGGATCATCTTAGCGAAGGCACCAGCTTACAGGGTTGAAATACTGCAAGACCAATAGGATCGCAAGATTGCAGGACAAAAATTAAAAGTACCTTAGGAATAATGAACTATAACAAGATGAACTGGAAAACTACCATTTGTCTGCTGACAGTAATCCTGCTGACAACCTCATCGTCCGCCCAGCAACAACCTTTCACAATTACAAAAAGTTCATTCAACACTGACCTCTATGATGAGTTCGCCCCGGCGTTCTACAGGGACGGGCTGGTCTTCTGCACCGACAGGGGACAGGCGGTCAGCAGCCAGGGGCAGGCCGTAATAAAATTGTTCTATGCCGATACAATTACAGGCAATTCAAAGAGCAGGCTCTTTTCCAAGTACCTGAAAAGCAAGCTGAACGATGGTCCCGTCTCGTTTAACCGGACTCTCGACACAGTGTACTACTCCAGGAATCTGGTTGTTGAGGGGAATCTCAAGCTGCTCTCAACCTTTCGCAACAAGCTTGGGCTCTTCTATGCCGTGGCTGATGAGAAAGGCTGGGGCAAGGTTCGCGAGATTCGTTTCAACACCGAATGGTTCAATATCACAATGCCCAGCCTGTCGCGCGACGGCAGGAGGATCTATTTTGCCTCCGACAAGCCAGACGGAATGGGTGGCCTTGACATATATTACAGCAACTGGAAAAACGGCTACTGGGAAGATCCCGTTAACCTCGGACCGACGGTCAATACCGCGGGAAACGAAACCTATCCCTTTATCAATGAGACCGGTGAGCTCTTTTTTGCCTCCGACGGCCTGGACGGGCTGGGTGGGAAAGACATTTATGTGACCAAACAGAGAGGGAACGTATGGTTTGAGCCGGTCAGACTTGCCCCACCGCTCAACACCGAATATGACGACTTTGGCATCATCACCAATGCGACCATGAATGAAGGGTACTTTTCATCCGACAGGGGAGGCAGATCGGTTGATATTTACCGTTTCAAATCAGTGATCCCGCAGATTTGGTTTGCTGAGCCGCAGAAGGAGAACCTCTACTGTTTCTCTGTCTACGATACCGGGAATATTCAGATCGACAAGGACAGGCTGGAGTACGTATGGGATTTCGGTGACGAGACGCGTGCTTCAGGAAACGCCGCGGAGCATTGTTTCCCGGGTCCCGGCAAATACAACATCGTCCTTGATATAATTGACCGCAGGACGGGCGTCAGCTATTTCCGGAAGCAGACCTACGACATCGAGATATTCGATTACGATCAGCCCTATATCACATCGCCTTCTTTTGCTGTTGCCGGGGAGACCGTGGATTTCGACGGGATGAAGTCATATGTTCCGGGTTACACCATCACCGGTTTCTTCTGGGACATGGGCGAGGGAACCCAGAAGTCCGGTTCCACCTCGAGGCATAAATACAGCAAGGGCGGGGAGTATACTGTCAGGCTCGGGCTGACCCTTCGCGAACCAGCTTCTGGCGATATACTCACCAGGGCAGTGACGAAACAGATCAGGGTCTTTGACAGTCAGCGGGAGATGGAATCGTTCCTTGCAGCAAGGCCGACACCGGAGAAGAGGGTGGTCGATCTAAGGCAATTTGAAAATTTAAAGATTACCGGTCAGTACTCGGCTGAGGCGGAGTACCTGAAGGAGGCCGTCTTCCAGGTGGAGATCCTCTCGTCCGGGACTAAGATGGAGCTTTCGAACCCGATCTTCAGGAGTGTGCCTGCGAAATACACTGTAAGGGAGATCCATTACCCCGAGGCAGGTACATACAGTTATGTTATTGATCAGCAGATGAGCCTCATGGCGGCATATCCCGCCTGGAACGAGATGGTCAACGGCGGATTCAGGGGTGCCGCCATTCGCCTGTTTGTGCTGACTGACCCCGCCGAAAGGGAGTTGAATATCCTGAAAAAGAATTACGGTACCATGACCGATACCTATTTTGATGTCAACAACAGGCTGGTCACCAATGCCTACCTGATGCTTGACCAGGTGGTGATGCTGATGAACAAGTATCCCGGCATCAAGCTCGAGATAGGGGTACACACCGATAATCAGGGTTTTGCCGGTACACTTGAAAGGCTATCGCAGACCCGAGCGCAGGTTATAGTTAACTATCTCATCAACAGAGGCATAAGCGCCTCACGACTCACCCCGAAAGGTTACGGCAGCACCCGGCCTGTAGCCCCGAATACCGGCTGGCTTGAACGCCGCCAGAACAGAAGGGTGGAGTTCACTGTTATTAAATAGCAGCTTAAGCTGTTTGAATACTTATTAAATCCTATTTTGACCAGTATATGAAGCATGCACTGATAACCTTAATATTATTCCTTAACTCAATTTTTCTCTCACCTCAGGCATTACTTACCATAGAGGGTCAGGAAATCGTTGATACTGAGACCGGTGTTTCAAACGGATATAACATACCGAGAAATCAGGTTACGACTCTGACTTTCCGGAACAACTCTCTGACATCGGTCAACTCGGCCGGATACATGCTGCAGGCGGGTGATGAGACTCCCGGACTTAATAACAATCACCTTGACGGTGCAATCATTACCGGAAACAGGTTTGCCTGGAACGGGACTGACGCAGAAAGCTGGACGCATGCTTTATTCACAGGGTATAACCTTGGGGTGATTATCAAGTATAACTATCTGTTAAATACCCCAAACGGAATACAGCGGAAGTCTAACGGAATGACAGATGTTTCGGGGGCAGTGGCGTACAATATCATCAAGAACCCAAAGGTGGGTATCGTTGTGAAAGGGATGGGCGGAGTCAGAATTTATAACAACACCTTGTATTGTGAGAAAACCACTGCAGAGACAGACCGGGGGCTGATTGATATCCATACAAATACTGACAACGGACTGAATGCCCCTTCGACCGGAGTCAGGGTATTTAACAACATCTTCTATACAAAATATCAGACTTTATGTATCAACGTCATGGATCAGGAAAGCCTGGTTGGATTTGAATCTGATTACAACGTTTTCTGGTGCGAAACTGGAGCTCCTCTCTTTAGTGCGGGCGGTTCAGTGAAAACATTCTCAGAGTGGCAGGCATTGGGTTATGATACTCACTCGGTAGTTTTAAATCCCTCATTTAACAATTACAATGATTTTGTTCCTCCTGCACGCCTTGATTATGGAACTGACCTGGGAGATGAATTCAAAGCCGGGATCGCTGTGGATGCTGTCTGGGGCACCACGGATCCTCGTAAAGTGAATCAAAACGGTAAATGGCAGGTAGGCGCCCGCATTTATGAAGAAGAGACAAACGGTGAGGAAGAATTGCCCCAGAATATAACCAGGATTTATCCAAATCCTGCCAGCGGGAACTTTTATGTACTATTGACTGATACGAACAGGATATACCAATCCCTTACGGTATATGACAGCACCGGTAGGATTTTATTAATGAAGCCGGTTGAATACGGGTTGAATATAATTCCAATCCCTGCATCTCTTTCAGCAGGACTTTATAATATATTGCTTGAGGCAGAGGGTTTGGATCGATATCTGAGGAAGATTATTCTTCTCAATTGAAAGACCGGTTATCTTTTAATGAATTTCTGAGTCTGTATGATTTCGTTTGCTGAAATCATTATCACATAGATTCCCGGGTTCAGGTGAGAAAGGTCAAATTGTCTTGTATAATCATCACCTGTCAGATCAGTCTGATAAACGGTTCTTCCAATCATGCTATGCACTGCCATTTTTAAGTTACCTGCTTCCTGAACGGTTGAAAAGTCAATAGTAAAGTGGCCGTCATTTGGATTGGGATAGAGGCTGAAAGACGGCTCAGTCTCAAAAAAAGGGGTAACATGAAATTCAAGAGAGGCAGACTTGGCTGTTAAGTTAAGATTGTCGGTTGCCTCGGCGTGAAGTGAAAATGAACCCTCTTTCAGTTCTTTCAGAGTGAAAGTATAAGGGGCGGCAGTTAATACACCAAGTATAACATTACCATTGTATAGGGCAACTGAACTGATGGAACCGTCAGGGTCATGGGCTACAACATCTATAACGACTGTTGCTGGAGAGGTATAAGAGCTTCCCTTAACAGGAGAGGCGATGGAGATTGCCGGTGGTTGGTTTTGCTGTACCGGTGGTTGAGACGGAGGAGTGGTTGGAGTAGGATCTGGAGTGGGATTTGGGGCCACACAGTTATTTTTGACAGTTTGAGAGATTAATGATACAGCCCGGGCTCCTTCTGATGTCTGCAGGGGATTGCTTGAAGGCATTGTGTATGAGACCGTTACGGCATCTCCATAAATTACCTGACTTGCTAAAGTGAGAGTGACCTTGCTTCCTGATATGGTTACCGTGTTGATTGTCCTGTTAGTTCCGTTAACTTTTACGATAAAGGCTGTAACAGCAGGAACAATACTAGCCAGGCTCAGGCTGTAATTTATAATTAGAGCAGCAGGTGCACTGTTCTCAATGGATGCACCTGAGAATACCGGCGTTGCAGGTACATAGGGATTTGGATCCGGCATTAGTATAACTGATGTGTAGGGCAGCAGAGTGAAAGTCCCAGTATATTTTACCCCTTTAATATCAACCATGGGCTGAGCCAGGGTAATGGCTTTATTGGCTGTTGTCGGGTTGTAGTAGAAATCAATTTTGGAAGTATCACTTACAGTTACAGGTGATTTTTTCGAATTACGATCCTGGCTTGTGAATGATTGCCAGCCTGCCAGGGTTCTGTTTTTGTTTCCGGTTGATGGTGAATATGTGTGGAAAACATCGTCGTCATCAACCGGTCTTGCATAATAATTATTGTCAGCCGTACCAAATGAAGGTATATCATCGGCTATGCTTGAAAATTTTAATGCGTTTTGATCTGAGGTCTTCGCAAAAAAGATATTATTGCTAAGCACATTGTTCCGGATATTTGATCCCGAACTGTTTTGAAAGAACATCCCATTTCCATTGTTGAAGGCGATATTGTTTTCCAACCTGTTATCATGAGCACGGTGAATCATATATCCGCTTTCGGAACAGTTCGCGACGGTATTTCCAGTTATAATAACATTTGTAGAATTCACATCCAGGTAGATACCACGGGCAATGGGGCGATCAGGATAAGGTGTGCCACTCATATTGCCAATCACATTTGTGATTATGTTTCCTTCAATTTTCCTTGAAATTCCTTCAGCCGCCGTATATATCCCTCCCCCATCATTTAAAATAAGTAAAATACTGTCGAGATAGTTATTCTGAATAGTAATAATATCGGCAGTTGATGACAGCTTAATTCCGCAATATCCGATTTTATGAATTTTGTTATTCTTTATCAGGCAATCATTGTTGTTGACAACAATACCGTTTGAAAGGTTACCTCTGAGTGCCTGGC
>JBAQCQ010000012.1:0-2859 GCA_049294275.1 Bacteroidales bacterium
GAATACTCGCGGCACTGGGTATAAAGAAGATGCACCAGACTGTTGAGCACGACGATTCGCCACAGGTAATGGGTATGGTCAACAAGCTGAAACACCTGGTGAAGGTGGAGAAACTATAAGGTATAAACAGCATTAGAAATCTCACAATGGATTTAAGCAATTTAAAACCGGCCCGCGGATCGGTGAAGAGAGAAAAACGTATCGGACGCGGTGAGGGTTCAGGGCACGGCGGCACATCGACACGCGGCCACAAGGGAGCCAAGTCACGTTCGGGATACAGCAAGAAGATAGGATTTGAAGGCGGCCAGATGCCCCTCCAGAGAAGAGTCCCGAAGTCGGGCTTCAAGAATATCAACCGCGTTGAGTACAAAGGCATCAACCTCAGCACCATCGAAGCGCTTGCCGGAAAGCTGAAGACCGAACTCATCGACTTCCAGACACTGCTGACGGCAGGGCTGATCAATAAAAATGCACTCGTAAAGATCCTTGGCAAGGGTACACTCACAAAGAAACTCGAGGTTCACGCACACGCATTCAGCAAGTCAGCTCAGGCAGCAATTGAAGCTAATCAGGGAACCGCAGTTAAACTGTAAGGCATGAAATTTATACAGACTATAAAGAACATATTCAAGATAGAGGATCTCAGAGCCAGGATCTTTTATACGCTTGCTATAGTTGCACTCTACCGTCTGGGTAAATATATCACTCTTCCCGGCATTGACCCGTCGATGCTTGAGGCGCTGCAGACCCAGACATCAAAGGGTATCATGGGGCTGCTCGATATGTTCTCCGGCGGAGCCTTTTCACAGGCCTCCATCTTCGCCCTGGGTATCATGCCCTACATCTCAGCATCAATCGTAATTCAGCTGCTCGGCATAGTATTCCCTTATTTCCAGAAACTTCAGAAGGAGGGTGAGAGCGGCAGGCGCAAGATGAATCAGTACACAAGGTACCTTACGGTCCTCATTCTCATCCTTCAGGCCCCGACATACCTTGCAAACCTTCACGCCGTGCTGCCTCCGGAGGCTTTTGTGCTCCAGGGATTCTTCTTCCAGGCTTCCTCGGTGATCATACTGACGGCGGGAACGATATTTGTCATGTGGCTCGGTGAAAGGATAACAGATAAGGGAATAGGAAACGGTATCTCACTGATAATCATGGTGGGTATTCTCGCCCGCTTCCCGGTCTCATTCATATTTGAAGCAGGAACACGCATCAACGGCTCCGGAGGCCTTGTGGCACTCCTTATAGAACTGGTCTTCCTCTTTGCCGTGATACTCGGTTCAGTCCTGCTTGTGCAGGGCACACGCCGCATACCGGTTCAGTATGCAAGACGCATAGTGGGCAACAAGCAGTACGGAGGCGTAAGACAGTATATACCCCTGAAGGTCAATGCAGCCGGCGTTATGCCGATCATCTTCGCCCAGGCGATCATGATGCTGCCCATCATCCTGGCCGGTTTCAGCGAAAGCGGATCGGGATTCGTGGTGGCCTTCACCAACATGTACGGATTCTGGTATAACCTGGTGACCGCTATTCTCATCATCCTCTTCACCTATTTCTATACCGCGGTTACAGTAAACCCGGTGCAGATGGCCGAAGACATGAAGAAGAACGGCGGATTCATCCCGGGGATCAAACCCGGCCGTAAGACCGTCGAGTTCATTGACAGCATAATGTCACGCATTACGCTGCCCGGCTCGATATTCCTGGCCATCATAGCCATCCTCCCTGCCTTCGCCGTCAACTTCGGCATCACCGGTGAGTTTGCACAGTTCTTTGGCGGCACCTCGCTCCTCATTCTGGTGGGCGTTGTGCTTGACACTCTGCAGCAGATCGAAAGCCATCTGCTTATGCGCCACTACGACGGCCTCATGAAGTCAGGCCGCGTCAAGGGCAGGACCGGGGCCGTGTCGGCCATGTAACTGTTTACGTTCTTTGATGATATATATAAAGACGGACGCGGAAGTAGAGTTACTGAGAGAGAGCAATTTGCTGGTCTCCCGTACTCTTGCGGAAATAGCCGTACACATCAGACCGGGGGTCACAACCCTCCAGCTTGACAGCATAGCCGAGACATTTATTCGTGATCACGGCGCGCTGCCCGGGTTCAAGGGTTATGCCGGTTTTCCCAACACGCTCTGCACATCTGTCAATGACGAGGTGGTACACGGGATTCCGTCAGATTACACCCTGAAGGAGGGCGACATCATTTCAGTCGATTGCGGAGTGATACTCAACGGTTACTACGGCGACAGCGCCTACACTTTCACGGTGGGTGACGTCAGGCCGGAGATCCGCCGCCTTCTCGAATACACCCGGGCTTCACTTGAGGCAGGAGTAAAGGAGGCCATTGCCGGCAACCGCGTGGGAGACATCTCATATGCAGTGCAGTCAAAGGCTGAAAGCGGAGGATACTCGGTGGTCCGCACCCTTGTGGGACACGGACTCGGAAAACACCTGCACGAAGGGCCCGAAGTTCCGAACTTCGGCAAAAGGGGAACGGGAACGAGACTCGAGAGAAACCTGGTCATCTGCATTGAGCCGATGATCAACATAGGTACTAAGAACACACGCGTCCTGAATGACGGGTGGACGGTCAGGACAGGTGACGGCAAACCGTCGGCACATTTTGAATACGCTGTTGCGGTCAGGGAGGACAAAGCCGACCTGCTCTCAACATTTGAGTTTATAGAAGAAGTTTTGAAAAACAGGTAAGAATATGGCCAAACAACCATCAATAGAGATTGACGGAACGATCATCGAGGCGCTCTCAAACGCGATGTTCAGGGTCAGGCTCGAAAACGGACATATCATAACCGCCCACATCTCCGGCAAGATGAGAATGCATTACATCAA
>JBAQCQ010000013.1:0-72331 GCA_049294275.1 Bacteroidales bacterium
CCTCATCCAAACTCAAGTTTAACAGTATCAATGGCAATCCTACCGTTAAGCGGCAGACTTTCACCACTGACGTATTAAACCACCTGCGCACCCTTTAAACCCACTAAATCCGGATAACGCTTGCATCCTCCGTATTACCGCGGCTGCTGGCACGGAGTTAGCCGATGCTTATTCCCAGGGTACCGTCAATTGCGCAACGCGTACGCAAGTTTCTCCCCCTGGAAAAGCAGTTTACAACCCATAGGGCCGTCTTCCTGCACGCGGGATGGCTGGTTCAGGCTTGCGCCCATTGACCAATATTCCTCACTGCTGCCTCCCGTAGGAGTCTGGTCCGTGTCTCAGTACCAGTGTGGGGGATCACCCTCTCAGGACCCCTAAACATCAAAGCCTTGGTAAGCCGTTACCTTACCAACCAGCTAATGTTACGCATGCCCATCCCGTACCGCCGGAACTTTAAATATCAAAAGATGCCTTCCGATATTTCCATGGGATATTAGTCCGAATTTCTCCGGGTTATCCCCCTGTACAGGGTAGGTTACATACGCGTTACTCACCCGTCTGCCGGTCGCCACCAAAGTATTGCTACCTCGTGCTGCCCCTCGACTTGCATGTGTTAAGCCTCCCGCTAGCGTTCATCCTGAGCCAGGATCAAACTCTTCATTGTAATATTTCATTTCTTAAATATCTCTCGAAGATCAATCCGGTCTCTTCAAAAACTCAAACAAAATCGCTAGGTTTTTGGCGAGATCTCTCTCGCCTGTGTGCTACTACTTCATCATTAATTCAAAGAACTTCTTCCCCTCCTCATTTCTTTTTTGAGGCAAGGGAGGACAAAGATAGAAACTCTTTCCTTCTCACCAAACTTTTTTCAAAAGTTTTTTCACTTTTTTTTCTGCCCCTTGCAGGGCAAAATCCGGGAGTCCAATCTGTCAAACCTCTCTTTCAGGGAACGTGCTTTTCTTCAAAAGCGGGTGCAAAGATATGGAACAAATTCAATAAAACAAATTATCACAACTTTTTTTCAAATTATTTTTCATAATACGGTTTTTTATGCCCTGTTATTATCCCCGCCCTCCATTATATTATAATAGGTATAGAGGCAACGGTCACAGAAGTGAGCCGAAGTGCCGAATGCTTATGTGTCTGTTAATTAATCTATTACCTGCTTTATGCCCTTGCCATGGCCAGGTTCCCGGACCCCTCCTCAAATAAAGTGTTAATTAAAAGAGAAATTGGTTTATAAATCAAAGGATGTTGCGAATGATTTTTTTCTTAACTTTGAAAAGGGCGGTCCCTCCTCCTCGCTGACCCCTTCGGGGTCGATAGATTTTGACGAATGTATATTTGACTAACATCCAATCTGGGGGGACCGCCTTTTTGTTTTGTGGGTAATCTATATAACTGAAAAATCCGATTTTTGTTGCATTTTCAATGACACAACCAATAGTCCGGGCATAAAAAAAGAGCCCTCATTTCTGAAGACTCCTTGTGGAGATTAAGGGAGTCGAACCCTTGACCCTCTGCGTGCAAGGCAGATGCTCTGACCAACTGAGCTAAATCCCCGAATATTTAAAGAACCGGATTAATCCCACCTGACCCTCCCGATCCGCCAGCCGGCGGATGCGGGATGCTCTGACCAACTGAGCTAAATCCCCAATTCCGTAGTCCCACCCAGAGTTGAACTGGGGACCTCTACATTATCAGTGTAGCGCTCTAACCAACTGAGCTATGGGACTGATAAGCGCACACTATAAAGAACACCCCCCTGATTTTCGATCATTTGGGGTGACAAAAGTAACGCTTCCTCTTAAACATCCAAAATATTTCGGGAAATATTTTGAAAATCTGCCGGAGAAAAATTCCCGGACTGCCCTCCGTAAAGCAAAACCGGGACTTCATAAGAGGTTGACGACCAAATGACAGTTCAGAGTAAGAAAAATAGTTAATTTAGCACTTTTAGCGGACCCCATGTCAAACCTGGTACTGATACCAACATACAACGAGGCGGAGAATATCCACGGACTGGTCCACGCCATCTCCTCACTCCCCGTACCGTTTGACATCCTGATAATTGACGATAACTCACCCGACGGTACCGGCACCATCGTCAAAGACCTGAAGCCTTTATACCCCAACCTGAACCTCCTTGAGAGACCCGGGAAGGCAGGACTGGGGAGGGCATACATTGCGGGGTTCAACTGGGCGCTGCAGAGAGATTACAGCTATATATGCGAGATGGACGCCGACTTCTCCCATGACCCGGCTGACCTTGTCAGGCTCCACGCGGCATGCGACCGCGACGGCGCTGACCTGGCCATCGGTTCAAGATACATTTCCGGCGTGAACGTGGTCAACTGGCCCATGGGAAGGGTGCTTATGTCATATTTAGCCTCCATGTACGTGAGGATTGTCACAGGCATGAAAATCATGGACACCACTGCCGGCTTCAAGTGCTACCGCCGTGAAGTACTGCAGAATATAAACCCCTCCCATATCCGCCTGGTGGGATACGGATTCCAGATTGAGATGAAATTCACGGCATGGAAACTGGGTTACCGGATAGTCGAGGTGCCCATCATCTTCACCGACCGCAGGGCAGGCACTTCAAAAATGTCGGGAAGCATCTTCGGCGAAGCCATGTGGGGCGTAATGCGGATGAAAATCGTCAGTATCTTCAGGAAACCGCGCAGGATCGTAACCTGACAGTTCCATGATGCACCGGGAAACGAAAAACAAAATCGTCATACGCAACGCCCTGCTCATCAACGAGGAGAGCAGGGTGCCTGCTGACATCACAATTGAAGGTGACACCATTACCGGCATCTTTCCTGCCGGGAAGGCGAAAGCCGCTCCGGGCACGGCAACAATTGATGCCACCGGCCTTTGGCTCCTGCCAGGCGTTATTGATGATCACGTGCATTTCCGGGAGCCGGGACTGACACATAAGGGTGATATAGCAAGTGAGAGCGCAGCAGCAGCAGCAGGTGGGGTGACGTCATTCATGGAGATGCCCAACACCTCACCCCAGACAGTCACCCTGGATGAGTGGCATAAAAAAAATCTCCTCGCAGCCGAAAAATCAGTAATCAATTATTCCTTTTATATCGGCGGCACCGATGGCAATATCAGCGAGCTCCTCGGTGCCGATCCGGCTCTTGTTCCGGCGGTCAAGCTCTTCATGGGAGCCTCCACCGGCAATATGCTTGTCAGCAGGGAGGAGGCTCTCGATGCCATCTTCAGCCTGAAAAAACTACCCGTTGCCTGCCACTGTGAGGATGAACAAATCATAAGGGCCAACATTGCAGCATACCGCGAGAAATACGGCGAAAATATTGATCCCTCCTTCCATCCTCTGATAAGAAGCAGGGAGGCCTGTCTGACCTCATCGTCGGCAGCCATCACCCGTGCACGCATTGCGGGTACCAGGCTTCACCTGCTGCACCTCTCCACCGCGGAGGAGGCGGAACTGCTCACTGCGGGCCCCGACCCCTCAAAAAAACAGGTAATCGGCGAGGCTTGTGTGCACCACCTCTGGTTTGACGATATGGCTTACAAAGACAAGGGCAACCTGGTCAAATGGAATCCGCCAATCAGAACAGCAGCCGACAGGGAGGCCCTGCTAAAGGCGGTAAGAGAAGACAGGATTGACATCATAGCCACCGACCACGCACCCCACACCCTGGAGGAGAAGAGCGCTCCCTACTTCAACGCTCCGTCAGGAGGCCCCACTGTGCAGCACTCTCTGGTGATGATGCTGGAGCTCTGTCGCCGTGATGAACTGACCCCCGAACTGGTGGTCAGGAAAATGTGCCATAATCCGGCCCTGATCTTCGGCATCGCAGAACGAGGTTTCATAAGGGAAGGCTACAGGGCCGACCTGGTCCTCGTTGATCCCGCAGCGCCATGGACCGTCAATAAGGGAAACATTCTCTATAAATGCGGATGGTCGCCGCTTGAAGGAACAGCATTCCGCAGCAGCGTCATAACGACATTTGCAAACGGCATCCCTGTCTTTAAAGACGGCCATCTGACAGGCCTCCGTGCACCGGAGATGCTTCGTTTCAAACGATAAAATGAAAAACGGTATGAAAAAGATCGTTTTGTTGATGATTCTTGCGGCTCTCACATCCTCATGCGGGGAGAGAGGCAGCAACCGGAAAGGGACAGAAAAAACTGCCGGCAGTGACAGTCCTGCATCCACTCAGCTCCCTGCCGGCGAAGATCTCCCTGAAGGCACAGTGCTGATAGCAAGTGACATAGTTACAGAGGTTATTATCAGGCCTGACCCCGAGGGCGATCCATGGGAGGTGGAAAAAGTCGCCGGTTACAATGGAGAAACGCTGGTTGCCAACATATTCAACCGCATTTATGACGGCACCCTGACTGTCTGCGACTATCACAGTGGTGAGCTGCTGTCGGTTTCCGACGTGAAAAAGATCGAGAGTGAGTTCAGCAATGACCGCACCCGTATCGGTAAGCTCTCCTTCACCGAAGACTGGTATTATAATCCTGCATTGAACAGCTTGCATAAGAAAGCCAAATCAGTTACCTTCGGGTATGAGCTTTACAATAACCTGGGTAAGGTATACGCGTACAGGGCCGCCTTCAGGGCAGACCTTAACTGAGGCAACAGAAACCAACACATCTCCGTGATGTCAAGTTATGATATAACCAGCCTTAATGACTTTATCATCAGGCAACAGAAGGACTTCCCCTATGCCCGGGGAGAGCTCTCCAGCCTGCTTCATCACATCGGCACCGCAGCCAAGATGGTCAATGCAAAGATCCGCAAGGCGGGGCTGGTCGAGATACTGGGAAGGGCCGGATCTGAAAATCCCCAGGGAGAAGACCAGCAGAAACTTGACCGCTATGCCGATGAAGTCTTCATCGACGCGCTCCAGGGCTCGGGTGAATGCTGCGGAGTGGCATCCGAAGAGAACCAGAGCGAGGTTGTCTTTACGGAGGAGTTTGCAAAAAGGGGGAAATACGTCGTCTGCATTGACCCTCTCGACGGCTCCTCAAACATAGACTACAATGTGTCGGTAGGATCAATATTCTCGATCTACCGCCGCGTGACCCAACGAGATGAAGAGTCGGGCATTGTGGATTTCCTGCAGCCAGGCAGCAGCCAGGTAGCCGCAGGCTATGTGATCTACGGCTCATCCACAATGCTTGTCTATACCACAGGCAACGGCGTGAACGGGTTCACCCTTGACCCCACTATAGGAGAGTTCTGTCTGTCGCACCCCAACATTAAGACCCCGTCAACAGGAAGGATCTATTCCATCAATGAGGGCAACTATATCAGGTTTCCTGACGGAGTGAAACGCTATATAAAATACTGCCAGGAGAATGACCCTTCAACAGGCCGGCCATACATTTCGCGTTACATCGGCTCGCTGGTATCTGACGTGCACCGCAATTTGCTCACGGGAGGCATCTTCCTCTATCCGCCATCAATAACCTATCCCCTCGGTAAGCTGAGGCTGGTGTATGAATGCAATCCCATTTCATTCATTATTGAGCAGGCCGGAGGGACAGCCACTGACGGCAGGAACCGGATCCTCTCCATCAAGCCCGACTCGCTGCACCAGAGGTCTCCATTCTACTGTGGCTCTACCGGGATGATCAGCCAACTGGTCGGGATGTGCTGTTAACGCCGCCGCCACAAAACTGAAAGCATCGTTTTGCTTGGCGTTCCCCTGCGCTTTGTTAATTTTGCACCCTCATACAGTTCACATGGGCAGCACCGTTTTCAGAGACCTTTACAGGAAGCACCCCTCGTTCACGAGGCTTGAGGCTTTGCTCGCGGGCGACAGCAATGAGCCGGTGATGATCCACGGTCTTACGGGGTCATCGCGCACCGTGGTGATGGCCGGCGCCCTCTCGCAGCAGCCCACCACCCACCTGGTCATGCTGCCGGAGAAGGAGGATGCAGCCTATTTCTACAATGACCTCACCTCGCTCATCGGAGAAGACAACATCTTCTTTTTCCCCGGGACCTTCAAAAGGTCTGTCATATATGACCAGACCGAACCGGCCAACATCATTCTCAGGACCGAGGTGCTGAACTTCCTGACATCCGGCAGGAGAAAATGCATTATTGTCACCTATCCTGAATCTGTCATGGAGAAGGTGGTCAGCAAGAGCAACCTGAAGAAGAACACCTTTGCGATAAAGAAGGGAGACAAGCTCTCCATCGAGTTCCTTGAGGAGGTGCTCCGCATGTACAATTTCCGGAGGACCGATTTTGTCTATGAGCCCGGGCAATACTCCGTCAGGGGCAGCATCACCGACCTCTTCTCATACTCTGCAGACAAGCCTTACCGTATCGATTTCTTCGGTGAGGAGGTCGACTCGATCCGATCATTCAATCCTGATGATCAGCTGTCACTCCGGCTCCATGACGAAATACAGGTCATCCCTGACATACAGGTGCTTGCCTTCACCGAGAGCACTGACAGCCTGATCGATTTCATTCCGCCCTCATCCATCATCTGGAGCGACAACTTTGATTACATCATTGAAAAGACCGACGACATCTGGTCACAGGCACGCACCCGGAGCTCGCGCGGTGAGATAGCTGACCGCCGTGACATCATCATCACCGGACGGCGTCTTGAGGAGCTCTGTTCCCGGCACCGCCAGGTCTTCTTCGGCAGGGGGAGGCGTGCAGAAGGCGCTGTGAACATCGAATTCCACACCGAACCGCAGCCCGCTTTCAATAAGAACTTTGACCTTCTGACATCGAGGCTTGTCGCCAACGCCAGGGAGGGATACAGTAATTTCATCATCTCCGAAAGCGAAGCCCAGGAAGAGCGTCTGAAAGAGATCTTTGCCGCAACCGACCCCCAGGCAGGCTTCTCACCACTCCTGCTCAACCTCCACCAGGGATTCACCGACCACGATCTGAAAATAGCGGTATACACTGATCACCAGATCTTTGACAGGTATCACAAGTTCAGGATTAAAGGCTTCTTCACGCGTCGTGACAGCATGACGGTGAGAGAGCTGACCGATCTCAATCCGGGGGATTATATAGTCCACGTTGACCACGGTGTCGGGCGTTTCGGGGGGCTTGAGAAGATCGAGGTCAACGGGCGCATGCAGGAAGCCATTAAGCTTGTCTTCAAGGATAACGATATACTTTTCGTAGGCATTCATGCCCTGCACCGCATCTCAAAATACAAAGGCAAGGATGGCACTCCGCCCCGCATCAACAAGCTGGGCACCGGGGCATGGCAGAAGGTAAAGCAGTCTACCAAGAAAAAGGTAAAGGACATTGCACGAGACCTCATCAAGCTCTATGCACAACGCAAGGCTTCCGGAGGCTTTGCATACTCTCCCGACTCATACCTTCAGCGGGAGCTGGAAGCCTCGTTCATCTGGGAGGATACCCCTGACCAGCTTGCAAGCACCATCGCCGTCAAGGAGGATATGGAGGCGCCGGTGCCAATGGACCGCCTGATCTGCGGAGATGTCGGTTTCGGCAAGACCGAGGTGGCCATCAGGGCAGCCTTCAAGGCGGCGACTGACGGTAAGCAGACCGCAGTACTAGTCCCTACAACGATCCTGGCGCTTCAGCACTACAGGACCTTCACCTCCCGGCTTGAGAACTTCCCGTGCAAAGTCGATTACATCAGCAGACACCGTAAACCCTCGGACCAGAAGAAGATTCTGAAGCAGCTGGCAGAAGGGGAGATAGACATCATTGTGGGGACTCATAAAATAACGGGCAAGGAGGTTAAATTCAAGGACCTGGGGCTGCTGGTCATCGACGAGGAGCAGCGGTTCGGGGTGGCGGTGAAGGAGAGGCTTAAGAGCCTCAAGGCAGGCGTTGACACCCTGACACTGACAGCCACACCGATACCCCGCACTCTGCAGTTTTCACTCATGGGTGCACGCGACCTGTCTGTCATAACCACCCCTCCTCCCAACAGGATGCCCATCATCACTGAATTGCACGGTTTCAATGAAGACATCGTCCGCGAGGGTATCGTCTACGAGGTGAGCCGCAACGGCCAGGTCTTCTTCATCAATAACAGGATAGACAACATCATGGAGGTAAAGGCCACCATTTCACGCATCTGCCCGGAGGTCAGGATTGCGGTGGTACACGGACGGATGGAGGGGGAGGAGATTGAGAACGTGATGTTCGATTTCATCCGAGGCGACTATGACGTGTTGCTTGCCACAACCATCATTGAGTCAGGGCTCGACATCCCCAATGCCAATACCATTTTTATAAATGACGCCCATGCTTTCGGACTATCAGAGCTTCATCAGCTTCGTGGCAGGGTCGGCCGCTCAAACAGAAAAGCCTTTTGCTACCTCCTGACACCTCCCCTTTCGGCCCTCACTGGTGATGCCAGGCGAAGGCTCAGGGCGATAGAGGAGAACTATGAACTCGGCAGCGGGTTCAACATCGCCCTTCAGGATCTCGATATCAGGGGTGCAGGGAACCTGCTTGGCGGTGAGCAGAGCGGCTTCATTGCCGACGTGGGCTATGAAACCTACCAGAAGATACTCAATGAGGCTATTAAAGAGCTTAAGGAGGAGGAATTCGCGGATCTCTTCCCTGCCCCCGTTAAAAAGCATGAGACGGAAGAAGACGAGAGCACGAAACAGTTCGTGCCTGACGTCACCGTTGAGACTGATCTGGAGATTATGTTTCCAGATGAATATGTCTCGAACATACCCGAACGGATCAGGCTTTACAAGGAACTGAACGAGATCAGGGATGAAGCAGGGCTGGCAGCCTATGAGTCACATCTGGCCGACAGGTTCGGACCGCTGCCGCCTCCCGCCAGGGCACTTCTCGATCTCGTAAAACTCAAATGGATTGCCTCACGGACGGGAATTGAAAAGGTTATTCTGAAAAACAGCACTCTGATTGCTAACTTTGTGACAGATCAGGCGTCACAGTTCTACCGCACCTCCCTTTTTGTGTCGGTGATGAATTATGTAAACAGTAAAAAGGGCAACATGACCATCAGGCAGAACAACAACAAGCTCAGCCTCACCGTCAGGGAGATAACATCTGTCACTCAGGCTATAACACTCTTCGGGAAAATATTATCATACCACGAGTCAAACATGAAGCCGCAGGCAAAACAATGAATCTCATTATAGACATCGGTAACACCAGCACCAAGGTGGCACTGGCTGAGGGTGGAGGGATTGTCAGGAAGGAACGTCTCGCCAAGGCGGAACCGGCACTGATAGAAAAGTTTGCAGGCAGGTACTCCCTGGAAGGGATCATTGTTTCGAGTGTCGGCAGTGATCCGGCGTCTCTTCTTGATTTCCTCCGTGGAAAGTGTGACAGGGTGCATAACCTGACATGGCAGTCGGAATATCCCTTCAGCATAGATTACGGCACGCCGGAGACCCTGGGTGTCGACCGGCTGGCGGCGGCTGCCGGGGGTCTTGTTCACCATCGCGGGGCTGATCTGCTTGTCATCGATGCCGGAAGCGCCCTTACCGTTGACCTGGTAAGTGACGGAGCTTACCGCGGGGGGAGCATCTCCCCGGGTCTCTCGATGAGGTTCAGGGCTCTGCATGAATACACTGACAGGTTACCACTCGTGACCAGGAGTGCCGGCTTCTCCTTCCCGGGCCAAACAACGGAAGAGGCTATAGCAGCAGGAGTTGTCATGGGCATGGTGTATGAAATAAATGAGTATATTCGCACATTCGAAGAAAAGCACGAAAAACTCATCACGGTCATCACCGGGGGCGACAGCGAACTTTTATCTTCGCGCACTGACAAAAAATTATTTATCTACCCGGACCTTGTGACTGAGGGTTTGAATTTTTTACTTGACACTAATGTATAAGACCAGAAGATTTAGTCTGATATGTCTGCTGGCCCTCCTGACTGCAGGAGCGGCAGGCCAGAAGAATGTACAATCTCCGTTTGCCAGGTACGGCATCGGTAATCTTGAGCAGCAGGGTACTTTCCGGACTATGGCGATGGGGGGAATCAGCAGCGGGATCAGGAACAATCTTACGCTGAACTATATCACGCCCGCATCGTACAGCAGCATAGACACCGCATCATTCATCTTTGATTTTGGGCTTGACTACGGACTCATAAGGCTCAGTGAAGGTGACCAGACCTTCTGGTCACAGGACCTCAACTTCTCTCATCTCCTGCTCGGGTTCCCGGTAATGAAGGGCTGGGGCATAACGGCAGGAGTAATGCCGTATTCAAACGGCTCCTACCAGATCATAGAAAGCGCCTCGGACGCCGTTGGCACCGAGGATCTCCTTGAGCGTCACACAGGCTCCGGCGGTTACCAGAAAGCACTGATCGGAACCGGGTTCAGTCCTGTAAAATACTTTTCGGCCGGAGTCAATCTGTTTTTCATTTTCGGTGAGATCACAAGGCTGAATGATCTCGTCTTTACGGAAGACAACAACTACTTCAATACAAGAAAATCCGGAAGTTCAGCCATGAATGGCATAGGATGGGAGGCCTCGGTACAATTCATGGCTCCGCTGCCTGAAAAAAAGTATATCAATGCAGGAATCACCTATACCCCCAGCCTCAGACTGAATACCACCAACAGGGAGGTTATTTTCAGGTATTCCAACATTCAGACTTCCAACCTGGCCTTTGACACCCTGTACAATGCCACGGTCAGCACTACCAGCCGTATTCCGCAGACGATCAGGGCAGGCATCACCTTCGGGCAGAACGATAAGTTTACGGCAGGCGCTGACATAGTCTACACAACCTGGACAAAGGCCTCCCTTCCCGGCGCTTACGGAACCTGGTCCGATGTAATCTCGCTGCATGCCGGAGCAGAATTCATTCCTGACAAATTCTCAAATTACAGTTTTTTTGATCGTGTTGAATACCGCGCCGGATGCCGGTACGGTGAAAGTTATGCACTCTACGGAGGAGATAACGTCAAAGAATATGGCATAACTTTTGGAACAGGTATACCAATGAGAAGATCGAGATCCAGAATCTCACTGGTTGTTGATGTGTCAAAAAGGGGTAATCCTGACGCAGGCGTTCCAGGAGAAACCAGGATATCGATCGGAGCCAGTCTCAATCTTTATGACTACTGGTTCGTCAAACGACAGTATGAATAAACTATTAAGAAAGAGATGAAAAGAACTTTAAGGACGATTTTGACCGGAACACTTCTGACAGTACTTTCATTCAGCCTGCAGGCACAGAAAGGCATTGAAACGGGCACACCTTTCGGACAGGGCGAAGACAGCACAAGGTGCCTTCGCAATACATCGCTTTATTCAACATATTACGAAAACAAAGACTACAACATGGCTCTGCAGTTCTGGAGACCGGTATTCTATGAGTGCCCGGGGTCTTCAAAGAACACCTATATCAAGGGAGAGGCTATGTTCAAGGAATTATTCCGCAAGTCAGGCAACAAGGCCTACATTGACACCGTGATGATGATACTTGATCAGCGCACTAAGTACTTCAATGAAGGGCCTGCCAACTCACTTCGTAAAGCCTTTGCACTGTATGAGTTCGGCGGGAATGACCCCAGCTATGCAAGGCAGTGTTATGATATTATAAAGGGAGTCATGGAGACATCCCCCCAGAGTTTTGATCAGACATATTCAAGCCTCTACATGGCTATCTCCGCCAAATGCTATGCGCTCAGGCTCATTGATGCCCCTGCAGTAATTGCAGCTTATTCGCAGACAATGAAGGTGGTTGAAGCGCAGCTCTCACGCAAGCCTGATGATGCACGTTACCTCGAGGCAAAGAAGAATATTGATGCTGTATTCAAATCTAGCGGTGCAGCCTCATGCTCCAACCTGGAAGAGCTGTTCGCTGCCGGGGTTGACAAAAGCCCGAATGATACGGCCATGCTCAGGAAGGTGATCAACCTTCTGACCGAGACCGGTTGCCGCGATTCGGAACTTTATTTTAAAGCTGCAACGAATCTCTACCATGCAGAGCCCAACGCATCATCGGCTGCCCAGCTGGCTGAGATGAATATGGCCCGCAAGAAATACAACGAAGCTGAAAAATATTATACTGAAGCCATTGATCTAGAAACAGACCGGACAGTCAAATCAGGCCTGCTGACCAAACTGGCCACGCTGGAGCTGGCTTCCGACAGCAAACAGGCAGCGCGCGACTTTGCCAAGGCAGCCTATGCCCTTGATCCTACAAACGGCACCGCACTTTATATAATTGCTGAAGCCTATGCCGGAGCAAGAATCGGTGAAACCTTTGAAAATCAGACTGTTTACTGGGTTGTCGTAGATTACCTTGTCCGTGCAAGAAATGCTGATCCTACCCTTAAAGACCAGATAGACGAGCGAATAGCAATCTATTCGAGGATGTACCCCACCAAGGAGGAGGCCTTCTTCAGGAGCCTGGTGGATGAGGGTGCAACATACCAGGTCGGTGGATGGGTCAATGAGTCCACCACAGTAAGATTTAAAAAGGAGTAACCGCAGTGTCATCCTTTGGGAAATACTACTTCCGCTTAGCAGTCCTGGTTGCCGGGACTGTTTTGCTTTCATCATGTGAGAAGCGGGATGTGGTTGTGAAGGATCTCCAGATCAAGGATCTGCCGTCGCTTTCGGCAAGGGATGTGGAGACTATGTATTCTGACTCCGGCATGGTCACCATGCTGGTTCGCACCCCCCTGATCCAGCAGTTCAAATCTGAAGAGAATCCCTACACTCTTTTCCCGGAGGGTCTCACGGTATTGTTTTATGAAAAGAAGAGCGAGCCGCAGGCAAGCATCAACTCGCGATATGCACGGTACACTGAAAAGGATGATGTCTGGGAACTCCGTGACAGGGTGGTGGCGGTAAACACAGAGGGGGATATTCTTGAGACTGAACTGCTTTTCTGGAGCCAGCCCAGGGAGAGGATCTGGTCTGACAGGTTTGTCAGATTCACCCATAACGATCAGATTATTATGGGCACCGGATTTGAATCGGATACCCGCTTTTCAAACTGGTCTATCAGAAACGTAACCGGAACCATATACATTGAAGATGAACAAAAAGTACCTGCTGATGATTGAGATAGTATGGATCGTTCTGGGTGTAATATGCCTGGGAATAGCTATCCGTGAAATAACAGCCAACGGTTTGAAAAGCGGCCTGCTGTACCTTGTCATGGCAGCCGGGGCATTCGTCCTGGCATGGATGCGTGATTCACAGCGGAAAAAACTGTAATTTTGGGTCATGAACCCTTTCATTCTCATCCCGTTTGCCATTCTTCTTGCCGCCTTCTTCTCGGCGATGGAGCTCTCTTTCATCGCCTCCAACAAGCTCCGCATAGAGCTTGACCGCAAGCAGGGACAATTCGGGTCGAGGATAATCAGTATCTATACCGGTAACCCCGGTCTCTATCTCTCCACAATGCTCATCGGGGTCAATGTTGCCACCGTGGTATTCAGTATGCTGGCAGCTGACCTCCTCGAGATATGGCTTATTAATCATATCTACTCCGAGGCCGTCATTTTCGTTATCCAGACTGTCATCACAACACTGATAATTCTGGTCTTTGCCGACTTCCTGCCAAAGTCAGTTGTCAGACTAAGTCCGAACTTCTTCCTTAAGATATTCGCGGTCCCCGTTGCCATCTTTTATTACCTGTTCTACCCCGTCAGCAAATTCACCCTCTGGCTCGCCAATTCCTTAATGCGGATTTTTTTCGGCATTAAGCCGGAGCGCAGGGAGCAGGAGAACAAGATCTTTACCCGTATTGACCTTGACCATTTCGTGAATGACCTGGTTGAGACCAAGGAGGAGAAGGAGGAGGAGAACAGCAACCTGAAGATCTTCCAGAATGCCCTCGATTTCTCTTCGGTGAAAGCTCGCGAATGCATGGTGCCCAGGACTGAGATAGTTGCCCTGCCTCTGGATTCCACTCCGGACGAACTGAGACAGCAGTTCATTGAATCAGGCCACTCGAAAATCCTTCTGTACAGGGACAATATTGACAACATGGCTGGTTACTATGAACTGAAGGATATTTTACACGGACCCACTGATGTTGTGGCAGGCATGAGGAAACTGCCCGTGGTTCCGGAGACAATGACTGCCAACAAGGTACTCAGGCTGCTCTCAGATGCCAAAAAAAGCATAGCACTTGTTGTTGACGAGTTTGGCGGAACGTCAGGGGTCATAACCATTGAGGATGTCCTTGAACAGATTGTGGGTGACATAGAGGACGAGCATGACACAAGTGACCTCATTGAAAAGAAGATCAGTGAAAAGGAGTATATCCTCTCAGGGAGGCTTGATATTGACTATCTGAATGAGGAGTATGACTTTAACCTTCCTGAAAGCGATGATTATTCAACCCTTGCAGGCCTTATTCTTTTTGCCCATGGAAATATTCCCCGTCAGCAGGAGACCATCCGGGTAGGCCGTAACCTTTTCACGGTTCTGCGAGGCTCAACGACCAAGGTTGAGCTTCTGAGGCTTAAAATTGATTAATCCCGTTTCGCCTTCATCTCCGCATAATACCTGAAATAGAGCGGTATTGCAGTCATCCCGGCGAAGAGGTTCTCAAGCGGATAGTTCTCGTTGGGTGAGTGAATGGCATCAGACTCCAGGCCGAATCCCATCAAAATGGATTTTACACCCAGGATCTTCTCAAATGTGGAGATGATCGGGATGCTGCCCCCACTGCGGACGGGAATCGGCTTCTTCCCGAAGACCTCTTCATAGGCTCTCTCAGCCGCCAGGTACTCGGGTGTGTCAAGCGGACTAACATAAGCTTCACCCCCGTGGAGGTACTCGGCCTTTATCTTCACCCCTGCCGGTGCCACCGCCCTGATATGGTTTATTGCGAGGTCAGCTATCTTTTCCGCCTTCTGGAACGGGACCAGCCTCATGGAGATCTTTGCACAGGCTTTAGACGGAAGGATGGTCTTGGCTCCTTCGCCGGTATAGCCTCCCCATATGCCGTTCACGTCCAGTGTGGGCCTGATGCCGACGCTCTCGAGGGTTGAGAAACCCTTCTCTCCGGCCAGCGCTTCAACGCCTATTGATTTCCTGTATTTCTCCGGGTCAAAGGGCCGTTCTGCCATCTTGGTCCTTTCTGCGTCCGAGGGTACGGATGCCTCATCGTAAAAGCCCGGTATGGTTATGCGCCCCTCCTTGTCCTTCAATCCTGATATGATATCACACAGGACATTGCACGGGTTGACCACTGCACCTCCGTAGATGCCTGAATGAAGGTCGCGGTCAGGACCCTCAACCTCAATCTGGATATATGTAAGTCCGCGCAGGCCCGATGTCACAGATGGAATGTCGGAAGAGATCATGGTGGTGTCAGAGACAAGTATCACGTCTGAGCTCAGCATCTCCCTGTATTCCGAACAAAATCCGGCGATACTTGTTGAACCGGCCTCCTCCTCGCCTTCGATCATGAACTTGACGTTGCAGGGCAGCGTACCGGTAGCCATCATCATCTCAAAGGCCTTGAGGTGCATGAAGAGCTGACCCTTGTCGTCATCGGCTCCGCGGGCATAGATCTTCCCGTCGCGTATCTCCGGCTCGAACGGATGTGACACCCATTTGTCGAGAGGTTCGGCAGGCATCACATCATAATGGCCGTAGACGAGCACGGTCGGGAGTGACGGGTCAATGGTCTTCTCCCCGTAGACGATGGGATTGCCTTCAGTGGGATAGACCTCCGCACGGTCTGCCCCGCCGTGAGAGATCAGGTCACGGATATATCCGGCAGCCCTGATCATATCAGGCCTGCTTGCTTCAGAGGCACTGACGGAAGGGATCCGTATCAGGCCAAAAAGTTCCTCAAGGAATCTCTCCCTGGACGTTTCAATGTAATTTTTAAATATTTCCATGATCATTTGTATTTGACATATTCACCGGCAGCCCACAGCAGCTTATCATACCACTCTTTCCCGAAAGCTCTTACAAGGGGTTCTCCCAGGAATATGCACAGTTCGGTATCCGTTTGCATGCCGGCGGCCACACCCGGCTTGCAGATGGGCCACTCTTCATAATTGACCGCCCTGAAATCGCGGTACTGTTTGACGCGTACCGGGAAGAGATGGCATGAAAGGGGTTTTCTGAAATCAACGGCTCCTGCAAGCCATGCAGTCTCGATGCCGCACTTGTAGATGTCGCCGTCCATGACCGTATAGGCGCACTCCTCGTTGTTTATAAGTGGTGTCACCAGTTCTCCTTCGAAATCCTTCTCGCTGGTGCCCTCCCTGCTGACCATATCTATACCTTCCGGTCTCAGGTATGGCTTAAGTGCGGGCCAGATGCGTTCCAGTACGGCAGCTTCCTCCTGTGTCAGCGGTGCGCCCGTATCTCCGTAGCGGCAACAGCTTCCCTTGCATGCACCCAGGTCACAGGAAAATTTCCGTTCAATCAGTGCAAGTGATACTATGGTGTCATCTATCTGCAACATGGCACTTTAAACCAGCAGTTTACCCGTCATCTCCGAGGGCACAGGCAGACCCATCATTGTCAGTATTGTCGGCGCCACGTCGGCAAGAATGCCGCTTCTGACACTCTTGTACCGGTCGCTTACCAGATAAATTGGAACCGGGTTCAGAGAGTGGGCCGTATTGGCCGAACCGTCAGGGTTCAGTGCATAGTCAGCATTCCCGTGGTCGGCTATAATAACAACCTCATAGTCATTTGCCAGTGCTGCCCTGACAACGTCACCGGCGCACTCGTCAATAGTCCTGACTGCCTTCTGTATTGCTTCATAGACTCCCGTATGGCCAACCATGTCACCGTTAGCGAAATTAAGGCAGACAAAATCATGCTTTTTCTTACCCAACACTTCAACTATCGCATCCCTGACCTTGTATGCACTCATCTCAGGCTGAAGGTCATAGGTGGCAACTTTGGGTGAAGGAATAAGGATCCTCTCCTCCCCCGGAAATTCTTTCTCCCTTCCCCCGGAGAAGAAGAATGTCACGTGTGCATACTTCTCCGTTTCAGCTATCCGTAGCTGTTTCTTCCCCGTCTCCCCTAAAATTTCTCCCAGTGTCCTGTTGACATTATCCTTCGGGAATATTATTCTAAGGCCCCGGAACTTGTCATCATACGGAGTCATTGTAAGGTAATGCAGCGGGATGGTTTTCATGCCCGCTTCGGGCATATCCTGCTGGGTAAGCACTATTGTCAGTTCGCGTGCCCGGTCATTTCTGAAATTGATGAACACCACAACGTCTCCTTCGGTAATGGTTGAGACAGGCTTCCCGTCGGCGCCGGTTACCACTATCGGCTTCATGAACTCGTCGGTGACGCCATCGTCATATGATGACTGCATGGCCTGCAGAATATCTTTTGTCAGGGTGCCCCTGCCGTGTACAAGCATGTCATAAGCCTCCTTTATCCTCTCCCATCTCTTATCACGGTCCATTGCATAGTACCTGCCGATGAACGATGCAACCGTGCCATTACTGCTTTTTAAATGGTTGAGAAGATTTGCCATGTATCCCTTGCCGCTCCTGGGGTCTGTGTCACGTCCGTCACCGAACCCGTGAATGAAGACCTCTTTCAGTCCGAACTCCTTCGTCATGTCGCAGAGCGCATAGAGGTGGGTGTCGAGGGAGTGAACTCCTCCATCAGAGAGGAGTCCTATGAAATGAACCTTTACCCCCTTTTCCCGGGCATAGGAAAATGCATCCCTGAGGGTTTCGTTTGAGCGGATCTCACCTGTGCGGCATGCCTTGTTGATCTTCACAAGATCCTGGTAGACAACCCGTCCGGCCCCGATGTTAAGGTGCCCTACCTCAGAGTTGCCCATCTGCCCTTCCGGCAGACCCACATCCTCACCGGAGGTCATAAGGTATGCAGAGGGATATTTCTTTTTCAGTGCATCAATATTGGGTGTACCTGTCGAGCTGATGACATCACTCCTGGTCCCGTCACCTATACCCCAGCCATCAAGGATCATCAGCAACACTCTTTTTTCTTTCATCAAGTATCTGTTTTTATTAATTGAGGAGGATGCAAAAATAGCCATTTCCTCCGGAAGGAGAACCTCTCCGGTATATAACAAGAAGGCAGCTGATAAGTTTGCCTTACCTGGCTCCTTTTATCTCCCTTACACTGATACGGTAATCCTTGTCGGGACAGGTGGCCTCGTATTCGATATCACTTCCCACCCATGCATACCACTCCTGCTCCGACAGGTTCCTGGTTACTTTCTCGCAAAGTCCTGTTGTCATGCATCTGACGTGTGCGGGACGCCTTGTCACCTCCTGTGCCGTTGCGGCAAGAAAGGCCTCGCCGTTTTCGCAGAATGCAAGAGAAATAATGTCCTTTTCACTGTCATCAAAGACCACAGGCGGCTGTGACAGGTTGGTCAGCGTCCAGAGTCTGATTTCTCCCGAGTTATCAGCCGTAATCATCTGTTTGTCAGTACTGTCGAAAACAATTGATCTGACAGCGGCCATATGTCCCTCGATGTTTCGCTCAACGGTTCCGCCAGCGGTATTCCATATCTCTATCATCCCCGAATTATCGCCTGTCGCCAGACGGTCTTCTCCGGGGAGGAACCTGAGGGCGGTAATGACTCTGCCGTTCGTCGCAAGGAAAGCTTTACGCTCCGGTGAGGGCACCTTCCAGCAGAGCACTCTGCCGTCATTTGTCAGGGCAGCACCCATGGTATTATCTCCGGAAAATTCCAGTGCCGATATGCCTGCAGTTTCACTAAAACTTCTTTTAAGTGTGCGTGTCGAAAGGTCCCACTCATTGACAACCCCACCGGATGCTGAAGTGCAGAGGCGAGCGCCATCGGCAGAAAACAGAACTGACGTTATTGATCCGCATGTGTCAGAGAGCTGATACCCGATTGAGTCGTCGTTTATGGGGATCATAATAATCTCCGATGTCTCTGTTCCGCAGGCAAGCCATTCTGCATCAGGGCTTACCGTCATTACCCTTATCACCTTATCTCCTGACCATATCAGCCTGTTGCTGTTTGCCGGGTCGCCGTCATGCCAGCGGAGTACTCTCCCCTTTGTGTCTGCAGTGTATAACGAGTGCCCGTCTGATCCGGCAGCCATGGCGCTGATGCCTGCCCCGTCAGGATTGAAGCGGGCATAAAACCTGTTGCCATATCTTTTGCCAGCATCATACAATGCTGAGAAAAGATCAGGGTCTTCTGTCAGTCCCGAGTGTCTTTCATTGAAAAGATAAGCCTGCCAGGCAAGGAGAATCTGCAGGTCCTGTTCCCCTGCATGGTTGAGTGATCTCATGGCCAGTGACCTGGCCAGTGACAGCATCCGGCTCCTGTTTTCCTGAGCCATCTTCTTTTCTGCAGCCTCTTTCCCGGAGGCAATTTCACTGACGATGCTCTCGGCAGAAGCAGCCCTGACCTGTGCCATCTCCTCCCTGCCGCTCGCGGCAAGGGCATTCATCCGCTCAATCTCTGCCAGTTCGGCCGCAGACTTAAGGGTATCCTCCAGAAACTCAAGGCTGTCACTCAGGCGTTCATTGAAGGCAACCGCCTCATCTTTAAGCTGAACGGCAACCGCTTTCTGTTTCTCCGCCCTGTTCCTGAGAGAGTAGACTGCACCCAGGGCCAGAAGTGTGGCAAGGGCAAGAAGTCCGAGCAGGCCTGCCAATAGTCTCGAACGCTTTATACTTTCGGTCCCTGTTTTTCGCTCGTATTCCTTACGGATCAGGTATTCCTCTTCTGAGTTTTTCAGGAACAGCATCGCTCTCTCAAAGGCAGGA
This sequence comes from Bacteroidales bacterium, assembly GCA_049294275.1. Taxonomy (GTDB): domain Bacteria; phylum Bacteroidota; class Bacteroidia; order Bacteroidales; family VadinHA17; genus SR-FBR-E99. The sequence goes on from JBAQCQ010000013.1 coordinate 19,696, forward strand.
TCAATCTTTTCGGCCCATGCAAGGGTCGGGTTGTTCTCCTCCCTCCATCTGACAGCCATAAGCAGATCCGGGGCCGTCCAAAGTTTACCGTTGCCCTCCTGGTATTGCTGGGCAGCAGCGGCGAGCTGCCTGTATAGCTTGACAGAAATCTCCTCCTCGTCCATCCACCTGCGCAGCATACTCCAGTGCCTTATTATGCTCTCGTGTGTCAGGTCAAGAATGCTCTCACCGTTCAGTGGCACCTCCCGGCCCGGGGTGATGAATGAATATTCAGGGGATCTGAATACATCGGCGACATTGATTATCTCCTGTTCAGTGCATCCTGTCTGTGCAGCAATGGATGATATGCGCTCAGGTTTGCGCAGTTCCCTGCCGTCATCGGTCCTGACAGTAATTGACCGGAAGAGGCGGGCACAGACATAACGGTTTCTCTCGTCAAGCGATTCAAGTGCCTGTCCGGCATGCTGTGAGACTGCACCCTTAAGCCTGCCTACCGCCTCATAGTCAGAAATACCAATTGGACGGCTCATATCTCCGGTCCTGCTCCAGTTGTTCCAGAGCCGCATCATGAGATGCTGCAATACCGGCAGCTGGCCCGGTCTCTCCTCCAGATCAGATAGTATCAGCTTCACCAGAGTCCTGTCTATCGATGCACCCGCTATTTTTACCGGGTCTTCAATGACCATTCCGAGAAGGTCATTTGGTATCTGCGGCAGCAGGTAGCTGCTGCTGTTCATCAGGTTCGTCAGCGAGTGAAAGCGTGCACACTCCGAAACATACTCCGACCGCAGTGTCAGAACTATGTGCAGCCCCTGGTCAGGACTCTGAACAGCATTTACAATCAGGTCTATGAAATCAGTTGCCTCATCACCCAGGGTGCCACGGGTAGTTTCGGAACTGAACCTGAAAATCTCCTCAAACTGATCGATTACGATTACTATCTGCTGTCTCAGGTTCTTTCTTATCCTGTTAACCGCATCAGTGAGTCCTTCCGTTCTGTTGTGCAGTGAGGCCGCAACGCTCACCTCTGAAACCTGGGTGAAGCCCGCACCGGCTGAGAGGGCTGACAACTCAGCAGCCAGGTGGTCTACCGGACTGCGGTCCGGCCTGAAAACCAGGTAAGACCATGATCTCTTGCCCTCGGCATTCTCCCTGAGAAGGGCAGGGATAACTCCGGAGAGCACCAGTGATGACTTACCGCTCCCTGATGCTCCGATGACGGCAACAAACCGGTTCTCTTTCAGCCGGTTAACAACCTTCAGCGTGCTCTCATTCCGGCCAAAGAAAAGATGCCCCTCATCCGGCCGGAATGCCCTCAGTCCCGGAAACGGATTAGGCCGGATAATAATATTCCTGTCAGCCATAGAAAATAAATTTAGTAAACAGCTACAAGCCCCTGATTGTCCATATAATGTACAAAGATATCAGTGTATTCCGAATAGTAAAAGACAAAGTCGTCAATATCGCTCAGAGGAAGTGAATAAAGTCCGCTTTTGCCGTTTTGTGATGGCACTATCCAGGAAATAATTCCCGGCAGTGACTCTGCGTCATAGCTTTCCGAGTATCTCATCGCTGATGCCAGTATCACAGTTTTTTCCTCCGGAATATTATTGAAGCATAGACTGAGGAACCTGGTCTTTTCGAAGACCATGGCAGCTTCCGGCAAACTGCCACTGATAATGGCAGACAGCCTGTTCCTTACTTGTTCGGGCAACCGTGCCTCAGCATCACGGTACCAGTCAGGATTAATAGCCCTTATGGCTCTTGCACTCTCTTCCTGCAGCAGCTGGATGTTGCTGAAGAGATAGGATACTGCCAGCTCCCTGTCAATGCCTCCGCCTGCCTCTGCTGTCTTATGCAGGGCACATGCCTTGGTCCAGGTGCCTGTGATATTCTGTTCCGACGCGAGTATGAAGGAAGCCAGTGAACGGCCTTTTATCTCTCTCAGAGGATAGCAGAGGGAGAGCTCTGCCAGCCTGCGCCTGTCTGTGTTGTTGCCCAGCAGAGCTTTAAGAGGCTTGCGCAATTCACCGGCAATAGATGAATCGATTGCCTCAGAGGCAATCCCGGCTCCGCATTCAGTATCGTCGCCTGAACATAATCCGATCAGATCCGCAGCGGATTTGCCTGTCAGGAGTGTCAGGAGTGAAAAGATGAAGCTTCTGTTAACAGACTTTTCATAGTCAAGGGCGGTCGCCAGGATGAAATACCTGCTATTCCTGGCTTCAAGCTCCATGGCTGTCAGCCGGGCTGTTGTACTGACTGCTTCGTTAAGGATTTCCTCTGCCTTTTTTCTGTGTATTCCCTGCGGCACATATCCCTGCCGGCACAGGTAACCGGCCGCCTTAAGGCGAACATTCAGATGACCGGCGTTTATAAACCGGTTAAGGTATTGCAGTGCTCCGGAAAGAGGCATCATTTCAAGCAGCCTCAGTATCATCAGGTTTTCCCTCTCAGTGTTGCTTGTCCTGATTGCCGAGCCAATATGGCCGGCAAAGAGGTCAGGCCCGAAGTGCCGGAGCACATACCAGGCCGCCCTTGCCGTCCTGTGATGATTAAGGGCCTGCGTCATCTCACCGGCGAGCTCACTTATTCCGTATTTCCCTGTGGCAATGATTCCCGTCTTCCTGATATCCGCATTTCCGTCACCCAGCAGCTTGATAATCTCCTGTACCTGCGGCTCCCTCCTGCTCAGCATTATGCTCCGTGCGGAAGCGACTTTCTCGGATATCCCGGGAAGCCTGAGCAGGTCAAAATTTCTGGCAGGGTCTGAATAGTATTTTTCGATATTGCTGATTACTGTTGCTGCCTCCTGACCCAGGTGCTCACCGAAGCGGCTCTCAGTGGTTATTATCCTGAGTGCGGGAAGCAGGGCCGGGTCAAACGCATTTCCTGCTGCATTGACAACTTCCCTGGCATAATATTCATCGGCATGGCTTATCAGGTAGTCGAGCCGGCCGCTTGCAAGATCAAGGTAATGATCGGAAAACAAAAGGATGCTTCTGAATCCTTTCACATGTACGACAAGTTCGCCGGAGCTCTCCCCTTCGATGTCTGACTGCCGCGTCACAGCCAGTTTAGCGGAGAGGGCATGACTGAAATCAACCGAGAGGATGATACCAAGGATTACCATCACCAGTGCATATATCGGGAGCAGCAATACCAGGCCCTGAACCGTGAATCCGGTCAGCCATCTCAGGAGGACAACAGCAAGAAATATCACTGAAATGGCTGTCACGGTCCTTCCCGTAAGACTCCCGGTCTTCGCCAGGCTTCCGCACCTTTCCTCAAGAAGGTGAAGAACCACGGCCATTGAGGGAAGGGTGACCGCAATCAGGAAGGCCAGGCAGAAAACGGCGGCCAGTGAGGTGAAAAGGCCTGAGAGCAGGCTCAGGGACTCATTTCCGCTGATATCATAAAAGATGTATATGATTGCCGCCGGAGCAGACAGTACAAGAAGGGTGATGGGTGCCAGGAGCAGCCTGCCCTGAAGCCTCATATTCCTTAAGAGCGGCAGGCGGAACCTGTTCCTCATCATGAGGCTCAGTCCTGTTCCGGTGATTGCCATTATGAGAGTGTAAATCAAGGGGGTGGACCTGAAAAGGGAGTGTTCCGTAATGACAGCCAGGATGGTGACTGCCGTTGCCACCATCAGCACCATGGCTGACCAGAAGACCCACAGATAACCGGTTTTCATCTTCTGTAAGGTTTTGCCTTTGCCCGGAATAGATTCTGACTCACTTATACAATATAGGATAAATTTTCAATCTCTACAAATAGGCGCCCCTTGATCTTGCAAGGCGGGCTATAGCGGATGTCATCTCCTCCACAGTATCGTTAATTCCGTCGATTACAATGTCTGCCTGTTTGTACCAGGCTGCCCTTCCTGCAAGCAGTTCCTGAACCCTCTCAGTCATCCCGGCTTCTCCGGCTCCCCGGAGGAGCGGCCTTTTCGTTTTTGATTTCAGAAGTCGTGACGCAAGTGCACCTGCCGGCATTTTTATATAGACTGTCACCCCGGTTGATTTCATGATTTCCATGTTTTCGGCAGAGCAGGGAGTTCCGCCACCGCAGGCGATGACACTCCTTGACCTTTCAGATACGAAACGCAGTGCGCGTGTTTCGGCCTTCCTGAAATACTCCTCTCCCTTTTGCTCAAAGATCTCCGGCACGGTGGCCCCCTCCTGCTCCTCTACAATTTTGTCAGTATCGGCGAAGTTCCATTGAAGGGAAGAGGCGATCTTCCTTCCTGTGGAACTCTTGCCGCTGCCCATGAAGCCTATCAGGTAGATATTCACGGTGAGTCAGAGATCTAGTTTCATCTGGGCCGGATCCTCCGGCGGAGGCCCCTGTGATGCCGGTGCGGGCCCCTTTTCCTCCTCCTCATCAGGGGGAGGGGGAGCTGCTTCGCTCTTCACCACCGGCTCAAGCTCCCTGATATCGGTCACGCTGTAATTTGAGAGCCTTTTCCCCTTGGCGCGGAAGCTTTTTACACCGATAAACTGTGCCACTTCTATTATCTCCTGCCTGCGTCCTTCATTCTTTCCCCCGAAGCTGATCTCCAGGCGCGGGTATTCAACCTCAGTGAGGCTGACCAGCTTTGATCCCTCGCTGTCGGATATGAAGCACTGCAGTCTCTCAGACTCTTCAAAAACGAAGCGCTTGACATAGTAGAATCCCTGTTCCTGGTCCCAGTAAACTACGGAAAATATTTTTGATTCCCTGTATTTCTCTATCAGGAGCAGGTCATCCTCGAAGTGGAGCGACAGATCTGTGCCGGAGGTGCGGTACCAGCCACCCTTGGTGATGACCAGCAGCATGTCTTCAGAACCGAATTCACCGAGGAATTTGCCCCTGCCGTCGACATTCAGCCTCATAACGGCCTCATCGTACCACAGTTTTCTTCCGCCGAGGGTCGATAATCCTTTCTCCTTCAGTGTAATTTTATGTACCGCGTTCTTTGTCAGGATATTACCCATTGACGCCCGGCCCTTGATGGCAAGCTCTCCGAAGTCAAAGTCAAAGGTAAGCTTCTTCAGCCTTGCGCGGGGTTTATGGTATACCCTAATGACCTCAGCCTCTCCGTTGGGGTTAACGCTGAGGTACAGGATGCGGGTTCCGGCTGTGCCTCTCCCAAGACTGTATTCCTTGTCGCGGGTGAGACCCGTAAGGGCGCACCGTTTGACATAGCACGGCCCGTCGCGTCCGTCCTGGTAGACTATGTTGTATATTGTCCTGTCATCATTCCTCAGGAACACCTGGACATGTATTACATCCTTGCCCACGAAGAGCTTTTCCGAGACCTTTGTTATGAGATAGCTTCCGTCTTTTCGTATGACGATGATGTCATCGATGTCAGAACAGTCACAGACAAATTCATCCTTTTTCAGACCGGTGCCGATAAAGCCCTCCTGGCGGTTGACATACAGCTTCGAGTTGACCGCCACGACCTTCGAGGCTTCAATGGTTTCGAAGCTTCTGATTTCCGTCCGGCGCTCCCTGTTTTTGCCGTATTTTTTCTTTATCTGCCTGTAATAGTTTATGGTAAAAGGTATTATATTGCCAAGGTGGTTTATCACCTCTTCCAGTTCACCTTCAATACCCCTGATATGTTCGTCAGCCCGTGAAGAATCGTACTTTGAGATCCTTTTGATCTTTACCTCCGTCAGTTTGATTATGTCGTCGCGGGTTATCTCTCTTTTGAATAGCTTCTTGTACGGCTTGAGGCCCTTGTCGATGGCAGTGATCACTGCCTCCCAGGTCTCACTCTCTTCAATGTCGCGGTAGATTCTCTTTTCGATGAATATCTTCTCAAGCGAGGAGAAGTGCCATTCCTCTTCAAGTTCTGCCTTGCGTATCTCAAGCTCGCGTGCAAGGAGCTTCACTGTCTGGTTGACTGAGTGCCTGAGGATATCGCTGACGCCGATGAATGCAGGCTTGTTTTCGTCGGTTATTACACATGCGTTGGGTGATATTGAAAGCTCGCAGTCAGTGAATGCATAGAGTGCATCAATGGTCTTGTCGGGAGATATTCCTGACTGAAGCTGTATCACTATCTCCACTCCTCCGGATGTATTGTCGTCTATCCTTTTGACCTTGATCTTTCCCTTGTCATTGGCTTTGACAATCGATTCGATGAGCGACGATGTTGTCCTTCCGAAAGGTATTTCGGTGATCACCAGTCCCTTTTTGTCAACCTTTTCGATTCTTGCCCTCACCTTCACCGCACCGCCCCTGGCTCCGTCATTGTACCTGGAGATATCTATCATTCCTCCTGTCGGGAAATCGGGGTAAAGCACGAAAGGCTTGTTCTGGAGGTAGTTTATGGAGGCGTCGATCAGCTCGTTGAAGTTATGTGGAAGGATCTTGGATGCAAGACCCACCGCAATGCCCTCCACTCCCATTGCGAGCAGGAGCGGGAACTTGACCGGCAGGGTGACGGGCTCCCTGTTGCGCCCGTCGTAGGAGCTCATCCACCCGGTGGTTTTGCTGTTGAAGGCAACCTCGAGGGCAAATTTTGACAGTCTCGCTTCTATATAACGCGGTGCTGCGGCTCCGTCTCCCGTAAGGATGTTGCCCCAGTTACCCTGTGCCTCAACGAGCAGCTCCTTCTGGCCAAGTTGCACGAGTGCCTCACCGATTGATGCATCACCGTGGGGGTGGAACTGCATTGTGTGCCCTATGATGTTGGCCACCTTATTGAAGCGGCCGTCATCCATGCGTTTCATCGAGTAAAGTATCCTGCGCTGCACAGGTTTAAGCCCGTCAGACATATGCGGTACGGCGCGCTCAAGAATCACGTAGGAGGCATAGTCGAGGAACCAGTCCTGGTACATGCCTGACAATGCCGTGACGGTATGCAGCGCATGGGGGATACGACCGTTCGTCTTCTGACCTGGCTCCCCGCTGTCACCAGCCGGGATTTCTTCCAAAGGATCACTCTCTTTCATCTTCTGCAAAAATCTCCTCTCACGCCTCCAGAGCCTCGGGGATCTCCTCCTCTACTCTCAGGTTGTCAATAATAAAATCCTGTCGCTCCGGTGTGTTCTTACCCATGAAGAACTCGAGGAACTGGGTGTAGGAATCGGCCTTCTTCATTATCACCGGTTCCAGTCGCATATCCTTGCCTATAAAATAAATGAACTCATCAGGTGATATCTCCCCGAGGCCTTTGAAACGGGTTATCTCAGGTTCCGGGCCAAGATCCCTGATGGCCTTCTGCCGCTCCTGGTCGCTGTAGCAGTAACGGGTCGTTTTTTTGTTTCTCACCCTGAAGAGCGGAGTCTGAAGGATGTAAACATGGCCTTTTCTTACAAGGTCAGGGAAGAACTGCAGGAAGAAAGTAAGAAGGAGGAGGCGTATATGCATTCCGTCCACATCCGCATCAGTGGCTATAACAACGTTATTGTAACGGAGGTCTTCAATAGACTCTTCGATGTTCAGGGCAGCCTGCAGAAGGTTGAACTCCTCATTCTCATAGACAATCTTTTTTGTCAGCCCGTAGCTGTTTAGGGGCTTGCCCCTGAGGCTGAAGACAGCCTGCGTCTCAACGTTGCGTGACTTTGTAATGGAGCCGCTGGCTGAGTCTCCTTCGGTAATGAAGAGTGTCGAATCAAGCTTCCGTTCGTCATTCGAGTTGTAATGTATGCGGCAGTCCCGCAGCTTGCGGTTGTGAAGGCTTACTTTCTTAGCCCTGTCACGTGCCAGCTTCTGTATCGAGCTGATGGCCTTGCGCTCCTTCTCCGAATCCTGGATCTTCTTCAGCAAAATACGGGCCGTCTCGCTGTTCTTGTGAAGGTAATCGTCAAGATTCTTACGAACGAACTCAACAATGAAGTTGCGTACGGAAGGACCTTCCGGACCCATGTCCTTCGATCCGAGCTTGGTCTTTGTCTGGGACTCGAAAATAGGCTCTTCTATCTTAACCGAGATGGCAGCTATGATTGATGACCTTATGTCTGAAGCCTCGAAATCCTTTTTATAGAACTCCTTCACCGTCCTTGTCAGAGCCTCGCGGAAGGCAATGAGGTGCGTTCCTCCCTGCGAGGTGTGCTGGCCGTTGACGAAGCTGTAATAATCCTCCCCGTACTGCTCTCCGTGTGTTATGGCAATCTCAATGTCTTCGCCCTTGAGATGTATGATCGGATAGAGTCCTTCCTGGTTCATGTTGTCATTCAGAAGGTCAACCAGTCCGTTGCGTGAGATTATCTTGTTGCCGTTGAAGTTGATGATCATACCTGCATTGAGGTACGAGTAGTTCTTCAGCATACTCTCGGCATACTCGGAGATGAAATGGCAATTGCCGAACATGGCTTCATCCGGTACGAAAATAACCTCCGTACCGTTATCTTCCTTCGTCGGCCTGAGAGGTTCGTCCCTGACGATGTTACCTGCCTGGAACTCTATCTCCTTTATTTGTCCGTCGCGTACAGACCTGAGTATGAATGATGACGAGAGGGCGTTGACGGCCTTGATTCCCACGCCGTTGAGCCCCACTGATTTCTTGAAGGCCTTTGAGTCATACTTGGCCCCGGTATTCATCCGCGATGTGACGTCGAGCACCTTGCCCAGGGGTATGCCGCGCCCGTAGTCGCGGACCCTCACTTCCCTGCCGGTGATGCTCACGTCAATTTTGCGACCGTAACCCATCATATACTCATCAACCGCATTGTCCATCACCTCCTTGAGCATGACGTATATTCCGTCATCGAGAGACGAGCCGTCACCCAGCTTGCCGATGTACATACCAGGTCTGAGCCTGATATGCTCCTTCCACTCAAGGGTTCTGATGTTCTCTTCAGAATAGTTGCCGTCCATCATACAAAATTTGGGGCAAATATAAAGATTTACCCAAGGCGTTGTCAGCCGATTTATCAACAACACCGGTGAATTATTACCTCAGAATGCGATATACCGGTCCTCTGCGGCGGTTACCGGGCATAGCCGGGTTCGCTCCTCATCTCATCCATGGCAGCCACCATGACCTTATGAACCCTGGAGGCCAGCTCTTCCGGGTCGCCGGTTCCGAACTGGCCGGGGAAGATGGGATCGAGGACTCTGATCCTTACTGTTCTGCGGCTTCCGAATATTATCCCCTTCTTGGGAAGTATCTCACCTGTACCGTCAATCAGTACCGGGAGCAGGGGCTTGTCGGCCTTCACCGCCAGCTGGAACGCTCCCGTCTTGAACTTGCCTATGGCTCCAGTCAGTGATCTTGTCCCTTCGGGAAAGAGCACGACTGAGATGCCATCCTGAAGTGATTCAACACACTTCTCCATCATCCTGATGACGCTCGACTTGTTGCCCCGGACCAGTTCGATGTATTTCACCATCTTCATCTCCCATCCCAGTACGGGCACACGGAAGACCTCCATTTTGGATACCCATCTCAGTCGGTGGCGGAGCATGTTGAAAAAGACAATATCAAGCATTGACTGATGGGTCGGAACAATGATATAGGCCTGCTTCTGATCAATCTTCTCGCGGCCTTCGGTTATCACCTTCCAGAAGGGGCTCATCTTTGTCAGGACTATCCCCTGGATTACCATCCACCTGTTATTCATCAGCCTGCGTCTGTCAAAAGCCAGTGATAAGAGCCAGAGTATCAATGAGACCGGAAAAGCGAGCAGAGCGAAAGCGATGCTCGAGAACCAGACCCAGAGTGATTTTATGATATTCATTGCTTTATGTTTTTATCCAGTTTTACTGCAGCCCAGGCAAACCCTGTGCCTGCAAGCAGGCCCAGAAGGACTCCGCCCAGAATATCTCCGGGATAATGCACACCGAGATAAATCCTTGAATACGATACCAGTGCAGCCCACACGAATATGGACCATGAGTACCACCTCTCCCTGATCAGCAGTGCCGTATATGTTGCTATCCCGAAGCTGTTCGCGGCATGGCCGGATACGAATCCGAACATGCCTCCGCAATAGCCTTTGACCGTATATACCATTCCGGCCAGGGCAGGTTCATGGCAGGGCCTGGGACGGGCGATTAGGTTTTTGATGATACTTGAGCCCCGGTCATCAATGAGAACCAGCAACGGCACCAGTATGAGGGGAATCCACACCCGCTTGCCATACCTCCGGAAAATCATCCAGATGATAGCCAGGTAAAGGGGTATCCATATCGCCCTCAGACTCAGAAACCACATCACCTCGTCAAAGAACGGAGAGTGAAACGAATTGAGGAAAAGGAATATCTTCTGGTCGAGTTCAACCATGATCAGTTGTTTAGCGCATTCCAGACAAGATCCTTGAGGGTTGTTATGCCTGCTCCGGTAATTGATGAAATGAATACAGCAGGTATTTCATCAGGCAGCAGCGGCCTCATGGCGTCTCTCAGCTCGTCATCAAGCAGGTCGCTCTTGGAGATTGCCATCACCCTTGGTTTGTCAAGCAGCTCAGGATTGTATTTGCGGAGCTCCTCAACCAGGATATGATATTCATTCTTAATGTCATTGCAGTCTGCAGGGATCATGAAGAGCAGTACCGCATTACGTTCAATATGCCTGAGGAACCTGTGTCCCAGCCCCTTGCCCTCGGCTGCGCCCTCGATTATACCCGGTATATCAGCCATAACAAACGATTTGTCATCGCGGTAGCTTACGATACCGAGGTTAGGCGTCAGCGTAGTGAAGGGGTAGTTGTCGATCTTTGGCTTCGCAGCGCTGACAACTGAGAGAAGGGTTGACTTCCCCGCGTTGGGGAAACCCACCAGTCCGACATCGGCCAGCACCTTCAGCTCGAGGATGAACCAGCCTTCTATGGATGGTTCGCCCGGCTGGGCAAAGCGCGGTGTCTGGAAGGTTGCCGACTTGAAGTGTGTGTTGCCCAAGCCGCCGCGGCCGCCCTTGACCAGCACCTTCTTCTCGCCGTGAACTGTGATCTCGAAAAGGATTTCATTGGTCTCCGCGTCACGGGCCACCGTCCCGAGAGGCACATCAATGATGACATCCTCGCCGGCAGCGCCTGTACTCTGGTTAGATGATCCCGATCCTCCGTGACCGGCAAAGATATGTTTCCTGAATTTAAGGTGCAGGAGAGTCCAGAGTTGCGAATCTCCCCTGAGGATGACGTCTCCTCCCCTGCCTCCGTCGCCACCGTCGGGGCCGCCCTTGGGATTGGATTTCTCGCGGCGGAGGTGTCTTGAGCCGGGCCCGCCTTTGCCCGAGCGTCCGAAAATCTTTACATAGTCAACAAAACTGGTATCACTCATCAGCTAGATTACTGTTTCAATATGGTTGCAGAGCCTTGCGAAGATGTCTTCTATCGAACCCACGCCGTCCACTATTCTTGACACTCCGGTTTTTCTTCCGTACTCAATGACAGGCTCGGTCTTGGCGCGGTAGACGGCAATGCGGTTGTTGATGACAGCTTCATCTGCGTCATCTGCCCTTCCGGATACCATAGCCCTCTTCTTCATACGGTCCGTCAGCTCGGCGTCATTGACCTCGAGAACAAGCATGAGGTCTATCTTCATACGCCTCTCTTCCAGCATCTTCTCCAGCGCCTCCGCCTGCTCGACGGTGCGGGGAAAGCCGTCAAAGACGAAGCCGGCCTTGCCGGTGGTAGAATCCATCTTATGTGCAATCATGTCTATAACAACATCATCGGGAACAAGTTCGCCCGCTGCCATGATCGCTTCCATTTTCCTGCCCAGTTCGGTTGCCGCGGCCAGCTCAGCCCTGAGCATATCTCCGGTGGAGAGATGAAGGAGGTTATATTTCTCAGCCAGTGTTACCGATTGGGTTCCCTTCCCCGATCCGGGAGGGCCGAACATAAGAACATTTATCATTTCAGAACTATTTTGTAAGTTTATAAATCGACTTCAGGTTGCGGCCAAAACCGTCATAGTCAAGCCCGTATCCCACAACAAAGTTGTTTGGAATCTCAAAACCGATATAATCTATCGGGATATCACGTGTATAAGCTTCCGGTTTGAAGAGGAGGGTGCAAATCCTGACCTCACTGGCTTTCCTGAGGTTCAGCTCGCCGATGATGCGTTCAAGGGTACTGCCCGTATCAACTATGTCCTCAAGCACCACGACGGTTTTGCCGGAAATATCCTCATTCCAGCCTATCAGTTCCTTGATCTTGCCTGAGCTGCTTGTGCCCTCGTACGAGGCCAGCTTGATAAATGATATCTGTGAATGCAGGGTGATCTGCCTGAAGAGATCGGCAGCGAAGAGAAAGGCGCCGTTGAGAATTCCAAAGAAGAGCACATCCTTTCCTTTCAGGTCTTCGTTGATCTTTTCCGCCAGTGCAGTGATACGGCTTTGGATCTCATCTTCGGTAATATAAACCGAGAATTCTCTGTCAAGGACTGTTATCTCATTCATGGTGGTGGTGGTTGATACCGCTAAATTATGAATTTAAAACCTATTTTTGCCTAAGCAACGGTCTAACATTTAAAAAGAGCATATGAATCCGTCAGTCAGTATTATTATGGGCAGCACCTCCGACCTGAAGGTGATGGAGAAGGCAGCAGAGTTCCTCGACAGCATGGGGATACCTTTTGAGATCAACGCCCTCTCGGCTCACCGGACTCCGGGTGAGGTGGAGAAGTTTGCACGAGGCGCCGCGGGCAGGGGGATAAAGGTCATCATTGCCGGGGCCGGCATGGCAGCTCATCTGCCTGGCGTGATAGCGGCGATGACGCCGGTTCCGGTCATCGGAGTACCGGTAAAAGCCTCCCTTGATGGCATGGATGCATTGCTGGCTATAGTGCAGATGCCACCCGGAATACCTGTTGCAACGGTTGCCATTGACGGAGCACTGAACGCCGGCATCCTGGCTGCCCAGATGATCGCCACAGGCGATCCGGCCGTCATGGAGAAGATGATCGCCTACAAGGAGAGCCTGAAGCAGAAGATCGTGAAAGCCAATGAGGAGCTGGCTGCGGCGAAGTACCGGCACAGAACGAACTGAGATTCAGGCAATAGGCAGTAGGCAATAGGCAGTAGTGGGTCAGGATTTTTTGGTATAATCAGTGAGTTTTCTGATAAGGCCATTAAGCATCCTGGCGATTTCAACACATTCCTTTAATAAATCCTCTATTTCGTTGATGTATTCCAGACTTGCTGCGATCTCAAGTTGAGTAATCAGCTCAAACAGTGAACCCCTTGCAATTTGGAGGAATCTCATATACTCAGACGTATGTTGACGGCCGTAGCCTTCGGCAATATTTGAAGGTATAGAAACTGCACATCGCCTCAACTGCATCTTCAACCCGAAAACTTCTTCCTTGGGAAAACTCTTTGTACTATTATAAACATCTCTGACCAGCGACATCCCCTTTTGCCAAACAATTAATTCCCTGAAGCTATCCATATCTACCTGTATTATAGAAATATTGCCTACTGCCTACTGCCTACTGCCTACTGCCTACTGCCTACTGCCTATTGCCTAAAATACCATTCTCACCTGCCCCTTAACCTCATGCTTCAACCCGCTGCCGGAGTCAAGTCCGGATTCTGTGAAAGCATATTTTAGCCTGGTTTCCACACGTTTGGCGGGTTTCCACGAGAGCATGATGAATGAGCGGGTCATTTCGCCGGACAATGCCGGCACACTGAAGGATGAGAGCAGGTCATTCTCCCAGGCATAGAGGCGGCTGTCCCATCCCCCGGTGGAGCAGAGTGCAAACCGGAACCATATCCGCAGCGGGATGCTGCGAAATGAATAGGAGAAATCCTGGCAGAGAAGATACCCCTTCTCCTGCAAAGGAGAGATGAACGATGCGGAGGCGCGGGTGGTAAGACGCAAACCCTTTTCGGGCTGGCAGTCGAGCACAAATCCTGCCTGTTGCCTGGTATGAGTCACAGACGAGGCGGTGCCGGTCTCAAAGGCGGCATCATATTCACGCGATGCAGAGCTATATGACATCCTCAGGGAAATATCATCGTGGGGCAGATACTCTCCCTTTATCTCAACCCTGCTTCCGAGAGAGGGTGCAGAGGACCGGTATCGAGGCCACGGTATCCGGTAATGATCTGCCGCAACCGTGACAAAAAGATTCCTGGCAGCCTCCAGGTGCAGCGAGGCTGCCAGTCCTGTCTCATTGCCTGATCCGGAACCGGTCTTGAACGCGCCTGAATGGAAGGAGTGGTAGTCAGGAGAGTAGTGCCTGGCCAGAATATTGAATGTAACCATTCCCGAGGGTCTGGCCCTGAGTCCTGCCGTTGCCGCCCATGACCCTGGAAAGCTCACTCCTGCCTCGGCAAATACCAGAACCGGACCTGTTCCTGCCCTGAAGTCAGCGGCCAGGTTCAACAGCTTGTCGCCATCAAATGAATGAAGATTCTCCGGTTTGCTTCTGTCGGGCCGAAAAGGCAGGGAGAACCACGTGGCTGATGCGGTTACCCCTCCTCGGATCTTTTCCCCTCCGGCGTTAAGATGAAAACCTGCTACGCTCTCTGTGAGACTGTTGCGTGCCTCGAGCTGAGATTCACTGACATGCAGACCGCCAGAGACAAGATTGGTTACCGCGGTTGCTACGCTGTCTTCATTGACGATAAGCCGGGCATCGATCTTATTCGTTGAGGCAAAGATCACCGCTCCGGTGTTCATGCTGCCGAGTATCAAAGTTACACCCCGGAAGAAGTTGTTTTCTTCGGCAGATGAATACGGCGACGAGGTGCTTTTCCCTGACATGAATGAAGGCGAGCTGAGCCATGAACCCATCCACCGGCTGCTGTTGAAAACAAGTCCTTCTCCGATTCTCAGGGCATAATCGCCTGCAATAAGCCGGTCGACCAGCCCCCTCCCCCGGAATTCCAGGTAACCGGACAGGAAATCGGGCCCATGGCTGTTTTTAAAGGTGAGGGATTCTCCCGGATCATTTTCCGCGGTCAGTACAAGGCTGAACCGGCCATGTTCATGTTTTAGCTTTACCAGGGACCGTACGCCTTGTTTTACAGTGTCACCAGAGATGAAACGGGTTGATGCCGACATGGTAACGGTGGTGTGTCCGTAGCTCCTGACTGTTGACGCCGGCGCAGGCTGAAGAGTGATATAAGGCGCCATCAGCATCACTGTATTACGGTCAAAGGCAGGAAGGAGGGCCAGCTCATAGATGGTCACCACATTCCCGTTCTTCCTGACATGATCAGCCAGAACCATCACCTGGAACTCGGTAAGGAAGAAGAGCCTCGAGATCTCCCTGGTGTCACCAGTGTTTATGTTCACAGGCGACTCCTTCAGCTCGGCCAGCTCTTCAAGGAGGACGGCCGGGTCACTGTCATCAGAAAGGGCGAGTATCTGTTCTGCAAACTCACTGAGTCCCGGGCTTTCTTCCTGAGAGAAAAGGGACCCTGAGAGAAGCGCTGTGACCGTGAAAGCGAAAGCAGCCCTGTGTATTGACCGGAATTTCATAAAGCCCTGACTATGAGCACAATGGTGTTTCTATGGATTACCTTATCGTCCATACTATTGATACTGATGACGTTACGCCTGTCATGCTGTTAAACAGGAATCCGGCATCCGCCTGCAGCGAGCCTGTCCGGGATCCGATGCCGAATGCAAAAGCCGAAGGGGAGCTCATATAGCCTGACCTTAGGATCAGCCTGTCAAGGACATTCCAGCTCAGTCCGCACTGAACGGAGAGCGGTTCATCAGATATCTTCGAGCTCCCAATGGCCAGCAGGAAATCATCGGACTGCCTCCATTGGAGGCCGGCCCCGACTGATGAAGGCAGTGTGTTGAGCGGCGTAAGGGGATTGAACAGATGCAGCCCCAGGGTCAGTGTTGGAGAGAGGTCGCAGGTCATCCCCGTCTCGAAAGTCACATGTGACACATCACGGTATTCACCGATTCCATGTTCAGAAATATAATCAATCTGTACTCCCAGTGCAATGCCGTCAGTGATCTTGACCGCACTTCCGATTCCCGTAAACAGCCGGTAGTAGTCGGCGTTGCCGTAATGAGTTGCAACAAGTCCCAGGGGAGCAGGTCTGATGGCAATGACTGCACTTACCGCCTTTGATGAGAGGGCTGGCATCATGAAGCGGTCCTCAAGGGCACCGGAGAAGCTTGTGGCTGAGGCAGCGGTCAGCAGTGCCTGGTTATGGAAGCAATTCCAGTGGCCGGCAGTAGCCGTCACGGCAAAGGCCATTCCCATGGCGTCAGCTCCGTGGGGCACGAATAACGGCTCACCGGCACGCAGTCCGGCAGCAGAAATGAAAAACGACACTAACACCGCATTCCACCGCAGCATCATAGTGAGACATAATTACTGTCTCAAATTTATGACAGGAAAGGGACAAAGTCAAGGGAGGAGCATAAAAAAAGACAATAGGCAATAGACAATAGGCAATAGTCAGGTAATTAGTGGTTTACATTTATCAATACTGCCTATTGCCTGCTCCCTGTTGCCTGATCAGGCCTTGATATCCTTAATATTGAGCTGCACGGCCGTCTGGCCCCGGAAGTCATTCAACTCAACCGAGTAGGCGATGTCAACTACGCCTCCGTTTTCTCTGAAGAGCTCTGTCATATCAGCCTGGCCGAAGGCAATGGCGCCAATCGGTTCTGCATTATGCCTTGCAAAACTCAGCTTGAGATGAGTCCCGTTGTTGCCCACGGGTTGGCAAACCAGGGTCTTAACCCTTCGCGAAACAAACACCGGTGCCATATTTTCAGGACCGAAGGGCTGGAACCGTTCCAGGTTCCTGTAGAGCTCCTTGGTCACATCCTCAAGAGGTATTTCCTCGTCTATGTTAATTGAAGGGACCAGGTCTTCATCCCTGATCGTCTCACTGACAAACTTCTCAAACCGTTCACGGAACTCCTTCAGGTTTTCCTGCTTCAGGGTCAGCCCCGCAGCGAACATATGTCCCCCGAAGCTCTCCAGCAGGTCAGAGCATGATTCTATTGCCTGGTAAAGATCATAACCCGGAACACTTCGTGCCGAACCGGTTGCAAAACCATCCTTTGATTCGGTAAGGATCACCGTTGGCCGGTAATAAGTTTCGATCAGTCGCGAGGCTACGATGCCTATCACTCCCTTGTGCCACCCCTGGCGGAAGAGCACGGTGGTACGTGAGTTACCCATCCTGTTATCCTCGCTCACCATCCGGCGGGCCTCCGATGTTATCTCGCTGTCTTTTTTACGCCGGTCGTCATTGCTTCGGTCGATGGCATCGCAGATGGTCAGTGCCTCATTCGGATTTTGAGAAACAAGCAGCTCCACGGCCTTGCTGCCCGACTCCATCCGACCAGCTGCGTTAATGCGCGGTCCGATCCGGAAGACGATATCCTCGATGGCCAGCGGCATCCTTATCCTGGCCTTCTCAATGATTTTCTGAAATCCGAGGCGCGGTGCATTATTAAGTTGCCTAAGGCCAAAGTAAGCAAGTATCCTGTTTTCGCCGGTCATCGGGACTATGTCGGATCCGATGCTGACGGCAACAAGGTCAAGGTAGGGTATGATTTTTTCAAACGGTATATTCTGTACCCGGCATATCGCCTGCATCAGCTTAAATCCTACTCCGCATCCTGAGAGCTCCTTGTAGGGGTAACTGCATCCTGGCTGCTTGGGGTCGAGCACCGCGGTTGCATCAGGTATCTCGTCGCCCGGGAGATGATGATCGCAGATGATGATGTCAATTCCTCTGGACCGTGCATAATTGACCTTGTCAACGGCCTTGATGCCGCAGTCGAGGGCTATGATCAGGCGGCAGTTGCCTTCTGCGGCATAGTCAATGCCCTTGAGTGAGAGTCCGTAACCTTCGTGGTACCTGTCAGGGATGTAATAATCCAGGCTGGAATGCCGCTCACGAAGAAAGGCGTAAAGCAAGGCAACAGATGTCGTGCCGTCGACATCATAATCGCCGTAAACAAGAATCTTCTCGTTGCGTGATATTGCCGTGCTTATCCGGTCAACCGCCCGGTTCATGTCCTTCATCAGGAAGGGGTCATGGAGAGAGCTCAGTGAAGGGTTGAAGAATTCTTCAGCCTGTTTTTTTGTAGTGATGCCGCGCTGTACCATCAGGCTGGCGACAGCGGCAGGCACCGCCATCTCTGTCGCCAGGGTCGTGGCGACATGTTCGTCGCCCCTCTCTTTCAAGAGCCACCTTTTTTCCATTATATGTTATTTTAATAATATTCATATCCGAAGACCTCCCTCATTGAGTTGCACATTTCAATCTTCACAACATTCATGTCAACCTTTTTTCCTGTCTCCTTCTCTATGCTTGTCACGCCTTTGTCGGTGAATCCGCAGGGGTTGATATGGTTAAAATACGAGAGGTCAGTGCTGACATTCAGGGCAAAGCCGTGCATTGTCACATGCCTTGATGCCCTGACGCCTATTGCACATATTTTTCTTGCACGGGTGCTGCTGGCAGGGTCTATCCAGACCCCGGTGGCACCCTCCATGCGTCCTCCCTCTATGCCGAAACGGGAGACGCACCTGATAATTGCTTCTTCAAGCATGGAAATATAATCACGGAGCCCGATTCTCATTCCTTCAAGATCGAAGATAGGGTATCCTACGAGCTGGCCGGGTCCGTGATAGGTTATATCGCCTCCCCTGTCTATCCTGTAGAAGGAGGCATCGTGCGCCTGAAGCTGGATATAATCGAGCAGGAGGTTTTGCTCCGAGCCGCTCTTCCCAAGGGTATAAACATGGTTATGCTCCACGAGGATAAGCCGGTCCGGGGTCCTCAAACCAGCAGGCCCGGGATTTCCCTTTTCAGCCACCTTCGCGTTAAAAAACTGCTCCTGGTAGTCCCATGTCTCCTTGTAGTCCCTGCGGCCGAGGTCGTCACAGATGACCCGCACTGCGGTTGCGGTATGCGGGGTGGAACAGATGCCTACTGCTGTAGCGGCAGAAGGGTTGTATGTGCCTACAGCCGGGCCATGTTCAGTAATACTGTCTCCATTCCGCGGTACTGCATGCTTTTCCGCATGAAACGAGCTCCTTACAAGCGGAGAGCTCTCAACAAACTCAAATCCAATCTCCAGTCCCCGCTGACGGTACTCCTCGAATTTCTCAGGGGTGACATACTCAACGACTGGAATATGCGCAAGGCTTGGAGCCAGGTACTGTCCTATTGTCACGATTCTGCAACCGGTTGCATAAATATCATTCAGAGCTTCGAGAACCTCATCTTCAGTCTCCCCCAGGCCCAGCATCAGGCCTGACTTGACCCGGCATCCCCCCGAGGCCAGATGCCGCAGCACCGCAAGGCTCACCTCGTACTTCGCCACTGATCTGATCTGCGGAGTAAGCCGGCGGACTGTCTCAATGTTGTGTGAGATGACATCGGGACCGGCATCAATAACTCTGTCAATATCAGATTTGTTACCTCTGAAATCAGGTATCAGTGTCTCGACTGTCACTCCCGGGTTCAGCTCCCTGATCTTTTTTATTGTCTCCGCCCAGTGGGCTGCACCGCCGTCAGGCAGATCATCGCGGTCGACCGAGGTGATGACGCAGTGCCTCAGTTTCATGGTGTTAACCGCACGGGCAACCCTGACGGGTTCTTCGTAGTCGGGGGGCAGAGGCCTGCCGCTGACAGTTCCGCAGAACTTGCATGAACGGGTGCATATATCTCCGAGGATCATCAGTGTTGCGGTCCCGGCATTCCAGCACTCGCCTATGTTGGGACAGTTTCCCGAGGTACAAATGGTATGCAGCCGGTTCTCCTCCACAAGGCGCTTTACCATGGTGTAGTTCTCCCCGCTTGCCCTCTCCATCCTGAGCCATAATGGAAGTCTCCTCATGCCTGACATACCGGTTGATTTCCCTGAAGTGAATTAATATGCAAAGGTATAAATAAATGCTATTGCACAGGGTTGAATTTTACGCTCGCGAAACAATGAAATTGTATCTTTGAGGTATATCTTATGCAGGCACTGCGATGCTGAATGATCATGTATCATTAATTACTGATGCCACAGGCGACATTGCCTCTGTTGCCGGGTGGTTATGGCAGAAAGGATGGGCCGAAAAAAACGGCGGAAACATTACGGTGCGGCTCGATTATGAGAGACTGAGCCAGTCCGGGCTTCAGGGTGAGGGTCGGCCTTACCTGCTTCAGAAACCCTTCCCCCGGCTGCGCGGTCAGTTCTTCCTCGTGACCGGAACCAACACCCGGATGCGTGACGTGGCAGCATCACCCCGGGAAAATACACTCCTCATAGGATTAAATGACGACGGAACGGGATATCATATCATGTCACCCACCGGCGATACACTGCTGCGCCCGACCAGCGAACTGTCATCTCATCTTTGCATCCATGCCATGCTGGCAGAAAAAAGGCCGGCTCACATGGTGGTGATGCATACACATGTAACGGAGCTGATTGCGCTCACCCATATAAGGGGACTGTGTGACACAGTGAAATTGAACAGGATACTCCTCGGAATGCATCCCGAAGCACGGGTCTTCGTGCCTGCAGGTGTGGGATTTGTACCGTATTTGCTTCCCGGGACAACAACAATAGGGGAACTTACAGTGAAGGCGCTGTCTGATCATGAGGTGACCCTGTGGGAGAAGCACGGAGTTTTTGCAACAGGCAGGACTCCGCAGGAGGCTTTTGACATTATTGACCTTCTTGCCAAATCTGCCTCAATCTGGTTTCTGTGCCGGTCTGCCGGGTATGACCCGGAGGGCCTCACTGAGAGCCAGCTGGAGGAGTTAGCTAAAATAAAATTCTGATACAGATGGATACGGTTTATCTGAACGGACAGTTCATTCAGCATGATCAGGCAATGATCAGCCCTGACGACAGAGGTTTTCTCCTGGGTGACAGCATTTACGAAGTTGTAAGGTGGTACGGCGGATATTTCCTCGACCTTGAAGGGCATGCGGCACGGCTGCGCAGGAGCCTGAAAGAGACCCGGATTGAATGGGAAGAGAACGGCCTGTTCGGGGAGCTGTCCACGGAGCTGATACACAGGAATGGCCTTGGCGGTGAGTGCGCAATAGTTTACTTCCAGGTCACCCGCGGAGCGGCCCCGCGAAGCCACGCCTTCCCAAGTCCGCCGGTAAAACCGACGGTTTATGGCTTTGCACGCCGCCAGAGCATCGATACGCTTGCATGCGAACGCGGTGTGGCTATATGGCTTGTCCCCGACCCACGCTGGGCCCGTTGCGACATCAAGTCGACAGCCCTGCTTGCCAATGTACTTCCATACCAGGAAGCGCATGACAGGGGCTTTGCCGAAGTATGCTTTGTCCGGAACGGGTTTGTTACCGAAGGAGCACATTCGAATATTTTCTTCGTAAGGGACGGAGCGCTTTATACTCATCCCGAGTCAAATGAGATACTTTCGGGGATCACAAGGAAAATAATAATTGAGCTTGCCGCAGGGAACGGAATTCCTGTTGTGGAGGAGGCGGTTGCCTCTGACATGATCCCGTACATGCATGAAGCCTTTATATGCAACACAACAGGTGAAGTAGTACCGGTGCTGAAGATTTCAGACCAGGTCATCGGGGAAGGCAGTCCGGGAACGGTCACCAGGAGAGTGCTGGGGCTGTTCAGGGATAAGGTTCAGGCAGAAAACCCGGTGCGATAGGTGAAGTCAGCCGGCCGTCAGCAATCGGCAGTCTACGGGCGGTAACTTACTGATGTACTGAAGACTGCTGGTTGAAGACTGAGGACTGATGACTGAAGACTGAGGACTACTGCCTCTTGACTATTGCCTATTGCCTCCTAAATAATACCTTTGCACAAATTTTAACAGATGACAACATCCCAGTACAGCGAGCAGGAACAGGTTCGCAGACAGTCGCTTGAAGAGATCCGGAAGCTTGGCATCGACCCTTATCCGGCTGCGATGTACCCGGTTAACGTATCAGCCTCAGAGATACTTGCAGGGTTCAGTGACGAGGGAAACAAATTCACGGAGGTATGTCTTGCCGGACGCATAATGAGCCGCCGGATCATGGGCAACGCCTCTTTTGCAGAGCTGATGGACTCGTCGGGACGCATACAGATTTACGTTAGGCGTGACGACCTCTGCCCCGGAGAAGATAAAACCCTGTATAATACCCTCTTCAAAAAACTGCTTGATATTGGCGATATAGTAGGCGTCAGGGGATTTGCCTTCCGTACCCAGATGGGCGAGATTACCGTCCATGTGAAGGAGCTGACACTGCTGAGCAAATCATTGCGTCCGCTGCCGGTGGTGAAGGAGAAGAACGGTGTGCTCTATGATGCCGTGACTGATCCTGAGATGCGTTACCGTCAGCGGTATGTCGACCTCATCATCAATCCCGATGTGAGGGAGGTTTTCCGCAAGCGCACACAGATTATAAAGTCAATGCGCGAGCTCTTCGACTCATACGGGTATCTCGAGGTGGAGACACCGGTATTGCAGGCCATCCCCGGCGGTGCCGCCGCCAGGCCTTTCAAAACCCATCATAACGCTCTTGATATTCCGCTGTATCTCAGGATTGCGGATGAGTTATACCTGAAGAGGCTGATCGTCGGCGGGTATGACGGCGTGTATGAGTTTGCGAAGGACTTCCGCAATGAGGGGATGGACCGCACTCATAACCCTGAGTTTACAGTGATGGAAATTTATGTAGCCTACAAGGACTACAACTGGATGATGCAGTTTACAGAGAAAATCATGGAGAAGGTGGCGATGGATCTCCACGGAACAACCAAAGTTCCGCTTGGAGATAATATTATTGATTATGCCGCCCCATACCGCCGCCTCCCGATGACCGATGCCATTAAGGAATATGCCGACATCGATATTTCTGAAATGAGTGAGAATGATCTCAGGAAGGAGTGCGACAGACTCGGGATAGGGCATTCACCCTCAATGGGAAAGGGGAAGCTTATAGACCTGATCTTCGGAGAGAAGTGCGAGCATCATTTCATCCAGCCTACTTTCATAATCGACTACCCGCAGGAGACCTCCCCGCTGACCAAAAAACACCGTAATACACAGGGTCTCACCGAGCGTTTTGAGCTGATGGTCAACGGTAAGGAGTTGGCCAATGCCTATTCTGAGCTCAATGACCCGATAGACCAGCTCGAGAGGTTCCAGGAGCAGCTCCGCCTCTCGGAGAAGGGTGATGATGAGGCAATGTTTATCGATTTGGATTTTGTCAGGGCGCTGGAATACGGTATGCCTCCAACCTCAGGGATGGGAATGGGAATCGACAGGCTGGCCATGTTCATGACCAACCAGCCCTCAATCCAGGATGTGATCTTCTTTCCGCAGATGAAGCCTGAAGTCTAGGCAATAGTAAATAGGCACCAGAGGGGCGAGCGTTAAGAAATGACCCGGTGGGTCATTTCAGTGAAGCAGCCAGTTTGCAGGGATGGCAAAAAGCAATAACGGAATGGATAAGAGTAGCATAACGGAGCTGAGGCAGTTATTGAAGCCTCTTGCATCTCCGATTAAAATCCAGGAGTACCTGGATTCTGTTCCGTACAACACTAGCAAACGGACATTTTCACCCTTGCTGGTGTTGAAGGAGAAGATGGCTCACTGCATGGACGGCGGGCTTCTCGCTGCATCAGCCCTGCGCCGGTTGGGATACCCTCCCCTGATTGTCGACCTTACAGCTGAAAATGATGATGATCACATAATAGCAGTGTTCCGTGAAGGCAACTGCTGGGGTGCCATCGCCAAATCAAACACCACTGTCCTGCGGTTCCGTGAACCGGTTTACCGCTCTCTGCGTGAGCTGGCAATGTCATACTTCGAGATGTACTATAATCTCAAGGGTCATAAAACGCTCCGAAGCTATTCGCGCACAATGGACCTGTCGCGATTTGATGACCGGAACTGGGAGACAACCGAAGACGACCTGGAATTCATAGGGGATTACACTTATACCGTAAGACACTATCCCCTGCTCACAAAAAAGCAGATCATCTCCCTGAACAAAGTCCCGAAATACCTTTACGATGCCGGTTTTACCGGTGCAGATATTGACGGCCTCTACAAGCCTGAATAAGTCCACAGTCGGCAGTCCACAGTCATTTCAGGCAGTAGGCAGTAGGGAATAGCAACCGTCAGTCGGCAGTCATTAAAAATCTGATTGACTGGAGATTGAAGACTGAAGACTGGCCTATCCCTGGGCCTTCAGTTCTCTTTCAAGCCTCTCCCGCTCAGCCTCGTATCCCTTCTTCCCCAGCAGGGCGAACATATTCTTCTTGTATGACTCCACTCCCGGCTGGTCAAATGGATTGACTCCCAGGACATAACCGCTGATGGCACATGCCAGTTCAAAGAAATACATCAGCTGCCCGAGATTATATTCATCAATCCGTGGGATACTGATTGTCAGGACAGGTACCCCGCCCTCAAGGTGGGCTAAACGCGTCCCGGCCTCCGCCTTGTGGTTTACTTCTGTCAGGCTTTTGCCGGCGATAAATCCTATTCCGTCAGAGTCGTCTGATGCATCTGGTACCACAAGTTTGTGATGTGGTTCATCCACGTGGATGACAGTTTCGAAGAGTTTGCGCTCACCCTGCTGAATGTACTGACCCATAGAGTGCAGATCGGTTGTAAATGTTACTGATGACGGAAATATCCCCTTGCTCTCCTTGCCCTCACTCTCGCCATAAAGTTGTTTCCACCACTCCGCCAGGTAAACCAGCGAAGGCTCATAGCTGATCAGTATCTCCGTAGTATATCCGTTATGATAAAGAGTGTTCCTTGCGGCAGCATAAGCCACGGCAATGTTTGAAGCCGTATCATTCCCCTCGCGTATGGAGAGCGCCATGTCTCTCATACCGGAGGCGAATGCATCAATATCAAAACCCGCCAGTGCCAACGGAAGCAGTCCCACTGGAGTCAGGACAGAATAACGGCCTCCCACGTCATCAGGAATGACAAATGTCTCATAGCCTTCGCTGACGGCCAGGTTGTGCAATGCACCTCTCTGAGCATCGGTGATGGCCACGATGTGTGCTTTCATTCTTTTCTCGCCGACCATATTCCTCAGGTGATCGCGAAGAATGCGGAATGCTATGGCAGGTTCGGTTGTGGTGCCGCTTTTTGATATGACAACGATATTGTAAAGCGTAGTGTCAAGATACCTGAGGAGAGCAGCATGGTAATCCTCGCTCAGGGTGTGTCCGGCAAAGACAAGTGTATGCTCCTGTATCCCGAATGGATCTCTCAGGGCTTCCGTCAGCGCTTTTGCACCAAGATATGACCCGCCTATGCCGACCACAACAGTCACGGGAGCCTGTGAACGCAGGCGTGAGGCACAGGATTTAATGCCCGCTGTTGCCGAAACCGTTTTATCCGGCAGGTGCAGCCAGCCTGTGAACTCACTTCCACGGCCTTTGCCGTCCCTCAGGGTTATGAGGTTGGTCTTTGCTCTTTCCATATAGGTGGTAACTTCATCTGCATTGACAAATGAACCGATGCTTCTAATGCTGAAAGAGATGCTATTTTTCATTTTTATTTTAGTTTTTTTGACAGACTTTTCAGTTCATGGACGGGATTCGCATCCGCGTACAGGATTCTGTACACTGTTTCTGCGATAGGTATATCCGCTTTAAATTTTTCATTAACCTCATGAATGCATGACGATGCAAAGTACCCTTCAGCCACCTGGTTCATCTCTAAAAGGGCGTTCCTTACAGCATAACCTTTGCCTATCATAAATCCCAGGTTCCTGTTCCGGCTGAACTGGGAATATCCTGTTACGAGCAGGTCCCCCAGGTAGGGTGATTCGGTTATTTCACGCTGCAAAGGTGATACCGCATTTACAAACCGGCTCATCTCGCCTGCAGCATTAGCCAGAAGCACTGCGATAAAATTGTCTCCGTAGGCCAGGCCGTTGGCAATGCCTGCAGCGATGGCATATATATTTTTCATGACCGCCGCGTATTCAGTACCAATAAAATCCTCTGAGATTAAAGTTCTTATCCACCTGTTGGAGAAAAGAGATGCTACCCCTGCTGCCCTTTCGCTGTTGCAGGATGCAAAAGTAAGATAGGTCAGCTTCTCGGTTGATACCTCTTCGGCATGACTTGGCCCTGTAATAATGACAATGTTCTCTTCAGGTACCTGATACCTTCTGATAAGATATTCGCCTGTGACACAATTGTCACCAGGAATAATCCCCTTTATACCCGAACAGACTGTTTTTCCTCTCAGTTCGTCATCAGCCATCCCCTCCAGCGCGGCTTTCAGGTAGGCGGCGGGAGTAACCAATATTATGACGTCTGAGGATTTGGCTGCTGTATGGATATTGTCCGTGGGGCTGATCAACGTGAGATCAAACTCAATTGCGGGAAGATAGTAGGGATTCCTTCCGTAACGTCTGATATGCCTGTATATTTCCGGCCTGTCTATGTACCAGGTAACGCGACGACCGTTGGTTGTGAGCACCATTGTCATTGCAGTCGCCCAACTTCCAGAGCCCACTACTGTGACGTCAGTTCTGACTAATTCGGTCTTTTTCGGTTCCGAAAGGCCTTTTTCCGGCATTGGCTGATTTTTGCATCAAAGATATGCAATGGGCAGCAAATTCCATTCGGCAGTCCACAGTCGGCAGTCCACAGTCGTAAATAATTGAAGACTGGCGATTGAAGACTGGCGACTGAAGACTGGCGACTGAAGACTTACAAAAGTTTGTGCTTTTTCACGAATTCGTCAATCACCTCTTCCAGGTTGGGGCTGCCGATCTCCTGGAGATCATACCAAACCCTTGTTGAGGGCAGCTTGATGTTGATGATGCGGTTAAGGTCGATGGGGGTGCCGATGACAACAGAATCACAGTCGGTGTTGTTGATCGTCGTCTCCAGGTCCTTCAACTGCTCCTTGCCGTAACCCATTGCGGGAAGAAGAGTACCTATATTCGGATACTTCTCAAAGGTCTCCGTGAGTTTGCCTACGGTGAACGGCCGCGGGTCAACAAGTTCGGCTGCCCCGAACTTGCGTGCGGCGACCACACCTGCTCCGATCTTCATCTCACCGTGGGTCAGTGTCGGACCATCCTCAACGACGAGAACGCGTTTGCCCTTGATGACTGAGGGATCATCAACCCTGATCGGTGAAGCTCCGTCGATCACTATTGCCTTCGGTGCCACCTTCTCAATGCTCTCGCGAACCGTCTGTATGTCGCCCGGTGCAGCGCTGTCCATCTTGTTGATGACCACCACGTCTGCAATACGCAGGGTCACCTCGCCAGGGTAATATTTCAGCTCGTGTCCTGCACGGTGCGGGTCGGTGACGGTGATCATCAGGTCAGGATTATAGAAGGGGAAGTCGTTATTGCCTCCGTCCCACAGCACTACGTCGCAACCATCGGGATCATTCTCGGCGGCACGAAGAATCGCCTCGTAATCAACGCCGGCATAGATAACGTTTCCGCGCACGACATGGGGCTCGTACTCTTCCATCTCCTCAACGGTGCACTTATGCTTTTCGAGGTCTGCCACCACTGCAAAACGCTGAACCTTCTGTTCAATGAGGTTGCCGTAGGGCATCGGGTGTCGCACAGCCACAACCTTGAGCCCTTTCTTCATAAGCAGCTCTATGACCCTGCGAGATGTCTGGCTCTTCCCGCTGCCGGTGCGGATGGCTCCAACGGCGATGACGGGCTTGACGCTCTTTATCATTGTCTCCTTCCATCCCAGCAGAACGAAGTTGGCGCCTGCGGCGTTGACGATGGCGCTCATTGACATGACCTTCTGATAAGTCACATCGCTATACGCAAAGACACAGTCAACAACCTTCAGTTCCTGTATCAGGCGGGGCAGTTCATTCTCGGAATAGATCGGGATGCCGCCGGGATAGAGCTTACCAGCCAGTTCGGCCGGATATTTTCTGCCATCTATATCCGGAATCTGCGCTGCAGTGAATGCCACGACATTATACAGCTCGTTGTCGCGGAAATAGGTATTGAAGTTGTGGAAATCCCTGCCAGCGGCTCCAATAATGATTACATTCCTTTTTAACATAAAACCTCCTAGTTAAATATTTGTTATTTTTTTGATTATGTCCGTTCCTGATGCCAAAGGTAATCCGCAAATTTATAATTTGTAACTGAAACCGGAAGTGATATAAGTCAGTTTAGGTTATTCTTTGCAAAGCTCATAATATTTTGATAATATGCAAGTTAATAAATCATAGGGATTTGTTGAATAATTTCATATTTAATATTTTAAACCACCGCCTATTGGCAGAATCTTTGCACTAACTTTCACCGGATGAATGTCCTGGCACATATATATCTCTCAGGCGACTCTGATAATATCATTATTGGGAACTACATCGGCGATTATGTAAAGGGGCGCGATTATCTTAAATATCCTGAGGGGATCCGCAAGGGAATCATCATCCACCGTCATATTGATGCGTTCACAGACAGGCATCCTGTGGTGCATCGCAGCAAGCTTCACTTTACCGGCAGGTACCGCAAGTATGCCGGGGTCATTACAGACATCCTCTATGATCACTACCTGACCCGTGAGTGGGACCTCTTCTCGAGACGTCCCCTGGAAAGCGTCACCTACAACTTTTACAGGGCCATGGTCAACAACTTCGAGATACTGCCTGAGAATGTGCGTGAAAAGATGCCTTTCTTCATAATTGACAACTGGCTGGAGACTTATCAGACCCGAAGTGGCATCAGGAGGGTACTCAAGACACTGAGCTCAGTGACCTCGCTGCCAAAGGAGACGCGGTGGGCCATGAGGGTCTGGAAGAAGCAGTATTATCCAATCGAGGAGGACTTCATGGAGTTCTTTCCGCAGCTGATCAATTATGTCGAAACCGAGTTCGGAATAGTGCTTTCACCGGGTATCCGCATCCCTTTCTGATCATCCGAGGTACTCCGATCTGCCGGCATCGAGTCTCAGGAAAACAAACAGCAGTATGGTAAAGCCCCAGAGCGAACTTCCTCCGTAGCTGAAGAAGGGAAGGGGAATGCCAATGACAGGCATCACGCCGATGGTCATGCCGATATTTACAAAAAAGTGTACCAGAAAGAGGCCGAAGACGCCATACCCGTATGCTCTTATGAAGGTTGTCCGCTGTCGTTCGGCCAGCATCAGGAGCCTCAGCAGCAGCCATACAAACAAGCCTATGACAACGACAGATCCTACGAAGCCCCACTCTTCTCCCACCGTGCAGAAGATGAAGTCAGTGCTCTGTTCAGGCACAAACTTGAACTTGGTCTGTGTACCGTTCAGGTAACCCTTTCCCATGAACCCGCCTGAACCTATTGAGATCAGAGACTGGTTGAGGTTATAGCCCTCGCCGAAGGGATCAGCCTCCATGCCAAGCATTATGTTGATCCTTGTCTGCTGGTGCGGTTTCAGTATATTGTGAAAGGCATAGTCGACCGTGAAAAGGTAAAAAATCCCGCTAATGAGAAATGCATAGATCACGGCGGGAATCCTTAACTTCATCCTATAGATAAACCATAAATAGGCGGAGCCTGCCAGCACCACTGCCACCACTATGATTCCGGCATTGCCAAAGCCCAGGAGATAATGCCCTGAAAGGTAAGCCAG
This sequence comes from Bacteroidales bacterium, assembly GCA_049294275.1. Classification (GTDB taxonomy): domain Bacteria; phylum Bacteroidota; class Bacteroidia; order Bacteroidales; family VadinHA17; genus SR-FBR-E99. The sequence goes on from JBAQCQ010000013.1 coordinate 49,155, forward strand.
ACCACCGGTGACAGCCATGATGGCAGATGCCTTCAGTGTCATGGCTGATCCGGAGGTCACAGCCAGTGCTATGGCAGCCACAACGATCAGTCCCAGTGCCACCGGCACCGTTCCCAGCATCAGGGTAAGAAGGAAGAGGGCCACTGCAAGAAAAGCTGAAATGAAGACATATACGCTCATACCTTCGCGGAAGAGAACGATGAAAAAGGCAAAATAAGTTATCACCGATCCCATATCAGGCTGCATGGCAATCAGCAGGACAGGAGCCATGATGATTGCCGTAGCCATTGACATCACCCGAAAACCCGATGCCTGCCTCTGGGTATTGAGAAAGGAGGCCAGGGCCAGGCCCGTTGCGAACTTTGCAAACTCCGAGGGCTGGAGGCTGAACGACCCGATATTGAACCATGCTCTCGCTCCGTTTATCTCATTGCCGATTAGGAGAACCAGGATCAGCAGCAGCAGAAAGAAACCGTAGATGAACCATGCAAAAAAGAACCAGAGCTTGTTGTCCGTAACCAGGACAAAGACGGCAAGCACAAGTGCCGCGATGATCCACAGGAGTTGCTTGCCATATCGCTGTGACAGGTCAAAGATGCTGGTATGCTGCTCATTGTAGACGGCAGCGTAGATGTTGAGCCATCCCATGACCATCATCACCATCCAGAGGATTACGGTGACCCAGTCGAGTCTTCCCAGTATGTTACTGTTTTTTTGCATCAGGCTTGATTACCAGGTTAAGGACATAGTCCTCGAGATATTTCCTTTTTATTTCCCCTGTCAGGTATTCCTCTATCAGAAGGCTGGCGATTGGAGCGGCAAACGTGGAACCGAATCCCGCGTTCTCGACATAAACGGCGATGGCAATCTGCGGGTTGTCTTTCGGAGCGAAGGCAACGAAAATGGAGTGGTCTTTCCCGTGCGGGTTCTGTGCCGTTCCGGTCTTGCCGCAGATGATTATGCTGTCAAGGCGGGCGCCGCGGGCCGTTGAGCCCGGCCCGCCGTTGACAGCCCCCTCCATGCCTTCTATCACCGGTTCAAAGTTCTCCGGTGATATCCCTGTGATGTACTTCTGCATATAGAGCGGTGCCGGCGAGCCGTTGTCTCCTATCTTTTTAACTACGTGAGGAATGTAAAATGATCCCCTGTTGGCAATGACGGCTGCCATATTGGCCATCTGAAGCGGTGTGGCCCCTATCTCTCCCTGTCCGATAGCCAGTGAGATAACCGTCAGAGCCTTCCACCGGTCCTTACCGTAATACCTGTCGTAGTAAGACCGGGTCGGGATATTGCCTGAAAGCTCGTTGGGAAGGTCTATACCCAGCTTGTTGCCAAAGCCGAAGGCAACGAGATATTGCCTCCAGCGATCAAATGCTTCGCCAATCAGCGGATACTGTTTGTTTTCAAGAATATTCCGGAAGGCATTGCAAAACCATGCGTTGCATGACTGTGACACGGCCTGCGGCAGGTTGAGGGGCGAGCTGTGTGAATGACACCCTACTGTCAGCGAGCCTGCATGATAACCCATGCTGCAGCTGAAGAGCGATGCGGGGTGGATCACATTCTCCTGCAACCCGATCAGACCGTTCATTATCTTGAAGGTCGAACCCGGAGGATAAGAGGCCATCAGGGCCCTGTCGAACAGAGGCTTGACAGTATCAGCCTGCAGCATCGAAAAGTTTTCGGACCGGACTCGTCCGACAAGAAGTCCGGGATCATAGGAGGGAGATGATACCAGGGCCAGGATCTCGCCCGTCGCAGGCTCGATTGCAACGATGGATCCGGTCTTGTTGCGCATCAGTCTCCCGCCGTACTCCTGCAGGTTGAGGTCAATTGTCGACCAGAGATTGGTGCCCGGTACAGCCACTGTGTCATAACGTCCGTCGGCATATGAGCCTTTGATGTTGTTGTGCACATCAACCAGGAAGATGGTAACACCCTTTCTGCCCCTGAGATGTTCCTCATAGGATTTTTCAATACCGCTGGTGCCTATATAATCCCCTGACCTGTAATACCTGTCGCGCGCAATCAGCTTGTTGTCCACCTCTCCTACATACCCGAGCATGTGGGATGCCACCGGGCGGGTGTATTTTCTGAGGGTCCTGGCCTGCACATAGAATCCCGGAAACCTGTAGAGTTCCTCCTGTAGCAATGCATATGTCTCCGAGGAGATCATTTTCATGAAGACCGACGGAGCGCGCCGTGAATAGGATACGGCTGCCTTCATGCGAGCCCTGAAATCATCCGTCGTTATGCCCAGAATCTCGTTGAACCTTACAGTGTCAAAGGACCTGGTCTGCACCGGTATGACCAGCAGGTCATACGCGGCCTGGTTATAGACGATCAGCTCCCCGTTGCGGTCATAGATCAGTCCCCGTGCCGGATACTGTGTGACAGGCCTGAGGGCATTATTGGCCGCCGAGACACGGTAGGTCTTGTCAATTATCTGGATATAGAAAAGCCTGGCTATAAGGATAAGGGCGGCAGCCAGAACCAGCGCCATTACCAGGTATTTCCTGCTTGCGTAGCGGTCCTTCATAACTGTTCCATCATCTGTGTGGCCTGATGAAGTCGATAAGGACAATAAAGAATGTCGTCACTGCAGTACTGATCAACACTCTCAGCAGGATGTGGAAAAAGTTCCTGAAACTGAAGACCTCTACAAAAAAGAGCGCCAGGTGATGTATCAGCACAATTGTCACGACATATATCAGGAACCATCTGAAGCCGCTGCGGTATGATGAGGGCGACATATCAGGTTCCGAGGCTTCTGCGGTGACATTGAAGGAGAGAACCCACGGGCGCACGAAACCGGCCATGACAGTTGCAAAGGCATGAACCCCGATGGTGCCTGAAAAGAGATCGATGACGAATCCTGTCAGAAAAGCCAGGATAAGGAGTATCCATGACGGGATGGCCACCGGAAGGACCAGGATGAACATCACATAGATATAGGGATTCACATAACCGCTGAACTCAATATTATTGAAGATCAGCAGCTGAAGAACCATGAGGATCAGGAACGTTCCTGAATATTTGAGAATACCGGTCATCTCACAACCTCCTCCTCAAGCTTGTTTCTCTCTTCCTTTGAAAGGTTACCGATCACGTAAACGTTGGTGAGCTTCTTAAAGTCAGCCGAGAGCTGCACCCTGAGAGAGACAAAATCGCCTCCCCGCCTCTGGTCGCCTGTGAGAGTACCCACCATCAGCCCTGCCGGGAATATTGCGGAATAACCGCTGGTGACTATGGTATCACCTTCGATCACACTGACATGCTGAGGGATCTCCGAAAGGGTGGCATACCGGTAGTTTGTGCCGTCCCATGCAAGCGATCCGAAATAGTCGTTTCGTTCAATGCTGGCGCTAAGTCTGAATTCCGTATTAAGCAGCGACATGACCTCTGAGTAGTTGCGTGAAACACCGACCACAACGCCGACCACGCCGGCAGCTGATGTCACACCCATTCCGTTGGCAACTCCGTGCCTTGAACCCTTGTCGAGTGTGATAAAATTCTTCTGTTTGTTGACCGAGTTGTTTATCACCCTTGCAGTCAGGTAGGTATAATTGATTTCATGGACCGAATCAGCTACCGTAACCAGTGAGGCTGCCGGCGACGAGGTCAGGCTTTCCATCTGTCGCCTGAGCATAAGATTTTCTGAAACCAGTTCTTCATTGAACTGCCTGAGCCTGAAGTAATAGGCTCCCTTCTCCATGCCACCGGAGATGAAACCGGATATATTCCGGGCTACACCGTAGAAGACTGTCTGGTGATAATTATGAGATGAGGAGATCAAGACCAGAGCCACTGCTTCCAGTATCAGGAACAAGATCAGGGTTTTATACCTGAGCAGGAAGTTCAGCAGGCTTATCATGCATGCCTCCGGTTTATCTCATCAGGAACGGATACTTATCAACATTCTTCAGGGCCACACCTGTGCCTCTTACCACAGCGTGCAACGGGTCTTCCGATACCCTGAACGGGATGTTGATTTTATCCGTGAGACGCTTGTCGAGTCCTCTCAGCAATGCTCCTCCGCCAGCCAGGAAGACTCCCCTGTTGACGATGTCAGCATAGAGTTCGGGAGGGGTCTGTTCGAGAACCTGTAATATTGAAGCCTCTATTTTTGTAAGTGATTTGTCGAGGCAGTATGCTATCTCCTGGTATGAGACAGGAATCTCAATAGGCAGTGAGGTCATAAGATTTGGACCGCGAACAACAAAATCAGCCGGAGGGTTCTCGATGTCAGGCAGGGCAGCTCCCACAGCAATCTTGATATCTTCAGCCGTCTTCTCGCCGATCTTAATGTTGTGCTGATGCCTCATGTATGACTGTATGTCGGAGGTAAAGCCGTCACCTGCGACACGTATCGACCTGTTGCAGACGATCCCTCCGAGGGCTATGACTGCTATCTCGGTTGTTCCTCCCCCTATATCCACAACCATGCATCCTTCGGGTGCCTCAACGTCAAGCCCGATACCAATTGCGGCGGCCATGGGTTCATAGATCAGGTACACATCCCTTCCTCCTGCATGCTCGGACGAGTCGCGCACAGCCCTGATTTCGACCTCTGTGCTGCCACAGGGTATGCCAACAACCATTTTCAGGGAGGGTGAAAAAAACTTCGGACCGGTGTTGATCATTTTAATCATGCCCCTGATCATCAGTTCTGCAGCGTTGAAGTCGGCAATGACGCCATCCCTCAGCGGCCTTATGACACGAATGTTTTCATGTGTTCTGCCATGCATCTGGCGGGCCTTCTCACCTATGGCTATGAGCTTGCCCGTGTTCCTGTCAATCGCCACTATTGACGGTTCATCGACAACCAGTTTGTCGTTGGCAATGATATTGGTGTTGGCAGTGCCAAGGTCTATTGCAACCTCCTGTGAAAGAAATGAAAATAATCCCATAGGTCCTTAATGCTATTTCTTGTTATTATGTTAGTGTTTAAAATGTCTTATACCTGTAAAAACCATTGCAACACCGTTTTTATTGCAGTAATCGATTGATTCCTGATCACGGACCGATCCTCCGGGCTGAACAACGGCCGTTATGCCTGCCTCGCGGGCGGTAGCAACGGAATCGGAAAACGGGAAAAAGGCGTCGGATGCCATCACCGCACCCTCAAGCTGAAAGCCGAAGGCACGGGCCTTGTCTATAGCCTGCTTCAGCGCATCTATCCTCGAGGTCTGGCCTATGCCGCTGGCGCACATCTGGCTGTTCCTGGCCAGGACTATGGCATTGGAGCGGCTGTGCTTTACTATCTTGTTGGCGAAGACCATGTCGGCAAATTCCGGGTCTGACGGAATTCTTTCGGTTACTGGTTTCATGGCAGCGACTGTCTCGGTGGCCGTGTCACGCTCCTGCCAGAGTACACCCCCCAGCATCGACCTGAATGAAGCTTCTCCGGAGGCTCTTCCCTTCCGGCGCAGAATGATCCTGTTCTTTTTCGAGAATAGTATTTCAACTGCCCCCGGGGTGAAGGACGGGGCCATCACCACCTCCAGGAAAATCTTGTCCATCTCCGCAGCCACCTCCTCGTTAATCTCCCGGTTGGTGATTGCCACCCCGCCGTATGCGGATACGGGGTCACATGCCAGTGCGTACTCCCATGCAGTCTTCAGGTCGGAACGTGATGCAACACCGCACGCATTGTTATGCTTCATTATCGCACAGGTGACCTCATCAAATTCATCGATCAGGTTTATAGCCGAGTCAATATCAAGAAGGTTGTTATATGAGATCTCCTTGCCGTGCAACTGCTCAAAGACGAGATCACTGTTCCCGAAGAAGAGGCCTTTCTGATGAGGATTCTCACCGTATCTCAGGGTGCGTGACTCCGTAATGCTCTTCTTGAATGCGGCTACATCCCCCTTCCGGTTAAACCAGTTGAAGATAGCCGTGTCATAGTGCGATGTCATATTGAAGGCCTCAAGTGCAAACCGGTACCTTTCTTCTGAAGTGACAACACCGGATCCCGCATCGAGAATATGCATGAGAGACTCATACTGGGTCCTTGATGACACTATGAGCACATCAGCCCAGTTTTTTGCACCCGCCCTTATTAGCGAGATACCCCCGATATCTATCTTTTCAATGACCTCCTGGTCCGTTGCGCCCAAGGAGACGGTCTCCTCAAAAGGATAGAGATCCACGATCACAAGGTCGAACAGTCTGATATTGTACTCTGCCACCTGCTTCATGTCAGTCTCATTTCCCCTCCGTGCAAGGATGCCTCCGAAAACTCCCGGGTGCAGTGTCTTGACCCTGCCTCCGAGAATGGATGGATAGGTTGTCAGTTCCTCCACCTTCGTGGCCCTGACCCCTGAACCAGTAATGTGGTCATATGAGCCCCCAGTTGAAACGATGGTGACGCCAAGGCTGTCAAGCTTTTTTACTATAGCTTCAAGGCCCTCCTTATAATAAACCGAAATAAAGGCGCCCTTTATTCTTACATCACTCATAATCAACAAGTTAGATTAACAACCTCAAGGCTGGTGCGATCGGATAAAAATAGATAATTTTTTTGATTGGCAATCTTTGCCGGAATAATTGAATTGATGATTTATTGCGGATATATTGATGTTTTTTTATTTGATTATCTTTGGTCGGAAATCAATTACGGGGTTATGTGGTTAAAAATGTTCAGGGAGAGTTTTCTGTTTGCCTTCAGCTCGGTTGCAGGCAACAAACTCCGTACCTTTCTGTCTCTTTTCGGTATCACAATCGGCATAGTATCAATTATTTCCGTGTTCACGGTGTTCGACTGGATGGAGAACGGAATCAGGAAGAACATTGAATCCCTCGGTGACAATACCATCTATGTTGAAAAATGGCCCTGGACCCCCGACCCGAACATAAAGTGGTGGGATATAATCAAATGGCCTCCCCTCTCAACTGAAGACTATGAGGCTGTTCTCAGGAGATCAAAATCTGCCGGGGCGGTCAGTTTTACAGTTTTTTCAGGTGAGACTGTCAAATACCGGGGCAACTCTGTCAGTGACACGTATGTGACTGCTGCTACCCATGACTTTGAGAATGTGAGGACCCTGGAGATAGAAAAGGGCAGGTACTTCACGCAGTCGGAATCTGCAGCGGGCAAGCCCGTGGCTATAATAGGCGCCGAACTGGCTGACAAGCTGTTTGATGACGTAGATCCGATGGGCAAGGAAATTACAGTTGCAGGTTACAAGACTCAGGTCATAGGTGTATTCAAGAAGGAAGGGAAAGGAGGACTGAGCGACAGCGGGATGGATGAGACCCTTCTCGTTCCAATCAATTTCAGCCGGCAGTTCATAAACTTCCGGAACCCGTTCCTGAACTCTGACATCATGATCAGGGGAAAAGCGGGCGTTTCAGTGCAGGAACTCTCTGACGAGATTATAATGATACTCAGGGCCGTCAGACGCATCGGGCCAGGGAAGGAGAACACCTTCTCAATTAACCAGGCCAGCCAGATTACAAGCACGCTTGAGCCCGTGTTCAGGGGAATCAACGTCGCCGGATGGATAATCGGAGGCTTCTCAATACTCGTAGGAGGATTCGGGATCGCCAACATAATGTTCGTCTCAGTACGTGAGCGCACAAGCATAATCGGCATACAGATGGCGTTGGGGGCCAAGCGAAGGTGGATCCTTCAGCAGTTCCTTACCGAGTCGGTGCTGCTTTCCATTACGGGCGGGATACTCGGGTTGCTGATGGTTTTCATCGGAACGCTCTTCGTCAACTATTTCTTCACCCTTGGAATGTTCCTGACGGCCGGGAATATCATTCTTGCAATTGCCATCTCGGCCACCATTGGCATTATTGCGGGTTTTGCCCCTGCTTCGGCTGCTTCAAGGATGAATCCGGTGGAAGCCATCGGCTATTCTTTCTGACAGCTCAGGCAACCCTTCCGGCCTGTCACCTGTTTTCTGCAACCCAGTTGGTCAGCTCCACGAACTGCTCCACAGAGAGCTGTTCAGCCCGCATCGCGAGATAAGGCATCTCAGCTGCATCAGCCCGTACCATCATCTTAAGTGGATTGCGCAGCATTTTTCTCCGCTGGTTGAAGCTCCGTTTTACTACACTAATAAACAGCGCCTCATCGCATCCGAGCCTGTTCCGTTCATTTCGCTGAAGTCTTAGAACCGCTGACCTGACCTTCGGGGGCGGAGAGAATACGTTTTCACTCACCGTGAAGAGGTACTCAATATCATACCATGCCCTGAGCAGCACGCTGAGAATGCCATAGACACGGCTGCCAGGAGCGGAGCATATCCGCTCAGCCACCTCCTTCTGCACCATGCAGACCACCTCCGCCACCCTGTCGCGGTTCTCCAGCACCCTGAAAAAGATCTGACTTGAAATATTGTAGGGAAAGTTGCCGATAACAGCTATCCTTTCACCCATGGGCCCCAGGTCCAGTTCCAGGAAATCACCAGTGATTAACTCATCGATGCCGCTGATGTTCTTACGAAGATAATCTACCGATTCCGAATCTATCTCGACCACCTTAAGGCAGGGGAACCTCCTTTGGGCAAGATACTCCGTCAGGACTCCCATGCCCGGCCCCACCTCAATAACAGTTTCGCACCCTTCAGCCCTGAGGGCTTCCACCACAGCAGCGGCAATCCTCTTATCTTTAAGGAAATGCTGGCCCAGGTGTTTCTTTGGTCTTACTTGATAAGCTCCCATGGCGGCACCAGTCTTTCAGATCCGAATCCCGGAATGTTTATCCTTTCCAGGAGGTTGAGGAGCGTCTTCAGGATATTGTAGTAAAGCGTGACGAACAGGAGAATGTTCATGAGCCAGATGATCATCATATTGAACCAGAGTGTACCGATCCTCAGGTTACCCAGCATCTTGAACGGAGCGTAAAAATGTGCCCTCCCCGTGCGGGAACCAGGCATCATAAGCACGGGGTCCGACTTCTGTATCAGCCGGTCACCGGTCACGTAAATCTTCTTTTGAACTGTGCGGTTCAGTACCAGGTCAGCAAGCTCATTGTTGTGGGTTGCCGTACGGATACGCACCAGTTCATCCTCCCCCTTCAATCGTACCAGGCTGTCGGTAATCTGATCCTTCACCGCAGTGTAAGAGAGGAACTTCGCTCTTATACTCTTCTGAAGTGAATCAAGAAAATCGTTTACAATATATGAGGCATCCGTATTGAATGGTTCCCTTGCAATAACCCTTGATACTGGCCACGGGTCCAGTTCTGCTTCACGGCTGAGTTCACCGATGTGATATGAGAGTTTTTCGAGATTGCCCCTGTAGATCTCTTCGTACCCGGGCTTGCCGGCCGCAAATGCGCACTCATTGCTTTTCTTCTTAAGTTCAGGGATCAGGAACGAGGATTGCCAGTCGTACCGGCTGATCATCATTTCCGTCGGAAAATACGGTTTCATGTATCTGCTTGACCGGAACTGCTCAACGGCCATCGCCTCATATGCCCAACGCAAGGTCATCATGTCGCCGATGACCGGAACATATACTTTCCTGGTCAGTGAGTGGTGGAGATCGTCAAACCTGATCATTGCTCCTCCCAGAAGAAGCTGTGGTACAAGCACAAGGGGGATCAGGATATAGATGCTGATCACTGTTTTCATACCTGCGGAGATATTCAGTCCCGTCATATTGCCGAAGCATGAGGCAGTGAAGAGAATCAGCCACTGGCGCCACATCATCCCCTCGACCTCGAGAATCCAATGCGAGACAACTACATACATCAGTGTCTGAACCGCTGACAGTCCGAAGAGGAAGGTGATCTTCGACAGCAGGTAACTTGACCTGCTTATATTAAGGTATTTTTCCCTTTCTATTATTCTTCTGTCCTTGAATATCTCCTCTGCGCTGACCGTCAGACCGAGGAACAGGGCCACAACGACGCTCATGAACAGGAAAACAGGATAGCTCTTATTGTCAGAAAAGAGGTAGACTCCGTCAGACATATACTTTGCCACGAAGCCAAGAATAAAGGCCAGCAGGGGGGGTTCGAGGAGGTTTATGACCATGTATTGTCTGTCGGCATACTTCCTGACAAGGTTCCTTTTAATAAATGTCCTCAACTGCTTCCTTCTCCTGGGAATCCTGAAGTTGCTGGCAGGCAGGGGTTTCATCTCCGGTCTGCCGCTGAGGGCAGGGTCCATTTTCTGCCGGTACCGGTGATACCACTCCACCGGTGAGACCTGCCTCTCCTGTCCTTTCCTGCCGTCGGGATCAACCACCTTGGCTTCCACTATCTGGAGGATCTCATCTGTCTCCACGTTGCCGCATGTAGGGCATTCGCTCTCCGCGGCATTGGCCTGGGAGGTTTCAGTCTTGAAGTAGACGATTGCATCGACGGGGTCGCCGTCATAGATCATGTATCCGCCCCTGTCCAGGACCCACATCCTGTCAAACATCTTAAGGATGTCGGATGAGGGCTGGTGAATGATCACAAAAACAAGCTTCCCGTTGATTGCCTGATCCTTGAGGAGGTCCATGACATTCTCCGAGTCATGCGATGCAAGTCCTGATATGGGTTCATCGGCAAAGAGTACGGCGGGCTCGCGCATCAGTTCGAGTCCGATATTCAGCCTCTTGCGCTGACCGCCGCTTATCTTCTTGTTCAGGGGATCGCCGACGAGCATGTCGCGGTACTCATACAGGTCAAGCTCCTTCAGCATTGAGACAACAACATCATTGAGTTTTTGCTCATCGTAATCGCCGAAAGTGAGGCGCGCGTTGTAATAAAGGTTCTGGTATACGGTCAGTTCCTCAATGAGCAGGTCATCCTGCGGAACATATCCAATCAGTCCGTTCAGTTCATCCGGCTCATTGTGCAGGTCATAACCGTTGATAAACACAGATCCGCCTTCCGGCCTGAGCTTGCCGTTGAGGATGTTCAGAAGGGTGCTTTTGCCGACACCGCTACCCCCCATTACACCAACGAGGTTACCTGACTTGACTACAAAGCTCATGGGTTGAATTCCGTTGTCAGAGCCTTTGAAATGGTATTCGATATTATGTCCCTCGAATGTAATGTCTTCGACAAAATTTGACCGGATGAATTTTCTGAAGATGGCGGTGTAATATAGAGGTGCCATCCCCTGTCCCCTGATGTTCACGCCGGGATCGAGGAGGAACGGGCGTAGCGGCACCACGTTCCGCCCCTTGAAATGCAGGGGCGATTTCCCCTCGTACATGAAGAGGATATGGCCGGTGCTGGCAATATAAAGCACATAGATAGTCCCTTTCAATCCGCGTGACACCATATGATGCCACTCATGGTAATTGGCATATCTCGAGGCGGCATCCCCTATGTTTCCCTCCCCCTCAATGGCCAGGAAACAGTCGGGGCTGATTTTGTCGAACCGCATGCCCAGCATGAATGCCGAGGCGTTGGTCTTCTCCCGGGCTGAGATATTGAAGGTGCGTGATACGATATCCACGATCGAGGACTCCTGCTCGGAGATTGTATTATCTTCATAGACAAACTCCAGGAGCTGAAGAAAGACGATCATTCTCTCCTCGATGAAGAGCCCTTTCTTGATCTGTCTGCATATATTGGTGATCTGAAAGGTGATGAGTGAGTTTTCGTCCGAGAGTTCACCCTCCTCTACGGCCCGGAGCTCGCGCTCATAAAAATGAAGATTGTTCTCATAGAGCTTGAAGTACTCCTCTTCAAGCTCCTGGTTAAGGTATCTCCTGAGGTAACCGCGAAGAATCTTTTTGCCTCTCGGTGTCACCCCTGCAGGGTTGACGGTAGAGATAATGGCAAAGATATGTATCAGTGCATGTAATACTGATTCCCTCATGACCCTAAAAAAAGACCGCAATTTTTTTTGCGGTCTTAATCTGTTTTAGATTAGTTACTTAATAAGTTCAGCCCTTATTGAGTTCAGGGCTTTCTTCATGGCCTCAATCTGTTCAAGGGTAAGGCTGGTTCCCACGCCTGCATAGAATTCACGCACAGGTTGAAGCGTCGCAAGCATTCTTGAGACCAGGGGATCTTCAGCATGTGGCTTTGCCAGTTCCTCATAAAGCTCAAACGATTTTTTCTGCTCAAGCAGTACAGACTCAAAGCCTGAGATGTGAGCTCCCGATTCGGAGACGGCCAGTGTGAGGTACATACCCTCAACCCATGCTCCTCCGACCATCAGCATCGCCAGGTTCGCCTGTCCGGCATCAACCATGTAGGCATATGTGCGGTCAAAGGCAACGGTGAGAATGTTCACAAGGGTGTCCCTGTTGTCAAAATTGGCTTTGATCCTGTCATACAGTGTTTCATCATATATCTTTGACAGGTTCTGTTCAAGTGCCAGGGTGCGGATGGCGGCCATGTAATCGATCACATCCTGCTGCATGTTGTATAAAGTGGAATAACTGAGGTCAGCGCCGTAAACCCCCATGTTGACCGACCTGCTGTAGCTCTCAACATAGTTCCGTGCATTCCCCGGAGGGTTGGTTGCGCCAAGTATGTAACCGAGATCCATGTCCGTAAGCTGCTTGATAACTTCAGCAGAGGTGGGGAGAGGATAAACATTCTCTTCAATCTTCTGTTCAAGGGCATCAAGCTCCACCCTGTTGATCTCTTTCATCTTTTTTGACTCACCCCTGTTCTTGCAGGAGTATGCACCGGAAACTGTCACTACCATTACAGCAACCAGGATCTTTGTGAAATTTTTTTTCATAGAGCTTTTATTTGGTACTTGTTTGGCTTTGTAAAAATAAGACTTTTGAATATTCTGAAGGAATAATATTTCAACAATAATTTACAGCATGCCGGAATTACCGCATTGAGCATAGTAAACTGCCGGACTGCCCCGGTTGTTCATTGGCATTTTCTGCTATCTTTGCACCCCGGAACACTAACAAATCCCATATGTGGAACTTTGACGAGGTGATCAACCGGGAAAATTCCAGTTGTATCAAGTACGATTTCAGAAAAGAGGTATTCGGCCGGGCCGACGTCATACCCATGTGGATTGCTGATATGGACTTCAGGACACCGTCTTTCATTACGGAAGCCCTTGCCCGGAGGCTACAGCATGAAATCTTAGGATACTCATACCGGCCTGATTCATATTTCATTTCATTCATCGCATGGCTGTCAGACCGTCACGGATGGGACGTGCGGCGCGAATGGATAGAGTTCAGCCCGGGAGTTGTGCCGGCGCTGAACATGTGCACCCTGGCCTATACTGCCCCAGGTGATGAGATCGTCATACAGCCTCCGGTCTATACCCCATTCCACGGTGCGGTGACTGATCACGGACGCAAACTGGTATTCAATAACCTTCTCGAGACTGAAAAGGGATGGACGATGGATTACGAGGGATTGCGCAGGGTCATCACCCCGGCAACCAGAATGCTCATCCTCTCCAATCCTCATAACCCTGTGGGAAGGGCATGGAGAAGAGATGAGCTGGAAGAGTTAGTTGAGATCTGCCATGAAAAGGGAGTAGTCATTCTTTCAGACGAGATACACTCCGACCTGGTGCTTCCGGGCTTCCGGCACATTCCACTGGCCTCGGTATCCGAAAAAGCCGCCTCGGTCACCGTCACCTGCATGGCTCCGAGCAAGACCTTTAACCTGGCGGGACTATCTACCTCGTCAATGATAATACCTGACCCGGTCCTGATGGATAAATACCGCAGGACACTCGTGGGGCTCCACCTGCACCTAGGAAATATCTTCGGGAATGTTGCCTCGGAGGCAGGCTATACCCATGGCCACAACTGGCTTGAGGAGATGATCAGGTATGTGCAGGGCAATGTTGACCTGGTAATGGATTTCTGCCGTGAGCATCTGCCGCAGATAAAACCGGAACGGCCGGAGGCAACCTATATGATATGGCTCGATTGCCGGGCCATGGGACTTGACGGTGCCGGACTTCACAGGTTTTTTGTTGAAAAGGCCGGGGTGGGATTGAATGAAGGAGCACAATTCGGACCGGGAGGGGAAGGGTTCATGAGGATGAACCTGGCATGCCCGAGGTCGATTGTGGAAAAGGCATTGGGACAGATTGATAGTGCAATAAATGGATAGGATGAGAAACGACGACAGACTGAGTGTCAGGCTGACGCTGGAGGACGGCAGTGTTTATCGCGGGTGGTCTTTCGGTGCACCAGTCGCCGCCGCCGGGGAGGTGGTTTTCAACACTGCCATGACCGGTTATCCCGAGAGCCTGACGGACCCATCCTATCGCGGTCAGATTCTTTGTCTGACCTACCCGCTGGTAGGCAACTACGGTGCACCGGGAAAGAGCGAACAGGATGACCTATTCCTTTTCTATGAATCATCAGGAGTGCATATTTCTGCCCTGATTGTATCAGACTACTCATTTGAATACAGCCACTGGAACGCCATCGAGAGCCTCGGCGAATGGTTGCGGAGAAGCAATGTGCCTGGCATATACGGAATCGACACCCGTGCACTGACCAAGCGGATCCGTGAGAAGGGAGCCATGCTCGGGAAGGTGGAGCCCGAGGGGATGACCACGGAGTTTTATGACCCGAACAAGGTCAACCTGGTGGCAGAGGTGAGCACAGCTTCACGACAGGTTTACGGCAGCGGACGATATCGGATTATGCTGGTCGACTGCGGGGTGAAGTACAATATTATCAGAAATCTGCTGAAACGCGACACCACCATAATCAGGGTACCGTGGGACTATGATTATTCCGTTGAGGAATATGACGGGCTGTTCCTTACCAACGGTCCGGGCGACCCCAAAATGTGCCGTGTGGCAATTGATAACATCAGGAAGTCGCTTGATGATGACAGGCCTATCTTCGGAATATGCCTGGGTAATCAGCTCATGGCGCTGGCGGCCGGAGCTGACACTTATAAATTAAGGTACGGCCACCGAAGCCATAACCAGCCGGTACAGATGGTGGGAACCGACAGGGCATACATCACCTCGCAGAACCATGGTTTTGCAGTGAACAACAACACCCTGCCTGCAGGCTGGGTTCCGTTATTTGTAAATGTCAATGACAACACCAACGAGGGGATGAAGCATGTTTCGAAACCCTTTTTCTCCACCCAGTTCCACCCTGAGGCCTCCGGGGGACCGACGGATACTGATTTTCTGTTTGATCACTTTATTGACAATATAGAAAAGGCAACAGGGGTTAGGCAATAGGCAGTGGTCCATTGTGCAGCCGGCAGTCAGCAATCGGCAGTCAGCAGTCAGCAGTCGGCAATCGGAAGTCAGCAGTCAGGACTGAAGACTGAAGACTGAAGACTGTGACGGATCCTAACCCCTGATTCTGCCGGCCAACTCCTGGGGTGAATATCCCTTTGCGAAACCCTTCATCACCTCCTCAATCCTCTTTTGTATAATCTCCCGTCCGGTATTGCCTATGCTGCCGGTATGCGAGTAATCAGCAGGATCGGGAAACCTGAATAAACCCGACCCTGCCTTTCCTGCAACGGTCCGGTAGGCCTCCCTGAAAGGAATACCGGCACGGACCATATCATTAGCCTCCTCGACGGAAAAGATGTCATTATACCGGCCATCACTCATGATATCCTCCCTTATCACCAGTCCGTCGAGGGCCATCCTTATCACCGGTAAAATTTCAATGATGGCGTCAAAGGCACTAATAAGTATTGCCTTCAGCTCCTGGTAGTCGCGGTTGTATCCCGGGGGGAGCCCGGTGGTGATGAGGGCCACCTCCCCGGTGACAGCCTGCAGCCTGCTGCACCGTGCCCTGACCAGCTCAAACAGGTCAGGATTCTTTTTTTGCGGCATAATGGATGAACCGGTTGTGAGGTCGTCCGGGAGTGAAACAAACCCATAACCCGGTGACATAAACAGGATCACATCAGATGAGAATCTCCCCAGTGTATTTGCGACGGAGGTTATGGCGCCCGTCACCTGCCGTTCGGTGCGGCCGCGGCTCATCTGCGCATAGGGTGATGTGACTATCAGCCTCTGAAAACCAAGCAGTGAGGCAGTCAGTTCACGGTCAATGGGCAGAGAAGTGCCATACCCGGCTGCCGTTCCCAGCGGTGACGCATCTGTAAGAGCTGCCGCACCTGAAAGAACATGAAGGTCATCACAGAGGCTCTCGGCATAGGAGGCGAACCATAGCCCGAAAGAGGTAACCATTGCGGCCTGCATGTGCGTGAATCCAGGCATGAGAACCTCATTATGCTTCTCACTCAGAACCAGGAAGGAGTCTGCCAGGGTCTCCAGCTCCCTGGCCAGCAGGTACGCCTGGTGCCGCATGAACAGGTGGAGATCCGTCAGCACCTGGTCATTACGCGAGCGGCCTGTATGCAGTTTCCCCGCCGCCGCGCCTGCCAGATCAAGAAGGCGGACTTCAACCCAGGAGTGTATATCCTCGAACTCCTTCCCGATGGAGAAGTCGCTTTGCACCGTCTCCTCAAATAGCCGCGCCAGGCCGGCAAGAAGACTCTCCTTCTCGCCGGCGGTGATCAGTCTGCAGTGCTCCAGCATGACTGCATGAGCCATTGACCCGACTATGTCATACGGGGCCAGCCTCGCGTCATAAACCCTGTCGCGGCCGCAGGTGAAGCTGATGAGCGACTCCCGCGTCGTTCCACCTTTATCCCACAGGTGCATCTTCGGCAACTTTTTTCCTGGTGGCTTCCATGATGGCATGATGCGCCATGAGACGGATGGCGTTGATCCGTATGAATCCGAGGCTGTCAGTCTGGTTGAACCCTCCCTCGATGTCCATGCTCGACAACTCCTTATTATATAGTGATGACGGAGACTCCCGTCCCTCGATGATAATGTTCCCCTTGTAAAGGATCACGTGCACCACGCCGTCAATAACCTCCTGGCTCTTGTCCATCGAAGCCCTGAGGAACTCCATCTCGGGTGAGAACCAGAATCCGTTGTAGACCAGCTCGGCAAAGACGGGGGCCAGCATGTTGCGAAGGCGCATCACCTCACGGTCCATGGCAATCCCCTCAATATCCTTGTGGGCAGCATACAGAATAGTTGCACCGGGGGTTTCATATATGCCCCTCGACTTGATACCCACAAATCTGTTTTCAACCATGTCAAGCAGGCCGATGCCGTTTGTACCACCGAGTTTGTTCAGGTAAGCGAAGAACTCAAGGGGGTCACTGATACTTGTACCGTCATCCTTGTTGGTTACGTTGACCGGGATGCCATCCTTGAAAGTAATTGATATATGTGTCTCTTTATCAGGCGCATCCATTGGCATCGTCATCTTCTGGAGGATCTCCTTGCCGGCAAAGTAGAGCGGATCCTCGAGAATACCGGCCTCATGGCTGATATGCATCAGGTTGTCATCCTCGCTGTATGGTTTGGAGATTGATGCTTTTACAGGAATGCGGTGCCCGGCAGCGTACCTGATCATATCAGACCTGCCCTGGAACTGTGACAGGAACTCCGGATCCTTCCAGGGGGAGATGACTTTTATGTCAGGTTTGAGGGCGTAATAGGCAAGTTCGAACCTGACCTGGTCGTTCCCCTTGCCGGTTGCGCCGTGCGACACATAATCGGCACCATATTCAATGGCGGCTTCTATCTGCTTTTTGGCAATGAGCGGACGCGCAAGTGCAGTGCCCAGAAGATAGCGGTCTTCATAAACTGCGTTGGCCTTCACTGCCTGGAAGATGTAATCGGTGACGAACTCCCTCTTCAGATCCTCGATAATTACCGATGATGCGCCAATGGCAAGAGCCTTCTCACGGACAGCTTCAAAATCGTCATTCTGGCCTACATCGGCAACAAAGGCTATGACATCGTATCCTTTGTTGATAAGCCATTTAAGTATCACGGAGGTGTCTAGTCCTCCGGAGTATGCAAGCATTACTTTCTTCATTTCAAATTTTTGTTAATGTTTTTGATTCGAATATCGTGCTGAGGCACTCTTCAACCGCCTCATTGCTGATGTTGTCACGTGGGATGAGCAGGATTGTGTCATCACCGGCGACTGTTCCGGCAATCTCGTAGCGGCCTGCGTTGTCGATCTTTATTGCCACTGCCGATGCGAATCCCGGTGGGGTTTTTATGAGCAGCATCCCCCTGGCCCATGTCATTCCGGCAATGGCCTCCGTCTCCCGGCCGGGTGGCAGTCCGGCTGCCTCACCCCTGCTGCCCGGCAACAGGTAACGGTAACCGCCCCTGCCATCGAAGCCCCTGCTTATCCCCACCTGCCTTAAATCGCGGGAGAGTGTCGCCTGCGTGCACTTCATCCCTGCGCCCTCCATGAGCATAAGCAGATCCTCCTGCGAGGTGACAGCATTCTCCCTCACCAGCTTTTCAATCATGATCAATCGTGATGCTCTTTTCATAACGTATATTTATTCATCTATCATGCAAATTTATACATTTTATTTGAAATGCAAGTACCGGCTTCCTAATTTTGTATTTTTACAGCCCAAACGGGAACGATGAAGGATGATATAAAAAAGGTATTGCTGCTGGGCTCCGGCGCACTGAAGATCGGGGAGGCCGGTGAATTCGACTACTCAGGGTCACAGGCCCTGAAGGCTCTTCGTGAGGAGGGGATATTCACGGTACTCATTAATCCTAATATTGCGACAGTACAGACATCGGAAAAGATTGCCGACAAGATCTATTTCCTTCCCGTCACCCCGAAGTTTGTTGAGCGTGTCATTGAGCGTGAGAAGCCTGACGGTGTTCTGCTCTCATTCGGCGGGCAGACGGCGTTGAACTGCGGCACGGCTCTCTTCCGCAGCGGTGTCTTTGAAAAGTACGGGGTGAAGGTTCTTGGCACTCCCGTGGAGGCGATCATAAACACAGAAGACCGGGAGCTTTTCGTTCATAAGCTTGATGAGATAAGTGTCAGGACACCCCGCAGCATTGCTGTCACCACGGTTGATGATGCCCTTGATGCTGCCGCTAAGCTGGGATTTCCGATAATCATACGCGCAGCCTACACCCTTGGAGGTCAGGGCAGCGGTTTCTGTTCAGACATTACGGAGCTCAGGGCACTTGCTGCCCGTGCATTCTCCTACTCCGGCCAGATACTTGTGGAGGAGTCGCTCAAGGGCTGGAAGGAGGTCGAGTATGAGGTGGTGCGCGACCGTTTTGACAACTGCATCACGGTCTGCAACATGGAGAATTTCGATCCGCTGGGCATACACACCGGCGAGAGCATCGTGGTTGCCCCATCGCAGACCCTGACCAACAGCGAGTATCACAAGCTCAGGGAGCTCTCGATAAAGATCATCCGCCATATAGGAATAATCGGGGAATGCAACGTTCAGTACGCTCTTGACCCCGGCTCCGAGGACTACAGGGTCATTGAGGTCAACGCCCGTCTCTCCCGTTCCAGCGCGCTGGCTTCAAAGGCGACAGGCTACCCGCTTGCGTTCGTGGCAGCCAAGCTGGCACTGGGCTACGGACTCCACCAGCTTAAGAACTCCGTCACAAAGACAACCACTGCCTGTTTTGAGCCTGCCCTTGACTACATAGTCTGTAAGATTCCCCGCTGGGATCTGAACAAGTTCCAGGGGGTGGCGCACGAGATAGGCAGCAGCATGAAGAGCGTTGGCGAGATAATGGCCATAGGCCGCACTTTCGAGGAGGCGATACAGAAGGGACTGCGCATGACAGGACTGGGTATGCACGGTTTCGTCAGCAACCGCAACCTCAGTTTCAGCGACATCGAGAAGGAGCTGGCAGATCCCACTGACATGCGTATATTCTCCATAGCAGAGGCTCTTGATAAGGGACTCAGCGTTGACCGTATCTATGAACTGACGAAAATAGACCGGTGGTTCCTCTTCAAACTTCAGAATATCGATAACATACGCAAGCATCTTGAGACATATGAGACCCTGGAGAGCATCCCCGACCGGGAGCTGCTCCATGCCAAGATCAACGGGTTCAGTGATTTCCAGCTAGCAAGGCATATCACCAAGCCCGACAACCGCTCGATCAATGACGCGATGCTGAATGTGCGCCGTCACCGTAAGAGCAGGGGTATAGTGCCGTATGTCAAGCAGATCGACACCCTGGCGGCAGAGTACCCTGCAGTGACTAACTACCTCTACCTGACATACAGCGGGATGGAGCACGACATCTGGTACGAGAACGACAAGCGGTCGGTGATAGTGCTGGGCTCAGGAGCTTACCGCATAGGATCGAGCGTGGAGTTTGACTGGTGCTCAGTCAACGCCATCAACACCATCAGGCGCGAGGGGCTTCGCGGCGTAATGATAAACTATAATCCCGAGACCGTCAGCACTGATTATGACATGTGCGACAGGCTCTATTTCGACGAGCTGTCGTTTGAGCGTGTGATGGATATCATTGATCTCGAGGTGCCACGCGGGGTCATACTATCCATGGGCGGCCAGATACCCAACAACCTGGCAATGAGGCTGCACGGACAGGGAGTGCCCATCATGGGAACATCACCGGAGTCAATTGACAGGGCCGAGGACAGGCATAAATTCTCATCGATGTGCGACATGCTCGGTGTTGACCAGCCGCGGTGGAACGAGCTGCGCAGTTTTGAGGAGATAGACAGGTTCATTGAGGACACCGGGTTCCCGGTGCTGATACGTCCTTCATATGTATTGTCGGGAGCAGCCATGAACGTGGTATCCAACCGCACCGAGCTGGTCCATTTCCTGGAGCTGGCTTCAAGGGTGTCAAAGGAGCACCCTGTGGTTGTGTCGGAGTTCATTGAGTATGCCAAGGAGATAGAGATCGACGCCGTGGCTTCCTCAGGGGAGATTGTGGCATATGCCATCAGCGAGCATGTCGAGTACGCCGGGGTTCACTCCGGTGATGCCACAATAGTCTTTCCCCCGCAGAAGATCTACTTTGAGACGGTACGGCGTATCAAGCGTATCTCGCGTGAGATAGCCCTCGAACTTAATATCTCAGGGCCGTTTAACATACAGTTCCTGGCACGTGAGAACGACATCAAGGTCATCGAGTGCAACCTGAGGGCGAGCCGCAGCATGCCGTTTGTCTCAAAGGTGCTCAAGACCAACCTGATAGAGCTTGCCACGAAGGTGATGCTGGGTGTGCACTGGGAAAAGCCGCACAAGTCTGTTTTTGATCTCGATTATGTGGGGGTGAAGGCTTCGCAGTTCAGCTTCTCGCGTCTTGCGAAGGCGGATCCCGTCCTGGGTGTGGATATGGCCTCCACCGGAGAGGTCGGGTGCATAGGCGACAGTTTTCCCGAGGCTTTGCTGAAAGCAATGTATTCTGTGGGTTACCGCATGCCGGAGAAGGCAGTGCTCCTCTCTTCCGGTCCGGCGAAGGCCAAGGCCGACCTCCTGGAGGCGACACGAATGCTGCAGCAGCGCGGATACAAGCTTTATGCCACCCGTGGCACGCAGCAGTTCCTGGCCAATGCAGGGGTTGAGGCGGAGGTGGCTTACTGGCCCGACGAAAAGGAGTCGCCCAACACCGTTGACCTGATCAGGCAGAGGGTGGTTGACCTTGTGATAAACATCCCCAAGGACCTGTCGGCCACGGAGCTGAACAACGACTACCAGATCAGGCGCAGTGCGGTGGACTATAACATCCCGCTGATAACCAATGCGCGGCTGGCAGCGGCATTCATCAATGCCTTCTGTACCGTGGCGGAGAGCGAGATGGAGATCAAGGCGTGGGATGAGTATTGAGCAGGCAGTAGGCAATAGGCAGCAGGCATCAGACAGTAGACAATAGAGGGGCAGGCGTTAAGAAATGATCCGCCAGCTGGCGGACCATTTTAGCGATGCAGCCAGACTGCAGGTGAGACAGTAGCGGGAAATTGTGAATAGCGCATAATATATTGTATATAAGTAGGTTATATTCCTGTTTTATTCCTCGCAGAGGATCAGGTATTGCAGGTAAAAGACATTGCGGAATTATTAAAAAGTTTAATACAGATGATAACAATAAAAAAAGCCTCCCCCGACGATGCAACAGATATCATCGCATTCCAGCAGGCGATGGCCATGGAGACCGAAGGCGTGGAGCTGAAGGGGGAGGTGGTGGCCAATGGCGTAATGGCTGTCTTCAGCGACGGGAACAAAGGTGAATACTATGTGGCTGAGGAGAACGGAGCCGTCGTGGCCTCGCTGATGATCACCTATGAGTGGAGCGACTGGCGCAATGCCAGTGTATGGTGGTTTCAGTCGGTTTACGTGATACCTTCATACCGCAGGCTGGGTGTCTTCAGGATGATGTACGATCACGTGAAGAAGGAAGGCATTGAGCGGGGTATTGCAGGACTGCGTTTATACGTTGATGCCGGGAATACCCGTGCCCAGAAGACCTACGAGGCAATGGGCATGAACGGAGCACACTACAGGACGTTTGAGTGGATGGCAGATCAGGCAGTAGGGAATAGGCAATAGGCAGTAGTGGAAAATTGCACGTAGTGTATAGAGTATTGTAGAACAGTTGGTTATATCCTATATTTATTTCTCGGAAAGGATATAGTACTATTCACGAGCTGACCATAAAAATGATCTGGTTACTGGTTCCGGTTGCATTATATTCTGTTGTAATGCTCGCATTCTGGCTGATCCTGAGGGGAAAGCGTGATGACCAACCCTCTGCTGCCGGGGCCCTGCCGAAGGTAACGGTTGTAGTTGCGGCGAGGAACGAAGAGAAGGTTATCCTGCAACTGCTTGAGAGTCTTTCACGTCAGGATTATCCACCTGAGCTTTTCGATATCATCATAGTCAATGACAACTCTACCGACCGTACGCCGATCGCGGTTAGCGGGTTCATTGAAATGCACAGGCAGCAGTCTGCGATAAGGATGCGGCTGATCTATAATCCCTTCATGGGAAAGAAGAGGGCCATACGGTATGGCATTGAGAAGGCGACGGGTGAGCTTATACTGACTACTGACGCCGACTGTATTGTAGGGCCGGGGTGGGTCAGCGCTCACGCGGCTTCCGGAGCACCGGGGAGCGCTGACATGATCGTGGGGGAGGTTTACCAGCGGCCGGCGAAAGGCTTTGTCGTCCTCTTTGGCATATTCGAGTTCTCTGCGCTCCAGGCTGTTACGGAGGCGGCGGTGAGGGCGGGGCACCCTGTCATGTGCAACGGTGCGAACATGTCGTTCAGGAGGGAAATATATCTCAGGCATATGAATGAGCTGCGTGATGAGCTGCCATCGGGTGATGACATGTTCCTGCTGCATGCTGTCAGTCGTGCGGGGGGCAGGGTCGGCTATGCGGGCAGCGGTACGGCGGCGGCAGAGACCGCTGGAGC
>JBAQCQ010000014.1:0-5896 GCA_049294275.1 Bacteroidales bacterium
GTCATGCACAAAACCGTATTTCTCTTCTTCCATTCGCCCCGAAAATATTTTGCAAATGTAACACATAATCCGGACCATGTACCTTAAACAGGAATCAATTATCAACAGGAGGTCATTTTTATAAACATGATAAACAGCACATTGGAAATATTTTTCAGGCCAACGCAACCTATCGGTGCCGGTTTCCATCTTATAATTGAAATCAGAAGATTACCCTCAAACCAAATATTACCCTAGAATTAACCTGAATTCTACCTTCTGAAACCGGGCCCCTGGCCCGGTTTTTTTTTGGAGTCTCATATTAAACATCTTCCGGACACGTTATTAGATAAACGACTGTTATGGCCATCAGAAGGCTGAACTGTTTTGGTATGGCGGTGCTTGTTGCAGCGCTTCTCACGGGCTGCAAGGATGACCCTCTGAAGATCAATTTTGAGCTGGGCATCTTCCCGGATTCCGTTATGGCACTGGGAGGTCTCAACACCCAGTTTGACGATTACAACATGGACATTGAGGCTTCGAGGCTCAATTCGTCACTTCCGGTTGTTTTCTCTTCAAACCGTCAGAGTGCGGGAGGAGAGTTCGACCTTACACAGGGACTGATCTGGTATGTCTTTGGACAGACCACGGGATCGTTTGAGATGGGCGGTGAGACAACCGGCGATGAATTTATCGGCAGGCTGATCTCAGTATTCAACAGTGGCGGCGACGAGTTTGGACCTTTCAGGTTTTTCAACGGCTACAATGGTCTGGAGTACATGTCGGCAGCAACGCAGACAGCAGGTAACGGACTTGATATAGCATACACCAGGTATATACCTGTCTTCACACCCCCGCCGTCAATACCGGATCCTGTCCCGGTGACTGTCTTCAACTCCCCCTCCGATGATGCCTATCTCTGTCTCAGCACCACGCTTGATACTGCATATTTCTGTTCTGACCGTTCCGGAAACTTTGAGATTTACATGATGGCCAGGCCGGCAGCAACTGGAACAGACGACTGGTTTAACTCCCCTGCCGCACCGCTGATGGCAGTTGACAGCATCAACAGTGCCTACGACGACAAATGTCCGTTTATCAGGGGGAAGTATATGGTTTTTGCCTCGGAGATGCCGGGAGGACTGGGCGGATTTGATCTCTATTACTCAGTCTTCCGCAATGGCAAATGGAGTTCACCGGTCAACCTGGGGCCGGAAATAAACAGTCCGGCGAACGAATACCGTCCGGTGCTCGGCATTGATCTCAAATTTGAGAACAGGTTCCTAATTTTTTCCTCCGACCGATCAGGGGGGCAGGGAGGTTACGACCTTTATCTCACCGGGGTGAGTCTTCCCTCAAAGTAAGGTATCCGGCTTTGCCCGACTTTTACATGCTTTCAGGGTATTTAGGAGCAGTGAAACCCTGGTCATGGGTCCGACACCTCCCGGCACGGGAGTTATATATGAGCATTTAGGCGCCACATTGTCAAAGTCGACATCGCCTTTCAACCTCCATCCTGCCTTTGTCTCCGGTGCCGATACGCGTGTTGTGCCAACGTCAATGACCACGGCTCCCTCCTTAACCATGTCAGCTGTGACAAATCCCGGCCGTCCGATGGCAGCTATGATTATGTCAGCCCGCCGGATGGTTTCAGCAATGTCTCGTGTGCGGCTGTGGACCAGGGTGACGGTGGCATCGATCCCTTTCTGTGACAGAAGGATACTCACAGGTCTGCCTACGATGTTGCTTCTTCCCACGACCACGCAATCGGCTCCCTTTAGGGAAATATGATATCTCTTCAGAAGTTCCATTATGCCCGCCGGTGTTGCAGACACAAATGAGGGCAGTCCTGCTGCCATCCTGCCAATATTCACCGGGTGGAACCCGTCCACGTCCCTGAGCGGGGATATGTTCTCAATCACCTTGTCTTCAGATATATGATCAGGAAGAGGCAGCTGCACAATAAGACCGTCAAGAGAAGGGTCTTCATTGAGCTCCTTCACTTTTGCCAGCAGTTCATTTTCGGTAACTGTGTCTTCCATCCTGATAAGGGTTGACCTGAAGCCGACCTCCTCGCAGTCTTTGACCTTGTGTGACACGTAGGTTTCACTGCCTCCGTCATGACCGACCAATATTGCTGCAAGGTGCGGTACGCGTTCACCGTGTGCTTTCATCTGGCTTACTGCGGCGGCTATCTCTGCCCTTATCTCCGCTGCTGTTTGTTTTCCGTCAATAATCTGATACATAATGATTTATATTAATAGCCTGCAATACTTGATGGCCAAAGCCTCACTACTGCCTGTTGCCTTAAATGGCTGCTGACTTAGGGCTGCCGGCTGGCCTCTCACTGCCTCCTGGCAGCAAGCTTTGACAGATCACCGCCCTTGGCCACCATCTTCATTATCTTCCTTGTCTCGTCAAACTGCTTCAGAAGCCTGTTCACGTCCATCACCGTAGTTCCGCTGCCTTCCGCTATGCGTTTCCTGCGGCTGCCGTTAAGCAGAGTCGGGTTCGAACGTTCCGCGGGGGTCATGCTCGATATTATCGCCTCAATCCCCTTGAAGGCATTGTCGTCTATGTCAAGGTTCCTGATGGCTTTGCTGACGCCGGGGATCATCCCCATAAGCTCCTTCATGTTACCCATCTTCTTGATCTGATGAATCTGGGAGACGAAGTCGTTGAAGTCGAACTGATCCTTTGCGATCTTTTTCTGAAGCTTGCGTGCCTCAACCTCGTCATACTGTTCCTGGGCCTTCTCCACCAGGCTGACGATATCACCCATGCCCAGTATCCTGTCAGCCATCCTTTCGGGATAGAAGATGTCAATGGCGTCCATCTTCTCTCCCGCGCTTATGAATTTCACGGGTTTGTTTACCACTGACCTTATCGAGAGTGCTGCCCCGCCCCTGGTATCTCCATCG
Organism: Bacteroidales bacterium; assembly: GCA_049294275.1. Lineage (GTDB taxonomy): Bacteria > Bacteroidota > Bacteroidia > Bacteroidales > VadinHA17 > SR-FBR-E99. Next base: position 2,901 of record JBAQCQ010000014.1, read on the forward strand.
AGCTTGGTGAGCACCACGCCGTCGTAGTCAATCTTCTCATTGAACTCGAAAGCGGTGTTGACTGCATCCTGACCGGTCATGGAGTCGACCACAAAGAGCGTTTCATGCGGACTGACCGCATTCTTGACGGCAGCTATCTCGTTCATCATCTCCTCATCCACAGCCAGTCGTCCGGCGGTATCTATTATGACGAGGTCATGTCCGGACTTCTTTGCCTCACGGACCGCGTTGCGTGCTATCTCAACAGGATTACGGCTTCCCTCCTCTGTATATACCGGTACCTCTATCTGCGCACCCAGAACCATAAGCTGTTCTATTGCAGCCGGCCTGTAGACGTCGCCCGCCACCAGGATGGGGTTCTTGCCGCGTTTGCTCTTCAGGTGCATTGCAAGCTTGGCACTGAAGGTGGTCTTGCCGCTTCCCTGGAGGCCTGCTATCAGTATTACCGAGGGATTTGACTTAATGTTTATATCGGTCTTTTCTGCTCCCATCAGCAGTACAAGTTCGTCATGCACGATCTTGACCATCATCTGTGAGGGTTTCACAGACTTCAGGACATTCTGTCCCATGGCCTTCTGCTTGACCGTGTCAGTAAACTGCTTGGCTATCCTGAAGTTCACGTCGGCATCAAGCAGCGCTCTGCGGACGTCCTTCAGCGTCTCTGATACATTGATTTCGGAAATGGTCCCTTCTCCCTTCAGAATCCTGAAGGACCGTTCAAGTCTTTCACTAAGGCTTTCAAACATAACTATCTGGAAATATATTATTTACATTCTTTCTGGGGCTTCTATTCCGAGAAGCCGGAGTCCGCTCTCCAGCACTTTTCCTGTCAGCCCGGAGAGCTTAAGGCGGAAGTCTCGTATTTTCTTATCGTTTTCTCCCAGTATTGAGTAATCGTGATAGAACTGATTGAATTCTCTTGCCAGCTCATAACAGTAGTTGGCGATAAGGGCAGGGCTTAGTTCCCTTGCTGCCTCCTGCACCAGGGCCGGGAAGTCATTGAGCAGTTTGATGACGCCGGTCTCTTTCTGGTTCGGCAGCATTTTTCCGCAATCTTCCGCACCCATGCATGCGCCTTTCTCTTCTGCCTTCTTCAGTACTGATCTGATCCGGGCATAGGTGTACTGGATGAACGGCCCGGTGTTGCCGTTGAAGTCGATCGATTCCGTCGGGTTGAATGTCATGTTCTTTTTCGGGTCGACCTTAAGTATGAAATATTTAAGGGCCCCAAGTCCGATCTGCCTGCAGATGTTCTCCTGTTCCTCCCGGCTGTAGCCTCCGAGTTTGCCCAGTTCCAGCGACATTGCGGTTGCCGTTGCTATCATCTCGGCTATCAGGTCATCGGCATCGACCACAGTACCTTCCCTCGATTTCATTCTCCCCTCAGGAAGCTCAACCATGCCGTATGAGAAGTGGTGAAGTCCCTTTGCCCATTCGTACCCCATTCGCTGCAGGGTCAGGGCCAGAACCTGGAAGTGGTAGTTCTGCTCGTTGCCCACCACGTATATGTGACGGTCAAAGTGATAGTCGTTATACCTTATCACTGCGGTCCCGAGATCCTGTGTCATATAGACGGCAGTGCCATCGGATCTGAGAAGCAGTTTCTGGTCAAGCTTGTCGGCAGACAGGTCTATCCAGACCGAGCCGTCATCCTTTCTTATGAGGTGGCCCTCTGCAAGCGACCGTAGTACCAGTTCCTTTCCGGTCCTGTACGTTTCTGACTCGTAGTAGATCTTATCGAACTCCACCCCCAGGGCTTTGTATGTCACATCAAAGCCCTCGTAGACCCAGTTGTTCATCATTTGCCAGAGGCTCACCGTCTCCGGGTCGCCTGCCTCCCATTTCAGAAGCATCCTGCGGGCCTCCTGCATCAGAGCAGCATTTTCGCGGGCCTCATCGGGAGTTGATCCGGCTGCGACCAGTTCGCTGATCTGTTCCCTGTATTTTTTTTCAAAGAGGACATAGAAATCGCCAACGAAGTGATCGCTTTTCACGCCTTCATCCTCCGGCTTGCGGCCGTTGCCGAACATCTGCCATGCCACCATCGACTTGCAGATATGTATACCACGGTCGTTGACGATATTGGTTCTGACGACATGCGATCCGGCGGCCGCGCAGATCCTCGAGAGGGAAAACCCGAGAAGGTTATTCCGGATGTGTCCCAGGTGAAGCGGCTTGTTGGTGTTCGGGGATGAGTATTCGATTACCACGGTCTCTGCCCCGGGGCCTGGCGTGACATAGCCATAGTCACTGACGGAGGCCATTGCCTGAAGTCTTTTCGCCCACTCAGCAGGCGCAATGGTCAGGTTCAGGAAGCCTTTGATCACATTGTACCCGGTGATCGCATCCAAATGACCGTCAAGGTACTCTCCTATCTCGCCTGCCGTTTGTTCCGGAGAACGCCGTGACACGCGGGTAAGAGGAAAAGCAACTAGGGTCAGGTCACCCTCAAACTCCTTCCGTGTCTTCTGAATCTGGAGAAGGTCATCACTGACATCCGCACCCCAGAGACTTCTGACAGCCTCTTTTATCCCCATCCTGAGCAGGTTTTCCATCCCGTTATAATTACGGCTGCAAAGATAGTATTTCCTTCTAAAGATGTGGCCCGGGAATATGAGTAATAAAGGGGATATTTTGTTTAAAAAAGTTGATAACTAGTTTAATTTTTTTGACGAAGGCCCGATTAGCTTCTGAAAAAACAGGTTACCTTTATCATGTTGCGATGGGGCATTAACGCAAAACAAGGGAAGAAAGACAGGTTATGGTAAAACTACAGGATATCAGAATTGAGGCAACTTCTAAAACACCGCAGGTAAGTTTTTTGGCGGGAACCGGGAATCTGACATTTACCGGGAAGTCGCTGCCTGAGAATGCTTCGGGCTTTTTTGAGCCTCTTTACAAGTGGGCTTCAGAGTATGCGAAGAACCCGGCTGAAAGCACAAATCTAAAATTCAACGTTGATTACTTCAACACCTCCTCGGTGATCTGGATGGGAA
>JBAQCQ010000015.1:0-49459 GCA_049294275.1 Bacteroidales bacterium
TTAAAGTGCCTGGCTACCAACTCGCAGGACCAGATGTTCAGGCGCGAGCCAGTCTATTCCTAAAGTCCAAAATTGCCGGTGTCAATCCATCTCATGTCGATGATTGACCAGAAGTCGAGCGCCAGACTGTTGAGGACATATTCGTATGGCAGCCAGCCGTAGCCATTGTCACCCCAGGTCCTGCCCCAGGAGTTGCGGATCAGGAGGGCCCCTCTGGTTTCAGATTTGCATTTAAGGTTTGATATTTTGCGGTCGTCATCATAACCCACGGCCATTATGGCATGACCCCACTGGGCGTTCTCACCTTTACAGGGGTAAGGGATCTCGCCCGGCGTGTCAGTGTCCTCAAACGACTGGAACCCCCAGAAGCCGAACATAGCAGGTATGCCTGCCGCGAGGTAGCTCTTTACAGAGGTCAGCACGTCAGAGGCGGGGATATCTGAGCCCCGGGGGTCATGGCAGAAATATTTGACAGTTGAGTAGTTTTCGGCCAGGGCATAAACAAATCCTGAAGGTTCCTTATCAAAGTCATTTACTTTATAAGGCCAGTATTTCTCATCAGGGACGCCACAGAGCGTGAGCGCTCCCATGGTTTCCCTGAGCCATGCGCCGGTGTCACCCGTAACCTGCATCAGGTTCCTGGTTGTCTTATATAGAAAAAGTCTTGATGCATCTATATGCTTGCCAAAAGCTCTTCTTTCAAAATATTCAACTATGCCTGCTGCAGCGTGAGCGGTGCAGGAGCCCAGGTCAAGCTGGTTTTCAATCGGGGAACACCATTCCCTCAAATCTACGGATGATTTAAGCGCAGAGCGCAGGGCTAAGGGTGCAGAGCCTTTGGTCTTCTGTCCAGAGAAATTAAGTTTCCTGTTGAAGGTGGTTACCTGCCTGCTGGCAGGGGTGTAGTCACGCAGGTCGGGCTGCGGGGCGAGCCATCCGGTGCCTACCCTGTGAGGCACGCCGCTGACCCATATCTTCCGGTTCAGTACCCTGTTCTTCATTGGGTGACCTCCTTTAATGCTGCACCGGAAGCCGTAATGACTATCTCAAACAACCTGAAAGGTGTTGCCTGCTCCTGGCCGGGAGCTGTATCCGGCCGGGTGCCTGAGAAATTCTGCGCAGCATAAGCGCTCTTTGATAAAATGTCAGCGAAGGCTGCCATACTTTCAGGAAGCTGGGAGTCGGTTGCCACACCATAGGATTCCAGTGTACTGTTACTGAAAGTCATCTTCAGCTCGCTCGATCCGATGCCCGGCTTGACTTTGATGTACTGAGGAGATGACAGGTCCGGAAGAAAAACAACCGAGGTCTTTACCGTGTTATCCTTATTCGCCATATACTCGACGAGAAGATATGGTTTGAGAGTGTAATAGCGGAGACCAGTCTCTGTAGTCAGTCCCGCGTCAGAGTAGACCTTGACGGTAGCGCACCCCGTAAGCAGAATGCCTGATACAATCAATAATGCAAAAACAGTTAATTTTTTCATAATCAGTAGTTATTGACAGACACTACTAATTTAGAAAATTGAGCAATACGAGTCAAGTTTTTCTTAGTCGAAAGTCAAAAGTCCGTAAAGTCGAAAGCCGGAATTATCCTATCTTGAGGTAGGTTATACCCTGGAGTTCGTTTTTATCAAAGACGCCGCGGCCGTCGATGAGGAGCGGGATTTTCATCAGGGAGCGCACCCTCTGCCAGTCGGGCATGCGGAACTCCTGCCACTCGGTGACATGGAAGAGAACATCGGCATCCTTCAGGGCATCATAAATGTCAGATGCAAATTCCACGGTATTATCAAGGCGTCGTCGTGCCTCCCCGATAGCCACCGGGTCATATGCCCTGACAGTGCAACCTGCTTCAAGCAGCTGGCTGATGAGTGTCAGAGCAGGCGCCTCACGCATATCATCGGTACCCGGCTTATAAGATAGTCCCCAGACTGCAGCTCTTTTGCTTTTAATATCACCGTGGAAATGGTTGTAGAACTTAGTGAAAAGGACTCTCTTCTGTCTTTCATTAACGGCATCCACCGATTCGAGCAGAGTGAGGGGCGAACCGTGATCGTGACCGGTTCGGATCAGCGCCTTGACATCCTTGGGGAAGCATGACCCGCCGTAACCGGCACCGGGGTAGAGGAACTTGTTGCCTATCCTGTCATCAGAGCCGATACCCTTGCGCACCATTGTCACATCGGCTCCCACCTTCTCGCACAGGTTGGCTATCTCGTTCATGAAGCTGATTCGCGTTGCCAGCATGGCATTTGCAGCATACTTGGTCATCTCAGCCGAGGGGATATCCATGAAGAGGACACGGAAATTGTTCAGCATCATGGGCGAGTAGAGGCGGGTCATCAGCTCCCTTGCCCTTTCGCTTTCAACGCCCACCACTACCCGGTCAGGTTTCATGAAGTCGTCTATGGCAGCGCCTTCCTTCAGGAACTCAGGGTTGGAGGCCACGTCAAAGTGTATGTCTTTGTTCCTCTTCTTCAGCTCCTTCTCAACAGCGTTCCTGACAAGTTTTGAGGAACCCACCGGGACGGTGCTCTTAGTGACGACAAGAAGGTACTTCTCAAGATTCTGCCCGATTTTCTTTGCTACATCAATGACATAGCTGAGGTCTGCGCTGCCGTCCTCTCCCGGAGGAGTTCCCACGGCAATAAAGAGTATCTCGATATCCGTAAGGCTTTCGGTCAGGTCGGTGGAAAAGTGGAGTCTGCCGGCTTTAACATTACGGTGCACCAGGTCTTCGAGTCCGGGTTCATAGATTGGTATGATACCTTTGTTGAGGTTATCTATCTTTTCCTTATTGGTGTCGATGCAGTACACTCTGGCTCCGAGTTCGGCGAAGCAGGCGCCGCTGACCAGGCCGACATAGCCTGTGCCTACGATGGAAATATTCATGATTTAAAGTCTAAAGGTCTGACGTCTGAAGGTCCCGATACACTTCGTTATCGGGAATTTCGGCTCCGCCATTTGGCGAAACCTCAATCTGAAGGTCAAAAAGATGTTCTATATGCCGAAGAGGAGGCCGAGTTTCAGGTTGATGAAGCTGTCGTGCCAGGCGGCATTAAATTCAGGATTTTCAAAGATTTCCCTGTCGATCTGGGTAAGGAGTCCGACGGAAAAAGAAAGATGAGTATTTTTTAAAACAGGTACTATCAGGCCAAGGCCTGGATTTCCAAATACCCGTGAATAATCCCTGAAGTTTTCAAAGTTCAGCATAAAACCGGCAGGCATGGCAACAAAGAATCTGACCCTCTGTCTTCCCATGAAATACCTCAGGTCAGCATAGAGAGGTATAGTGTAACCGTCGTTATACTTCAGGAACCCAACGCCGCCACCCAGGGCAAATCCGCCGGGGAAACTATAGCCAAGCGCTGTGGTAGCGCCCACTACATGATGGGCAAAAGGTGGTTCAATAACCTCCAGGCCAAATCCGTACTGTGCCTCTGTCAGACTGTAGAGTCCGCCACCCATGCCTGAATAAGGCTGTGCTGCCGTGGTGAATACTTTATGGCTGCGCCAGAAGTCCTGTTTGTGGTCAAGGAACTGTAACCTGTCAAGATGCCAGCAGCGTTCAGTCACAACCTGGGCTGAGGCAAAAGAAGCAGACAGAAGAATTAAGACCGACAGGGAACAAAGTCTTTTCATAGCGGGTTCCTATTATGAGTGAGTGACTCTGGGATTTAATTTACAAATTATTTCAATAATCCTTTCTGAAGTGTGGCCATCCCAGAAAGGAGGGATTGAGCCTTTCTTCCAGCTGCCGGAAATTAGTTTATGCATTGCCGGGGCGATAGCGTCAGGATTGGTGCCTAGGAGCTCATTTGTTCCCATTGTGACAGTTTCGGGACGCTCGGTACTGTTACGGAGGGTCATGCATGGAACGGACATCACCGTTGTTTCCTCGGTAATGCCACCGGAATCCGTAATAACGGCCTTAGCCCGTTCAACCAGGTAGTTGAACTCCAGATAACCAAGCGGCTCCGTCAGATGAATGTTGCGTCTCGCAAATGAGCTCAATGACGTTCCCAGTACTTTTCTCGTTCGGGGATGAACGGGAAATATTACAGGCATACCCTTTGAACTGTTAATGATTTCATCCAGCAAATGCTGGAGATTAAGTGAATCATCAACGTTGTTCGGCCTGTGAAGAGTGAGAACAATGTATTCTTTCTCTGCCAGCTGCAGCTCGTCCCAGACCGGCGGTTTCCTGAACCCTGGCCTGCTGTGGATCAGGGTGTCGATCATAGTGTTACCGACAAAGAATATCCTCTCTTCATTTACTCCGCTTTTTCTGAGGTTCTCATTTGCAGTTTCGGAAGTGGTGAAGAAGTAATCTGTTATACTGTCGGTAACTATGCGGTTGATCTCCTCCGGCATGGTCATATCGCCTGAACGTATGCCACCCTCGATATGGGCTACAGGCACCAGCATCTTTTTTGCTGCGATTGCGCAGGCCATTGTTGATGTCACATCGCCCACCACGATGCAGAGATCAGGTTTCTTCTGCAAAAGCAGCTTCTCATAGCCGAGCATGATCCCAGCTGTCTGTTCAGCCTGGGTTCCGCTGCCGGCATTCAGGTTGACGTGTGGCTCAGGAATGCCCAGTTCCTCAAAGAAGGAGCCGCTCATATTGCGGTCGTAGTGCTGGCCGGTATGGACCAGGCGATATTTAATGGCTTCGCCTTGTTCAGCTCTTCGTTCGATCTCCCGGATTAACGGGGCAATTTTCATGAAATTGGGACGGGCGCCGACGATAAGGTCGAGTGTAATCATAGGAAGATCTCAGGTCTAAAGGTCCCGACACTCTGGTGTCGGGATTTGGTTTCGCCTAACTCACCGCAAGTCGGCAGTTCGGTTCGGTTTCGCCTATTTGCGAAGCCTCAATCTGAAGGTCCGGACAAAGAAATAATCCGGGGAAAATCAGGCCGGTTACTTTATGAAGAGGAGGCCGAGTTTCATGTTGACATAAGAGTCGCGGTAACCTGCGCCACTGTCTTTGAGCACATCACGGTCCCACATTGTCAGCAGTCCTGCCGAGAATGAAAGTCTTAAATTTTTATTCAGAGGAACAATCAGACCTGCGCCGGGATTAACAAACACCCTGGAGTAATCCTTGAAGTTCTCGAAATTCATCATAAAGCCGCCATCTCCCACAAGGAAGAACTTGATCCTCTGTTTGCCCATGAAATACCGAATATCTCCGTAAAGCGGTATAATGTAACCGTCGTTGTACTGGTTGTATCCGATACCGGCTCCCAGGGCAAGGCCGCTGCCGAACAGATAACCGGTTACATTACTCATGCCGCCATAATGATGTGAAAATGGCACACCAACCTCGGCAAGGCCGAAGCCGTACTGAAGCTCGGTAATGTTATACAATCCTCCGGTCATTGATGAATATGACTTTGCAGAGGTCGAAAAGAGCATGTGGCTCCTCCAGAAATCCTGCTTGTGCTGCAGGAATTGCACCTTGTCGAGGTGCCAGCAGCGCTCGGTGACTATTTGTGCGCCTGCAAATGATGCAGTCAAAACCAGGGCAATGAGAACAGTGAAAAGTCTTTTCATGATGGTCCTTTTAATGTGAGTGAATGACTTTGGGTTACAAGGTACAAAATATTATTTAGTTAGATATTTAGATGCTTAAATAATATGTCATCGGATTATTCCTTGCCTTTAAATTCGATACCGAGTTTGAAGTTAACGAATGATTTTCTTGCGTTGGGACCGCCGGTGGAGACCATAAGTCCTGTTGAAAATGAGATCCCCGTCCGGTTTGCGATCAGGTATTTCAGGCCTGCTGAGGGATTAATGAAAACGCGGGTGTTCTCCAGGTTACTGAAATCAAGCATTATTCCGCCGTCACCTGCAAGGTACGGGACAATCTCCCGCGAGTTGAAGCTATATCTTATATCCAGAAACAAAGGCAACAGTGTCCCGTCCTGATGGACATGCAGGCCTGCCCCGGCACCGACTTTGATATTACGGGCGAACTGATAACCGGCAATTGTTGTCAATCCATAGTAATACCCGGATAAGTCGTCCTCAGTAATGCCCAGTCCGATTGCCCCTGTCAGTTCTGTTATACTGACAAATCCGGGCTGCCAGTCATAGTTTATTTTCGGTGTTCTGGCAATTCGTGGATCAGGCTGGGCATAAGCTCCGATTATGGAAATTAGTAAAAGTAAAAGAGAGAGTTTTGTTCTCATATCTTTATGTCTGAAGGTCTGAAAGTCTAAGGTCCCGACACTCCCGACTGCATCGGGACAGGTTCGTGTGTGGGATTTGCCTGCGGCGAGCTCACCGCCTTTCGGCGGTTCGGTTCGATCCGACGGGTCTCAATCTGAAAGTCAATGACTTTCAGTCGTTGGTATAGTAGCCGGATGACTTGCCGCCGCCTTTGGTGTAATAGTTGCCCGGGTCATAGTAACGGTTGCCATAGCCGAGGGAGTATCCGTAGCGGAGGCCGTAACCGTAGTATCCCGATGCTGAGATATCATTAATAAGAAGTGCAACATTGGACATTTCTCCCTTGCGGTAGATCTCATCCAGAAGCTGCACTGAACCACGTGTTGTATATCTCTGACGCACAACAAAGAGGGTGACATTGGCCAGCTGACTGAGGAGAAGAGCATCAGTGACAATTCCTACCGGTGGTGTGTCAATAATTATTGCATCAAACTCATTTCGTGCCCTGGCAATGAACTCTCCCATCTTCGGCGAGCCAATCAATTCTGCCGGGTTGGGTGGCACCGGTCCGGAAGGTGCAAACCATAGATTATCTATTTCTGTCGGCATTATTACCTCCTCAAAGGTTGCTGAGTTGCTCAGGTACTGACTCATGCCGTTTCCGTTGCCAGCTTTCAGGATGGCATGTACGCGAGGTTTGCGCAGGTCAAGGCCTACTATCAAAACCTTCTTGTTCATCATGGAGATGATGGTTGCCAGGTTCACCGAGACGAATGTCTTGCCTTCGCCGCTGACGGGTGAGCTGACAATAAGGACGGGGCATTTTGTCTGCCCGGTATAAAAGGCAAGCGAGGTTCTCACCGCCCTGAAGCTCTCGGCCAGCGTGCTGCCGGGTTTTTCTGCCACAGGATCTTCTATATGATATTCTGAATGGCTTATATACCCTATGATCGGAGCTTTGGTTATCCGTTCAACGTCATTACGGCCAATGATTTTATTGTTCAGCAGGTCAAACACAACAATCAGCAACATTGGTATCATAAGGCCAAGAAGAGCCGCCGTAAGATAGTTCTTGCTCTCTTTGGGCTTCACCCTGCTGCTGTTCTGTGTCATTGCTTCGTCAATGATGCGGTTGTCAGTTATCTGCGATGCCTTTGCAATTCCTGCCTCGGCACGTCGCTCAAGAAGGTAGGTGTAGACAGAGTTATTGAGATCAAATTTTCTCTGTATGCCTATAAGACTCCTCTCCGTTCCCGGCAGTCGTCCTAGTTCCTTCTCCACGGAAGCAATCCTCTGATTGACATTGTTCATTGAAAGCTTCAGCTGGTTGACGGCGCTGTTTACGTTTTCCTGAAGAGAGGCCCTTGCGTCGTTAAATTCCTTATCAATGATCTCGACCTGAGGAAGACTCTCATTGACAGTGAAAGCCAGCTGTTTCCTGGTTTGCTGCAGCCTGGAAACCTCGTTTACCAGGCCAACCAGTCTCGGATCGCTGATTCCCATCACGCTGGGAGAGATTATACTTTCCTTAGGATCACGGGTCTCAAGATAGTCGACCAGATACTCATAATACTGTATCTGCATATCCAGTACATTCTTTTCGCCCTCAAGTCCCTCAAGCTTCTGAAGTACAAGCGAACCCTCGAGTGTCAGGTCCACAAAGCGGTTTTTAAGCCTGAAGTTCTCCATATTGTTTTCTGCCAGCCGCAGGGAGTCGGAGATCAGTCCGAGCTGCGCCTCTATGAAGTTGATTGTGTTATCAGCAGCCCTGCTCTTCCACTCCATCCCCTGGATAATATATAGTCTCATCAGGGCATTCAGGTAATCTGCTCCCTGCTGCGGTGAGTAACCGTTGAACGATAGGGTAAATACGCTCGCATAATTCTCAACCGCTTCCACGCTAAGGCCCGAGCGATACATATTTGCAAGCCCGTCAGGTGATTCAAACCATACCAGCCACCGCTGGCCCTCGCTTATCTGTTTGGTGCTGTCTCGTCTTTCAACCGTGAAATTGAATCCATAAAAGTCATATGCTTCTCCCAGCCTGAATTCACGTTCAGGGTTACCTGATTCGGCTTTGTCTGACCGCATGCGCTTGTTCCCGGATGTCTCTTTTGGCTCAATGGTATATGTGTCAGACCCCGTAAACCTGATCATAAACGGTTTACCTGCAGGCTGATTCTCCTTAAGGCTGCTCAGGATAAAAGGTGAGGTCTTGTAGGTTCGCTGCCATTGTATACCGTTTCGGGCCACAGGTACATAGGCTACATGATGTTCGGGAAGTTCATCAATGACCCTGCGGTTGAGGGTGTATGATTTTAGGATTGCCACCTCATCCTCAAGATTGGGATAAGGGTTGTATACATTCCCCGCGAAGATCTGTTCCATGTTTGCAACGGCGCCTGAGCTCTGTTGCTCTTTGATCATGAGAGTGCTGCTGACACTGTAAACGCGCTGTGAGTAGCGGTTGAAGACATAGGCTATGGCGAGGGCAAGGAACAGGGCTACGCCTATCCAGAGCCAGTTGCTGATGAAGAGGGAGACGTATCTCATCAGATCTATATCATCCGAGGGAGGGGCAGGTTTTTTAGATGTTTCCATGTTAATAAGGCATTAGCCAGTAGGCAATAGGCAATAGTGAATTTGCGATTGTCGATTTGCGATTTGGGTATAGTTTTTGCTCCTGACCAGGGAGCCAGGTATTTGGGTTTCGTAAAATCCTCCGGTTGGTCAGTCACACCGGGATGAGTGCCTAACAAGCTTAAGGTCAGTTAAATAAAGCATGAGCCGATCAGTGTTTAGTGGCTCTTGTATTATGTCAATACTTCCCCAGGTTATTCGGACTTCCGCTAAAGGCGGATCGCGACGGGCAAATATAGGAAAAATGAATTAAGGTTACTCTTATAATATAGAGAAAGTTTTGTGAAGTAAGCAGATTTGAGGCAACAGACAACAGGCAACAGGCAACAGTGAATTACATGCTAATCAGGCCGTTGAGCAAACGTTTGAAATCCTCGCCGGTGACGGAGGGGGAGCGCGTGAGAAGGATCTTTTCACGGAGGCGGCGACCCATTTCCCTGACTTCGGCGGGGTGGTGCCGGCACCACTTAAGTCTGAAGGTCAGAAGGTCTGTTGTCTGAAGGTCTGAAAGATTAGAATCAATGATAAAACCGTCTACACCATCCTCGATGATCTCGGGTACTATGCCGACACGGGTGGCGATGACAGTACGGCCGCAGGCGCCGGCCTCGAGGAGACAGAGCGGATTGCCCTCCGTGACGGAGGCTATGAGAACCACATCAACATCATTGTACATGCTGCGCATCTCATCACGGCTCATGTTCCTGGCTACCTTCAGCTCCACACCTGCCTCGCGGCAGGCCGGCTCAACCACCTCGTAGAATCTCTTGACCCTCCGGCCTCCAAACCGGCGGTCAGGATTGCCGGTCCAGCCGGCAACGATATTGTTTTCAGTACGCTCCTTTTCAAAGTAGAAAACTTCAGTATCAACTCCATCAGGCAGAACAACCGTGTTTTTAAAATATGGTTTTATCTCCTCCGCCTGCTCCCTGTTGGCCACCACAAGCACCGCGGCATGCCTTACCATCCTGTAAACATATCGCCACGGCATCAGCGAGTTCTGGTGGTAATGGCTGTAAAGCCCCTTGATCAGCCGGCCGTGAAAATGCTCATCATACTTCGATGGAGTGTGATTGAAATTATATAGGAGATCAAACTTCGCAGGGTCAATAACCGGCTTGTCCTCCAGGAAGAATATCTCAATATCCCAGTCGTTCTCAATATATCTTGCCTTCTCGAGAGCATTCTCGTGGTAGGCCCAGCCCCTTTTGTCGACAAGTATTGCCAGACGGCGGTCCGCCGGAGGCAGCAGGCAATAGGCAGTAGGCAATAGTGAGTTATTCTGCGGCAGTGCAGAAATCTTATTCCGGTAATATCTGTCAGGAAAACTCCTCAATCTTCCGTGTAGTACGAGCCGGCACCGTCGCGCGCACCCTTGCCGTACGATGTGTGGCCGTAGTACTTGTAACCGTAGTTGTAGCCGTACGAATATCCCATGGTGTAGCCGTAACGGAGACCGTAACCGTAGTACCCGGACATCGAGATGTCGTTAACGATGATGCCGGGGTTTTTGATCTCCTTGTTGCGGTAGATCTCGTCGATGAGGAGGAGAGTGCTACGGGCGCTGTAACGCTGTCTGACAACGAAGAGAGTAACGTCGGCCCGCTGCGCCAGCAGCAGGGCATCGGTGACAACTGCCGCCGGAGGCGTGTCTATGATGATAAAGTCAAACTCCTTCTTCGCCTTCTCAAGGAATTCGGTCATGGCCTTTCGTTCAATGAGCTCCGAGGGATTTGGCGGAATGGGACCCGAGGAGACGAACCAGAGGTTCTCTATCGTGGTCTTCTGAACCACCTGGTCGAACTTGCTGTTGCCACTGAGGTAGGTACTCATTCCCAGCGAGTCATCGAGACTCAGTAATTTGTTTATCCTTGGCTTGCGGAGGTCGAGCCCCACCAGCAATGTCTTTCGTCCGAGCATCGAGATTATGGCCGCGAGGTTCATCGCCACGAAGGTCTTGCCCTCGCCGCTGACGGTGGAGGTGACGGCTATCACCGTGGGCTGGTTCTCAGGCGTGAAATACTTCAGCGAGGTGCGTATGCTCCGGAAGCTCTCGGCCAGCGTACTTCCGGGCCTCTCTGCAACCGGCACCTCCGACTTGTAATCACTGTGGCTGATGAAGCCCAGGATGGGCGCCTTTGTGGCACGTTCGATATCCTTCTTGTCGATCACCTTGTTGTTCATCAGGTCGATCAGGATGATCGCCAGCGCCGGCAGCAGAAGCCCGAGAATCAGCGCCATCATGTAGTTCTGCCTGGTCTTGGGCTTGATGCGCCCGGCATTGTACGGTTCAGCATGATCGATAATCTTGTTGTCGGAAACCTTGGAGGCCATCGCAATGCCTGCCTCAGCCCTTTTCTCAAGAAGGAAATTATATACCGTGCTGTTCAGATCGAAATCGCGCTGAATCCTTATCAGCTGCCTCTCAGTGCCGGGAAGCCTTCCCAGCTGCCTGTTGACATCTGCGATGCGGCCCCCGACATCGCCCATTGATATCTTAAGCTGGTTAATGCTGCTTGTGACATTCTCGAGGAGGGCATTGCGTGCCTGGTCAACCTTTCCAGATATGAGATCAGCGGCAGGAAGCTCATCCTTCAGGACAAACCCAACCTGTTTCTGCTGAAGCTGAAGCTGTGAGAGCTCCTCAACAAGCCTGACAAGCATCGGGTCTCCCACACCCATTACCGAGGGGGAGACAATCATGCCGCTCTCGTTGCGCGAGGTCAGGTACTCCTTCAGGTACTCATAGTACTGCATCTGGAGGTTGAGTGAGTTTTTTTCCATTTCATACCGCTCGAGGCGCTGCAGAATAAGATTTCCCTCGGCAGTGAGGTCGACAAAACGGTTGTTGAAACGGAAATTCTCCATATTGCTCTCAGCCCTCGTGAGTGAGTCTGAGATGAAGCCAAGCTGTTCCTCGATGAAACTGATGGTCTGCTGTGCCGCCGCGTTCTTCCAGCTAAGACCCAGGTCGATATAGGCCTGCATCAGGGTGTTCAGGTAATCGGCCTCCTGCTCCGGCACCAGGCCGCTGACGGTGAGAGTGACCAGCGTGGCCTCCTCCTCAATCGGCGCCACCGAGAGCTTCGAGCGGTATATGTTGGCCAGCATTGCCGGCGAGGTGATATAGAAGTAATATTTGTTCGACCGGTCGGTGAAGAAGTGTGATGATGCCGTGTCGCGGGGCAGTATTATAAAGTCGAAGCCGAAATTATTGAACCTCTCACCAAAGCTGTGTTCCCCTTCGTACTCATCGGCCTCGATATTAATCAGGTACTTCTCATCAGAGAGTATCTTAATATCCACCCTTTTGCCCGGTTGTATCCAGATACTGTCACAGATAACCACGAACGGAGAGTTCCGGTACAGGCGACTCTCCGCTATGCCGCGCTTGCCCACGGCAGTATAGATCACCTGGAACTCTTCGAGATCGGCCATCACCTGATGGTTCAGTCCGAACGATTTCAGAATGCCGATCTCGTTCTGCAGGTTCTGCCTCGACCGGAAGATATCGCCACCGGGAATGACCTTGTCCATTTCGGCAAATCCGCCGCCATACTCCTCGTCGTTAATAAGCAGGGTGCTCTGAACGGTATAGATCTCTTCGCCCCAGCGGTTGGCCCCGTAGGCTATGGCCAAAGTGACGAAGAGGGCGGCTGCAAACCAGTACCAGTTGCTGATGAAAAGCGAGACGTACCTGCGGAAGTCGATTCCCTCGCTCTCAGGCATATAATAGTTCTGATCTTCGTTTTCCATCAGGCGATCTTATTTGTTCCCGAAGTAGTTGACCAGCAGGAGTGTCGTGCTGATTGTGCCGGTGATTGTGGCAATGATGAACGAGATTGTCGGAAGGTTGACGTTGAATACCTTCTTCGGGTTGGGCTGCACTATCACCACATCGTTGGGGGTGATGAAGTAGGCCGGGGATGAGAGCAGGCTCTTGTCCTGCAGGTCGAGGTGATAGGTCATGGTCTTGTCCCCGATCGGTCTTATCACGAGTATCTTTTCCTTTGTTCCGCCCTCTGAAATGCCACCGGCGCGACCGATTGCCTCGAGGACTGTCAGCTGGTCGTTGTAGTTTACGAAGGTGCCGGGCATGCGCACCTCACCGAGGACGGTGAACTTGTAGCTCAGGAGGCGCACCTCCACATAGGCGTGGCGGAAGAGTGAGTCGACCTTTGCCTGGAATAAATCCCTGATTTCGTAAATCGTCATACCGGCCACGGAGACTTTTCCAAACAGGGGTACAGTGACCCTTCCTTCCGGGTCGATGCTGTATCCCAGCACATATTGTGAAGCCTCGCTCTGAATATATGACGTGCTGATGCCGGACCGGTCAGAAAGCATCTCTGCCAGCGCTCCCTCCGGTGTCTGCGCCTTTACGGAGATAAAGAGGATGTCGCGGGGCTGGATCTTATAGTCGGGCACATCCATGGTAAAAAAGTTCTCTCCGCCTGTTTCCGGAAGGTTGTTAAGGTATGAGAGCTCTTTCTGGGTTGAGCAGGAAGCTGCCAGAATTATCAGTGTGATGAGGGGGAGGATGGTTTTCATTTGTCCAAAGTCTGAAGGTCTAAAGGTCTCAATTTTTTGCCGGGTCAATGGCGTACTAAATATCCTACTTTTTTTCGAGTTTACGTATGGCGTTTGTCTTAATATCTACAGTGAGGTTCATGCCGGGCTGGATGATTCGTATCACCACCTTGTGCTTGCGTCCCACCCTGATCAGTTCGCCCTTCAGTCCGGTGAGGGAGCCGACAATCACCTCCACCATGTCGCCCTTGGCATAGACGTCGCTGCTCACCTCCACATCGGCATCGCTGCCGCAGAGAATGCGGAGGTTGGTGATCTGCTGCTCCGGGATGGCGACGGGTTTGCCCTGTATCATGATGAACTTGACCACGCCGTCGGTTGTGCGTATCGGGAAGAACTCCTTCGGGACGGCCCTGACGAAGACGTAGGAGCTGATGAGGGGTTTCTCGATGAGCTTCCTGCGGTCAGACCACTGGCGGAGGGTCTTCTGGAGGGGGAGGAAGGTCTCGATACCCATCTCGGTGATCCTGTCGCTGACCCGTTTCTCAGCCCTGGAATTGGTATAGACGGCGTACCAGGCCCGCCCCGGTTTTTTATTCACCGGAGCATCTGTCTTCCCGGGGATTCCCTCCCTCACCGGGGCGCTCTCGTTCACGGCAGTTTCACCCTTGGCAGGAGCATCACCCTTCACAGGTTCGTCCTCCTTCACCGGCGAGGTCGTGGTCTCTTCCATTTCGCTCTGTATTGCGATGCAAATTTAATAAATTATATGAGGCAGTCAGCAACAGGCAACAGGCAGTAGTCGGCGCGCGCTTTGTGCTTATTATTCCCTTGCAGGGATAGCGTCTGCCTGGAGTTTATTTTTGGGCAGATGGTTTACCCCAACATCCGGGATAATTTCATAATCTACTCCGAAGTACTCATGCGAAACTCTGTTACGCAGATAATACATCTCTCTCCACGGAACTTCAGGATATTTATTCTTTATTTCATCATCCAGGGTGCGGCATGCTTCTCCTATAATTTCAAAGTTTCTGATAACAGCATCAACTGTCTTATAGTCTTTTTTGAAACGTTTAAAGTCATAGCCCTCGACATATTCAGCAATTCTGCTCATTGCAAACTGCATTTCTTCCGGGTACATAATGTATGTAC
This sequence comes from Bacteroidales bacterium, assembly GCA_049294275.1. Classification (GTDB taxonomy): domain Bacteria; phylum Bacteroidota; class Bacteroidia; order Bacteroidales; family VadinHA17; genus SR-FBR-E99. The sequence goes on from JBAQCQ010000015.1 coordinate 14,511, forward strand.
GTCCAAGTCAATATCACTGTTTTCAGAGAACGTTTCATCTGAGAATGAACCAAAAAGGCCTGTTTCCCTGACCGCATAGTCTTTGTATAACGATGGCTTAAGTTCAGCTAACTTGCTTAATATGTATTCTTTTGAAAGCATACTTCAAAGACAGTAAATTACTTTCTCTTAGGGTCCGGGATCCCTAAAATCCCCAGACCACCCCGCCGCTGAGGGTGGTGGTGGAGCCATAAAGATGTGCGGGATACCATGTTTCCACCCCCTCTGCATTGCGCTTTGTTACCGAGGCCCTGACCTGCACGCCTCCTGTGATCAGGTAACCGGCCTCGAATCCTGTGACGACGTTCTTCCATTCTGTCGTCCCGAGATACGGCAACCCGAGCCTGCTTCCCCCGATGCCCTGGTAATCGGGTCCCCGCTCCGACCGCTCATGCCAGAGCCGGAGGGTCAGGGTGCGCACAGGCCTGTAGTCAAGCGCGAAATACCAGCTGCGGGAGTTGTCGCGCAGCCAGTGACCCATGTTGTACCCCTGGTTCTCAAAAGTGGTGACGGGTACGTTATGCTGGAACGTGAGCGGATAGGTGAAGGTGCACTCAGCGGTGAACCAGATGTCAGGTGTGAAGCTGAAATTTCCGACGCGGAACCCTCCTTTCCACGAGAAGAAATTGTAATCGGATGTGGTGAACCGTGCAGTGGAAAGCTCATCGATGAAGAGGGTGCCGTAGAGATGCAGGTGCCTGATGTTGTTAGAGCTGATGTCGATGAACATCTGCGCGTTGCTGTTGTTGATACCCGAGTTGACGCCGTGGTCAACCGACTTGTAGAAGAAGATCGGCATCAGGTAGTAGGGTGTGATGCGCGGATCGGACCAGATGACGCTGTTGCCCAGCGAGATATGGAGTCGCGGCACCGGGGTGAAGGTGAAGAGGTTTGCCGCGATGTACTTTTTGTGATAGATCTCGCGGTATGTGGTGCCGTATGCGTTGGTGAGCCAGTATGAGCGGGAGGAGTCGACCACCATCGATGTCAGCCAGCCGTGCAGCCAGGTCATCTCCACCCAGTCTGCCGGTTTCAGGTGGAGTCTTATCTGCATGAACGATGGCGCCCTGCCAGAGAGTATGTTCGTCCCGGCATAGCCGCTGCCCCACACCGGTGAGTCCTTCAGGAAGGAGATGTCGCCCCAGCGCCACATATAGCTGACACCGCCGGTCATCTCGGAAAAATCGGTTCCGTTCTTGATGTGTCCGCCACGCTCACGGGTCAGATACTCAGGCGCCCCAGGCAACGGATCCTGGTGGTTGTCCTGCAATGCCGCGAAGAAAGCCCAGCGTCCGTAGCTTCCATAGACCTTCGCGCCGTTCTTCCAGGCGAGTGTGCTCTTCCGCGAGCCGCTGCTTTCTCCATCAGCCCCGTCCATGGGTCCGTAAGAGGTCACACCGGCCGTCACTCCCAGTATAGGCGAGACGGTCACCGTGAAGAGTGAGTCGCGGTACTGTGCAGTGGCAGGATTGAACAGCAGTTTCAGCATTGCGTCGCCCTCAGTGAAGCTGTAGTTCGAGAGCCAGAATGTGAGCTCTTTATGCTGCCTTCGCGATAGCTTATCGCTCTGACTTTCAGCCTCCTTAAGGCATTCGGTTATCATCCTCCGTGAGTAGGGCTTCACTGCCCTGTTCAGGTCGATGATACCGTCGCCCGCCAGCTCGTCGAGGAACAGGTAAACGGCTTCGTCGGCCACAGGCTCCGGAATGACCTGAGAGTGCGATGTAATGCCGCAACACAATAACAGGAGTGTTAATAAAGTTCTTATGTATGTTGAATAGTTCATCTTTTTGAGGTTTTACAAAGATAACGCTTGAAAGATATTTGCGCCATACTGTCTGAAATTCAAGGGGGAAAATGAATACAAGCCGTTTTCGGGTTTACACTGTCAGCGCTGACATTGTCATTCTGACCGTTTCATATGTGCTGATGACCATGCTCAAGCAGTCAGGGGTCAGGTATTACGGTCCTTCGCATCTGACCTTCTTCCTGTTGCTGGCCCTGCTGTGGATCATAGTTTCGGTTGCCAGCGGGAAGATAGGCCGCGGGAAGATCATCAATCTCCGTACGTTGCTGACGCATGTGCTCAGCGCGAACCTAATCGCAACGAGCCTTTCCGCACTGCTGCTCTTTGCCATGCGCGACCTGGGATACTCAAGGCAGGTGGTCTTCGGAACTGCGCTGACAGCCACTGTTGCAGAGCTTGCCTTCGGTGCCCTTTACATGGCATTCCGGAAGGCGCCGTTGCTTAAACCCGCACCTGAGAAGCTTTCAGAGCGGGAGCTTGTCGCCCGTACTCATTCTGCCGCCTTTGAGGAGACCGCTCCCGATCCACAGCTGACCATCCGTCTCCAGGAGGGGTGTTCACACGAAAGAGCCGGCACACTGTCGTCGATGGTCCGTGGCGATGAGACAACGAGGCTTGCAATCGTTTCGACTTCCGAGGCCTTCAACATACAGAACCTCGAACAGGGCGACTACAGCTGCATCATCAACCTCAAGCCGATGAACAACATCCGCGGGCTGGATATTTTTCTCGACAAGGTCAACTCGAGGCTGAAGGATGAAGGCATCTTCCTCTGCTCGGTGGAGACGCTTGAGCAGCGTGCCCGCCGCCTGCGGAAAAAGTATTCCTCACTGGTCTATTATCTCATAGTGATCCCAGACTTCTTCATCAAGCGTGTCATTCCCCGTCTGCGCATAACCAGGGGCCTGTGGGAACACTTTACCAAAGGAGCCAATCCTCCGTTCTCCAGAGCTGAGATACTCGGAAGGTTGTGCCGCGCCGGGTTCACAATAAAGCAGGAGAAATTTGCAGGCGACCTTCTGTGCATCAAGGCGCAGCGCCAGAAGGATCCGTTATATGCCAACGGCAACGGCTACGGTCTGATCATCGCACTGCCGCGTGTTGGTCGCGACGGCGAGATCTTCAACGTCTACAAGCTGCGCACCATGCATCCTTACTCGGAATACATCCAGGATTACGTATATGACCTGCATGACCTGGAGGAGGGTGGCAAGATGAAGCACGATTTCCGCGTGACAACCTGGGGACGGTTTGCACGGCGTGTCTGGCTTGATGAGCTGCCGATGATAGTCAATATCCTGAAGGGTGAGATAAAAATATTCGGCGTGAGGCCGCTCTCGAACCACTACTTCAATTTATACGAAGAGGACCTGCGCGACCGCCGCATAAGGTACAAGCCCGGGCTGCTTCCTCCCTACTATGCCGACATGCCCGCCGGTCTGGATGCCATCCAGCTCTCGGAGATGAGGTATTTCGATTCCTGGGACAAGAACCCCCTCGGCACCGATCTGAAGTACTTTGCCAGGAGTGTATATAATATAGTGTTCAGAGCGGCAAGATCGAATTAGGTCGAAAGGTCTGATGTCCGAATTTCCAAAAGGTCATCAAACAAAAAAGGCCTCATACTGTGAGACCTTCAGACCTGAGACCTTATAATCTTCATACTATTTCTGCTTCAGCTTTGCCTCCATGCTTAGAGTTGCGTGGGGCACGGCGCGGAGACGCTCCTTGCTGATGAGTTTTCCCGTCTCACGGCAGATACCGTAGGTTTTATTCTCTATGCGCACCAACGCGGCCTGCAGGTGCTGTATGAACTTCAGCTGACGCTGTGCCAGCCTGCCGGCCTCCTCCTTTGACAGTGTTGTGGCTCCCTCTTCCAGAACCTTGAAGGTGGGAGAGGTGTCCATAGTATCGTTGTTATCTTCATGGGTGATGCTTGCCTTGAGAACATCGTAATCTTTCCTGGCTTTGTCTAGCTTGGCCATGATTAGGCTCCTGAACTCCTCCAGCTCCTCATCCGAATATCTTGTCTTTTCTGCCATGGCTACAAGTGTTTGTATTATCCGGCAAATGTAATACAAAATATGATATATTCTGCAATATTATTTCGAGGCAGCAGGCAGCAGGCAGCAGGCAACAGTGAATTACGGTTTACCCCTGTCAAAACCATACATGACGTGAGTTTTTGGACACTATTTACTCCCCTGCAACCTGGCTCCTCTCAATCCCCACATAACATGCCGGGACTTAACGCCCGGCCCTCCATTGCCTGCTGCCTCAACCCCATGCACATCCTATGCACTTTATTATTAACTTTGCACGCCAATAAAATCAGAGTACTTATATGCCGAAGAGATTTCCCGAATACAAGGGTCTTGACCTCCCGAAGGTGAACAACGAGGTGCTGAAGATGTGGGATGAGAACAACACCTTCCGCAGGTCGCTACGCAGCCGCGACGGTAAAGGCGAATTCGTCTTCTACGAGGGACCGCCCTCGGCCAACGGCATGCCCGGGATACACCATGTAATGTCGCGCGCCATCAAGGACGCCATCTGCCGCTACAAGACGCTGCAGGGCTTCGAGGTGAAGCGCAAGGCGGGCTGGGACACGCACGGACTGCCCGTGGAACTCGGAGTGGAGAAGTCGCTCGGCATCACCAAGGAAGACATCGGCACGAAGATCTCCGTGGAGGAGTACAACGCCGCCTGCCGCAAGGATGTGATGAAGTACACCGACGTATGGGAGGACCTCACACGCCACATGGGTTACTGGATCGACATGGATAACCCATACATCACCTATGACAACAGGTATATCGAAACCCTCTGGTGGCTGCTCAAGGAACTATATAACAAGGGATTACTTTACGAAGGTTATACCATTCAGCCTTATTCTCCCGCCGCCGGCACCGGACTCAGCTCGCACGAGCTCAACATGCCGGGATGCTACCGCGATGTGAAGGACACCACATGCATCGCTCTCTTCAGCGTTATAAAAAACGAAAAATCTGAATTCCTCTTCAGCGGCACCGACACTGAAGGAGTGAAGATCATGGCCTGGACCACCACGCCGTGGACACTGCCTTCAAACACGGCGCTGGCTGTGGGCCCGGAGATAAAATATGCCAGGGTCAGGACGACCAACCCATATACCTCCGAACCCATCACAGTCATCCTGGCCGAGGAGCTGATCCCGGTGATCTTCGCCCCGGATAAAAAGCTTGAGTATTCTGTTACTGGGACATACAAGGGCTCTGAGCTGAAAGGAATTGATTACGAACAGCTTATCGACTGGGTAAATCCCGGTGAAGGTGCCTTCCGCGTCATCACCGGTGACTTTGTCACCACCGTTGACGGGACGGGGATTGTTCATATTGCTCCCACCTTTGGTGCTGACGACTACCGTGCCGGACGCGAGCACGGCATCCCTCCGCTGATGGTGCTGATGTCAGACGGCTTCGAGGCGCCGCTGGTCGATCGGCGCGGACGCATGGTACCTCTCGCCGATCTCGACCAGGCCTTCATCGCCACCCACGTCAACACCGCCACCTATGGCCCGTTTGCGGGCCGCTATGTCAAGAACGAATATGACGAGACGCTGACAGAGGCTGATGCCACCCTCGATGTTGACATCGCCGTGATGCTCAAGCAGCAGGGAAAGGTGTTCCGCATCGAGAAGCAGGTGCACAACTATCCGCACTGCTGGCGCACCGACAAACCGGTTATCTATTATCCGCTCGACTCGTGGTTCATACGCACCACAGCGCTGCGCGACCGCATGATCGAGCTTAACAATACAATCAACTGGAAGCCCGGGAGCACAGGCACCGGGCGCTTCGGCAAGTGGCTCGAGAACCTGGTCGACTGGAACCTGTCGCGCTCACGGTACTGGGGCACGCCGTTGCCGATATGGATGACCGAAGACCGACAGGAGGAAATCTGCATCGGTTCGCTGGCGGAGCTGAAGATAGAGATAACCCGGAGCATCGATGCCGGGTACATGATGCACAACCCTCTCGGGAACTTCGCTGAGGGCGACAACAGTTTGGAGAACTACTCGCTGCTCGACCTGCACAGGCCTTACGTCGATGACATCATCCTCGTGAGCAGAACCGGAAGGCCGATGAAGCGCGAGACAGACCTGGTAGACGTCTGGTTCGATTCGGGCGCCATGCCATATGCACAGGCACACTATCCGTTCGAGAACAAAGAGAATTTTTCAGAAATGTTCCCGGCCGACTATATCGCCGAGGGAGTCGACCAGACACGCGGATGGTTCTTTACCCTCCACGCCATCGCCACAATGATATCCGATTCGGTTTCGTATAAGAATATTATTTCCAACGGGCTGGTACTCGACAAGAACGGCAACAAGATGTCGAAGCGCCTGGGCAACGCCGTTGACCCGTTCAGCACCATCGAACAGCACGGCTCCGACGCGCTGAGATGGTATATGCTCACCAACGCGCAGCCGTGGGATAATCTTCGCTTCGATATTTCGGGAGTGGAAGAGGCGAAGCGCAAGTTCTTCGGGACACTCTATAATACATATTCCTTCTTCGCCCTCTACGCCAATGTCGACGGCTTCACCGGGAGAGAGCCGCAGGTGCCGGTTGAGCGCAGGCCGGAGATCGACCGGTGGATCATCTCCCTGCTCAATACATTGATAAAGGAGGTCACGGAGAGGTATGACGATTATGACATCACACCTGCCGGTCGTGCCATCTCCGACTTCGTAACCGAGAACCTTTCGAACTGGTACGTTCGCCTCAACCGCAAGAGGTACTGGGGCGGCGGTATGGATGAGGACAAGCTCTCGGCTTACCAGACGCTTTACACATGCATTGAGACCGTGGCCATACTTGCCGCGCCGATAATTCCTTTCTTCACTGACCGCATTTTTACCGATCTCAATTCGGTGAGCGGTAAGTACAGCGAGGGCTCCGTGCACCTGGCCGCCTTCCCCTCCTATGATAAGAAGCTGATAAACAAGGCCCTGGAGGAGCAGATGGAGATAGCGCAGAAGATGTCGTCGATGATACTTGCGCTGCGCCGTCGTGTGAACATCCGCGTGCGCCAGCCGCTGGCAAGGATCATGGTGCCGGTTTCAGACAAACATTTCCGGAAGAGCTTCGAGGCTGTCAGACCGCTGATACTTGCCGAGGTGAATGTGAAGGAGGTGGAGTATGTCGATGACACATCGGGATTGCTGATACGGAAGGTGAAACCCAACTTCAAGCTGCTGGGTCCGCGTTTCGGGAAGAATATGAAGGAAGCCGGTGCGGCCATACTGGCGCTGACGCAGCCCGAGATAGCGGAGTTTGAGAAACGCGGCACCTGGAACCTGCAGCTCGACGGCGGGACTCATGCCATCACCACCGCCGAGGTAGAGATTATTTCAGAGGATATCCCTGGCTGGCTTGTTGCCAATGAGGGGAGACTGACGGTGGCGCTGGACATCACTGTCACAGAGGATCTTCTCCACGAAGGGATCGCCCGCGAGTTTGTGAACCGCATTCAGAACATCCGCAAGGACAGCGGGTTCGAGGTGACTGACAAGATCAGGGTTGTGATAGAGGATCTGCCCTTTGTTTCGGCTGCCGTGAAGAAACACTCCGACTACATCGCCTCGCAGACGCTGGCGCTGGAGGTCACGCTGGCCCCCGCCTCCGCCATCACCGGTCCTGCCTCCCGAGAGACAGACATAGAGGAGCAGATGGTAAGGGTACTCGTGGAGAAAGTCTGAGATCAGGCAGCAGGCAGTAGGGAACAGGCAATAGCGATATACCTTTGTCAACCAGAATATCTGTTTCATTACCAGTACTTTCACGCCAGAAGAAGAGATTATTTGATTTGCCGCTGTTGTATCTGCTTTTCAGTAAATCAACTGTCACGAGGTTTTCAAACAAACTGCCCCTGACGAATGAAGTGCCAGGTATTCAGATTTTTCAATACCCGGAAGTGCAACGGCGAGGCCGGTGTCATAGAAATAGAAGCCCGGGTATCTTAACCACCCGCTTATTGAAGTTAATATGGTATGAAAAAATTTCGGGAACACGCTCTACTTCATCCGGGACAGCGCCACGTGAATAATTTGACAGAAAACCCCGCGGATCATCCATGGCAAATCTCCGCATATCAGGATTCTCAAGGTTGACGTACGGCATACCCTCAAAGACCTTCCTGACCAGTGTTGTCTTTCCTGACTGACGGGGTCCGATTACTGCCACAGCCTTAAACCGAGCGGCAAGAGATTTTAGTTCATTTTCAGCTTCGCGTTGTATCATATCACAAATATTACAATTACGGAATTGAATTCCGAAATTGTAATATTTCCCTGACACTTTAACGGGTTTGCTCTTCTCCTTACCTGGTATATGTCTGATCAGCCATCTCCTGCCATAGCGGAACAGAACCTTCCCCCGATTGCCGTAACATTTAATATCTTTGCACGAAATAAATCATTGACAAAATGTTTTCGGGAATAGTTGAGGAAGCCGCGCCGGTGGTGCGGATAGAACAGGACAGGGACAACATACACATAACGATGCGCTGCTCATTCACCCATGAGCTGAAGATCGACCAGAGCGTATCTCATAACGGCGTCTGCCTCACTGTGGTGAGGAAGGAGGATGACACATACACCGTCACCGCCATCCGCGAGACGCTCGACAAGACCAACCTGGGGCTGCTGAAGCCCGGAGATAAGGTGAACCTGGAGCGGAGCACCCGTCTCGACGGTCGCCTCGACGGCCACATGGTGCAGGGGCATGTTGACCTCACAGCCACGTGCACCTCGGTGCGCGAGGCGGAGGGATCATGGTACTACACCTTTGAATACGAACCCACATCACCCGGGCATATCACAGTGGAGAAGGGCTCGGTCAGCGTGAACGGGGTGAGCCTTACGGTTGTCAACTCTAAGGATAATTCGTTTGAGGTGGCAATCATCCCCTTTACCTGGGAGGTGACTAACTTCCACCAGATCAAGGCCGGCACCGTGGTCAACATCGAGTTTGACATCCTCGGCAAGTACATCGCCAGGATTGTTCGGCAAATCCTTGACAATAAGGATAATAGGCAGTAGAGGAGCGATCCGCCGGCTGGCGGAGAAGCAGCCAGATTGCAGGGGAGGCAATAGGCAGTAGAGGAGCGATCCGCCAGCTGGCGGAGAAGCAGCCAGATTACATGGGAGGCAATAGGCAGTAGAGGAGCGATTCGCCGGCTGGCGGAGAAGCAGCCAGATTGCAGGGGAGACAATAGGCAATAGTGAAAAACCCTTAGATCGTAGAATTTACCCCGATTTATCGGGGCCTTTAAGTATTGTGGCTACGCAGACCACCACCCCATTAACCCTCAGGCCTCCTTTCCGGGACTATTGTTTGATCTCGGACTGACCGGTCACCGTGAAGAACGCTTCCTGATCAAGGTCGAGAGCCAGGACCGGCTGTTCGACTATAGTTCTGTTCTGGCCAACATCAGAGGTGCTGGTTTCTTCTTTCCCTTCCCGGTGCCTCCTGATCGCATCCTTTGTGCAATGAAGGTCTCCGCAATGCTTGTCCGGCAAAAGTGACGCGACCTTTACGATGTTATGTTTCTTCTTGGACAGACCTCCCCGGATAATGCATTCCTGTCGGCGAAGCACTCAATCACCGGTTTTGAAGATCTTAAGGTTGCAGTAGAAAAGATACTGAAAACCTTCGATCTGAAAAACAAGAGTATGGATTTTAAGCACCTTCTGTTTAATCAGGAAAACAGCCTTCGGATACTTCGTGCACCGGAATTTTTCAGGGAGGTGATCAATTCACAGACGCCAGGCATTACAGTATTTTAGCTACGCAACTCACAATAATTGCAGTCATGAGGGTCAGGTATCTCCGGAAAAGAAACTCCTGACAATACTAAGTTCACGATATCAAGCAAAAAATCTAACCACTGAAACAGTAATCTCCGGACTCAAAGCAGGGGTCCTGATTCTTATAAACATAGAATCAGGACCTTTCTTTTTGATTTCACCTGCCGACATCAATACTTTATAAGAGAAGATTAAGATTGGTTCAACTATCGATATCTTTGCGACATTGTAACAAGATTATGAACAGAAAGATTATAATTGCCGTCACAGGCGCCAGCGGGGCGGTGTATGCCGTGAAGCTGCTGGAGAGGCTGCGCTCGCTGCCCCAACCGCCGGAGGAGACCGCCGTCATCTTCACCGGCAACGCGGAGGAGATCATGCTCTTTGAGACCGGCAGCAGGTACGAGCCGTCAGGCACAGAGAAACTCCGGGACAACAACGACTTCAACGCTCCATTTGCCTCGGGATCGTCCTCATACGACACCATGATCATCTGTCCTGCCTCTATGGGGATGGTCGGACGCATCGCCCACGGCGTATCCGACGATCTCATCACCCGTGCCGCCGACGTGATGCTCAAGGAACGCCGCCGGCTGATACTCGTGCCCCGCGAGACACCGTACAGCCTCATCCATTTAAATAACATGAAGCTGCTGACAGAGGCCGGCGCCGTCATATGCCCGGCAACACCGTCATTCTACAGCCGGCCGCAGACCATCGATGATCTGGTGATAACGGTCATTGACAGGGTGCTGACCCTGGCAGGATTTACCATTGATACATTCAGGTGGAACGGGGAAGATAAATCAAACGATTAAATTACACCACTAACACAAGCCGGTGGAACGCAGGGGGTTCCGCAAAAAGATAAACTGCACAATTGATACATCCCTGTGGAACAGCCTGAACTTCACAAAAGAATAAGGTCGCTGCTGCGGCGACACCACCTGCTGAGCATTGCCACCGTCAGCGAGCGCGGGCCGTGGTGCGCCTCGTGCTTCTACTCATGGGATGAGGAGAACAACACCCTGGTCATCACCACCGACCCGTCCACCAGGCACGGCGCGGAGTTCCGCAGCAACCCGTCCGTTGCGGGTACCATAGCCCTGGAGACAAAGCGTATCGGCCGAATCCGGGGTGCACAGTTCACCGGCACCGTCACCCAACCGGACGGCGAGGAACTGACTCGCGCCAGAAAGGTCTACCTCCGCCGCTTCCCCTTCGCGGCACTGACAGAGATACATTTATGGGTAATTGACTTGGATTTTATTAAGCTGACAGATAACCGCCTGGGATTCGGGAAGAAAATCACATGGCCATCCTCTCCAACCTCCCGGCCAGATATAGAGGGAGTGAAATAAGGTCATAGACAAGCCCTTCTTTCCCCTTTAAATTTACTCTTGCTGCTAACTCTTTCTCATGCGATGGCATATCAGTATTGAACCGGATGCCTGTCTTCCTGTTCTTTTCAGCCAGAAAGACATGCAGCGATTTTAATGTGCCTCTTTTACCGGCTTTTATCTCAATGGGGTAAACTTGATTGCCAATTTGATACAGGCAATCAATCTCTGCATTGGAGTTTTTGGCCTCACGTATCCAACAGTATAATTTTTGTTCGCAGTAAGGTGCTCCGCAGGCGATTAATTCCTGGAAAACAAACTGCTCTGCCAGCGCCCCTTCAAATACAGTTGCCAGGTTATTGATTTCCATCAGCTTGACACCGTAAATATGTCTTAATATTCCGATATCGAAGAATAACGGTTTGAACACGTCATTGTCCTGCAACCGGGAAAGAGGGACCTCTGATGATCCGGTGTGCCTGACAAGATGAATTATCCGGCTCATTTCCAGCTTCAATAAAGCATTCTTAAGCAGACCAGAGGGGACATTCCTGTTCACATTTACATATTTGACCTTTTTCCCGATGTTATTTGCCACATAATGCAATACATCCCTTAAGTGTTCCTGTTGTTTTCGGGTTCCATATTTTGAAAAATCATACTCTATCGCGGTAAGTAATGCGGAGTGGATCCTGTCAATGCCGGAAAGATCTTTTGTTGTGATATAATAATCAACAGCTTCCGGCATTCCTCCAATAAAGAAGTATAACCGCAGCATCTCAAAAAGGCGCTTATGTACTGCCGGGCTAAACTGTCCGCCGGGAGAAAAACCATTGATAATCCCGACTAATCCGTTCTCTCCTGCCGCCGATAAAAACTCAGAAAAACTTAACGGGTACATTTAGGATTAAAATTATTAAATAATACTGGTAATACAAAATATTTTATCTAAACACTATTGGATTTCAGTGTTTAATATTACAATACACTATTGGATTATACAATAATGTTGGCAGGCTTCATACAACAAGGGGATATCTGGCAATCGCCTTTTTTAGTAACTTTATGCTCCCATGATCGACCACTCAACCATAGAGAGAATCTTCGACGCTGCCCAGATCACCGAGGTGGTGTCTGAGTTTGTGTCGCTCAAACGGAGAGGGGTCAACATGCTGGGCCTCTGCCCGTTCCATAACGAGAAAACCCCCTCCTTCACCGTCTCTCCCGCCAAGGGCATCTTCAAGTGCTTCGGATGCGGCAAGGGCGGCAACGCCGTCAACTTCATCATGGAGCACGAGCACCTCTCATACCCCGAGGCGCTCCGCTGGCTGGCGAAGAAATACCACATTGAGGTAGAGGAGAAAGAGGTCACTCCCGAGGAGATCGCAAAGCAGAACGAGCGCGAGAGCATGCTCGTCGTCACGCAGTTCGCCGCCCGCCAGTTCGCCGAGAACCTCTTCCACGGACACGAGGGGATGGCGCTGGGGCTCTCCTACTTCAGGGAAAGGGGCTTCGCTGACGCCGTTCTCCGCAAGTTCGAGGTGGGCTACTGCAACGAGAAGCGCGACGATTTTACCCAGAAGGCCATCGCGGCGGGCTACAGGAGCGAATACCTGGTGGCGAGCGGTCTCACCATAGACAGGGAGGGCTACCTCTTCGACCGCTTCGCCGGCCGAATTATGTTTCCCATCCACTCGCTCTCGGGGCAGGTGCTGGGCTTCGGCGGACGCATCATCAAGACAGACCCGAAGGCCGCCAAGTATGTCAACACCCCGGAGACCGAGATCTACCACAAGAGCCGCATCGTCTACGGCATCTTCCAGGCACGCCAGGCAATCATCAAGGAGGACCGCTGCTACCTGGTGGAAGGTTACACCGACGTCCTCTCGATGCACGAATCCGGCGTCGAGAACGTTGTGGCAAGCTCCGGCACCGCCCTGACACAGGAGCAGATACGGCTCATCAAGCGCTTCACCCCCAACATCACGATGCTCTACGACGGCGACCCGGCAGGCGTGAAGGCTTCGGTGCGCGGTACCGATATGGTGCTGGAAGAGGGCATGAACGTCCGCATCGTCATGCTGCCTGAAGGCGAAGACCCCGACTCATACTCCAAAAAGAGCTCCGAGGAGGAGTTCCGGCGCTACCTCAGGGAGAACGAGACCGACTTCATCAGGTTCAAAACACGGCTCCTCCTTGACGAGGCGCAGAGCGATCCCGTCAGGCGTGCCAACCTGGTGCGCGAGGTGGTCCGCTCCATAGCGGTGATCCCTGACCAGATCACCCGCACAGTCTATATCAAGGAGTGCAGCATGCAGCTCGGCATGCCCGAGGAGGTGATACTCGACGAGGTGATGAAGCTGCGCCGGCAGCAGACATTCCGCGACCGTAACGCGTGGCCTGCACAGGACACCATGGTCAGTCCGCAGACTGTCGCCCCGAAACAGCAGCGCAAAAAGGAAGAGACATCGCATTACTCCGAGAAGGAGCTGCTGCGTCTCCTGATACGCTACGGTTCCGAGGTGCTGTCGCGCGTCACCGACAGGGAAACCGGCACCGAAACCATCACCACAGTGGCTGACTACATCATCTCGCAGATAACCGAGGATGAGCTTGAGTTTGAAGATCCCGTCTTCGCTTCGATCTTCTCCGAGATAACATTCAACGTGGCACAGGGGCTGGTGGCAGGCGAAAGGCACTTCGTGCACCATCCGAACCCGGCCATCAGCGCCATCGCTGTCGACATGCTGACCGAACAGTACACCCTCAGCCGAATCTGGAGCTCCCGCGGCGCCTATGTCGAAACGGAGGAGATGAAGCTGAAGGAAATCGTTCCCGACTCCGTGCTGAAGTTCAAGAGCGACAAGATCAAGATGATGCAGAAGGAGCTGCGCAGGGCAATGACAGAGGCTGAAGGGGACGATGAGAAGATCTCCTCCCTCCAGGAGAGGTACAAGGCAATGACTTCGCTCCAGAAAAAAATTTCCACGGGACTGGGCGGGCGAATCGTCCTGTAATCACTCCTCAGGAAAAAAATTTCCACGGGACCGGCCGGACGAATCGTCCTGTAATCACTCTTCAGGAAAAAAATTTCCACGGGACCGGCCGGTCGCATCGTCCTTTATTGACACCGCAATGATCTTTTTCTTACCTTAGGACAAATTTCTGCAATTATGAGACAATTCCTTCCTGTTTTGATTGCAATGTGTATGATCACCCTGGTCATTACATCGTGTAACAGAACAGCCAAAGGACCCAATGTGCCGGCGCCGGTCTTCTCGACCCGACTCCCCGAAACCGCTGGTGACACATTGAATATCAGGGAGATATACTACGGTCTCCTGACACCCGTTGAGGTGTGCAACATCTTCGGGAGGCTGGGTATCAGGTACAATGACTCAATCATCCTGGCTTCCGAAAACCGTGACCTCTACATGAGCAGCTACAAGGCGGCCATGAACCTCGGTGTCTACGGCGTGGACATGGGCTACATGAAGCTGTTCGGCGTGAACAGGCAGACTGTCAGTTACTTCAGCACCATCCAGACCCTCAGCGAGCGGCTGAACATGCCCGACACCTTCCTCTCCGACGCCATAAAGAGCCTCGATGCCGACATCAGCAATGCCGATTCGCTGACAGGTCTGATGAATGACGCCTACAGCAAGATAGACGAACACCTGCGTCTCGAGGGAAGCGAAGGCACACTGGGACTGATGCTCATGGGAGGATGGATCGAGGCGATGTACCTCGCCACGCAGCTGGCCTATGACCCGAAGAATCCTGACCCGCAGGTGGTTGGCAAGATTGCCGAGCAGAAATACTCGCTGATCTCGCTGCTGAGCTTCATGAAGAACTATTACGATGACCCGATGGTGGTCTTCTACACCAAGAAACTGAAGTATCTCAATCGCTGGTTTGATACCTTTGAGATCTATTACCAGCCGGGAGATGTCAGCATTGACACACTCCGGCAGGTCATCACCACCACCGGTACGGAGATGACCGTCACCGTGGGGACGCTGAACGAGATCCGCGATTATATAGCGAAGCTCCGGGCCGAGATCACAGCTGTCTGAACAACCTGAAAAACATATATCATGAACCGTCGTCTTCTCATTGCTGCGGCTTTAATTGCCGTGATTGTCATCTCCTGCGGAAAAGGAAAAGGGAAACAGCCCGCCGGCAGCGACGCCGTAACGTCAGCTGTCACCGTCATCGATAAGGGCTTCAGCAAATTCATTGCAGCCTATACTACCGGGGTGGTGCCTGCCGGCAGCAGCCTGCAGGTTGTCTTCACACCGGAGTTTGCAGCCACTATGGACCGCAGCCGCACCCAGGGGCTCTTCACCTTCACGCCCTCGGTCAGGGGCGATGCCGAATGGGCCGATGACGTCACCCTGGTATTCAAACCCTCACGGCCTCTTTCGCCCGGCACATCGTTCCAGGGCACACTCGACCTCAGCAAGCTGGGGCAGGTCGAAGAACGGTTCCGCTTCTTCCCCCTTATCTTCCGGACGGTAGAGAAGAACTTCACCGTCACCGTCAACCCTGTGACCGTTGATCTTCCTGACGGGAACACATATTCAGTCACCGGCACTGTAGTGACATCTGATCAGATCGACAAGGGCGAGGTCGAAAAGTACCTCACGGCCCGTGTCGGGAAGCGCGACGAGAAGATCGTATGGGATCATGACAACAAAAACATCCACACCTTTTCAATCGAAAAGATAAGCAGGGCGAAGGAGGAGAGTGAGCTCACACTGGCATGGAACGGTACAGCATACGGCATTAAGACGAAGGGAGAGCACATAGTCGCCATCCCCGCCGAGGGAGTTTTCGCCATCACTGACATAAAGATCAATACCGGCGACAGCAAGAGCCTGGAGATATTCTTTTCCGACCTGCTCGATGCAGGCAGTGAGCTTGACGGTTTAGTCACCCTGACCCCTTCGCATCCGCTCTCGGTAAGCGCCGGGGGGAACAGGCTTCTGGTCATTCCGGGAGAAAACATCATCGGGACGGTGGAGGTGACCGTCGACGGTTCTCTCCGCAACAGCCGCGGCCAGCGGTTGGGTGAGGCAGTGAAGAGAACCATCAACTTCACCCCTGTTGAGCCGGGAATACAGCCGGTCGGCCGTGGGGTCATCATGCCCTCATCAGGAAGCCTGATCTTTCCGTTCCTGGCGGCAAACCTCAGCGCCATCGACCTGACTATCATAAAAGTATTCGAAAACAACCTGCCTTATTTTCTTCAGCAGAACAGCATGGGCGAAGGCAATTACTACGACGGAAACATCAGCCAGTTCGGAAGGCCCGTTTACCGTGGCCGCGTTGATCTTACCGGCAACACCGGCTTCGACCCCAATAAATTCAATCTTTTTACGATCGACCTTGCTGACTACATTGAGCCGGAACAGGGAATACTCTACCGGATTGAACTGGGCATGCGCCCCTCCTATTCGCTTTACCCCTGCACCGGGGAGCGCAAGCCATCGAAGTACGAGGAGATGCTTGAGCTGGCCGACCTCGACCGGCGGTGGGAGGGGTCCGATGACTACTACTCGCTCTCCGAAGAGGGGCTCTTTTACGAGTATGCCTACAACTGGCGCGATTCGAAGAATCCCTGCAGCGACGCATACTTCAGTCCGAACAAGAATCTCGTGAGCAACATCCTTGCCTCCGACCTCGGTATCATCGCCAAGAGCGGTCCCGACGACAACCTGCGCATCTTCGTGCGCGATCTGCGGACGGCAGAGCCCGTTGAAGGGGCCACTGCTGAGGTCTTCGACTACCAGATGCAGACGCTGGGAACGGTCACCACCGACAAGTCGGGCATGGCCGCCCTGGCCTGTCCCAGGAAACCCTTCCTGGTGATAGCCCGCAAGGACAAGAACCGCAACTACCTGTCGCTGAAAGACGGAGCGGCTCTTTCGATGAGCTCCTTCGATGTCTCGGGTGAGACGCCTGTCGACGGCATAAGAGCATTCCTCTTCACGGAACGCGATGTCAGGCGCCCGGGCGACTCCATCTTCGTGGGAGTGATTGTCCGCGACGCGGGAAGCGGACTTCCCGCAGGCCATCCCGTGCACTACGAGCTTTACAACACTAAAGGGCAACGGATAGACCAGCAGGTTACCACGCTGAACGACAAGGGATTCCTTACCTTTGCATCTGTCACCACCGATGATGCCGAAACAGGCAACTATCGTGCACAGGTGCGCATCGGCGCAGCCACATTCACGCGGATAATAAAGGTCGAAACGGTGAAGCCCAACAGGCTTAAGATCAAGCTTGACTTCCCTGATGCAATTGCCGGGGGAGACAATAAAACGATGCGCGGGGCGATGAAGGTCACGTGGCTGAACGGAACAACTGCCCGCGACATGAAGTCGACCGTTGAACTGCTTCTGAAACCCGTGAAGACAACATTCGACAAGTACGGACAATACAGTTTTGACGACCCCGCCGCGCAGTTCTGGTTTGACAGCCAGACAGTCTTTGACGGAAATATCAACAGCTCGGGGGAGGCCGTTGTCTCCTTCACCCCTGACGATGAGCTGCAGGCCCCGGGGATGCTCAACGCCATCTTCACTACAAGGGTGTTCGAGAAGGGCGGCGACGCCAGCATAAACCAGACAGTACTTCCCTATGCTCCCTACCCCTCCTTTGTCGGTATGAATATTCCGGCTCTGGGTGCCACAGGACGTATTTTGTTCACTGACCGTCCCAACGAGGTGCGGGTCGTCACCGTCGATAAGAACGGCAAGCCGGTGCGAAGCGAGGTGGAAATAAACGTATACAAGCTCGACTACCGGTGGTGGTGGGAGTCGGACGACGAGTACCTCGGATCGTACATCTCCCGTGACCGAAACAACAACATTTTTTCCGAAAAGATCGCAACCACCGGCGGAGAGGGGAAGGTTTCATTCAGCGTCGACAAACAGAAGTGGGGACGTTACCTTGTACGTGCCACCCTTCCCTCGGGTCACTCCACGGGGATGATCGTCCTGGTCGACTGGCCGTGGGACTACGGCATGAAGCCCGGCGGCAACGACGGCGCCAGCCTCCTGCAACTGAACACCGATAAGGACAAGTACAGTGCGGGCGATGATATAAGTCTCACCTTCCCTGCTCCGGAGAACGGCAGGGCTATCATCACAATCGAGAACAGCACAGGTCTGCTTGACATAAAGGAGATCTCTACGCAGGCGGGTAATACCGAGGTGAAGGTCAAAGCGACGAAGGCAATGGCCCCAAACGCCTATCTCTACGTGACCATGCTTCAGCCCCATTCGCAGACTGTCAACGACGCACCCATAAGACTTTACGGAGTAATTCCGGTGATGGTTGAAGACCCCTCATCCAAACTTGTGCCCGTCATCACCGTTCCCGACCAGATCCGGTCGCGCCAGGAGGTGGAAATTCGTATTGAAGAGCAGAATCGTCGCGAAATGACCTATACCCTTGCCGTTGTGGATGAAGGACTGCTTGACCTGACGGGATTCAGGACTCCTGATCCGTGGAAGTGGTTCTTTGTAAAGCATGCACTGGGTGTCCGCACATGGGACCTGTATGATATTGTATTTGGTGCCTTCGGTGGCAAGCTGGGACGCGCCTTTGCCATAGGCGGGAGCGAGGCTGCCGTGGACCAGAGCAAAAACAGGGCACGGCGGTTTGAACCGGTGGTCAGGTTTATCGGGCCCTTCACCCTGGCTCCGGGCAGGACCGGAACGCATAAGATAAGGTTACCGCAATACACCGGCTCCGTAAGGGTGATGATCACCGCTGCCGGCGAAGGCAATACCTTCGGCTCGGCTGAGAAGAGCGTCATCGTCTCTGACCCGCTGATGATACTGGCAACGGCCCCGCGTGTGCTGTCGCCCGGCGATAAGGTGGCGCTGCCGGTGACTGTCTTCGCACAGAAGAAGGATATCAGCGATGTCAGTGTGACAGCCACGGGGAATGAGATGGTCTCATTCACTCAGGCTTCCGGCTCGGTGCGTTTTGTGGAGCCCGGCGACAAGGACCTGGAGCTGCTCTTCACCGCTGCGCAGCAGCCAGGGAAGGCAGAGATAAAGGTTAGTGCAGAGGGCGGAGGTGAGAGCGCCTCATATGACCTGGTTGTGCCGGTTCGCTCACCCAATCCACCCGAGCGCCGTGCCGAGACCATAACACTGGCTCCCGGGGATAAATATCTGAAGACCTTTGCTCCTTTCGGCCTTGCCGGGACATCATCGGCGTCCGTCGAGATCTTCTCGCTGCCTTCGGTGAACCTGTCGGGGCGCCTTGGTTATCTCACCTCCTTCCCGCACGGGTGCACTGAGCAGATAACATCCGCGGCATTCCCGCAGGTATATCTTCCTGACCTGCTCGGCTCCGGGTTGCCTGATCCTGCTGCGGTGCGCAACAATGTGCAGGAGGCGCTGCGCAGCATCGCCACCCGCCAGTTGTCCTCCGGGGCGCTGACGCTCTGGCCGGGGGCTCCCTGGCCAGATGACTGGGTGACATCGTATGCCGGCCACTTCGCCATAGAGGCCCAGAAGGCGGGCTATGCACTGCCGGCAGCGTTTCTGAGCAAGTGGACAGCCTACCAGCGCTCCACAGCCGCAGCCTGGAGATACCAGCCGCAGTACCGCTACACAGCCAATGACCAGGCCTACAGGCTCTTTACCATGGCCCTGGCCGGAGCGCCGGACAAGGGTGCCATGAACCGCATGCGCGAGGTGACCGATCTGCCTTCGCTGGCACGGTGGTTCCTCGCCGCCGCCTATGCAACCACGGGCAGGCCGGAGGTTGCACAGAGCCTCACCGACGTCAGGAACCTGAAGACAGAGGATGAGTTCATGCACTACTATTACGGAAGCGGACTGAGGGATCAGTCGATAATACTTTATACACTCACAACAATCGGAAACACCACTGAAGCGCTGGAGCTGCTGAAACAGGTGGCGGAGTCACTGAGCCAGGACAGATGGTACAGTACACAGACAACCGCCTGGGGACTCTTCGCCTATATGAACTTCAGCAAAAAGCTGAAGGGCGATAACAGCAGGCCGGTGAAGGTGGCCTTCGACTTTAACGGGAAGAAGGAGAAGATCAGCTCTGACGGCGGAGCCATAATGCGTTCTCTGGCGCCCGCAGCATCGAACACTCTTGTTATTGAGAACGAGAGCGACAAGCCGGTGTTCGTGACCTTCACCGAACAGGGAGTACCGCAGACAAGCGACATGACCGTGACGGAAAACAACCTGACGATGAAGGTTGAATATACGGATATGGAACAGAAGCCTGTTGATATCTCTTCGATGGCACAGGGAACAGGGTTCATGATGGTTGTCTCCGTCACCAACACCACCTTCCGCCAGCTCGGTAACCTGGCTCTTACCAAGATGATGCCGTCGGGCTGGGAGATACAGAACACCCGGCTCTTTGAGGCCGGACTGGCTTTGAAGGAGAGCGGCTATGACTACCGCGACTTCCGTGACGACAGGGTATGTACCTATTTCAGCCTGAAACCGGGTGAAACTAAAAAGTTCTTCGTTATGCTGACCGCCTCCTACCGCGGGACTTATTCACAGCCCGCCATTGTCTGCGAGGCGATGTATGATGAGGGCGTCCTGGCCCGGCGTCCCGGCCGTGAGGTGATAGTCAGGCAGTAGGCATTAGGCATTAGGCAGTAGTGGTGTGAGAACTGGCCTGAAAATACTCATCGCCGGCTGCGCGGTGTTGCTGATATGCATACTTGCGGCGCCGATGCCTTCATTCCGCACCCCTCTCTCCACGGTTGTGGAGGCGGCCGACGGCACGCTCCTCGGCGCCAGGGTGGCAGATGACGGCCAGTGGCGTTTCCCGCCCCCCGACAGCCTTCCGGAAAAATACGTCACCTGCCTCATCAGCTACGAGGACAGGTTCTTCCGCTGGCATCCCGGGGTCAATCCCGTTGCTGTCTTCAAAGCTCTGACTGACAACATCAGGGCCGGTGAGACTGTCCGCGGCGGCAGCACCATCACCATGCAGGTGGCGAGGCTGGCGCGAGGCAAGCCTGAACGTACATACACGGGCAAGATCATCGAGATGTTCTCCGCCTTGAAGCTGGAGCTCTTCCGTTCCAAGAAGGCTATCCTCATCCTCTATGCTGCCAACGCACCTTTCGGAGGCAACACGGTGGGACTGGAGGCTGCCGCCTGGAGGTATACCGGTCGCGGAACCGATGACCTGACATGGGCTGAGGCAGCCACCCTGGCCGTCTTGCCGAACGCTCCGTCACTGATCTATCCGGGACGAAACACAGACAGGCTGAGGGACAAGAGAGACCGGCTACTGCTGGTGCTGATGGAGAGGGGTCATATTGACAGTCTCACCTGCTCGCTGGCCATGAGCGAGCCTCTGCCCGGGGCACCCGTGCCGATGCCTTCACTTGCTCCTCATCTCACCAGCCGTATGTGGATTGAACAACCCGGCAAACGCGTAATGACCACCCTTGACCCGGCGCTGCAAAGAGATGTCGCGGAGCTTGTCAACAGGCATCAGTCTTCGCTTGAGGGTAATCTGATACACAACGCCGCCGCTCTGATCGTGGAGGTGGCCTCTGGTCATGTCCTGGCATATGCGGGCAACAGTACCTTACCCGACACTGCCGGCAGGCATGGCCGTGACGTCGATATGATTCCCGCCCCGCGCAGCACGGGCTCCATCATGAAGCCGTTTCTCTACGCGGGGCTCCTCTCTTCCGGCATAATGCTCCCCAACGCCCTCATCGCTGACATCCCCACCCGCTTCCAGGGATTCCGCCCCGAGAACTCCGACTTCACCTACAGCGGCGCCGTGCCTGCCGGTGACGCCCTTGCCCGTTCGCTCAACATTCCCGCCGTGCGTATGCTGCAGATGTACGAGGAGGAACGTTTCCTCGACCAGCTGAAGGGAATGGGATTCACCACCTTCAACAGACCCGCCTCGCATTATGGTCTCTCTCTCATCCTCGGTGGCGGTGAAGCCAGCCTCTGGGAGCTGGCAGGGGCATATGCTTCCATGGCAAGGGTACTCACTGGCAGTTCCGGCTTTACAGTCAACAGTCGGCAGTCGGCTACCGGCAATCAGCAGTCAGCAACAAGAAGTCCGGGTGACTGGCACATGCCGGTTCTGGTCCAGTCAGCAGTCCTCAGTCAGCAGTCCTCAGTCAGCAATCGCAAATTTGAGCCGCAGACGCAGGCGCAGGATCAATCCCGTACACAAAGTGTCGATACGCAAATCGTAAATTTGAGCCAGCGACGCAGACGCAGGATCAATCCCGTCCATGAAGTGCCGGGACGCAGATCCTCAGCCCTTCCAGACTATACGAATCAGTCAACTGCTCCGTCTCTTACCCCGGCTGCCATCTGGCTGACATATGAGGCCCTTCTCAGGGTCAACAGGCCGGAGACTGAGACCGGGTGGCAGTACTTCGGGAGCGCGCCGGAGGTGGCTTGGAAGACAGGCACCAGCTTCGGTTTTCGCGATGCATGGGCCATAGGAACAACCCCCGCATATGTAGTTGCGGTGTGGGCGGGAAACGCCGACGGCGAGGGGAGGCCGGGACTCTCGGGCATAACCTCGGCTGCACCCCTCCTCTTCGACATTATAAGACTGCTGCAGCCTGCATCTGGCACCTGGTTCGCCCGTCCCGAAGAGGGAATGACCCTTGCGGAGGTGTGCGCCGCCAGCGGATACAGGGCCGGACCAGACTGTCCCGAAAAGCAGGAAGAATGGGTTCCTGAAGCCGGACTGCGCAGCGATGCCTGCCCTTATCATGCGGTCATAAACCTCGATGGCTCTGAAAAGTACAGGGTTAACGTCTCCTGCGCAGAGCCGGGTGAAATGATCAGCCGTCCGTGGTTCGTGCTGCCCCCTGCCATGGAATATTATTACCGGATGCGCAATCCCTCCTATCGCACAATTCCCCCTTTCAAACCGGGCTGCACAGACGACATGAAGGTTCCCTCAATGGAGTTCATCTACCCTCCCCGCGACGCAAGGATCTTCATCCCCCGGAACCTCCAGGGCCAGCTAATGGCCATGCTGCCCGAGATAGCCCACCGGAGGCGGGACGCCGTTGTCTACTGGCATCTCGACAATCATTATATCGGCATGACAAAACATCTCCACCAGACCGAAATCCGGGTGGGAGAGGGAGAACATCTCTTCACTGCCGTTGACGACAGGGGGTTTACAGTATCACGCAAGTTTTTCTGCATCGGAACGTTATAATAGTCAAATCGGTAAAAAAATATAATTTTACCGCTGCATAACAACCCAACTATAAGGAAGGTGATAAGTCTCTTGTCGGGAGGTTTCTTTCAGCGCATACTCGCGGGTATTTCCTTTAACACCTACAAGGAGGTGTTCGATCAGGCAGGCTATGCCATAATGCTCATCGACAATAAAACAAACAGATTCATAAAGGTGAACAGGGCTGCTGCCGAACTATTCGGTTACAGCGAGGAAGAGCTTCAGAAGATGACACCCCTTGACCTCTCCACCGAAGCGGAAGAGGACAGGCGGATTATAGGAGAGAAGTCCGCAGAAACCCCGGTAAGGCCCGCCAGGCAGAAGGACGGGAAAATCATTATTATAAAGGTCCAAACCCGTTTCACCGAACGGTTCCATGTGAGCCTTGTCAGCGATGTCACAGAGGAGTACCGCATCCGCCGTGCCCTGGAGCTTAACGAGAAACGCATCCGGGAAGCACAGCGAATCGGCCGTTTCGGGTGGTGGGAGTACCGTCCGGAAACGAATATGTATATCGGATCGGAAGAAATATCCCGGATATTCAACGACGAGGTAGCCAACCTTTCCGTCACCTACCAGGACAATATCTCATACACCCACCCTGAAGACAGGTCATATTTGATCTCGACCATCGAGGAGGCGATAGAGATGAAGAAGGAATCCTACTCCATTATTTACAGGATCATTACACCAAAGGGAAACGTAAAGGCCATCAAAGTCAATTCCAATGTCAGGTATGATGAGAATGGCAGGATACTGTACCGCTACGGTACCTGCCAGGATATCACTGACACTCAGATGATCATGGATGACCTGATTGCCGCGAGGCGCCAGGCGGAGGAGTCCGACAGGCTCAAGACCACCTTCCTCGCCAACTTCAGCCATGAGATACGCACCCCGCTCAATGCCATGCTTGGCTTCCTTAATATCCTCACATCCATGGACACGACTGAGGCGGAGAAGGAGGAGATGGTGAGGCTGATAGAGGTCAACTCGCAACGGCTTCTGAGGCTCATCAATGACATGATCGACATGTCGCGCATCGAGAGCAACAGCATGGAGATCAAGTACACCAATGTCGAGATCAACGGTTTCATCGCATCAATGGGATCGTCTTTATCTTATGACCTTGAGACGGCAGGGAAAAAGCATCTGAAAATCACTGCTGTCACCGACAGGAATAAAAAAGCCGTTTACCAGTATATTGACGAGCTGCGGCTGAGCCAGATTTTCAGCAACCTTGTCAGCAACGCCATCAAGTTCACCGATGAGGGAGAGATAAAATACGGGTACAGGATCTCGAAATCGGATAACAGGTATACCATAACCTATTTTGTCAGTGACACGGGGCAGGGCATCGAGCCCAACAGGCTTAATGATATCTTCCTTCCCTTTGTTCAGTACTGGAATGAGGACGTGCCCAAGGTGCAGGGTGCCGGTCTCGGGCTGGCGATATGCAAGCGTCTGACCGAACTGATGAAGGGACGCATATGGGTGGAGTCGCTGCCGGGGAAGGGGTCGTCGTTCTTCTTCTCGTTCAGCACACCGGTGATGATCGAGTGATTTTAAAAATTCAAAATTTGTTTATCTTTGTCCCCGCCCGGGACGTTAGCTCAGTTGGTTTAGTCCGCCAACTGGCGGATGACAGGCATTACGGGACGTTAGCTCAGTTGGTTTAGAGCGCTTGCTTGACAGGCAAGAGGTCACTGGTTCGATTCCAGTACGCCCCACATCCATATAATGAAGGAGTCAGCGATTGTTGACTCCTTCTTATTTTAACAGGGTGAAACATAGGTGAAACAATCACCCATATTAAGAACAAAGTTGAGTTACCATAACTCGGAAGAAATTTCTCAATTCTACAAAGAACGAATAAGCCTAATAATCAAGTCTTCATTCTGATATGTGGTTAAATCGAGATACCACTTACCCTGCTTTTTGTAAAACTGACTTTCAAATAAATCAAGACCACTATTTGTCAACATTTCTCCCTGTATATAAATGGTATCACCTTGATTCTTTATTTCAATTGCTTTTCTTATTGGTATATACTCCCACTTTTCGGTATCCACGGTCCATACTGTATCACGAATTATTCCTTCCGGATCAGTGTATTCGGGAGATGTGACACTCTCAGGTATTATCGTTCTATGTTTCTGGAAGATAGAGTCTTCTACAAAAAATGAGTAAAAGGAATCAAATATTTCATTCCCAGATTCATCTTTACTGATATTAGTCTCTACCTGTGAAATATGACTTTTATATTGATCTCGGGCCCTGCAACTGAGAAGACTAATGCATATTAATATACAAAGTAATTTACTCATGTTTTTACAAATACTTGTTTGCATCCAACACTGAATTACTTGCTGTCAAGCTTTGAAGTTTGACTTACCCACCTTACCAATAGTATTAAATATCTTCCTCCTATGAGGGAGATAATTATAATAATTGCAGCCGTTTTAATCTTCTCCTGAAGATCACTCTTAAAATGTGACATTCTTATATAATTTATTCTATCATCCAGAATGTCATCAAGAGTGATTCCAATATCATACCTACTATCATTTGAAAAGGCATCGCCCACAGCAATACTGGCGGAACTATATCTTTGATCTATAATTCTATCCTTTACTTCCTGAGGAACGGGTGCGTTCACTGGTGGTTTGTATGCTGCGTATAGAATTCCATATGCCACTGCGACCAAAATGATCCCTAATACAAGTAATGTGAAAAGAGCTTTTAACTCTTTAGCTATCATGATCTGAGTATCCTTATTCATAATTAAAATAATTGAGGTTTGACCGATTAGTTGCAGTATTTGCTTATATACTCATAGGCTTCAGCTTTACCACGTTCTCCTGCCAGACTCCATTGCTTACAAGCCTCTTCTTTTGAGTTCAAGAGAATTAATGCCCTTCCCTTGAGAAAGTAGGAGTTGGCATATTCAGAATTAAGCTTTAATGCTAAGTCGCAATCAGCAATACAGCCTTTATAATCATTTTGATTCAGTTTTATTTCTGCCCGGCTATCAAAGGCAACATAATTTGTATTATCCAGCTCTAAGGCTTTATTAACATCAGTTAAAGCTTCGTCATATTTTTTTTGCTTAAATTTTGCCCACCCCATGTTGTTATAAGCCATAGAATTTGAAGGATCAAGTGATATACATTTTTTATAATCTTCTATTGCACCATAATTGTCGTTAATATTGGATTTAAGCGTTCCTCGAACTAAATAGACTTGTGCATTAGTCTCGGCTGACTCTTTGCTATTTAGTAAGAAATAAGAAAAGTCAACAATAGCTTCGACATTCTTTTCAAGGTTGGCATAGGCAAGTCCTCTATAGTAATGAGCCTGAGCGGTTTCTTGTGCTAATTGGATAACCTTTGAGAAATTCTGTATAGCTGCTTCATAATCATTGTTTTCAAAGTCTTTCACACCATTGTCCCAGAATGTCATGGCTTGATTTTCGGGTTTATTAGATGTAGTTGCTCCTTGGCTGCTCCGTGAGTTATGATTATTTATTGCAATATTAACATCTGAAGCTATCCGTTTTATCCTATTATAATTTGCACCATAATCTTTAATAGCGTGTAATTCTTTCTGTAGTGGATTTAATTCATCAATAAGTTGTTTGTCATTAGTCTGACCAAAAGCAGTTTTGATTTTCTCATTGACCTGAAGTGCCAAATCGTAGCCCTTATCATATTTGGCTTGGGCATCATTAGCATTCTTTTGAAGAAATTCCAAAGGAATTTGAGCATCTATTGTCAAAAGGAAGATACTCATTAAAAATATTGAGATTCCTGATTTTCTTATTAATACTCTTGTTTTCATATGGATATTATTTAATGAACGACGTGGACCTACATCTTATCTGAGCAAGGAGTACCGCCAAGCACTCACATTCACAAACAAGCAAAGCCCACGTCTTACCGTGAGCGTAATGCTTGTTATTCCCGTGAATGTTATTTAACTGGCGGTTTTCTTGCTCAAGAACAACAGCTCTACGCAGTTATGTTATTTAAAATAAGTTTCTGGTTCTTATTAATTCTATTTATTCTCCCATAAAGATAAGAAATCCGGGATAAATATTATTCGCATTTCAGGCCCACCTGGATTTCAATCTGATAATCCTTATTTAAGGGTAGGCTGGGGACGAGCAGCAATAATAACTTTATATTATTACTTAAATTATTATAATATAGTGATTATTATCTGCTTAGAGTTTGAGTCCTTCTTGAGTTTTGGAGAAAGTTCGTCTAATCCCGGCTGTTTTCATCCAGGTTAGAACCTTTCTCCACCGAATCAGTTTGATATTTCTGCTTGAGAGTATATCGTCCCCTATCGTTTCGGAGTTTACAGTGAATCACCGTGTCATGTAAATTGAGACCAACTTGCGAACCGTTCGGCAGTCCGTCACATCCTCTCGTCTCTTAGTTCCAAGGTTGCCCTGTATGTGAATCCCACAGTAAGGCATTCAAAGGTTACCGCTGTCGTTAATAGTTCCGACCAATAACCATCTACTAAGATACAGCCTAATGGCTGTAAGTTCCAAATATTCAAGTAAGTATTTCAATTCCGTATAGCCCTTTCTTGATCTTTAAACTCCGATTAAGGCAAATTGGAGGAGTCATAGCGTTCTTGTTAGCCGAAGGAAATCATTACTTATTCAAAGGCAAAGGGGGATATTTGATGCTCAGGTGGAAGATAATTATTAAAACGTCGTGCTAAGAACTTATATAATTGATTGTGGATTGAGAATTTCTTAATAATACGATGAATATTATCTCCTTCAATTAGGCTAAGCTTATAATTAATGCCATTAAGAGTGAATTTCGTTGTGAAAATTTCTTTATTATAACCTTCCGGCCATGAAACGGATTGATAAAGCTCGTGTTTAAAGCCCTTAGTTATAATTAACTGAGGTCGTGCACTTACACCATCCGTTCTTCTAAATGAGTGGATCTTAATGAAATAATCATTCTCATTTTTTACAAAATTAATCGCAATTAAATCATAACTGTCCCAAAAAGTTATTCTGGTCTTTAAGGACGGAAATGCATAATACATATAGGCATCAAAAGTAGTTGGTATTAGTGAAAATACTATTTGTAATTTGTGAAAGAGCCTATCCTCAAATGTAACATCAGTCTCTTTTGGCATTATTGGAAATATTCTACTGATTTTCTGTATGTTGTTATTTAATAGATAAGTAACACTTTGATAAACCGTTTTTAAATTAGAATTGGATTGAGAACCTACATATACGATATTAGCATTAATACTATCTGGATATTTGAGCACCAGATATTCTCTTAAAACTTCTAAGTCAATTGAATCTTGGTACTCAATTTTCCAAGTTCGATAGTGTTCCTGAAGGGCATCATAAATATGCTCAGTGGCTATTTCATTTGTGAGAAACAGGAACTTCTTTCTTTCAATTATTTCCTTAATCTTTTCATTGATATGATCCATTATTATATCGGGGCCATCGGAAATAATGGGATTTTGTGATTTATTTATTACAGCCATTAAGAAGTCATATCCAAAGGAACGATCCACATCAGAAAAATTTTGCAGTTTAATGCTCTTAATGATTAAATCATTCATTCCCCAAAAAACTGGATATAGTACGTAAGATAATGAGGTATTTGAATAAGTGCCTATCGCTATTCCAAGTTTCCACATTTCCGGGTAGAAGAATCCTTTTATAAAGTTAAAATCACCATCTAATAACGTATTGAATCGGTCAATGAATTTTTGAATGCAAATTATATCAGGCTTTTCTAAGGATGAGAAGCGAATATTCTCAAAATATCTTTGAACTTCTTCAACCTTTTTTTTGGTATCCTCAATGTTAATATCATCGAAAAATATTCCATAATTTTTAACTCGATAATGTGAATGCCATTTCTTTAAGCATTGGGAGAAGTTATTCTCGTCAACATATTCTTCTTTAGTAAATTTGATAGTAACACTCTTCTGATCCTCATCAATCTCTAAGCCACCAATATATGTTTCATTTAGATATTTCCAATATGCTTTATTATTGGATATGTCCACTACGAAAAGGATAATACAGCTAAGTCGATTTCTTAGTGCATAGAATAATAACTTTACATCACATTGGTATTGAGGTTTGTTTTTAGATGTCTTTTCATTATAGGTTTTAATTTGTACCTCAAATCTCCCATCGAAACGACTGTTGGTAAGTATCTCAAATGTGCCGTCTATATCTGGCTTTTTGTCCTCAATATTGAAGTAAGTTTTGATCTCAGGCCGATTGAATAAATTATCAAGCCATTTTACACTTTCTTTTTCTTGAAGCCCAGCTGGTGTCTGGTAAAGTGTTAATCTTGAATCAGGAATTTCTTTTTCCAACATGGTAGTTGCTAATTTATAATTATTGAGATTATTAATCAAGCATTCCCATATTTTTATTAAACCAGTTATTCACATGTATTTAGTGTTGAAGTGAGAAGACGGTGGTAGAAACGTTTTTGATAACTACATTTATTATATCCCCCCGTCAGGCGCATAAGCATATTTGCAAATTTAGCACTGTTTTTACAATTATTCTTGACGGCCACTTCTTACCTATTACAACATTAGTGTCCACTAAATAATGAAAAGTAGTGACCTGCATTTGGGAATAGAAAAATGATAATTGATAATGAAGTCTTTACAGTTTGACCTATGGTAGTTTCATTCAAACGAGATTTCAAATCGTGGACAGTGATATTTGTTAGTAACCTACACATAAATAAATGATTATGTCAGTATTATTGATTTTCAATGGACACTAATGCTATTACAAAATAAAAATAAGAAGCTTACAACCTTCTGTGCCAAACATCTATTCACAATAACGGTATTACTTGGAATTAATATTGACTGGAAACATCGAATATAAACGGATATCTAATTCTGGTTATGACAAAAAAATATGCATGGATACTTGCCCCCAAAAGAGTATATGAAATGACCTATTATTGCAGAAATATTTTTTGCAATTAAACCAACCATTACATAAATTAGCTGTGTGTTTCGCAGTACGTATATGCAAGAAATAGTATAGACCAGTCTGATATTAAGAGCTGCTTAACGTGTTCATTGGAATAGAAAATTGGCGACACTTCCATATATCCTTCATAAAGGATGAAATGCAGACATTGACTTTCACAAATTCAATTAAGTGTCGCCACTTTCCAACGGTCATAATTGACCTGGAGGCGGTACTTCTATCCCTAAGCACAGGGAAATGCAGCGAGACAATTCGGAAAGTACCGCCTCTTTTTTTTATATCGTTTGAACAGATAAACTAACCAGCTGTAATTGTTCGGATATGAGCTTCAACAAGCTCTCTTAAAGCTAACGTACCCTTACCATGATCGAATACAAACCCATATTCTGGAACTCTATTTGGATAACCTCTAAACTTTGAAAAATTACTGCTTAATAGGTTATACCCAAATTCTCTTCCTCCCTTTTCTTGAATGTGTTCAATAAAATGTTTTGCTGCACCCACATAAATATCTGTAATTTGAAGTAATGACGAATAATCAGTACATGAATATTTCACGGAATCCAAGAAATTTAAACATCTTAAATTTCCAGAAGAATAAGTTACATTATCACTTGAAGAACCTCGTCTATAAGCAAAAGCATATTCCTCAGATGTTAGAATTGGATTTGATCCTGTTGGGAAGTCGAATATTAATTCCGCCTCTTGATTTGAAACTTTTGCTTCAAGAGCAAATCTCATCAGGCACATTGAGAATGCGAATCTACGAAGTTTATCTTTTGAAGCTATTACAAAGGTCCTCTCATCTCTAAAGCTTTGAATACATGATATTAGAACCTTGTAATCAAATTTGCTTATAGTCTCAATTAATCCATTCCGAAAATTATCATAATCACCCATCAATCTTTCATATAAATCAACTTTTAGATGTTTTGTATAGAAAGGCTTCAAATGTTTAAGGTTAAACTTTGCAGGAAAGAAACGATGTCCAAACTGAGCCTCTTTATAATCTTCAATGGTTCTGATCATCTCTATTTCCTGATCTGACCTAATTATAATTCCACCATTTAATACAATCGGATTGAAACTTCCACCGAATTCACAGTCATCAACATAGTATCTTAGCATAATCAATTTGAAAAAAGTCTATTCATCTATTAATATTTCTTTAATCAGGTCGATAATTTTGTTATTCTTAAACTGTGTCCTGAATTCGATTTTTACATCTCCTTCAAAGAATTTCTCAGCGTGTTTAATCTTATATTTTTCTTCCTCTCTTAATCCCTCTTCGCTGGTTAGGTTTTTAGTCTCTACGATAAAGTGAAGCGTTTGCTCCCCATCTTTATATTTTATTACATATGCAAAATCTGGTGAATAACTTTTGCCACCTGCAACAGGAATCTTAATCGAATTTTTCGGTATTTTGGTAAATACAATTACTTCTTTGATGTCGGTTTTAATGTTTGTCTTCTCCAGGTCAGAGTCATAAAATAAATCTTCTAATAAGTAGGTTTTTGCCACCTTCTCATCTGAATAAAGTATCCCAACATCAAAAGCAGCAATTTCTTTCAAGACATTTCCATCCTCATCAGTTAATTTTGTTGGGTGAATGTTGTTTGAAACCTTTTTATACTCGATGCTAAATTTGTCAATTGCATTTGCCATTAAATAATAGTCAAAGGATTGCTTAATTACTCTAAGTGTTGATGAATTCAAATATGTGTTAATATCAGCCTTAGATTCAATTAAGGATTGATGTACAGTTTTCATGTTGACATTTAAAACCTTTGAAAGCTCTTTCAAGAAATCACTGTATTTCATCGTACAGACAGGTGTGGTCTTACGGTTATAAATGGATTCTTCCCCCTTGACTACTGCTTTATTTTCCTTTATTTCAACTTCCGAAATCCTTTCTCTAATGCCGTCAACAGTCAAATTGTTTTTCTGCAGGGTCATAAAATCGGTAAAAAGCTTTTTGAAGGTGGCTTCATTATCAAATTTATACTCAAGAATTACTTTTTCGTTCAGTTTTTCCCAAAGGTCTTTAAGCTCGTGATATTTTTCTGACCTAACAACAATTTTCTTTTTGGAGTCGGTTGCTATACGGACTTTGTTAGAATTTACACCTTCAAAAATGCGTGAATAATTATGTTTTATATAATCAAAACCTCCCTCTAAGAATTTATGCGAGGCTCTAATTACTTTTTTATCAACCAGCTCATCTACTAAGTCATCTTCATCAGTATCATACAACTCGCAAATCTTTTTAATCATACTTTCAGAAAGCCTATCAGGAATCTGTTCGATTGATATAGCGCCTGATTTCTGATTGATTTCATTTACCAAGGAATCAACAAAGTCACTTTCAGTGAAATCAACAAAATAGTTGAGGAAGAATTGCTCATCTTTAACACGATTCCCGTATTCATTTACAGGCAGCCGTAACCCACGACCGACTTCCTGCAACTTAGAGATTTCGCTCCCACTACTGCGGAGTTTACAAATTTGAAATACATTTGGGTTGTCCCATCCCTCACGTAAAGTCCACTTTGAAAAAATGAAACGTCTTGGATTTTCCAAATCGAGCATTGCATTTTTATCGTGCAATATTTCGTTTATTTCTTTCTCAATAGCATCATCCTTCTCCGTATTGTCTTTTGAGAAGTACCCTCCGTGCGTTAAAGGCAGGTCCTCCAATGTTTTTTCAAGGTAGTTCTTATAAAACCCGTCTCCTTCAACTTTCAGAAGTTTCTTTGTTTCTGCCTTAATGCATTGTTCAATTGTCTTGCGGATATATCCGTCTTTATTTCTATATTCGTCAATATTATCAATAAAGAATAGGGTAAGTGGCTTAATTTTAACATCCCTTGAAAGTAACCTTTTCTCGATTTCAAAGTGATGCTTTATTGCCTTTTGAATCATTATCTCTTGCAACTTTTCTGCATACGAATAGGGATTAAGTTTATCTCCCTTTTTCATTTCCAGTCCATTTGATAAAACAGCAATGCTTTTGTTTAACTTCTCAATAGTCAAATCGGTCATTTCTGGATGGACCTTTCTCATACTGGTTTGGACCCCTATTAATCGGACTTTTTTACAGACGGTTAAATATACATAAAAATTTCACTTTAAATTTGTCATAGCAAGGAACGACCGAAGGTGATTGTTAAACCGATGGTTGTGGAGGTGATACGGCGCCGTTCATTTCTTTCAATGCAGACACCTGCTCCAACCCATCGAGGGTTGTCGCCGGTGAGCAAGGAACTTCCCTCAGGTTCATATTTCCCGATAGTTGATGATAAGGTATCAGGAGGCGGAATGTGATTTTCCTTTTCTTCTCATTCGGACAACTTTTTACGTGGCCTTGTTCCCACATATCCCAAAATACGTTTGGAGGTAAATAGCATGTGGAGCTGTGAAGCCGGTGATTGTTGTATTTTTCATAAAACAGGATCAGACATTGTTCAAGTTCAGCCAATGACCAGAAAGTCTGCCTGGAAAGTCTTTCCGACAGGATAGCATGAAAGCTTTCAATATGGCCATTCTCCTGTGGAGTGTAAGGATGGGTGAAGACTTGGGTGAGCTGGTTCTCCCTGAAGAACTCCTGAACTGTCTTAGCGACAAACCTGCTGTCGTTATCGTTCCGGATCTCTATCTGGATTTTCTTTCCAAGACAATCATATGGCTGAA
This sequence comes from Bacteroidales bacterium, assembly GCA_049294275.1. Lineage (GTDB taxonomy): Bacteria > Bacteroidota > Bacteroidia > Bacteroidales > VadinHA17 > SR-FBR-E99. The sequence continues at coordinate 48,536 of JBAQCQ010000015.1, forward strand.
GGTACTGCACAATGATATATTCCCAGATGCTTTTGATCTGAGCCTGCCTGATCTGATAACCGACATGCCAGCATAAAGCTACCCTTGTGAAAGTATCAAGAACAGTAAGAACGTAAGCAAATCTGCGATACTCTTCAACCCAGACAAACTTTATGTCCATTTCTAATATCTCCAGAGGTGAACCAGGCATTACTCTCCGATATTTTACAAAGCTCCGTGCAGGTTTTTGCGATCGGTCCTTCAAAAGATCATTCTCATCCATTAAACGATATACCTTCTTGTGATTAATCAAATAACCCAGGATCAACAGAACATAGGTCATTTTGTGATATCCGTAATCAGTGTCAGGATCAGCCTGTGTTGTTTTTATTTGTTCAATAACAACCTGATTGGTAACCCGCTCAACGTCTTCTCCATTGATTTTTAATGTCGTCTGGCTGGGAGGTTTACCCCTTCTCCCGGACTTTGGCTTATAGTAATACTGATGCCTGGTAATGCCAGCTATTGCAAGTGCCGTATCTCTTTTCATGCCTCGAAAAATAAAGGTGCTGACTATCTCCCTTTTCTCTCCAGAGCATACTTTTTTTTTAACAGCTCACTCTTTAGTTTGCCCTCAAGCTCCTTCTCGGCCAGCAATTGCTTTAATACCGAGTTCTCTTTCTCCAGCTCACGGATCCTCTTTAAATGCTTTGGAGTCATCCCAGGATGGAGGCCAATCTCACCCATTTCTTCCAACTTGCTTTTCCAGAAATAATAAGTAGCAGGATACAAGTCATACTTCTCAAGAATGACTTTTACTCCTTGTTCACTGGCTTCTTTAATAATACGCAGCTTCTCTTCTTTGGTAAATGTTCTCTTGTTCATCATCATAAAATTACAGATTTCTGTCTATAATTTAGTCCGATGAATTAAGGGGCCAAAACA
>JBAQCQ010000016.1:0-52254 GCA_049294275.1 Bacteroidales bacterium
ATGGTAACGTTGAATCCCGGGTAGAGATAGTTGCCAATCGGGATGCTGTCTCCAAGAACCTTAATGGGCTTCTGCGCGTTCAATGCAGCTGTTGCCGCCATCAAAGCGAGGATAATGATAAGAGCAGATTTTTTCATAATGGAAATCATTTAGATCAATCTATAAAGATACTGTTTTTTCTGAGAAAATACAACAGAGAAAACTAAAATAAAGGATTACGGAAGCATCGTTAATCTCTCAGTCCCAGTGCCTGTTTTGTCGCTTTCTCACCGGCACTTATAATCGCTGCGGCTTTGTAAAAATCATATATATCGAAGGAATCCCTGGATAACCTGACCATAATGTCCATCCTGTAATTCCTGAGAGTCAGGGCGGCAATCTGGTTCAGCATTATGTCGATGCTCCTTGCGTTGAGGTTGAAAAGGCCCAATTTATCCTTTTTGTTTTTAGGAATGTGCTTGTCAGTCCCGGAATAAATGCTCCTGATCCTCTTCAGATACTTGTTGTCGGTCTCCTCCTTCACCTCTTCTTCAACATCAGGTTCTTCATGCGGTATATCAGCATTGACATCCACAACAGCCAGCAGATCACCCTCATGACGTTTCACCCGGTTGATCGGGATGGGGTTGACGAGTCCCCCGTCAACGTAATAATCGCCTCCTTTCAGGAAGGGTTGGAAGACATTAGGTATTGATATGGAAGCTCTTATGGCATCAAAGAGATTACCCTCGGTGAAGACCTTCTCGACGCCCCTGGTGAGATCTGTGGCTACGGCACTGTACGGAATATTGAGATCCTCAATTCTCCGGACAGGAACGATCTCCTTCATCCTGTCAATCACCTTTTTTCCTTTGACGAAGCCTCTGCCGCTGATGGTCAGGTCAGTCAGTTTAAGGACTTCCATCACGTCAAGTGAGCTCACCCACTCCTCGAATTCCTCCAGCTGGCCTGATGCATAGATGCCTCCTACGAGAGCGCCCATAGAGGTGCCGGCAACAGAGGTGATGGTGTATCCCTCTCTCTCCAGCACCTTTATGGCGCCTATATGGGCAAAACCCCTTGCCCCGCCGCTGGAGAGAACAAGTGCGACATTTTTCCCCATGCTAATCTTTTTTTTCCCGACCATGTATGCCGGCAAGCTTTCCTGCCAGGCTTCCTAAAAAACTGAGTTTTTGCATATCAGTTCCCGGCGTCACTTCGCATCCGGCTGAGAGAATGGCACGTCCGGAAGTCTCCCTGAAAAATGAGCTGCAACTCTCACGTATAAGTCTCTCATCCCCATCCTGTATTACTGAAACAGGATCACTCTTTCCCGAAAAAACCTGCCCCTGCGACAGCAGCCTCACTGCATCAGTCACCGGGCCGGTCCGGTGATCAATATCAATAATATTGGCTCCGGTGCGGACCACTTCAGGCAGTATCGCCGAGATATTTCCGCAGATATGGATTTTGGCGTATGCACCCAGTGAGTGAATATGGTCTGCAAGCACCTTCTCACGTTCAAAACAGAACTCATTGTACAGCTCCGGCGAAATGAGTGAGCAGACGGAATCTCCGATACCGATGCAGTGGGCCCCGGCCCTGACCTGCAGGGTGATGAAATCCATTGCGCTCTCCGTGATGATGTCAAGTGCCCTGTGCACTTTTTCAGGATATTCATACAGGTCCGTCATGGCCATGTTGATGTCCCTTATGTCGCAGTATTCCGCCAGAGGCCCCTCAACCCATCCTGCAATGAAATAGCTGTCTGCGACCTCCCTGGCATACTGAGTGATTTCTGAAAGTCGTTCTTTCATCCGTGGGTGGTCGGCCGCCTTCAGAACCTTCAGGCGATCAATGTCGCCAATGTCAGTGACTGCGTATCTCTCCACCTTCGGGAGGTCATCATCAGGATAGGTGAGGATTGTTCCGTATGCTTCGGCCTCTGCATAAGGGTCTGACATTGTGTTGACCCAGTCTGACCCGAAGGCGTTTGCGCATTTGATGTTTACCATGCATTTGTGGGCTGCACTGAGGCAGAAATCCCTGTACCTGACACCTGCATAACGCGCGGCAAAGCGCATCAGGATGGGATGGAAGGGAACCCGGTCTGTCGCCAGCCCTTCAATGAATCTTGTCGTTCTTTCCAGTGAGTTCATTCAGTTCCATGTTTCTCAGACGCCTGCAACCCTGCGCTTGTATTCCGCCAGCGCCTCGTCAAGCCTCTCTCTTGCAGTGTTGTCACCGGGCACGTTATGGCTCGGATGGATATAGAGCTTAACTCCCTTGTCGGCCAGGATCTCCGCAACAGTGGTAATCGTCATCCAAACGCAAGTGACAAATGCCATGGTCGACACAGGACCAATCTTGTCATAATGATTCTTCACCCTGACTGAGGCATCCTCGAGGGGTGCACAGGTGTCAACCACAATATCTGCAATGTCAAAGATGGTCTTTCCTGAGGTATGCCTGGTCTTTTTACCCTTTGCAGCCGCTGCTGAACCGAAGACCACGACCTTCATCCCCCTTTTCTTTGATTCAAGCGCGATATCGATGTTCACATTGTTGATACCTGAGTGGGAGAAAAGCCACATCGTATCACGCTGATCAAAGGTATAGCCTTTCATTATTTCAACACCGTATCCTTCGACCCTCTCAAGGAAAACAAACTGGTGCACGCCCATCTCACCGGTAATGTGAGTGAAGAAACTCAGCGGGATCTCGATCATCGGATGGAAACCCACAAAGCCACCTATCCTTGGATACATCTCCTCGATGGGCAGGGTGGCATGGCCACACCCGAAGGTATGAACCCACCGCCCGCATTCAATGGTGTCAGCCATAACCTCTGCGGCCCTGCGGATATTGTCCGTCTGCGTCTCTTCAATGCGGGACATTACGTCCCTGGCATTTTTCAACCATTCCTGTGCAAGCATAATATTTAGTTTTATAAATGGTTATTTGTCTGTTTTTAATCTGTTCAGTATGACTGATGCCAACAATACAAGGGCTATTAACTCTATGAAAGTAAATGTGGTAAGGTGTTTTATCCCGTAATTCTCAACCACCAGGCCCATCGAATAATTGACCAGCATGTTCCCGGTGAGGGCGATGACAAGGACGAAGCTGAAGGCAGTCCCGGAAAGATGGGGATACCTGTTGCTGACAAAACCCAGCATTGTCGGGAATCCGGCTGCGAGACCGGCACCCATCAGGGAGAGGCTTATGGCTGCAGGGATAATTGAATTGCTCATCCTGAGAAGGACAAGTGCAGCCATGGTTATGCCGAACGAAATAAACAGGAGGGTCTTTGGCGGCATCTTCCTGAAGAGAATTCCTATCAGCAGCCTCATGATCGTCATCCCGGCAACGTATGCCGAAAGGCCCAGCAATGCTTCGCTCTGTGGCGCCGCAACCCTTTCCGTAAGGTAGGTGGTGGTCCAGTTGTTAATCAATCCCTCGAAAGCGCTCTGGAAAAAGAGAAAAAACGCGATCAGGAGAAGTACAATGTCCTTAAACATACTGCCTATCTGTTTCATTGAGATCCCCTCTGCCTGCTTGGCGGGAGGAAAGCTGACGATGAAAAAAAGGATTGCAGCTGCCAGCGTCAGGAATCCGGTTGCGGCAACTATTGCTTCAAAATCGAATGAATTCTTGAGCACACTCAGGAGGAGCGGCATACCAAGCGCCCCGATGCCGAAAAAGACGCCCAGCAGGCTGAGGTCGGCACCCCTGCCTGTGACGCTTATATCTGCCACCACAGCGTTGGTGGCTCCGTTGATCGCACCTCCGCCGATACCGATCAGGAAGACGGCTGCGATCAGTATCCACCCCGTGTGGGTGAAGGCCAGCCCTTCAAAACCTGCAAACATAAGCAATGCCGATACGGAAAGAAGCACGCGGTACCCGTACCTGTCGCATACGGGGCCGAAAAGGAGGGATCCCGCAATGGTACCTACCGGCAGTATCGAAAAAAGGGTGCCGGCATCAACGGCGCTGAGAGAGTGCCTCAGCCTGAGATCAGGAAGGATAGCTCCCAGGGTAATAAATCCTATGCCGAAGATCAGCATGCCCAGGCATGCCAACCAGAATACGAGTTGCCTGTTGTATGTACCGCTCATTCGTTATGTCTTTGTTCTTCATGATACTTCTTCGCAAGGAAACCGGCCCCGCAGACACCAGCGTCGCCGCCAAGGGCTGAAGCCTCGAAGCTGACCTGTCTCATGCTGATAGGCTGTGCCCACTTCTCCGCCTCAAGCCTGATGGCCGGGATGAGTTCGACAGCCGGTCCGAATACCCCGCCGCCAAAGATGATCTTTTCGGGGTTGAAAAGACTGACAAGGTTTGCTGAGGCCATCCCCCAGTATTCAACAGCCATCCTTATGATCTCCGCTGCTGCCGGGTCGCCGTTTTGCCAGGCGGTGAAGACGTCTCGTGTGGTGATCTTTACCCCCTTTGCTGTCACGAGTTCGCCCCTGTAATCGCTGTTGCCGCGCACATACTCTTCTGCCTGCCTTGTAATACCCTCTCCGGAGGCGTAGTATTCAAAGTTTCCGCAGATGGTGTAATTGCTTCTGAATGGCCTCTCCAGGGCCATCCAGCCAATTGCTCCTGCAATGTCATGAGACCCGTGCACGATGTTGCCGCTGACCATGATCCCTGCGCCGATTCCTGTGCCCACGGCAAGGAAGATGGCATCTTTGCAGCCGCGTGCGTTGCCCTTCCATATCTCTCCTGAAATGTAGCAGGCCCTGTCGCTCTCAATTGTGACAGGAATGTCTTCTGTGATGGTCTTTATCTCTTTCTGCAGCGGGTAATCATCCCAGCCGGGGATATTGGGTGCCCAAACAGTTCCCCTGTCACGGCGGCTGATCCCCGGCACTGAGATACCCACCGCTTCCACAGCATCACCGTCCCTGGCTGATTTCGCAAGCATCAGCGCAGCTGTTACCGCAATCAGGTTCCCGACCTCCGTCCCCTTGCGGCTGTCAAGAGACAGTGTCTCCTTATCTCTCATGTCGCCCTCATGGTCAAAGAGCGCAAAAGCTACCTTTGATCCTCCCAGATCTATTCCCAACAGTGCCATAATTTCAGTTTTGATGTTCCATATTCCCATTGAAAAATACTGCCCTGAGCTCCATTTCATTGTCAATAAAGATCAGGTCAGCCCTTGCCCCCGGAGCGATGATACCCCGGTCTCCGGCACCTATGAGCTGTGCCGGGTAGAGCGAGGCCATCCTTATTGCTTCATACAGGTCAATCCCCGCATACCGCACGCAGTTCCTTACAGCGTCAAGCATGGTCAGCCTGGCACCCGACAGAGTGCCGTCAGGCAGAGTATACCTGTCGGACTGCATCACATGCTGGTATGCACCCCGGTCATTTTCTTCCACGGCATCAGATACCAGGAAGAGCCTATCCTTCATTATCTTCCTGGCTATCGCCAGCATGGTGAAGTCCACGTGAATCCCGTCTGCTATGATGCTGGCACGGGCAGTGTCAGAATTGAATACCGCACCGGGCAGTCCCGGGTCACGGTGATGCAAGGGCGACATCGCATTAAAGAGGTGAGTGGTTGTCTCAATGCCCATTGCAAATCCTTCCGAAGCCTGCCTGAAGGTTGCGTTGCTGTGCCCTGCTGCCACAGTTATACCGGAGTCTTTTATAACCTTTATAACATCAGCGGTGCACACTTCAGGGGCAACCGTCATCATCCTTACAACGCCTCCGGCTTCATCAATCAACTCCCTGACAGCCTCTGCTGTGGGCACCCTGATAAGCTCCCTGGCATGCGCGCCCCGTTTGGCAAGGCTGATAAAGGGCCCCTCTAGATGAAGCCCCAGCAAAGCAGGATGCGGATTCTCCCTGACAGCCCTGAATGCATTGCAGTAGACCTCCTGAGTGTTGGTGGGAAGCGCCAGGAGAAATCCCGTTGTGCCGGATGCCAGTATTGATACTGTAATGGCCGACAGGGCTTCAGGTGAAGGATTTGAGGAAAAGAGATACCCTCCGCCGCCTGCAATCTGAAGATCAATCAGACCTGCCGTCACCAGGTGCCCGTGACAGTCAATTTGCCGGACCCCGTCAGGCACTGAAGCCTGATCAGTAAAACCGGCAATCAGGTTATCCTCAGTCATAAGTACCCTGTCCGTTACCAGTTCGGTACCGGTGAAAAAAAGTCCGTTCAATAAGGCAGTACGCATAATCGTATCTTTAACACTGTTTCAATATCCACCTCATTATTCAAAAAACTTTTTCAGAAGGCTTCCGGAGATAAACGATCTCTTCCGGAACCGGGCGAGCAACTCCTCATTGATCACATGCAGCCGCTCAGCAAGATCATCAACCCTGAAGAAACCCGTCCTCCCGGCATCATCAAGAAAGGCTGATCCGTAGACGCTGAGTATGATTCTGTTATCATTCATCTTGACGGGAATGAGTTTCCTTCTGAACCTTTTGTATTCAGGTGCAAAGATCCTGAATATTTTGATAATATCGGTTACCGAAGATATATAGTGACCGCAGCTGTCACACAGCGATGCGGTGAAATAACTGTTACGCACCAGAACCTTGGGCGATAGTGATTTACAGTAGGGACACTCGAGGTCCGCCACAGTGCCGGCAGAAGGGGTTTCGAACAGCTCCCTGAATTTTGGCCTGAAGGGGGAGAGGATATTGGTATACTGAACGATCCTGAGTGACAGGCGGATTATTATGTAAAGGTAAATCAGCAGGAAGAAGTTCAACCATGGACTGAATGCCAGGGCGTCGAAAAGACCGTGCAGAAGGCTGGCTGCAATCAAGGCAATGATGACAGACCTGAAGGGCTTGTTCTCATGCTTGTACCTGTACCATGCATACCCGGGCAGCACACTGAAGGAGATGTGCGCCGGGGTGCTGATGAAAGCCCTGTAAACGAGCAGATACTGGCTGTTCTCCCCTGAATTGGCATAAAAGAAATTTTCTATGATTGAAAAGCCGAGAGCCACACAGGACATATAAATAATGCCGTCAGTGAGCTCATTGAATTCTTTCTTTAGCAGGCCATAAACAACCAGCAGCCCGGCAAGCTTGGCGAACTCCTCTACGGGACCGATCACCAGGAATGATCCCGGGGTGTTGCTGATCACAGCATCATCGATGCCGAAAATCTGCAGGAATTCATAGATCCCCACGGCAATCAGAACGGAGGTTATACCGCCTGCCAGAAAGGCCCACAGCATGGTCAGGTATGTCTCTTTCTCATAAATGTCGAAACTCCTTATCCAGGCTATGATAATGAAACCAATTATTGCCGAAAGAAATATGCTCAGATGAAAGAAACTCATGGCAGACGGAGATTTAGAAAAACGTTATGGGTTAATTTGTTCAACCACAGCATCGGGTCAAGGTAATATAATTTTAAAAAATCTGGTCTCGAGGGGATAAATCTTCGCTGAAGGATTCGCCACCGGACTGCCGTTGACATCAGCCTCGGTAATGCTTAAAGGCTTACCGGTCAGTCCGTTTATCAGTTCAAGCGTTGTTTCGGCGCCTCCTGTCTCCCGGAGATGAATAATCAGTGATTTTCCGTTTTCATCATCAGGTCTGGCACTGATCAGGATGACATTAGCAGGCCATCCGGTTATGTATGACCCTTCATGAAGGTCATCTCCCGGACCACCCCCCGGCAGTATCCGGGTAAGCAACGGGACTCTGGCTCCCCACCCGAACCGGGCGGCAAAACTATCACTGTTGTCACCCGAAGAGGTCAGGTAATAGGTCCATGAGTGTCCCCCGCGCTGGTCGGCATTGAAGTTGGTGACCCAGTAATTGTTCATCGGCCAGGAATAAATATGTGTCGTCTGAGGCAAGGCTCCGGCTTTATACCTCCCGGTGTTTATGGCGCCGAACTGCATCAGCGGCATCTCGTTGCTTCCGATAACAAGCTGCATCTTATCATTGCGCACCGATGCATAATTCTGAACCGTATACCAGTCGTTCGATGATCCGGGAATCTGATCCTTTCCGGCCTCAATGACACCTCCGGCCACTTCTGTGAATATTTTACCGTTATCAGCTGCAAACGGGAAAGCAATGTAGAAACTTTCCGGGTCAGTGATGCTCTTCTTTATGATTGAGCACGCTATGTCTATCCGTTTTGACGTATTGAAAAGCCTTATTTCAAACGAATAACCGCGCGGACCTGTCGCAGTTTCTGATTCTCCGTAAAACCTGATGCTGTTCCATATCTCACCCTGTGTCATCGAATCAAACCATACCGTATCAAGAGGCGATCTGTTGAAGTCATTCAGCATCCTGCTCTCCATCTGCGACCTGTTGCCAAGCTGCTCCAGTATAAACTCGCCAATCGCATGCGGTGCTTTCTTATCCGCGAGCTCGAGTGACAGTTCCTTGTCAAAGAGAGATCTTATTACCCCTGATTGCATGTCTGCCTCTATCCTGTACCACCTGTTCTCCAGGACATCTTTCCGGACTGGCAGGGATCCGGGGGCTTTTTCCTCAGGCTTTAAAATGAGTTTTTTGTACCCGAAAGCCGGGATATCATTGACCCAGATCGCCCAGTAAGTGCCGTCAGACCTTGACGACAGCGGTTGAGCCGAAAGGCGGTTCATCTCATTGTCATAAATTCCTGCCATACTGCCGCGCGGAATAATCTGGTGGTCAATGTAAACCGTTGCAAGGCCTGACCTTTTCCAGTTCAATGTGTTGAAGAAAACAAGAGATGGCTCCTTCTCTTTGTTGAACATCATCTGCAATAGTCCCATAACCGATTCACCAAGTGATGCCGTTCTCCTTGCAGCCTCCCAGGCATAAGACTCCTTCAGCGCTCTCTGCTCCATCGTTGGCTGGCTGTAAGGTTCACGCACGCTCTCAGAATAACCTGCAGTATGCTCGGTGAAGAAGAGAAGGGCTTCGTTGGTAAGGTCTATTTGCTCCATCGTCTCTCCGGGCAGGTGCATACCCGACACTGCAGCCATCGACAGTCCCGCCATGTTAGCCATCAGGCTCGTTGCTGCCGTCCGGGTTGTTGCCACCTCGCGGGCGCCCGCCCCGAAGCCGTCTGTCCACCAGTCGGGCCATGCTCCCCTTATCACCGGGAACTCATCACCGTGGTCCCTCTCCATGGCAGTGAAGAATGATTCTGCCGTTGAGGTGGTGAGCCTGGGCCACTCAAAGATCTCATTCCACCGTGTGATCATATCACTCATGTACGTTGAAGGAGGTGAGTTATCGGTCAGGTAACCTGAGTGCTGGATCGCCATTTCATCATACGGATAGCCTTTTGAACCGAGGCTGATCAGGTAGTTCAGCAGGTTGTTCCTGAACTTTTCAATGTCGCCTGACTGCACTTCGAAAACAGTGTTACCGGTCATGTAATGCTCCGCCCTGAAGGTAAGCAATCGCTTGCCGGAGGGTGACTCCCACCAGAACATGGTGGGCTTGTCAAAGCAGATCATTGCCCGGTGCCCGTGGGTGCCCATGTTAAGATAGCGGACACCAAGTTTGTTAAAATAGTCGTTAAGGCACCACCCGATGCCATTTACATCATTCTGCATTGCCAGGGTGACAGGTATCCCATGCTTCCTGATGTTGCCGACGGCTTTCAGGGATGCGGCGAGGATCTGTTCGTCAGGTATCTCATCGAAATTAAAATACATGCCGGTCACCTCTATCCTCCCTTCTTTGATCCTCCTGAGAAGCCTTGCAGTCTGTTCCTCAGGCCTGCATTTGAGGTACTCATTCACGGGCCATGATGCCTCGCAGGTCCACCTGAACCTGGCATTGTCAGGGTAACTGTCAGTGGCATCGCAGTAATCGAGGGCATAATCAATGTAACGCAGATGTTCTGCGAGTATCTCAGTCTGGGAACGGGTGTACCCAATGTCTGTGTGGGCATGCTGAATGAAACTGACTGTCCACTTCCTTACCGGTTCAAGCGTTACCGTCCTGCTGACCGAGAAGTCGCCTGCAACAACCTTCAGTCTTACCTTTGAAGGCTTCTTAACTGCCGGAAGGCCCAGATTAACTGCATTATATCCGAAGTTGAGATTGGTCTTTTCAATCAGCTTCCCGTTTGCATAGACCTGTGCCTCAACACGGTTTCCAAAATAAAATATGCCTGCTACGACAAGCTGCACAGGATTGCCATCGTTTTTCAGCATGGCCGGGTATGCATTCAGTTCCACCCCCGTCTCAACAGGCTTTTTGAAGGTCATATACCAGGAACTGAGGTTTGCAGCACTGCCCGTAACACTGATTTTCAGCTGTCTGCCTCCTGCCACCTGGCCTGAGGGTATCCGCAGTATCATGTAGCCGTGATGGTCTCCATGCTGATCAGTCATAATAGCCCTGAAACTCAGTGATGATCCGTTGTCACCCTCAATGTCCCATGACTTACGACTGTCAGTATAAAATGAAATTTGATGGCCTAGGTCAGTTTTAAGATCCATTTTTGCGACACCGGGCCCGGAGCCCACGGCTGCTATCCAGGCGAAGGCGGCATACTTTTCTGTTATCCTGGCCGGAACTGCTGCTGTTTCCCACACCATCGCATCCTTGCCGCTTGTAGCCCTTACAAGGATGCTCTCGCGGAGCCCGGGAATGCAGGAGTGGTACTCAAAATCATGCCCGGAGACTTTCGCAGCATAGCCGTTCACCGGATGATCATCAGGCGTGAAGAATGTCTGGCTGCTTGCAAACGTTGTTGCTGCTGCCATAAATACCAAAAACAACAGTCTGTTCTTCTTCATTTTGCCAAAATTTTATTTTACGAATGCCAGAACAAGTGTTGCTTCGCTCCCTGAAATATTTGTTATCCCTGCGGTTTCTGCCGCTGCGGGGATTACAAAAGTTTCAGCGTAACTGATTTTCTGTCTCAAACCGTGACGGGTTTCCACAGCTATTCGCTTGCCTTCAACCAGATTCATCACGAGGCATTTGTTTCCGGTGGCAATTTCGACTGATGTCCTGAAATTGGACCTCTGAACATCGTAAAGGTGTGTTTCATGGGTGGGCAGGTGCCATAACTGCCAGTCGGACCCCTCATGCAGTATAACAGGCTGTGCTTTTATTTTACTGCTGACCTCTTCGCCTTTCCTGTCAAAGAAGAGATTATCCCTGGCCCGTTCAATATTCAGGTCGTGCGGATTGCCGTTAAGGTCTATTCGCAGCCAGTCGTACATCTTGAATGTAAAGATGTAGGGGGTGGAACTTATTCCGAGTACCATGTTGTTTTTCCCGGAACCGTGCACTGTGCCGCAGGGAATAAGGAAAATGTCCGGCCTGGCTGCCGGGAGCTTCCGGATGTATCTGTCTGTATCAAGTGGCTGGTTTGTTGCGGCGCTCACTTTCAGGGTGCTGATGAATTCATCCGGGTTGATATCCTCCCGGAATCCCAGGTTCACAACTGCTTCATCTTTTGAATCCAGGATATAATAGCACTCCTCCTGGGTGAAGTTCTCACCGAAATGCTTCTTTGTGTATTCAGGTCGCTGATGACATTGTATTGAAAGATTGCCGCCGTTGAATGTGTCAGGGTAGTCAAACCTGATTGGGAAGTCAGTTCCGAAACGCCAGTGACAGTCGCCCGGAACAGATTCGGCTGCAGTGTACATGAGGCTGTCGAAGGATACCTCGAGCAGGAGTGAAGAGCTTTCGAGCAGCAGTCCGTTCTGCGGGGTAATGAGTTCAGAGGACCAGGCATAGTTCGGCACATCGGGATTTAGGCGGCTGATGTTATCCATAGCCGGATCAGCACTGAGAGCCTTCAATTCCTGCATGCGGTAAAAATCAGGCAGCGGAAGGGTGTATCTGGTTCCTAATAACGGATCATCGCTGCCGGCATATTGAAAGGTCAGTTCCATGATCTCCGTTTCAGGCTTCAGGAATCCGCCTGTGAATATGCACCGCACTCTTGTACCTGTAACGCTTAATGCATCAATTATCTGCTGCGACAGCAGGTCCATGAATATACCATTGTATCCGTCAACGATTACTGTGCGGTGCCTGAGGATTAACGGAAAGAGTGATGTAAATCCTGCATGTATGTGACCTTCCCCGGCATTGAACGATGGATAAATATCGTATCGTTCACCGCCGGGAGGTTTCCTGAGAGGCAACGGAAACTGACCGGGTGCCTGACGTCGCGCTGTCATTGTCTGTTTCACCGAGATGCCCGTGAAATTTACTTTTCCTTTTTCCTCACCAGGTTGAGGTCGTGAAAATCATAGCTGAAGTCAGTCAGCGGCGAGACTGCTTCCATCTTTATTATCTCAGGTTTGCCATCCTTGTCGAGTGAGAAGACTGCAAATGCATCTGCATCCATTGCCCTGTCATCCCACCTGACTATAAAGGTATTGCCTGTGTAGTGGTGCATCTCGCCACGCAGCCTGGGTGACCTGACGGCATTGAACCTCAGCCTGCCGTTATCGTCGGAAATGACAATTTCACCAAACCACAGGTCGGCGTAAGTACCGGTGTACAGGGAGTTATCCACCTGCCTGTCTGCCAAGGCGTGCCGGGTCTCAACCTTTGCCTGCACTTCGCCGGTGATTCTTGCGGCTTCTTCCCGGCTTCTCATGGCACTTTCACTGAGGGTTTTCACCCGGTTATTGCCATTAACCCCGAGATAACCGTCAATGATAGCATATGTGATGGCTTCGTGCGCTTCTTTCTGCATCTGGTTGGTCAGGACGATGATCCCGAGGTTCAGCTCCGGGAGCATGGTTACCCGGGTTACGATCCCGGTATGTGTCCCTGTGTGATAAACCTGTAAAAAACCGTTTATGTCAGTCAGATCCCAGCCAAGGCCGTAGGCAGAGAAGTTTGTTTTGTACGGATTGCCTGACTTTACCGGTTTGATGGTCTGGGGTGTCCACATCTCGCGGTGCACCTCCTCGGAGAATATCTGCTTCTCAAGGCCTGGACCGTATCTGCCGTGGTTCAGCTGCGTTATGACCCATTTGGTCATGTCGCTGATATTGCTGTAGATGCCACCTGATGAATTGTGGAGTCTGTATTCCTGTTTGGACACGACCTGAAGCGTTCCGTCAACAGGCACATGAGCATCAATAATGTTCGATTTGTCTTTCAGCCCCCTGAATGATGCTGAGGAGCCGTTCATGCCGAGTGGCTGCATAATCCTGGTTTCCACAAAGTCTTCCCAGCCGGTGCCGGAAACCCGTGCCACAACCTCGCCGGCAACAACATAGAGCAGGTTGTCATAATCATACCTGGATCTGAACGGTGAAGCCTGCTTCAGGTATCTGAGGTTGTGAATGATGTCGGCTACAGTGAACATGGCGGAGTCAGGCCACATCATAAGGTCTCCGGCGCCTTCTCCCAGCCCGCTTCGGTGGCAAAGCAGATCCCTGATGTTGAAATCCTCCGTGACCCAGGCATTGTAAAGCCTGAATTCAGGAATAATGTCGATAACCTTCGTATCCCATGTGAGTTTCCCCTCATTAACAAGGATACCGAGTGCTGCAACCGTAAAAGCTTTGGTGTTTGATGCTATGGCGAAAAGGGTGTGTTCATCCGTCTTCTGCCCCGTGGCGATCGACCTTACCCCATAACCTTTCATGTGAACTGAAACGCCATCCTTAATCACCGCCACGGCGATGCCTGGGACGCTGAACTCTTTCATCACCCGCTTCGTGAGCCTGGCGATCTGCTTTTCGGTCAGAGGCTGCCCCGCAGCTGTGATCAGGATCGCCGAAAAAACAAGAAGGGAAGCAACTCTTTTCATTTGCCTGCTTTTCTTTTCAGGCTCAGATCATGGAAATCATAGCTGAAGTCGGTCAGGGGAGAGATGGCCTCCATGGTGAATGCTTCCGCCTTTCCCTCTTTGTCAAGGTTGAAAACCGCCCACGCATCGGCATCCATCGACCTGTCATCCCATTTCACAATAAAGGTGTTACCCGTATAGAAAAGCATATCGCCCCGGAGTTTTGGCGACTTCACGGATCTGAAGCGAAGATTACCGCCCTCATCGGTGATCAGGATATCACCGAACCACATGTCACTGTAAGTACCGGCGTATATCGATTTATCGAAGGTTGTAACGTTTTTTGACCTGTTCTTCTCCACCTTTGCCCATATCTCATCGGTTATCTGTTTTGCCTCTGCCTGTCTGCTGTCAACATTTTCCTTGTTCGTCCTGACCCAGTCATTGCCGGTTACTCCAAGGTAACCGTCCTTGATGGTGTTTGTGATGGATGCAAAGGCTGAACCCTCCTGCTGATTGGTGAAGACTATGATCCCCAGATTCAGCTCCGGGATTAATGTTACCTGTGTCACTACACCTGCCAGTCCACCGGTGTGCGACGCCTGGAGATACCCGCTGACATCAGTGAGTCCCCATCCGAGCCCGTAGCCGGCAAAATGACTGTTATAGGGGCCAGGTGCCCTGACAGGAATGATGGTCTGCGGCGTCCACATCTCCCCGTGGGTCCTTTCCGAGAGGAGCTGAATGCCGTTGTTCTCGCCGTACTTTCCCCTGTTAAGGTGCATCATCACCCATTTTGTCATGTCAGCGACACTGCTGATAACTCCTGCTCCGGAGTTAAACAGGTCACTTTCGTACATTGGGATTACCTCCAGCTCCCCGTTGACCGGCACGTGGGCATCAATCATATTTGACCGGTCCCTGGCTCTCCCCGGGGAGGCTGATGATCTCTTCATACCCAGGGGCTTCATGATCCGAGTCTCGACGAACTCTTCCCAGCTCTGCCCGGAGACCCTTGCAACCACCTCACCTGCAACCATGTAGAGAAGGTTGTCATAGTCATACTTCGTCCGGAAAGGAGAGGTCTGCTTAAGGTACCTCAGGTTATGAATGATCTCTCCCTTAGTAAATGTGGAGGAGTCGGGCCAGAGCATCAGGTCACCTGCACCCAGGCCCATGCCACTCCGGTGGGAAAGGAGATCCTTTATGTTGAAATCCTCTGTGACATAGGCGTTGTAAAGCCTGAACTCCGGGATGATGTCAATCACCTTCGTCTCCCAGCTGAGCTTACCTTCATCAACCAAAATCCCCAGGGCTGCGGAGGTGAAGGCCTTTGAATTTGAAGCAATGGCAAAAAGGGTATTCTCATCCGTTTTTTTACCGGTAATGATGGAACTGACACCGTAGCCCTTCATGTGAACCACCTTATCATCCCTGACCACCGCGATGGCTATACCCGGTACATTGAAGACCTTCATTGTCTTCTCAGCCAGTCTGTCTATCTGTTCAGAGGAAAGGGGTTGCGACCATGCTGTGATGAACAAAAACAGCATCAGCGAAATGGAAAGTATCTTTTTCATAGTCCGTGTTTTTTTTATGGTTTCAGATCTTAAACTGTTGCCGACCGGCAATTGTTAATCTTAATCAATTACTTTCCTCATCCGGAGGTTATACCTGTCGCCGGATCTGAGCATGTAGAAAAGAAAATCCTTCTCAGGCAGGACCTTCAGATCACTCCCTTCACGCGACCAGAACGAACCGTCATAAACAAGCACATAACTGGCACCGATCACCTCCAAGGTGTCACGCTGCACAACAACGGCCGTGTTTTCATCTATTCCTATGCCCAGCAACCCGGGATGCTCACGTAGGATGCCATACATATCGAATTGCCTGTTTCTGGCAAGAACATGCTGGTCTATCGCAATGTTGGTTATGTAGCCGAATCCTTCCCGGTGATCGCCCATCATCAACTGGTTATTCTGCGTGTCCCCCCTTGCCAGGAAGGAGCCCTGTATCGTTGCACCGGCCGAGGATCCTCCGATGACTCCTCCGCGGTTAAGAACCTGCATGAACATCGTCTCGGTAAGAGTCCCCTTGTAGGAGTCGACCAGCCGCCACTGTCGCCCGCCTCCAAACCACACGCCTGTCGCTTCTGCAAGAGGCCGGGTGAAATATCTGCTGTCGGCAGTGTCCCTGTTGTCTGTGTGCAATACCGTAACCATACCTGCACCCCGCAACCTGAACATGTTGCCCAGGCTGTCAGGATAGCTATCTGCACCGGCAGCGGTCGGAACAAGCACTATCTCCGCATCATCCCCGCCAGCAAGTTCAATGAAACGGTCAATTATGACACTCGAAAGCCTTCCACCGCCTGCAATGACAAGCGAACCTTCCTGGGGCCCCGTAGTCTGGCTTTCGGCAGAGACGCCCTGGGAGTGTAGCAGACCCGCAGGAAGTGCAGCAAAAATCAGAATTGTTATAAGCGATATGGATTTCATTTTTAAGGGTATGGTTAAGTTTTGCCAGGAGAAAAGTTTCACGAACCTGCAATCAGAATGATCATAATCAGGAGGGAGAAGGAATTGATCAGGAGGAATGCATTCCGTGATCTGAATTCAGCATCAGGCTGCCTTATGATCCGCACGAAAGCAGCAATGAATGCAATGTTGAGCGCCAGCAGCAGGGATGCCACGGGCAAGGGAAACGGCATGAATATGCCAGTGAGAAACCACAACAGCAAAGATGAACCCGTGAGCCAGAACAGGACCAGCCTGTTTATCTGGGCGGAACTCAATGAGCCGTAGACTGTTCTGATGCCGGCCTTTTCATATTCATCTCCGTATCTCACCAGCAGCAGCCAGAAGTGAGGCATCTGCCAAAGGAACATGAAGAGAGAGAAAAGGAGGATAACCGTGTCCGTCATCACACCTCCGGCAGCTGTATAACCGATCAGCGGAGGCACCGCCCCAACCGTGGCACCGGGGATAATCGAAAGAGCTGTTCTTTTTTTGAGACCGGTGTACATAAAATTGTAAAGTAACACATTGACCAACCCAAGCAGCATTGGCAAAAGACCGCTGAAACCCAGCAGCAGGCTTCCGGTCACAAGCAGCAAAACGGCGATTCCAAGTGCTGACAATGGTTTCATCCTTCCCGAAGGCAATGGTCTTCCCGAAGTCCTGGCCATCAGCGCATCAACCTCCCGCTCGGTGTACTGGTTGAGTGCCGCAGCACCAGATGAAAGAAGAAAAACACCGGCGGCAACCATAATAAGACCGGTACCGGATGCCACCTCCGGAGGGCGGGTGCCGGAAGTACCGTCACAGATAACATAACCCGTCACGGCTGAGAATGCCACCGCCAGCGAGAGCTTCCACTTGGTGAGTTCAGCAACCAGGACGAACAGTGATTTCTCAGTTGCCGGCATTGCTGAGTGTCTTGAGATACTCGGTCATGATTGCAATCTTTTCAACTGTGAGCAGATCACGGTATGATTGCATCAGGTTTCTTGCATAACCGACAACAACCTCCTTGTTGGGGTCATAAATGGAACTGATTATGTATGCTTCGTCAGCCGTGACCGATTTTTCCGTATTGCCCTCCGTGACAGTCCGCTGCGAACCGTACAGTCCGGCGAATGACGGACCTACCAGTTTTGATCCGTCGAGCGAGTGACAGGTAAGGCACCCTGTTCCGCGAAGAAGCGTCAGCCCTTCGGATTCAGGTATGTAGGAAGCAGTAACGAGATCTGCATACCATTTGTCGAACTCCTCCTGATCCACGATACGGGTCTTGGAGACCATGGCTGAGTGCAAAAGGCCGCAATACTCCGTGCACATTATTTCATAGTCGCCTATATAATTCGGAGTGAACCACAGGAAATTATCATAGCCCGGGATAACATCCTCCTTGACCCGGAAGGCCGGGATGAAGAGGCTGTGGTTAACATCCTCAGAAAAAAGTTCCAGCTTGACCGGCTTGTTGATGGGCAGCACCAGTTCCTTCGATCTCAGACTGTCACTGTAGACGAATTCCCACTCCCACATCCTGCCAATCGCTGTTATGACCATCGCATCAGCCGGCACCCTGCGCATGGGTGCAAACCCCTTCCACCCGATCCAGAACATCAGCATTACAAGTATCAGGGGAACAACTGTCCATAAGACCTCCAGTTTCATGCTGCCGGTGAACTGCTGGGCTTCTTTTCCCTTCTTCCTTGCAAAATGGATCACGGTCCAGATCATGAAGGCAGTAATTCCGATAATGAAAATAAAGGCGATGATAAAGATGAAAAGGAACGCCTTGTCTACCCCCTCTGCAAGATTTGATGCCCCGTTGAACATAACTATCCTTATTTATCTGAAGAAATAATCAATGAATGTTATTATTACGACCAGCGTGTAAAGCAGGAACACTCCACTGACTGCCAGCCTGAGAAAACGATTCTCAAACTTAAGGTGCATGAATTGGGTCAGCACAATTGCAACCTTTACGCATGCGATGAGCAGTGCCAGGGCAACGGTCAAAGCCCCGAGATGAAATCCGGTGATCAGTACTGAGACTGTGGTCAGCGCCAGCAGTATTGCAAGTACAACTACCAGCGACTCATAAGATGATATGTGTTTATCGTCGTGTTTCATTGCTCTCAGGTTATCAGGTAAAGCAGCGGGAAGAGGAAGATCCATATCAGGTCAACAAGATGCCAGTAGAGGGCGCTGTTCTCAAGCATCAGGAAGCGTGTGCTGTTCACCGTGCCCGCCCTCACCTTAACCACGTTAATTGACAGCAAAACCATGCCAATCAAAACGTGAAGGGCATGGAGACCTGTCATCATGTAGTAGAGGCCAAAGAAGAGCAACTCACCGTGAGACATGTTCTTCAGTACGGGAGAGCCAGGATAAATGCCGTATTCAAACTTGTGCGACCACTCGAAGTACTTGTTCAGCATGAAAAGGGCAGCCAGGAGTATGGTCACGAGCAACAGGAATAACGCCAGCTTTCTTTCTCCCTTCTGGATGGCTGTCAGCGCCATGGCGACCGTCATACTGCTCACGAGCAGGAAGACTGTGTTCATTGTTCCGATAAAGGCGTTCAACTCCTCCGCTGCGATGTGAAATTCAGCGGAATACTTTGCCCTGAAGATGGAATAAACAAGGAACAGCCCCCCGAACAGGAATAGTTCAGTAAAGAGAAAAATCCACATGCCCAGTTTCCCGGTCTCGCTGTCAAGGTGCTCAGTATGGGTTTGATAAACTGCCATGGACAAGCTGCTGTTAGTTTTTATCCTTTGAGCCGAAGAAATATGGCTTTGCCGTTATTTCGGGAATCTCATCAAAGTTCTCATGGGGCGGAGGTGAGGGAATCTTCCATTCCAGGGTGACGCCGTGCCATGGATTCGCTGGTGCCTTCGCCCCGCGCCGCGCTGCATGCATCAGGTTCCAGACCATAGTGATAAGCCCTGCGAAAAGGATGAAAGCCCCTATTGTCGAAATGAAGTGGCCGGTTTCGAATTGTGGCAGATAGTCGTACGCACGCCTTGGCATTCCCTGTATCCCCATGATGAAATGAGGGAAATAGAGAAGGTTGAACCCGACGAAGTTAAATGCCAGTGCAATGTAGGCGACGGTGTTGTTGTACATCCTGCCGAACATCTTCGGGAACCAGTAGTGGATTCCTGCAAAGAACGCGAAACCCATGCCTCCGAAGATAATATAATGGAAGTGCCCCACGACAAAGGCAGTGTCATGGGTCTGTATGTTTGTTGCAAGGGAACCGAGAATGAGGCCGGTGAAACCGCCTATCATGAAGAGGAATATGAATGCGATTGCGTAAAGCAGGGGAGGCTTCATATCAATGGCTCCCCCATACATTGTTGAAATCCAGTTAAAGACTTTGACTGCACTGGGGATGGCCACTATGAAGGTCAGGAAGGAGAAGAACCAGCGTGCATAATAGCTCATGCCCGTTGTGAACATGTGGTGCCCCCAAACGAAATAACCCACGAAGGCAATGGCAAGGCTGGAAAGCACAATGGCTCCGTAGCCGAATACCGGCTTCTGGCTGAAGGTGGGAAAGATCTCCGTGACAACCCCCATAGCAGGAAGAATCATGATATAGACTGCCGGATGCGAATAGATCCAGAACAGGTGCTGAAACAGCACCGGGTCGCCCCCCAGGGCGGGATCGAAGAAACCGATGTTCATCACCCTCTCGGCAATCACCATCAGAAGGGTGATTCCAATTATAGGGGTAGCGAGCACCTGTATCCAGGCAGTGGCATATATGGCCCACGGAAAGAGGGGCATCCGCATCCATTTCATCCCGGGTGCCCGCATCCGGTGAATGGTGACAATGAAATTCAGCCCTGTGAGTATGGAAGAGAATCCGAGAGTGAAGGCAGCCGTGAGTGCCCAGATGACACTGGTGTCCGACTCCACGCTGTATGGCACGTAAAAGGTCCAGCCGGTATCCGGAGGCCCGCTGCCAATGAACTGCGACAAGACCGCCAGCAGGGCGCCGGTGATGTACAGATACCATGAGAACAGATTCAGTCTCGGAAAGGCAACATCCCTCGCTCCGATCAGCAGGGGCAGGAAAAAGTTTCCAAACACCGCTGCCATACCCGGTATCACTATCACAAAGATCATAATGATACCGTGGATCGTAAAGAGCCCGTTATAGGTCTGAGGCTCCATGATCGTGCGCCCCGGGGCAATCAGCTCGATTCTCATCAGCAACCCGAGGGTGGCCGCAACAAAAAAGAAAAAAATGATGGCGTAAAGGTACATCAGCCCAATCCTCTTGTGATCAGTACTCAGGAGCCATGACCAAACCCCTTTGTACCTGCCCTGGTACTCGAGGTAACTTACCTGCGTTTCATTTCCCATAATCATCCTGATTTATTTTTTCCGCTTCCTTACAAGAAGGATCACCATAATCAGCACCAGGAAGAATATGGTAATCACCCCGACTATCCTTGTCATCTGCAGCGTATAGGTCTTGCTTGCCGGATTATATGCAAAACAGTATTCAAGTATACGGTTTGCCGTTGGCCTTGCTATCCCTTTCTGAGCCTCAATGATTGCCATCTTGACGTCAAAAGGCAGATAGATCAGGCCGTAAAGGTACCTTGTGATCTTTCCTGCAGGGGATATTACCATGATCACTGAAGGATGAGCGAAATCAAGTCCCTGCGGAGTATATTTATACCCGGCTGCCGCTGTTATTGCGCTGATATTTTCCTGCGTTCCCGTAAGATAGATCCAGTCTTTCTGATTCTCCTTGCTGATACGCTGCACGAAATTCTTCTTCTTCTCACGTGCCTTCTCGGGGGTATCACTGGTGTTAAAGCTTATGGTTATTATCTTGTATTCCTTGCCGAGAGTCATGTCCATCTTGCCCACCACATCTGCAACACCGTCCATCAGAGGACTGCATAGGTTGGGACAGTCAAAATAGACGAAGCACATGATTGTAGGCCTGTCTATCAGCGACCTCAGGGTCACCTGTTCATTCTCCTCATTGTAAAACCAGAGGTCAAGCGGTATGGTGTCACCGAGCTGTTCAATAACCCCTACCTCAATCTCCTTCTGCTTGTAGCCTGCAGTTTTAAGCTCCTGCCCGTTGGCCAGAACAATCAGGAGAAGAAGGATGGCCGATAGAACTAAAATCTTCATATTCATTTGTTTGGATTTTTCTGTTCTGCGTCACTGCTGTATCCGGCGATCATCAGTGAACCGCCCAAAAGTGAAATGTCCTTCAGGAGTGCAATGAGAACGGGTGTCTTGTCGCCACCTTCAAAAAGATGCGGAATATGGATTGTAGCAACGAAGATGAAAAGAAGGCCTGCAAGAACCAGTGTCGAGAGTCTGATAAACTTTTTTGTTATGATGCTGATACTGACAGCTATCATTATTAGTCCGGTAAGAATGATTGTATAACCTCCAGGCGGGATAAATGAAGTAAGCATTCCTATGTAATAATCCATCATCAGGAAATGGTTGATCCCGAACACTGCAAAAGGCAGGGCGAAAAGAATCCTGCCTAAGGTTGTCAGGTTTTTCATATTTCTTCCGGTTTAATTGTTTTTTCATGTGTGGCTGATGGTGGCAGCTTTCCCCTGAGTGCGCTTCCAACCGTGTAAATGTCACGCAGCTTCAGCATCACGAGGAAAATAAATCCCCACACGGCAAGCACCCCGAGTCCGTATGACAGAATAACCCAGACGGGCGCTTTTCTTACGGTATTCCACATTGCCCTCTGCGCTACAAGACTGACGGGTACGGTGACTGCACCCGCTTTCATGACGGTGTCCTTCGATACTACTCCGAAAGCTTCCTCGTCGGTGAACTTCGCGCTGAAGCTCACATTACCGGCCGTGTCACCGGGTAAATCAGCCGGAATGCTGAAGGCCACAACACCGTTGCTGTCAGTCAGCTTCTCCTCATCAACAGGCAGCATCCCGAAGTAGCGTGAGGCAAAGAGCCTTACCCCGGCATTGGTGACCGGGACACTCTTTGTTTCATCCGTAGCAATGGTCTTCACGGTAACAAGACGTTCAGCTTCACTGAAGGCAAGCGATATGCTTATTACGGCTCCCGGGTAAGCTGATGAAGTGAGGACCTGCATCACCTGCTGCACATAGGTTCTGTTGAAGCTGCGCAGATAGGACACTATCTTCCATATCTCCTCGGTGGAAAGTACACTGCGGAATGAGGGCATCTGGCCTCTTCCCACTGTGACCTTATGAAAGATTTCGCCGTCACTGTTTCTCTGAATCTTTTCCGTCGCAGGATCGCCGGGAGACGGCACCAGTGCAATGTAATTGTTCTTCCCCGGGGTACCGTGACATGACTGACAGTTGACGTTGTAGAGCCGCTCACCCTCTTTTCTTGTCTCGTCAGTGAATGGGAAGGTACTCAGCCTGCCCCGTCTCTCTTCAGGCACAACCCAATCCTGACTCCTCACCAGCGAAGGCAGCAGCAGCAGGCACAAGATGAAGTAAACAGTATATTTCATAAGCAGCGTTTTTTACTGTTTTTCAGGTTTTTTGGTTTTTTCATAATCCTCCTCAGCCATCTCCCAGATCGGGATCACGGGAAACAGTTTTGACAGGACGGTGATTATGATCAGTACAAGCACAATCGATGCCACCGTCACAGCTGCCTCATTGAGTGTTGGCCTGTAAACGATCCATTCAACCGGAACATTCTGTATCGGGAGGTTGGGGTGTCCCTGCGGAGGCACGACAATAATAAACCTCTTGAACCAGGAGCCGATGAGTACGAAAAGTGCGATCACCAGCATCGGCAGAGGTCTCCGCATCTTCCTGAACAGCAGTAGTATTACAGGAATGATAAGACCAAGCAGCTGGATTCCCCAGAAGAGCGGGGCATAGTGCCCGGAGAAAAGCTCCCGGAGATGGATGGCATCACCGGTCTTTAACTTGTACCCGGGTACAAGGAACTCGTTCAGATTGAAATAGAAATAAACGATTGAAACCAGTACCAGCACCCTGCCGATCT
This sequence comes from Bacteroidales bacterium, assembly GCA_049294275.1. Classification (GTDB taxonomy): domain Bacteria; phylum Bacteroidota; class Bacteroidia; order Bacteroidales; family VadinHA17; genus SR-FBR-E99. Next base: position 23,236 of record JBAQCQ010000016.1, read on the forward strand.
TTTCAAATGTCTCATCAGTCAGGTATTTTTCGAGCCTGTAGCTTGACCGGAAGAAGTACATTGCAATTATCACTGCCGCAGTCCCTGAGACAAAGGCACCGGAGATGAAGTAGGGTCCGAATATTGTGCTGTCCCACCCCGTTCTGGGCGTGACTGCAAAGAGCCATGATGTTACGGTATGTATGGCAAATGCTGTTGGAATTATGAGAATCAGCAGGATACGGATGGCCTGTTTCATGATCCTGTACTGCATTTCATGATGCTCCCACCTGAATGATAGAATTTCATAGGCTTTTACAAGGAAGGAAGGTCTCCCGTCAAGTCTGCTTTTTGAAATGGCCAGATCAGGTATCAGGGGAAAGAACCACAGCAGAAGACTCAGCACGAAGTACGTCGTCACAACTGTTACATCCCACAGTATGGGCGACTGCACCCGCCCGTACATAAAAACATATGGCAGCCGGGCAGGTCGCCCCATGTCTGAAATGATAACCAGTCCGGCCACAGCGGCAAAGGCGATGGCAATAATCTCGGCTATTCTTGAAATGGGTTTGACCCATTGATAGCCAATGAGTCCGAGCACTGAACTGATCAGCATTCCCACAAGGCTTGTGGCCACAAAGAAGACGAAGTTGGCGATGTACATTCCCCAGCTTGTGAAATCACGCAGACCTGTCACACCCAGTCCTTTCCGGAGTTGGATGACATAGGCCACGAGGCATAGTGCAAGGAGTGTTGCAAGGAAACCCATCCAGAGGATGAAGCTCCTGTTGATACGGACATTCCTCAGGATATCGGCAGCAATGGAATCGATCTTTCGCTGTTCCCCGGGTGTATTGAAGCGGGTGTCATCCATGTCGGTGCTTTTTTATGCTTTTTCTTCCTTGTATTCCCGCTTTTCACCCACCTCGAATTCGAACAGTCTGTTCTTGGGCGGCAGATAATAAACCCTCGGTTTTGTTCCCAGTTCGGGCATCAGGCGGTAAGCCCCGCTGGACTCGAGCAACTCACTCAGCCTCACAGTCACCTTGGTGGTTCCGTTAGTAACGGCGTCCTCGTTCTCGTCACCGAAGTAGAAGACCCCGTTCGGACAGGCCGAGACACAGTATGGAAGCAACCCCTCCCTCAGCCTGTCTGCGCTGAAGAGGCATTTGGAAATTGTTCCCTTCTTCTGGGGCACGTTCAGTTCTACGTCATATTCTTTCCCTGTGTCAGCTTCGGCCTGCTGAGGCTCCTGCCAGTGGAACACCCTCGCGGAATAGGGGCAGGCTGCCATGCAGAACCGACATCCGATACACCTTTCATTGTCGATGAGCACAATGCCGTCCTGTCTCTTGTAGGTGGCATCAACGGGGCAGACGGAAACACATGGGGGGTTGTCACAATGCTGGCACGGCTTGGGCATGTAGAAGGTCGGAGTGTTCACAGACTCCTGCATCACGAGAGTGTTGATGTGATACTCATAGGGCCTCAGGTGATGGGCACCCTGGCAGGCCTCAACGCATTTCCTGGCGTTGCGGCATTTCGAGAGATCGATCACCATGACCCACCTCCGGCCGCTGATGCCCTCCCTCCCCCTTGTCTGCAGCATCTTCAGGTCAGGCTTGAAATCGCGCATCTGCTCAACGGGGATCTCAACAAGCCGGTTGTCTTCCGTGAGCACCCTGACCATACCCTCACGGTGCTTCGCTTTCTCAAAACGGTGTCCGGCATAAAAGGCTGCACCTCCCGTAACGGTAACAGCTCCGGCAAGGGTGACCTTCCTGATGAAATCACGCCTTGAATTGTCCAATACCCTGTCAAGGTCCGGCCTGCCGTTACCCTCTTCCTCTATTTCTTTAGACATGGTTCTCAGATTGAGGTGAAACAGAACTTTCTGGCTGAAAGCGGTTATTCTTTTCCGCCAGTTTCCACGGCTGTTGTCTTCACTGCCCTGTAACCCAGTCCGTCAACGGTCTCTTTAATTTTCAGCGTGTCGACTTTGCCGGGTTCAAATTCGATGATGGCATTGCCCCCGGTATGCGATGCAGTAACGGATTTAACGCCGGGGAGCTTTTCGAGATTGCTGCAGATGGTGTTCTCACACCCCGTGCATGTCATTCCTTCAATTGCAAGGTCAATTGTCGCTGTCTGTGCAGGAACCTCAGCGGCTTTCTGGCTTTTCCCGCCTCCGCATGATACTGCAAAAAGCGTGAACGACAGAAGGATACATACTGTTAGTTTTGATCTGGTCATGGTATTTTTTGTTAGGTTAACTTAATGTTTAATCAGGCTCCATAAATATATAAAATATTATCCCAACCCAAACTATTGAATAAATTTCAGCTCACAACCTGTAACCCCTTATGCAGCCAGTACTCTTCCATTACGGTTTCTGATCATTCTTCATCAAAACTTCATAATTCAGATAATAACTTTCCCGATGCCTGAAAAGCGGAAACCTTCTTTCTTTCCATAAGTCCGTTTTAATGCAGCGAAGACTGCCGGTGCCCCAAATCCGGCAGTCTTCCACTTTTATATATGAATGCAAATGAATGGTATCTTTCAGGTGTACTATTCAAAAAGCTTCATCCGTAGATAGGTGTACATCAGTGCCCAGATTTCTGCCTCCTGTGCGTTTGTCGATGCTGCGCCGTGTCCTCCCTCTATAGTCTCATGATAATACACCGGGTGCCCCATCTCTGTCATCTTTGCCGCCATCTTGCGTGCATGACCCGGATGTACCCTGTCATCCCTGGTTGAAGTGATGAAGAGAGGCGTAGGATACCTGGCATCCTTTTTAACGTTTTGGTAGGGCGAGTACTTGCTGATGAACTCCCAGTCGGCCGGCACATCCGGATTCCCATACTCATCCATCCAGCTTGCCCCGGCCAGCAGCTTTGAATACCTCTTCATGTCAAGGAGCGGAGCCCCGATTACAACTGCATTCCACAGGTCAGGCCTCTGAGTAAGAGCCACACCTGCGAGGAGTCCGCCGTTGCTCCATCCGTATGCGCCCAGGTGCGCCTGGGAGGTAATATTCCTTCTGATAAGGTCTTCCGCCACAGCAAAGAAATCGTCATAGGCATTCTGCCTCTTTTCGCGCAGCGCCGACTGGTGCCATGCAGGCCCGAACTCTCCGCCGCCTCGTATATTGGCGATCACATAAACGCCACCCTTTTCAATCCAGCCTATGCCTGTGACGGAACTGTAATACGGGAGACTGGGCACGTTAAAGCCACCGTAACCATCGATCAGTGTCGCGTTAGTGCCGTCAAACGCCATATCATTACGGTGAACTATGAAATATGGGACCTTTGTTCCGTCTTTGGATATGGCTTCATACTGGTCAACCTTTGCGCCTGAGGCATCAAAATAATCCTGCTGTTTCCTTAACGGCCTGATTACCTTGCCGTCACCGTAATAGAGCGTTATGGGAGTGACCGGGTTGCTGAAGGTGAAGAACCAGTCGTTCGACTGGTCATCGGAACCGGCGAGTCCCACCGTTCCGAATTCCGGAACGGGAATCGCCTCTCCGGCCCACTTCCCTTCAACAGGACGGAAGATTGTCAGTCTGCCCTGGACATTATCCATGGTTGCAGCCACAATGAAGTCACGCGTTGCCATGACACCGGCCAGGCTGGCTCTTTCTGATGGCTCGTAAATGGTTTTTACCTGCGTCTCGCCTGAGAGATATGAAGGAAGATCAAAGCTCACCAGTGTTCCCCTTTTGAATATCCCGCCGTTGATGTTCCAGTCTGACTGCAGGTAAAGAAGCATCATCTCACTGAACATGCCCCGTGTCTCAACATCCCTGGGTATGTCAATCACCTTCAAACCCTCAGCGGTCAGAATGTAAGTGGTAGTTTCGTAAAAGCCCTTTTTGGCATCCAGAAAAACATACTGCTTCCCCTTGATATTTTCGCCACCGACAAAGATACCCATGCTGGCTGTGTCAGTCTGATACACCATTTGGGCAACCGCAGGATCATCGCCTCTCTTCCAGAGTTTTGCCACTGCCGGATATCCGGAGGAGGTCATTGTACCGGGACCATAATTGGTTGCCACAACTATCTGATCCTTGTTAACCCAGGCTGCGCTGCTCTTGCTCTCCGCAATAAAAAAGCCGCTGTCGACGAATTTCTTTTCCAACGCATCAAACTCCCGTACGACACTCTCGTCCTTGCCTCCGTCAGAGAGACGCAGCAGACAGTACCGGTTTTCCGGTTCGAGCCAGGAGGCTCCGCCGAAAACCCATTTTCTGCCCTCCTCTGCAGAGAGAAGGTCGAGGTCAAGCACCGTCTCCCAGTTATCCTTTCCTGCAAGGTAATCCTGCTTCGGCATCCTTCTCCACAGGCCTCTTTCGTTCTTCTCATCCTGCCACAGGTTGTAGGACATCTCTCCGGTGACATCCGGGTAAACTATTCTCTCTTTGTCGTTGAAAGCATCCTGGAACCTGTTACGCAGTTCCGTAAAAACCGGAAGGGTGGTGAGTGCCTCATCAGAAATCCTGTTCTGTGCGCGGGCCCAATCAAGGGCTTTTTCTCCGTCAACCTCTTCGAGCCAGATGTAAGGGTCATCAGCATCCGCAGTTTTCGTCTTCTTTTCGCCGCAACCCGGCAAAATCAGTAATAGCATAATCAACAGGGTAAGATTAGTTAACTGTTTCATCTTTGGAATATTTACGACTTCTTATTAAAATATTGGTTATTGCTGCCAGGATCAGGACTTCACCGACAACAAAAAGTGTCCATCTGTAACCATCAGGTATATAGCTTGTTATCATTGCGGCAAGGTGTTCTGCAGCCTCCGGTGAACTATCTCCTCCAGGGGCGCCGCTCTCAAAGAGCAGCTTTGTGTAATCAACGAGGTAAGTGTAGAGGATTATCAATGCACCACCGAAAATAAGTATCCAGTCGGAGACACTGACTTTGATGTAGTAGCCTCTTTCCTGCCTCCCGACCAGCAGCAGCGCCATCAGGATCATCGTCACGGAGTTAAGCACCGGTGCGAGCACCGGCCCCAGCCATGAGACCGGGATCAGGAACAACAGATCCCAGGTCAGCAGGGAAGCAGGCCATCCAGCCAGCAAATTCAGCGCCAAATAATAGAAGATATCCCACACCCCGAATGCAAAAAGGGCGTATAACAGTCTCTGCAGGCCGTTCCTGCCGGTGAGGATACCCACACCGGCAAGCATGACCAGGGTCGCAATCTCCCTGATCCATTCAACCTTCACCAGTTCATGCGACATGAGCTTAAGGGGGAAGGCAAATCCGTCAGGGTAATAAAGCTCCCTCAGGTATATAACTACGATGCCTTCCAGGAAACCCATGGCAACCGCGAAAACCGCGAGCCATAAGAATCTTTGAGGATAGTTTAGATAGTTGTTGCTCATTTCGGAAAATTTGATCAGAAAATTACAAAATCCAGGGAATTACTGACTTCCTTTCCGGAGATATTCCGGGAAATAACTCCTGTACCACCTGTGATGCGAGAGCGCTCTTGGTACAAGGTTGCAGAATGTCCAGCCGAAAAAGGCGAGGGCAGGCAGGGACCAGCAAGGGAGGGCATAGCCTCCCCACTCGACGATTTCACCAAGGAAATTCGGGCAGGAAATCCTTTCAAAGAGCCCCCCCGCGGGATCTGATACCCGCCGCTCTTGTTCTTTCGCAGGTTAATCAGCTTCTCATCCGAAGTAATATTGATCGCCATCCCTGTTATGAAAACCGCCAGTCCGGCAATGAAACGCGGATCAGTCAGCCATGTATTGTTGAAATGAGTATGGAGCGAGCCGGTGTAATAGCCCAGGAACCCGGCGCTGACAAAATTGAAGAAGACTGCCATCAGGGCCACTGCAAGAGGCATTACCTTTCCCTTGATCCGGATACGTAACGGGTAAACGATTGCCCGGTTGAAGCAACGGAGGACGTACAGCCCGCTTATGATCCAGACGGTGACACTTTTCGGTGCATCTCCGGTTACAACCAGGATCGGAAATATCACCGGGGCGGGTATCTCCATTATAATCCAGCCCAGCCTGTCAGGGATGGTCGGGCCTCATATTCTCTTCGAATGCCACCCGAAGGGAGCGGTGACAAACAGAAGCACCGGTGGCAGCAACTTTTATCATAGGCGGGAAATTCATTCCTTAGTAATTATCCTTTTGTAATGCGGTTTATCATGCCCCGAAGACCAGCTCATGGAACGGCATTACTTGAATACCAGTATAACCTTCCCTTTAATCCCGGCGGCCTGAAAGGGGCTGTCTGAATCTGCGTGTCATTTTCAATTCTGAACTCCTGCCATGCTTCGCCGGGCAGCTTCATCTCAGCGTACAGAAGCAGACGCTTCTCCTCTCTGTCGGCGTAGAGAATCCGCCAGAAATCAAGAGAATCACCCACTGCCAATTCAACATTGTTTTTTCTTCCCCTGCGAAGGCCAACCCCGCATGACAGCTTGTCAAGGAAGTCTCTCATACCCCAGAGACAGTTGGCATAGTACCATCCGGTCCTGCCGCCAATGGACCAGATCCTGTTCAGGACCGTCGACTCCTCGGTGATTTTTCTTTTCCTGATGTCATGGAATCAGCCGAAGGTCGGTACCTTTACCAGGTCAGAGAGTCCTTTCTCGAGCAGCGTCCCCGAAAGCGCATCAGTCAAGCTTAACAAGACCTCATGGTGCTCAATTCTCTCAAATGCGCTCCTGACAGCCTCTTCGAAGCTGAGGAGCCTTATACCCAGCCTCCGGTGCAGGTCGTTCACCCTGCAGTTCACCTCAATCTTCATGCTGTCAACCAGGTTGACGGCCAGTTTATAGGATGTCAATGTCACAAAATAGAGCTATTAGGAGGAGAGCCTGGGAGTCATCTCCGGAACAACCCGGATTTTATGTTTAAGGTTCCTGACAGCCGTGAACCTCAGCAGCATCTCCTTGTAAGTCATTATATCCGGACCGCCAATGTTAAAGTTGTTGTCGATGGTATCATCTTTCATCAGTACGCCGCTGAGGAATTCAACGACGTTGCTTATGGCTATTGGTTGTGACTTCGTATTCAGCCAGCGGGGGGCCACCATAACAGGAAGCTTCTCCACCAGGTCACGCATTATCTCAAACGATGCGCTTCCCGACCCGGGAATGATCCCTGCCCTGAGAGTGGTCAGATGCCAGGTGCCTTTTTCAAGCTCCTCCTCAACTGCCTTCCTTGATCCATGGTGCTTCGACAGGCTCTCATCGTTTATTATATTGCTCAGGTAAATCACCTGCCTGACCCTGGTCTCATTCAGCCTCTCCCTGAGATTTACTGCCGACTCTCTCTCCATAACACCGAAGCTTCAAACCGAAGTTGACATGGAATGAATGAGATAGCAGGCTGCATCAATATCTTAGGGTATCGCAGCAAGGGTGCTTCTGTCAAGGAAATTGGCTGTGATAACACTCAGGCGGTCAGTCCTGAACCTTTGTATTTCAAACCTTTTGGGATCTCGTACACAGCAAACCACTTCATGCCCCTCTGCAAGCAGTACCGGCAGGAGCCTCTTTGCAATTTACCCGGTAACACCTGTGAGGAGTATTTTTATTTTCGAGGTTCTTTGTCAGAAAATTAAGAAAGGATTGAAAATGGAGATAGCATTCTTGCCAGGCTTCAAATAACAAAGGGAATGAGCCTTTTCGATCGGGTCATGTATTCCCTGTAGGGGTCACCGAAATACTCAAGGCATTCCTTCTCGTCGCGCTGCGCTGTAAACCATAGCAGCACAGATGAGAGCACCGCCAACATTGCCGGTATCAATGCCGGCTGCTTGAACCAGATACCCCATGTCAGGAACAGGAGCGAGGAATAGAGTGGATGTCTGATGTACTTATAGATTCCTGTGGTGACCAGTTCGGTTGTCTTTTCAAACCTGAAAAGCTTCTCATCAACTCTGACTATGCCGGGCTTCCTGGCTCTCCTGAGCTGAACCACGCCCACAATGACGAACAGGAGCGAGATGATCAGCAGAATCCATGAGATGATTTGAGTGAGAGAGAATGGTTCTTTAAACAAATGTTCATAATTGACTACAAACAGTGCGATGATGCATTCCCAGCTGAAGAACCTGGTGAACCCGTGACTCCGGGGCTCGAACAGGCTCTGCTTTGAGAAGAAGATCACCGGCAGGCTCAGTGCAATAAAGAAGATCACTTTATCCATTTCAGATCGCTGTCAAACGTGTAGAGAACGCCATTTTCTGTTTCCATTGAAACACTGTTACCCCGGTAGGTCAGGTTCAATGGAGTACCTGAAAGCGACTTAACGGTTATAAGACCGGCTACGCGCTTACTCCAATCTATGCTCACCTCGAAGTTACCCCTGGCTTTCAGTCCTGTTACCCTGCCTTCAGTCCATGCATCGGGCAGGGCAGGAAGGATGCTTACCACCCCGTTGTGGCTCTGCAGGAGCATCTCTGCTATTCCGGCTGTAGCCCCGAAGTTACCGTCGATCTGGAAGGGAGGATGGGTGTCAAAAAGATTCGGCAGGGTAGATTTCTCAAGCAGTTGTCTCAGGTGACTGTAGCTCTCGTTGCCGTCAAGGAGTCGTGCGTAAAAGCTGATTATCCATGCCCGGCTCCATCCGGTATGGCCGCCGCCGTTGGCAAGTCGCCTCTCAAGCGTCTTCCGTGCTGCGGCAAACAGCTCAGGCGTCTCAGGTGTAATCTGCGTCCCGGGATGGAGCCCGAAGAGATGTGACATGTGCCTGTGACCCGGCTCCGCCTCTTCATACTCCCTGATCCACTCCATTATGGTACCGTTAGTGGCAACCCTGTCAGGCGGCAGCCTCTGCATAACACTTTCAAGGTTGTCCGCCCATTCTGTGTCAGTGCCAAGAATGCGGGCTGCTTTACGGCAGTTGCCAAGAACCTCCCTGATGATCTGGTTGTCCATCGTCGGAGCATAAGTCAGTTTGAACTCCTTTCCCGAGACGGGATCAATGTAACTGTTCTCCGGTGAATAGGAGGGAACCGTAACAAGAAATCCTTCCTTGTCCTCAACCAGGAATCCGGTAATGAAATCCGCGGCTCCCTTCATGACGGGAAAAGCCCTCTCACGAAGAAAATTGGTATCATTGTTAAATTCATAGTGTTCCCACAATGGCAGGGTCATCCATGCCCCTCCCAGCGGAAACATTCCCCAGTAGACCCCGTCAAGTACTGCGGTTTTGCCGAAGATGTCAGTTGTGTGATGCATGGTCCACCCCTTCGCACCGTAAGTATCACGTGCAGTGACACTTCCCGGAACCGTTAGTTCCTCCATTAAACCTATCAGCGGCTCGGCCGTTTCGGTCAGATTGCACACCTCCGCAGGCCAGTAGTTCATCTGCAGGTTGATGTTTGTATGGTAATCGGAGTTCCAGGGTGCCAAAAGATCCTTGTTCCATATGCCCTGAAGGTTGGCCGGTAACTTTGCCGGACCTCGTGATGACCCCATCAGCAGGTATCGCCCGTACTGGAAGTAGGTGGCTATAAGGCCGGGGTCATCGGTCCCTGTCTGAAACCTTCTCAAACGTTCATCAGTGGGGAGGGTGTCAGCAGAGGGATCTCCACCCAGTGAAAGGCTCACCCGGTTGAACATCCCGCTGTGTTCAGTGATGTGCGATTCTCTCAGCAGCTTATAAGATTTCCAGGAGGCAGCACTTATTGCCTCCAGGCAGCGCTTGCGGGAATCAATGGAGCTGTCAATATTGAGCCCGTCAATGTTGTAATTGGTGCAGGCGTTGAAAAACAAGATCAGCTCAGTGCCTCCAGTATAATTAAGAACACTGTCTGACGGGGTAAGGGTTCCGTCACAGCTCATTACCATCAGCGAGGCGAAGAACTTCATGTGCCTGCCCTCCGGTCCCAGGTTGGGATCCTCCGGGTCAAACACCTGGCCATCCATGTCAATCCGGTTCTCAGTCACTGTGATCACAGCATCCTGCGGCCGCTGCAGCGAGAGAGACATGTCAAGCCCGCCTTCATTCTCCGATTTCATAGAGATCACCATGATATCATCAGTTGCTGATGAGTATACCTCGTATTCAACCCTGTCTGCTCCCCGCCCGAAGCTCACCCTGGCTATGCCTGTCGCAAGATCCAGCTCGCGCCGGTAATCTGTTACAGGACCTGTGGTGTCGGCAAACTGAAAGTAAATATCTCCGAGCGTCTGGTACGATCTTGTCTTACCCGGAATGCCAGCAAGATGCTTCTCGGCAAGCTCATAAGCCTCGGGGATCTTTCCGTCAAGGATCAGCTTCCTGATCTGCGGCAGATTGGCCAGCGCACCCGGGTTATTGTCAGGCACATTGATTCCTCCCCAGAGCGACTCCTCATTCACCTGCAGCCTCTCAACCGAGGGGTTGCCGAACAGCATGCCGCCAAGACGCCCGTTACCGACAGGAAGGGCCTCGGTCCACTCCGTGGCAGGCTTGTTGTACCAGAGGATGTGATCTCCGTGTGGTTTCTTCAGTATGTCACAACCCGTCCCGGAAACCAGGAAAAGCAGCAGGTATAAAATGTGTTTCTTCATTGGTTCTGAAATATTACAGGGCAGGCTTTCCAAAACTGATCACAAAGCCGCCACCAGGCTTCATCACCACTTCTGCGTTGCCTGAGGCATCAGGCTCGAAGGCGGCCCCGGTAAAGGAACGCAATGAATCACCTTCGGTAATCAGTATACCAGTGGAACTGACCTGGAACGGAAGTCTCAGCGTGAGCTTCAGAGGTTCTTTCCCGGCATTCACACCTGCAACATACCAGTCAGTGCCTGATCTTCTTGCAAGTATTATGTACCTGCCTGGGTAACCGTCGAGGAAACTGGTTTCGTCCCAGACGACCGGGATTTTGCTCATCATCGTCCTGACATAGTCCGGCACAGTGGCCATTCCCATGGGTGTCTCTGCATAATGCTGCACCCCTGACAGAAAAAGTACTGCCATGGCCAGCTCGGCCCCATTGCCTGTCACACGCCTGAAATTGTCATATTCGGTGAAGCAGACCGGCGTAAAGTCCATGGGATCGAATGCATTGCGAGTGAATGCAAGGGTTGTGGCTTTTGAAGCAACAAGATCCGCGGTGGCCTGGTCAAAGGTGGCAAACTCAAAACCGCGTATCGCCTCCATAGACACCAGGTTTGGCCAGGTTCGCTGCAGTCCCCTCGGATAAGTCGAACCGTGGCAGTTCACCATCAGCCTGTGCCGGTGGGCATCGGCAAGTATATCCTGGTAATAGTCCATCATCGACTGACCGTCACCACCGAAGAAGTCTACCTTGATGCCCTTTATGCCCAGTTGTCCCAGCCTGCTGAATTCCTCCTCCCTGGATTCAGGTGTCAGAAGCCGGTCCTTTGGATGGTAGGTAACAGTATTCCAGTCGCCAGCCGAGTTGTACCACAAAATCAGGCCGACCTTTTTTTCTTCTGCCAGCCTTGCAAGTTCTGTCAGCTTTTCCCATCCGATGGTCGTGTCCCAGTTCACATCTATAAGGCAATATTCCCAGCCCATCTCCGATGCATAATTGATAAAACGCTTCTGCATCTCGAAGTTGACTGACACGTCCTTCATGAGGGCCCAGCTCCAGGCTGCCCTGCCGGGTTTGACATAACTGAAATCACCTTCCATCCGGGGTCTGGCAAGGTCTGTGCCATGGGTCGACTCAGCTATCACTCCCGGGCTGCCTCCCATGGTTATTGTCCGCCATGGCGTCTGCCACGGAAGTGCTGCCTGAGGATAAACAGCACCATTTTTATAACCCTCCGCTGGCTCGGGGAAGGCAATTACCAACATATTGGTTCCAGCTTCCAGTCTGAGGTGACTGCCGCAGTAGTTACGGTCGGGCCAGCTTTCAGTCAGATTGACCCAGCAATTTTCCGTGCGAAACAGGGCAGGCAAGATATACCCGTTTGTGTCAGGAACAATGGAAGAGAGTTGCTCTTCCATCAGGTAATTCTCCTCATAGGAAGGGTTGGTCTGGTTCCATCCCGTTTTGGAGGCTGCCCGGGGTTGGATCCAAGCCAGGGTCCCTTCAGGGAAACCGAATGTGCTCTTCTCGCTCGTGATGAATTTCGTCTCCTCCGTACTGTCGGGGAAGCGATAACAATAGGCAAACCCTGCATCGGATACCTGGAAGATAATTTCCATTGCCTCATCACCAGGGCCCGAAAGATGAATCACGTACCTAAGCGCATGATATGTGACTTCTTTTTTCTTTCCGGAGGGAAGCACATAATTGTCACTAATCCTGACTGGTCCCGAAACTGAATCGATCCTCAAATTGCGAGAGAAATCAGCGTCTGCCCTGATGATGCCGAATGTCCCCCTGGTAATAACAGCCGTGTCAAGGTAGTAAACCGAATAAGTCGGTAATCCGCCTTTTGCCAGCTCAAGCATCAGCCGGATACTCCCGTCAGGGCTGGTCATCGCAGCTTTTTTCCCATCCCCGCAGCCTGTTATCATTAAGAACATCACGGCAAGTGAAATCAGAAGGTTATTCATATCTATTTCAGTAAATTTACTTTGGTGTTTCAATCTTATTCTTTTCCTCCAGCCTGTCTAACCTTATAGCCTCCAGCGGCATGAAACTGCTGTCAGCCAGTTCTGCAATCCGGATGTTGCTGAACAAACCCTTGAACATTATTCTTATGGTGTTTTCAACGTTCTCCCTGATGGGTTTCATGATCCATGCAAATTCCTCCGGACCGCAATCGAGCGACTGTTCGGTCTGGAGCCTGATCTCTTCCTTTAGTTTTTCCGACCTCTCGGCCAGATCGTCACTGGTCATCCATCTCTTGACAGTAAGAGGAATCTGTCTCCTGTACTCCAGGGTCTCGAAAAACTCCCACTCCAGCTTGCGGTTGCCGAAGGAGAGGAACCTGGGATTGATGTTGGCGACAATCAGCTCGTCACTTTCAGGCAGGTATTTAAATCGGAGCTCCTTAAGGTCGATGCCGTATTTTGCCTTCAAAGAGACCCCGAGACTGCCGACATATCGAATCTCCCTGTCATTGAACTGTTCAGTTTTGTTGAGAGTCCTCTTAATCCTGGTATCTATCTCGAAGAGGTTCAACTCCAGGATGCTTTTGATCTGGGTTATCTGGAAATTCCTCTCTTTCAGAAACGCATTCTCCTCCATCAGCTTCTCGTTCATCTTTATAAGGCCCCGGTTTTTCTCCTCCAGACCTGTGATGCTGTCTTCGAACCTCGAGACCTTGACGTTAAGCTGAATCAATTGTTGTATGCCCAGCACAATCAGTCCGGCAGCGATGAACGCAACTCCCCATATTACCAGCTTGTTGGCGAGGAGTATTACTGCCACCACCAGTATTGCAATCACCAGAAGGTAACTTCTAAGCGATCTCATTTTATAAAACTCGTTTTTCATTCAGCTCGCGATGTTTGGGAAAACCTATTCAATGCCGCGTGGGTCCGGAAGTGCAAATATACCTTTGTTCCCGGTTTTCTAAAAAAAGGTCAGGGGTCAAGCGAACCGGAATTACTTACAAATGCTACCTGTTTAGCATCAGGCGACCAGCTCGGGACATTGATCGAACCCTGGCCACCGTAAAGATATGCGATTACCTTTGGTGTGCCTCCTTCAGCAGGAATCATTCTGAGATACACATGTCTGTAGAAAGGATGGTCATCAGCCCTCACTTCCGGCATGAATGAGAGAAAGACCATCTGTTTGCCGTCAGGGGAGACATGCGGGAACCAGTTGTTGTAACTGTCAAACGTAAGTTGTACCTGGCCTGAGCCGTCGGGCTTCATTCGCCATAAGTGCATCGTACCGGTACGGGCTGAGTTGAAGTATATGTACCTGCCGTCAGGGGAATATGCCGACCCGTCATCGAGCCCCGGGGCATGAGTAAGCCTGATCTCCCTCTTCTTTTTTACGGAGATCCTGAAAATATCATAGTTGCCGTTGCGCTCAGCAGTATAGGTCAGGTATTTCCCGTCAGGTGACCAGCCGTGAAGGTAGGAGGGACCCATTGCTGTGATGCGCAGAGGAGTGCCTCCGCCGGCGGGCATTATGAAGATGATTGATTTGTTATCCTCCTCTGCAAGGTGATGGCTTATGCCCAGCATCTTTCCGTCAAATGAGAGAACGTGATCATTGTTGTTGCTGGTGGCAAATGCTGAATTGATCAGCTCCGGTTTACCCGTCGCAAGATCAAACCTGTAGAGCAGTCCCTCGCTGTTGTAAATCAGGTATTTGCCGTCAGGGGTCCAATTGGGAGCCTGGATCGAATTTGAGGCCTGGTAAACTACCTTACGGTGTCCGGTCTCCACATCCATGATCTCGAGATTGCTCCCGAGGTAATCACGGTATGGCACCAGGCCTGTCCATGCCGGCCGTGTAATCCGTACATTCGAAAAAACGGCACTTTCGGTCACGCTGTTATCATGTGAGCAGACAAACAGCCCCGCATATACCTCCCCGTTCAGCGATGCCTGCCTGACAGCCACAGTATCAAAAGGCCTTCCCCTGACGGCGGCGGAGAAGATGAACAGGTCACCTTTCCTTTCCATCTGCAATACATCAGGTGCATTCACCCCGGACCTGGTCTCCTTCGTCTCTCCCCCCTCAGATGTGCGGTACTGAAGTGAGGCCAGCCCGTCGCCGTGCACTACTGCGCTGACGTGAGGTGCACCGCTTTCGAGCCCGTCTCTGATCATCCAGCCGGCTTTCCTGTGTTCGTGGCGGCCTTCACCGATGAACCGAACATCAACGCTGAGGATGAAATCGCCCTTCAGCCTCTTCCATGCGAATTGGAACTGGTCAGAACTGAACCAGATGTTGTCGCCGGATCCGGTCAGGATATATTCCTGCCTTTCAGGAATGAATTCTGTCGCACCCATGAGCCCGCAGCTACCTATGTCGCCGTTAGCATCAAAGATGTTTTCTGAGTATTGCTGTGACCGCAGGGGGCCTGATAACAATAGTGTCATCGCCATGAATATTGCAGTGATTGTCCTTGTTGCCATAATTGCCTTCTTTGTTTGTGCTCCGCCCGCACCCTATAGTTTTTCTACCGGGCTGAAAACTCTTTCTAAAGATAAATATCCTTCCTGAGATAAATCCTCTGTGAGGAAAAGATAAGCAGAAAAGAGAATCCGGTAAAATACAGAATATTTATCAGGTCTATCCTGTATGCAGGATTAACCACATCGGGATCAATTAATTTATAGGGACTTATATAGCCTGCCCACGAAAGATCAGGTGTGATATTGGAGATGGTAAAGATGAAATAAAGAACTATGACCAATGTTACACCAGGCGTGGTTATCGATCTCGGCTTTTTAACCAGCACCGACATGAAGAGACCCAGTGATGAGAAGAAAAGGTGAAGTAAAAGGGTGTACAGTGACATAATAAGAAACGCATCAACATTATAGAGTTCCTTCTTACAGGTTTCGAGTGATATGTGACCGGCAACGGTTGTAACCAGATTTATTGCAGGGATATTGATGATAACCATGGCCAGTTTGCTGAAGAAGACCTGCCCCTTGTAACCGGCCACTAAAGCATGAACTCTGCTGTTCTGCCATACTCCTCCTTAAGCAGGATGTTAGAGGAGAGTGCATTTGAGTAGATGCTCCCAGGAACCAGCATGTAAATCACATTATTGGCGGAATAGAAACCGAGGACGGATAAGAGGTCGTTGAGATTGGAAACACCCTTGAACTGCAATGTTCCTTCAGGGAGGATGCTGATCATCGCCAGGATGCTTTGTGTTGTTCTCGGAAAAGATGCTGTAAAGAGACATGGTGGCAGTGGTGAGGATTGTTATTATTGCTGTCCATACCGGCAGACCTTTAGCAATGCTTTGATGCTCTCTCAGAAATAAACTCCTGTTCATCTGGCCATCCCGTGCTAATTGTAATAGTGCATGAAGATTTCTTCAAGCGAAGGCTCCTCGATGGTCATGTCAGCAATATTCCTGCCTTCCTTTTATTATGGCCACCCGACTGCAGAGCATCTGCACCTCGCTGAGTGTATGCGAGAAAAAGAAAACAGTCATTCCTCTTTTGCCCTCCGAACGAAGAAGATCGAAAAACCCTGACTGCATCAGCAGGTCGAGTCCGGTCGCCGGTTCATCGACAATAAGCAACCCGGGACTGTGAATAAAGCTCTGTATGATGGACAGCTTCTTCCTGTTTCCCGATGACAGGTTGGATATCTTTCTCCCGGGCTCCATATCAAAAATCCCATCATCTCCCTGATTTTCTTCTCAGCCTGGAGAACCTTGTAGAATAAGGCACTGTAACGAACGAATTCCTGTGCAGTCATATCAGGGTAGGGGTTGGCCTCAGAGGGAATGTAGCCTGTGCGTGCCCTGATCTTCTTCGTATCCCTTACTGTGTCGAGGCCCATTATATGTGCGCCTCTGCCCGCAGGGAACAACAGGTTCAGCAGCACGTGTATGGTCGTCGATTTTCCAGCGCCGTTGGGACCGATGAATACGAAAATCTCACCATCTTCGACTCTCAGGTTTATTTTCTCGATACTGCGGTCCTTCCGATATCTCTTGGTAAGATCCGAGATCTGTATTGCGGCGGTGCTCACACCAGGTCGCAAGCTTCCGGTGGCATCCATTTGGCATCCATGCCTTCCCATTTGATGTTGCAGCCGATGGGATTGGTCACGGGTACAGTGATCTCCCTGCCCGTGGTCAGCTCTTCAAGCGCCCTGTCAAGGTCATTGACCGTCATGCGTGAGGTGTCACGTGGAGAATCAATGCCCCTGCCGGTATACACCAGTACACGATCCCCATTGAAGACAAAAAAGTGGGGTGTCTTAAGTGCCCCGTAGGCCTTTACAACTGTCTGGTCTCTGTCATACAGGTATTTCCACGGGAAGTTTTGTTCCCTCATCCTCTTGACCATGTTGGGGAAACTGTCCTCCTCATATGTTTTTTCACTGTTGGAGTTGATCCCGACAAAGACCACACCGGCATTACGGTATTTTTCTGCGGTTGCCCGGGTCATCTCATCGGACCCGATGACGTAAGGGCAGTGGTTGCATGTAAAGAACACCACCAGGTAGGGATGTTCATCAAAGTCTGACAGGCCATATTCCATGCCATCTGTGGCCGGCAGCCTGAAATCCGGGGCTTTCCGGCCCGGCTGAAGTGTATAGCTCATATGCGTTTGGTTTTAATTTGTGGTATTATCATCTGACAAAGACAATGCTTGGAACAGGTCTCTCAACCTTACCCGAAGGCTTGTTCACGACCCCGTTTGTGCCATATCCTGAAACATAAAGTGTCGTTGAACCGCCGCCGTCAAGGTTCAGTGCATCGGTGCACCCCAGGCTGCGAGCCAGGGTACGCAGCTCAAACAGGCTCATTCCGTCAGCATAACCTGGCTGCCTGCCGTCAACAACCACAAAAAGCAGGTGCCCTTTTGCAGTTACACCGACCATCGTGCGCGGATGGCGGCTGGTGTTGAAGTTTATGCTGTCAAGAGGTATATCGACTCCGTTATCGATCAGCAACGGACCGCTGACAATTGCATCTTCGGCAGTTACTGTGCCAGCATCCTCTCTCTCCGGACCCCACATGGAGATGTCTGCCGCCTCACCTTCAGCGGTGAAAACGCCGGTAGCCCTTATGCCAAATTCCTTTTCATCGGTTACAGCTACTTTGCTGTCATCAACCTGCACATAATGCACGTTGAAACCCTCCTTCATATTGAAGAATGTGCCGTTGACTGCTGCAATTACCTTTTCCTGAGCCGCATAGGCACTTGTCGCAAGGGTCGAATCCGAAGCTGCCACAC
The DNA here is from genome assembly GCA_049294275.1 of Bacteroidales bacterium. Lineage (GTDB taxonomy): Bacteria > Bacteroidota > Bacteroidia > Bacteroidales > VadinHA17 > SR-FBR-E99. Next base: position 41,009 of record JBAQCQ010000016.1, read on the forward strand.
CAAGCTCAATCAGGCCTCCCGCAGTGTCAGTTTCCACAAGATATACTGCCTGGGCAGAATTGAAGAGCGATGTAAGAGCTGTTTTAAGTGTAATGCCGTTCGCTACAACCCTTGACTCCCAATTCACCGCTTGTAACTCCCTGAAATCGCTGCCGGATTGTCCGTCAATCATAGTGACGGTCAGTATAAAGCATAATGTCAAAATGTTCCTTTTCATATTCAGTTTTTCCTTCCTCTGAAATTGAATAACTATATGCACACGGCTACGTACTAAATGTCACATAATATGAACACAGATCGCTCATTAAAGTTAACAGCTTTTTTTGTCTTACTGCAGGTGCTGCTGTCATACTTCTTTAAGAAATACCACTGATGACGAGGCCCTCAGGAGGACCGTACAGCCTTATTCGGGCAGATTGCGGGTATTGAAAAGTACCTGAGTCACCGACAATCGGATGGACCTGGGAAACGGGTCGCTTTCTCCGGGCAACTACACTTCCTTTATTACCAGCCAGGTTGTATAGGCAACATATATGATGAAAAGCATTGCCGCTTCCCAGCGGTCAAGCTTGTGCTTCTGGGAGGTGAACATTGTAATGAACAGCAGAACAGTTCCGGCCGCAAGGATGTAAAATTCGGTATTGAAACCGGGACTGTAAACTACTGGTTTGACTGTGGCCACCATACCGCCTATAAGAAGTATATTGAAGATATTTGAGCCTACTATATTTCCGACTGCTATGTCCGCTTTTTTTCTGAAGGCAGCCACAACTGAGGTGGCCAGCTCGGGAAGTGATGTACCGGCTGCAATGATTGTCAGCCCTATGACCTTTTCACTAACCCCCATAGCCTTTGCGATTATCACTGCGTTTGTCACGACCATCTTGCCGCCTATAACCAATCCGGCAAGGCCCAGTACAATGAAGGCCAGGTCCTTATAAATACTGCCGGGCTTTTTATGTTCACCAGGCCCGGGATTGTAGTTTTTAATCTGCTTGTAGATATAGTACTGAAACAGCACGAAAAGTAAAAGAAGTACAATTCCGTCAATTCTTCCCAGCAATCTCCCCCCTCCGACGGAGGGGATATTCACCATCAGGAAGAAAACTGCCAGCGCTGCCAGTGACATGGGGATCTCCTTCCAGACAGTGCTGACCTGGACCTTTAGTGGAAATATCAGCCCGGTGATGCCTAATATGATGAACAGGTTGAAGTTGTTGCTCCCGAGAATGTTCCCGAAGACAATATCCTGGTGAGAAGTAGAAGATGCAAACATGTTTACCACCAGCTCAGGGGCTGATGTGCCGAAAGCTACTACAGTGAGTCCTATGGTCAGGTCAGAAACCCTGAACCTTCTTGCAAGCGAGGTGGCGCCTCCTACAAGTCCTTCTGCGCTAAGGATGAGCAGGGCGAGTCCGAGCAGTAAAAGTATTATCTGTGCAGTCATCAATGTTTTTTAGCCTTAAATGAGCGGCAAATATAACATTCTGAATTTTGAGATTTTTGCATCTGCCAGTGCAAAAAGTCTCCCCGTGTCAGTCGAACCAGTCAGCCTGCTTCATAAGCGACAATCCGGTCATGATTATCTTGTCAATGTCTGCCGGCGGTCTGTTGAAGAGTCCGACATACAGAAGATCCTTCTCCGGTATGGCAAAATAAAAAGCCCTGAATCCTCCCTGGTCACCCGTATGATAGACGAATCTTACACCGAAGTCGTTTCTTCCCCCGAGCACCTGATTCTCGCCTATAAACCAGCTGAAGCCGATAAAGGGTAGTACCGTATCAGCCCAGTTATCAGGCTGGTAAATTGTCCTTGATTTCTCAGTCAGTTCGCGGCTCAGGAAAAGATTCTGCCGGATGGCCTTTTCGTAAAGAGCCAGCTCCATGACGGAACTCCACACTCCCCCGTTACCCGCAGCCGGAAAGGTTGGGAATTCACAGTAATCAGACTCAACCCAAATGCCGTTCACAAGATCATAACCGTGAGCCACACCCTCCCTCGGGTGAGGACCGTCGGTGATGGTGCTGGAGGCCATTCCTGCAGGACGGAAAATACTATCGGCAATGAATTCCTGCCACTTTCTGCCGTTTAATCTCTCAATGATAAGCGCCAGGCCGTTGAATGCCGGGTTGGAGTATTCATACCTCTCACCGGGGTTGAAATTCAGCGTTTCAGCCTGCATGACCGGGGCGAAATTCTCATAATCCCTGGCCGTAATGAAGAATTCAGGGGTCTCCCTGACCGGCCTGTTATCCGGAAGGCCGGAGGTGTGGGAAAGGAGGTGAATGATTTTCACCCTGTCAGCTATCTGCCTGCTCCTGAATTCGGGAAAGTATTTGCTCAGGGCGTCGTCAGGAGAGAGCATCCCGTTTTCATGCAGTATAAGAATACCGTAAGCCACGAACGTCTTCGAAACCGACCCCAGGTTAAACAGGGTGCTCCCGGTGATCTTCTCACCGGTTTCAAGGTCAGCAACGCCGTAACTCTTCAGGAGGAGGGGCTTGTCACCCTTCATGATCAGTACTGACCCGCCGGGTTCACCGTCATGGAACTCTGCAGTCAGCAAGGTATCAAGTTCAGATAACATTTTTTGTCCGGATTGGTTTGATGAACACGATACTGTCAGCAGGCATGCTGAAACCGCTATTGCTGCTATTAATCTCATTATCATTTGTGGGTTTCCTGTTTCAGATGTCCGTACCTTCGCAATATCATGACAGTCTCGTCGACAGGCAGTGCTTCAACCACCATTCCTTTGGCTGGCTTGACTGTCTCAGCTGCAAAGAGGGAGTTGATGATAGCCTCCTCGGTTGCTTCGGCAACTGCCAGGAAGAGAAGGTCCAGCTCATCATTCCGGAGCTCCCGCCATTCTTCATACATCGAGGATGAAGAGTAGGAGATGCGCAGATCCTCAGCGGTTGAAGCTGCAATAATGTAGTCTCCGCTGCCGTTCGATCCTGATGCACCAGTCCTCACCATTCCGGCGAAAGCCCTGGCGGCAAGCCGTTTCAGGTTTCTGGCGTGGAGCGGTGCATCGGTCATAACCACTATCATGCATGACCCGTCCTCCTTGTACTCATTTACCGTATTTCTGAAACTGTAGCGGCCAAGCTCTAACCCGACAGGCACACCGTCAATCTGCAGTATTCCCCCATAGTTGGTTTGGACAAGCACCCCGACGGTGAAACCGCCCCTGGAGTCCGGGAGAACCCTCGATGAGGTCCCGATGCCTCCCTTGAATCCGAAACAGACCGTACCTGTTCCGGCCCCCACGTTGCCCTCCGCAACCGGCCCGTCTTCTGCCTTCCTGATCGCCTCCAGCACGTGCTCCGCAGTGACATGCCTGCCCCGGATGTCATTGAGTCTGCCGTCATTCGTCTCTCCCACAACCGCATTCACGCTCATCACACCTTCGTTACCTCGCTGGGAGAGGGTATGCTCTAGCACTGCAGACATGGCGGCGGGCACACTCAGGGTGTTGGTAAAAACCACCGGCGTCTCGAGGTTGCCCAACTCCTCCACCTGGGTGTACCCGGTCAGCTTGCCGAAACCGTTTGCAACGAAAATGGCCGCCGGGACTTTATTCTGAAACATGTTACCGGCATGCGGAAGGATTGCAGTCACCCCGGTGTTGACCGAGTCACCCTCCCTGATTGTCACTTGACCTACCCTCACCCCTGGTACATCAGTGATTGCGTTCAGGCGGCCGGTACGAAGAATTCCGATCTCTATCCCGTAGTCTCTTGCTCTTTTCATCTGTGCATCGGTGTTTTGACAGTTGATAAAAGGCAGCGCCATGGTGATAAAAACTGCTGCCCTGCGTAAGTACTTGCGACTATTCACGGTTCTATTGATTAATTGTTCTCCGCACGGTCAAACACCTTCCTTCCGCCAACCCAGGTCTGCTCCACCTTCACACCCCGGATCTCCGACGGATCAATGGCAGTGATATCTCGGTCGAGCACAACAAAGTCGGCAAGTTTCCCCGGTTCAAGAGTGCCCTTGATCTTCTCCTCGAAGGATGCGTATGCGGCATTTATTGTATAGGCTCTCAGGGCCTCTTCAACGGTGATCTTTTGTTCAGGCACCCAACCGTCAGGATTTTTGCCGTCCAGTGTCCTTCTTGTCACAGCCCCGTAAATTCCCTCGAGGGGCGTGGCCGGCGCTACAAACCAGTCGCTTCCAAACGCCAGCGTCGTTCCGCTGTCAAGAAGCGACCGGAAGGCATAGGTAGTTTTGATGCGTTCAGGGCCAATGTACTCCTCTGCCCAGCGGCCGTCATCAATGGCATGGTATGGCTGCATGCTGGCTATCACACCCAGTTCGGCAAACCTCCTGATATCTACGGGTGCGATATGCTGGGAATGCTCAATCCTGAACCTCCTGTCACGTGATCCGTTCTCTATTGCCACCCTTTCATATATATTGAGCAGGACATTTATGGCACGGTCGCCTATGGCGTGGATCACAACCTGCTGGCCTGCCTTGTCAGCGTTGGAAATCCAATCATAAAGATCTTCGTAACTGTTGACAAACAGGCCGGAGTCGGTCATCAGGTCAGTGTAGGGTTCAATGAAAGCTGCAGTATGTGAACCCAGTGAACCGTCGACGAACCCTTTCACTCCGCCGGTCCTGACCCATTTGTCTCCGTTGCCTTGATGGTCTGTCTGCTTTTTCAGCTCCTGCCACCGGCTGATGGTCTCCATGACATACACGCGGATGATCAGTCTGCCTCTGCTTCGTATCCTTGCAATAGCCTCATCATAACCGCCCGCATCCACTGCATGCACAGAGGTGTGGCCGTTTGAGGCAAGATAATCCATCGCGGCCAGCAGAGCCCTGTCGACCTCTTCATCAGAGGGTGGAGGTATTTTGATATACAGGAGATCCATGGCATTGTCCTTGAATATGCCTGTCGGCTCGCCACGGCTGTCTCTTTCTATGGTTCCGCCGTTGACATCCTTCACCCTCCGGTCAATGCCGGCAAGCCTCATTGCAAGGGAGTTGGCCAGACCCATGTGCCCGTCGAGACGCGATATAAAGACCGGGTTGTCAGGGGTTACGGAGTCAATCCACCCCTTCGCCGGAAGATTCTCCCAGCCCTTCCCATCCCAGTCGCCGCCAAGAATCCAGGTGCCGGGTTTCTGCTTTGCCGCATACTCCCGTATGCGCCTGATGAATTCCTCAGGTGTTGCGGCATCCCTCAGCTGCACCGAGGCCAGGTTGGCCCCTCCCTGGTAAAAGTGAATGTGAGAATCAATGAATCCGGGCGCAATAAACCTGCCCTCCAGATCCAGGACCTCGGTGCCTGCGTCCCTGTACCTGAGAATTTCCCTGTTTGTGCCAACCGTAACGATACTATCTCCTGAGACAGCCATGGCCTCTGCCCGGGGCTGCTTCTCATTTCCTGTCCAAATATTGGCATTGGTTATTAACATATCCGCCGGCTTTTGTGCATTTTGACATGAAACAGAAATTGCAGCCAGTGCAATTGCCGTCAGGCCTTTCCAAAGTTTTTTCATTTCTTAACTTATAAAAACTGAATCACACTTCCTGCTCACCCGGTTCCTGCTGCTCATTCATTTCATCTATCAGCGGTGTGGCTTTCTCCAGATCCTCCTCAAAGATGTATAGATCCATCACTGCAGGGACAGCACCAAGATACCCTAAACCGGAGTCATTTTTAATCATTGATTTGATTCCGGTTTCCTCAAGTCTCTTCATAAGGAGCATGGCAACAGGCTCAGGGCCAGTGAATGCTTTAACAAGGTTTTCTTCTTTTTCCATGGTATTTGTTGATTTGATTTTATCAGGATACAGAGTTCCTCCCTTCGTAAGCCAGGAGATGCCGAACGCCGTCAGAGTCACCGTTTCTGCAATGAGAACAAACCAGGACTCGGCATAGTTCGAATCGGATAAGAGAAAATATATCTCAATGGCAACCAGCGACAGAAGCATGGTAATCCCACAGACTCTGTAAATGATGTTCCTTTTCAGCTTCCTCCCTGTGGGTCGCTTCTCACCCCGGGTGAACAGGAATAATGATATGAAGGCCAGGATAACGAAAAAGCAGGCGGCACAGTAAAAGTGAACCTGCGCCACCCAGTCCCACGGTCCCTCCTTTACTGTAGGGAAGAATGCGATGCCCAGAGCAAAGAACCCGGCGAGATTGGCCGCAATGTTATCCCACCTGTCATAGCCGCAGTAAAAAAAGAGGAAAAGCGCGATTGCACAAATGGCTCCAACAAACAGATCACGCAAACCGGTATGGTAGTATACGCTCAGATTGTGCAGAAGATGATCTCCCCCGAACAAAATCATGTTGCCGGAAACAAGTACAAAGGGAAGAAGAATGCCTATCCAGCCTACGGCCTTCCGAAGCGAGAGGTAGGAGTGGAGATGGATTGAGCTGTCTTCTGACTTCTTCATAATATTTGCAATGCCCCGGCTTTCCTTGCTTTCGTCTTTGCCATCAAAGACGAATCAAACAATGTCACTCCTGCAGCATTTATTCGTTTCTTCACTTTCGTCAGGGATTCGGCAGCCGTTGTTTTTAAACCTATAACAATGCCGCATGAACCGCCGGGCATCCTTTTCATTAAAGGATTACAAGTTAATAAAAATCCCGGGTCGTTGAACCCGGGATGGATTTTATATGGCTGACCGGGATTGGCCGGTCATACGCGCAGCAACCTCATTATAATGTTACAGATCGCGGAACAGAGCTTTTAAGCTCCCTTCGGGCGGCCTGCTCACAATCACACGGAACCTGTCATTTCAGAAATTTATACCTTAGACCCCAGGAGCTCTGTATTATCACATCCTCGGCTGACAGATCAAGAGTCGGCTCCAGCTCGATGTGCAGCGAAAACCTGTCGAATTTTTCAAACGGCGTAAACTGCACCCCGATCGGCATTACAAATCCGGTGAAGTAATTGACATTGGCCCCTAGCCCGAGGTACACCTTATGAAATTCCCGGTTTGCAAGGTTATAACAGAAAACAAGCTCTGGTGTTATGCTTGAAATGTCAGTGTCACTGTACAGCCTGAGCTCCGTCCAGAAACGCGGTGAGAAATCATACGCAAGTCCGATCTTTGACAGGTTCGAAGAATAATAGGAGATACTCAGCTGTGAGAAGGCAGTAAACGGCAGCAATGCAAGCAGGCCGGCTAATACAGACACTTTAGCTGGTTTTTTCATTTCGGATGAGTTGGTAAATATTTAGTTAAAAGATACTCCATACAAGCGGATATCAACAGGATTGCCTTTTCACCTGATCTTTATTCGCATATTCCCGTCGCACGGATGCTGAAGCCATTCATAAATATCTGCAGCTTCACGCGAGGTGTTCTCACTGTACCAGTCACCTGTCTGCCTGATGAAGACATATTTGTACCTGTTTTTGCCGGGGTCGTAAATATATCCGGCTGTTGTAGTACCTCCCGCGTCGCACATCCTGTGTTGTGGAGCGGTGATTTTGCCCTTCATGGCCTTTTCAAGTCTGCCGGCAAAATATGTCATATCGTATTTTGCCACTATGCAAGATGTTTCATCAAGCTGATCCAGGTTCTCCTCCATGGCGGCTTCACTGATATAGCCGTCACTGTCGTGGTAATTCCACGTGTCCGGCAAATAGAATTCCCTGAGATTCCCTTCAGTGTCAATAATGAACCCGGAGTTCTGGTAACCCCATGCGTAATTGACATAGTGAGATAGGAAGATTGCTTTGGGATTGTAGTTCGGGAATTCTTCACAGCCTGCAAATATCAGCAGCAGGAGCAGTGCAGATGCTTTTGAAGCGCCTCTTGCCTGATTTTTCAGTGATTTCATTAGCAGTCGAGGTTATATCCGGAATCGTACAAATTCTGTGCCATGAAGCTCAATTCCCCTCAGTCTCCTGTATCATGAGTGCCGGTCTTTCCAGTTCCACCATTTGACCAGGTCAGAATCAGGGTTGTCTGTTTCGGCAAAATAGACTGCCGAGCGAAATACATAACGCACACATCGGTCCTGGCGCGCTCCTCGTCTGTGGCATAGTTCATTGTACATCGTTTCCGGTTCACGTCCTTTCAGATCTGTAACCTTCCTGATGCCCAGATCCCTCAGATCCTTTGCAGGGCTCTTGCCGATGCCCGGCACCGCCTCCAGCCGGTTACTCTTTTTATCTCCTTTCAGGATCACGTGGGAATAATTTTGTTCACTATTAATCGGTCGCCTGGGCTAAGGTTGGGATCAAGGGTTCATGAAAGCATTTATTTTCTTGCCAGTGACCGAAATTTACCGGGGAAAGTTTTCAATTTTTTTCCACAATCATCACAATTATCAAACATTTAATTTAGTTTCGTGACATAGCAAATATTTGTGAAGGTTCTGCTTCTATATGACCTCGATCCCGAATGGGATGAATTCGAAATAAAAGATACCCGCGAGTCATGTAAGGTAATCTATGATTCCCTTGTAAATGAGGGGATTGAAACATATCTTGAAGAACTGTCTGATCCGGATCTTGAGGGAATTCTTAAGAGATACAATCCGGATGATACCATTCTTTTCAACCTCTGCGAGACTCTCCCCGGAATCCAGAACAGCGAAGGAAAAGTCATGGAAATTATAGCAGCCAGCGGCTTCACCTATACAGGGAATATTCCAGAGGTGATAACCCTGAGCTACGACAAGAGAAAAGTGAAGGAGATTCTTGCATCAATTGGTGTCAAAGTTCCTTACGGAGTTGTACTGACACCGGAGGAGGCGTCGACCTGGAATCTGTTTCCGGCAATTGTCAAACCTGCAAATGAACACTGCAGCCTGACAATTTCAGAAAGATCGGTGGTATATGACACTGAATCACTGCAGGAACAGATAATTCTTGTGAACAATGTGCTGAATCAGCCCGCTCTAGTCGAAGATTTCATTGACGGCCGTGAATTCCATGTCTCCGTATGGAACAATGAGCCACCGGAGATGCTGCCGCCTGCAGAAATGGATTTTACGGCTTTCAGTGACGCACGGGAAAGATTGTGTACTTATGACTCAAAGTATCTCCCCGGCTCGAAACATTACGAAAAAATTGAGATCCTGATTCCGGCCCCGCTCGATGAAAAACTTCTGAAAAGTCTCGAAAAGGTGGCGATTAAAGCCTGGAAAGGATTTGGTTGTCTTGACTATGCAAGGTTCGATTTCCGCCTGCGCAACAACGAGTTCTACCTTCTGGATATAAACCCGAACAACGATATCAGTGTTGATACCAGTTTCGCCCTGGCAGCCGAAATGACAAGCTATTCATACAGCCAGATGGCAAAACGGATTGTCATGATGGCAGCCGAAAGGCACCCGGAACTTGCAGACAAGCCTGAAGTCTGGATGCTATGACCGGGATTTGACTGAACTCTTGTTCTCTTCAACCAGGAACGCCACTATCCTTTCAATCAGATCCCAGGGTATTTCCTTATGCAGGAGGAACTGTACCGATCCCTTACCGTGCTTGTATCCGACGAGCTCCCTCTCAAATTCCTTGTATCCCGTTGGATTGGCGTAAAGCCCGACATGATTCCTGAAACCCGCAAAATAGACCAGGGGTCTGCCGAAAGTCTTATATGCAGGCATTTTGTAGGCGAAACTCTCCACCGCATCCGCGGCATGATCCAGAATTATTCTTCTGATACGGGTCAGGATTGTCCGGACATTGTCAGGGAAACTTTCAATATATTCATCAACCTCACTCATTTTTTCTTTTCAAGCATAATGAAGTATTAACCTGATTAATTCAGAAACTTAAAACTAAATATAATAATTGATTTTTGAGCTTGTCATTATTTTGCCGGGGCTCGTGATTTAGTTTTTGAGCTGAGATTTTTCAATCTTTGTCTGGATTCTACACTGATATTTTTGCAACAGAGGTTACAATTATCTCAAAATCTTCTATTTGGGCATACCTTTCCCCGGAATATTATTGGTTGTCAGACTATATATTTGGGATACTGCGATTTAACATTTCTAAATTCGTAGCATAATCAGCATCTCGAAGCCTTTGACCTGCTCCTTTTTTGTCGTGCAAAACTGAGATAACTCTATCTTTATCTTGGTTTTCATTTCTTTAACCCATGCGGCGGTTTTAATAATTTTAAGCTGCATGGTTTTCATAGTTGCGTTGGCATACTCGCTTCCTTTTAATACCTGTATTTGCAAGGTGTGTATAAGTAGGTATGCCATTGAGTGCAGAAACAGACGAAACTGGTTTGCTGTAAATTTTGTACAAGACGACCGGTCTGACTTAAGGTACAACTTATGATCCTTTATGCGAAGTTCCATTGAACCTCTTGCGCAATAACCTTTCTCGTATAAATCGCGGGTACGAAAATCGGTTAGGCTAGTTACGATATACCGGATATTGGTTCCCATTGTGCTTACCTCAACTTTCACAATTACCCGTTGGTAGTTTTCCCAACTCCCTGCTTTGTACATAAATGAATTGTACCGTTTTACTGTATATATTAATTGAAAAGTATACCACCTTCTCGTTGAAAAGTATACCACTTTTAATGTTTAACCAGTTGCTTTGTAAAATAAAAAGCAACACAAGAACAGATGATAAAGATGGATACGAAGCAAGAAATCTTGAGAAGGTACTTTCGCGAATGTGACAGCGAAAGGAAAATAGCCAGGGATTTGCAACTTAACCGCAAGACAGTAAAAAAATACCTGGGAGAATATCTGAAGGCGAAGGAAAAGTCAGAAGAAGAAGGGACAAAAGAAAGTCTTCAGGACTACAGTACATCACCACCAGATTATAATGCCACGGGCAGGACAAAACGCAAGTTGACTCTTGAAATATCGGCACTGATCCGGGCACAGTTGGAAGAAAATGAGCGTAAGCGGCAAAACGGACTGCGCAAGCAGATAAAGCGCAAGATTGACATACATGAATACCTTCTTTCACTGGGTTATCAAATAGGCTACACTACGGTATGCAACCATATCCGCAGCCAATCGATATCAGAAAGGGAAGCCTTTATCAGGCAATCATATTTACCGGGAGAAGAATGTGAATTTGACTGGGCTGAGACTAAACTGAAAATATCAGGAGTACAGAAGCGTTTTTTCCTGGCAGTCTTCACTTCCTCATACGGCAACTATCGTTATGCCAGGCTATATGTCCGGCAGGATACACTTGCATTCATGGAATCGCACAACGATTTTTTTGCGCACATAGGAGGCGTTTTCCACGAGATGGTTTATGACAATATG
>JBAQCQ010000017.1:0-103275 GCA_049294275.1 Bacteroidales bacterium
GTTTTACCTACCATTTTGCAAGCTTTTCCACGAATCTATAGAAAACCTTGCAAACCAACAAATATAATTATCAACTTATCTGTCTAGTTATCAACAATATAGGCCCTTTATAAGGGTCGACTAATTACTATTCGCTATGACTAATTTTTTATGATTTAACTACACATTTAGGGATATTATTATCTTTTAATTGAATTTTTTCTGTTTTTAGATTGTTTTAAATGGTTTGATCAGTTATACTTGAAACCTTCCGCAAGAGTTTCATTGTTTTTATGAAATGTAAAATTAACCTGATAAACGGGGTAATTTTTTTGACGAACGTTAAATAATTAACAACGTTCTTTACTTTTCAACAAAATCAGAAGGTGCTGCTGCCGTCCCAGCAGTGTGTGCAGAGCTTCTCTTTCGGCAATCCGATGGCTGTTACAAGATCGTCAAGCCGCTGGTACATCAGGGTGTCCATACCAATGATAGCTGCTATCTCATTGACCATCAGCGAGTATTTTTCGGAATCTGGATCGAGGTAGTCTTCTATGTTCTTCTCCTCCCCCTCAAGCTTTACAATAGCCTTGCGGGCGGCAAGCTCGAGGGTTGAGCGCGACTGTGAAAAATTCAGGAAGGGACAAGGGTAGAGCAGCGGCGGGCAGGCTATCCTCATGTGCAGCTCGGCCGCTCCTGCCTGACGCAGGTCGCGCGTGTTGTCCTTCAACTGCGTTCCCCTTACTATGCTGTCATCAAGAAAGACTATCCGCTTGCCGTTGGTGACCTTTTTGTTCGGGATGAGCTTCATCCTTGCAACCAGATCCCGTTGTATCTGACGCTGCGGCATGAAACTCCTGGGCCAGGTGGGGGTGTACTTCGAGAATGAGCTCATGTACGGAAGATCCTTTTCATTGGCATAACCTAAGGCATGGCCAATGCCCGAGTCAGGAACGCCGCAGACAAAGTCGGCCTCCACGCTGTCACGCTTTGCCAGCGCTGCGCCGCACCTGTAACGCACCTCTTCAACATTGCGTCCTTCATACTCTGAAGTCGGGAAACCATAATAAACCCAGAGGAAAGCACAGGTCTGCATCGTTTTTCCCGGAGCTTTCAGCCGCGTAAAGCCATTGGAACGGATATGCACTATCTCACCGGGGCCCAGGAAGTATTCTGTCTCAAATCCCGTGTTCGGGAACGAGCATGTCTCGGAGGCCACCACGCGTGCCCCGTCGCGCTTCCCTATAACAACCGGAGTGCGCCCCAGCCTGTCACGCGCAGCGATGATACCATCCTTTGTCAAAACCAGCATCGAGCACGATCCCTGTATCTTTTCAAATACGTTCGTAATACCCTCAACAAAAGAGTCTCCGTCACAGATTATATTGGCGACCATCTCCGTGGGATTTATGTTGCCCATGAAGTTCTCGGTGAAATGCTTCTTGCGCGCCAGGAAAAAATCGGCCAGCTCATTAATGTTCACAATCCTTGAAACTGTAACCAGTGCAAAGGGGCCAAGATGGGAATTGAACAGTATGGGCTGGGGATCGGTGTCACTGATGACCCCCATGCCACTGTTACCCCTGAACTCCTTCAGCTCGGCTTCAAATTTGTTTCTGAAATATTCGTTTTCGAGGTTGTGGATCCTCCTCCGGAACCCTATCTCACTGTCATAAAAGACCATTCCGGCACGCTTGGTGCCAAGGTGGGAATGATAATCAGTGCCATAAAACACGTCGTCAACACAGCTTCTTTCGGAGACAGAACCGTAAAATCCACTCATAAACAGTTATATATAAAGATTATTTTATGTGAAAAACTCCGTGACTAAGATAATCAAAGAGGAGAAAAATTTGTTGTACTGATATAATTGCTAATTTTGCACCGGATATAATAACATACAAATGGAAAATCAGGAAAAATATCAGGCAGAGCACGTTGAGCATAAAAAAGGTGCTCCGATTGTCATGATTGTGTCAACCATAATCCTGACGCTGGGCTTAATCGCGCTGGTGGTACTCTATTACAACCAGAAGAGCAAGATGGTTGAGATGGAGCAGGTTCTGACCGAAGAGAAAGACTCCCTGGCAAATGAACTCCGCATGATGATGTACGGCTATGACACACTGAAGACAAGCAACGATACCCTCAATGCAGAACTGCTGCGAGAACGCACCAGGATACAGAAACTGCTTGAGGTCAGTGCTTCAAATGCACAACTGATCAGAAAATACAAGGCAGAGATAACAACGATGCGCGATATCATGAAGAGCTATATCGTTCAGATCGACTCACTGAACACACGCAACCAGATACTGACCGCGGAAAACGTGGAGATAAAACAGCAGATCACCCAGGTGCAGGAGACAAACGTGGAGCTTGAAAAGGTTAAGGAGGAACTCACGTCCAAAGTGACAGTAGCCTCCCTAATTCAGGCCAAGGATGTGGTTGCCGTGGCGCTGAACAAGAAGCGGAAAGAGACGGGTGAAATCAGGAACCTCGATAAGGTAAGGGTATGCTTCACGCTCAGGGAGAACCCCATAGCCCAGGCAGGCAACAAGATAGTTTACCTGAGAGTAGTGCGCCCCGACCAGCTTGTGATCACACCTTCTCCCGAAAATCTCTTTGAGGTAAAAGGCGAACAGCTGATATTCTCGGCAAACAGGGCTGTTGATTATGCCAATGCAGACATTGAGATGTGCATCTTCCTTGACAATACGGGTGACTTTATTCCCGGCACATATAATGTTGAGCTCTACCTCGACGGTGAGAAGATAGGCACGGGCAGCTTCGCGCTGAAAGCAAGATAATCAAAGCTCCGTAAGGAGTTCGGCAATAATATTATCCGATATCATTTTACCCTGGTCTGTGAGGACCAGGGTATTTTTTTCCCTCTTCATCAGGCCGTAGCGAATGTATTTGCCTGAAAGATTTACGAGGTAGTCATGGAGCTCCTTATCATAAAATGCCTCCACGTGGGAGAGATCAATCCCCCACATCGTCCTGAGCGATGTCATGACATACTCGTTGAAGATTGTCAGCCTGTCAAGCTCCTCCCTGATGAATGGCACCTCGCCTCCGGAAACTGACCTTATATATTTCTTCACGTCAGAGACATTCCACTGGCGCGATCTCCTGTCAAACGAATGTGCCGACGGTCCGAGCCCCAGGTACGGAATCTGCATCCAGTAAGAGGAGTTATGCCTGGAGATGTATCCGTCAAGTGCAAAATTGGAGATCTCATAATGGATGAACCCGTGCTCCCCGCATATTTTTCCAAGCAGGGTAAACATTGATGTGCTTATCTCCTCATCCGTCTCAGCCAGCTTACCCTCCTTTTTCAGTTTACCGAGGCGGGTGCCCTCCTCAATTGTAAGGTGATAGGCAGAAATATGGGTTACCGGCCAGGCCAGAGTCCTTTCCAGGTCATCCTTCAGGTCCGCCGTTGTCATCGCCGGAATACCGTAAATCAGATCCGCCGAAACATTTCTTATTCCCTCGCTGAAAACCAGTTCCAGGGCCTTCGTCGTCTGATCTGCGGTATGACGCCGTCCAAGATACCTGAGTCTCTTTTCATCCCATGTCTGCACCCCGAGGCTGATCCTGTTAATCCCGGTATCCTTCAGAGAACTGAAATAGCCTTCGTAAACATCATCGGGATTGACTTCCAGCGTTATTTCAGCATCATCAGCCACAGTGAATCTTTCCCTGATTCCCGAAAGAATACGTGCGGCCTGGTCAACTGTGAGCAGCGAGGGAGTGCCTCCGCCAAAATAGATCGTATCCACCATTTCTCCTTCAAGATAGCGCGACCGGAGGCCGGCCTCAAGAATAAGAGCCTGAACAAGAGCCTCCTTTCCGCTGTTGTCAGTAATACTGTAAAAATCACAGTAACTGCAAAAGCTCTTGCAGAAGGGTATGTGAAGGTAAATGCCAGCCATTGGAAAATATATACTTTAAAAGTACAAAAGATTTAATATTAGTTTGCTATTTTCACGATCTCAAAAAGAAGGCATGCTATATCTCTTTATAAAACAATACTATAAGAGCATTATAGTGGGATTGCTGATACTCTGGCTAAGCCTTTCCGGCAGTAAATCGCTTGTTCCCGGGAGAATGCTCAGCATACCGTATATTGACAAAATGGGCCACTTTACGATGTACGGTTTTTTTTCCGCGATGCTGTTATTGGATTCGTGCAAATGGCAGACAAAATCGAAGTTTAATTACATTATACTGCTGATACCTGTTTTCTTCGGCGCAGTGATGGAGATAATGCAGATGACGCTTACGATATCCCGCAAGGCTGAGACGATAGACCTCCTCGCTAACATTGGGGGAGTGACTGCCGGTATAGTGCTGGCGCATATTGTAAAGAACCTGATCGAAAGATTCAGATCGTGACCGACTCATCACCGTCTGCCTGCATTATAAGTTCCTCAATGGTCTTTGAACTGAAGAACTTTTCCAGTCGTATCTTCTCTTTTCTCAGGTCATTGTGCAGGATACAGAGACCCTCGCCGGGTTTTTCGAAATTGCACCTCTCCCCTGTTATATAACAGCTGTCAAAGAAGTTCCTGCCGTCAATGGCGTCAATGATGTCCATCAGAGTAAGCTTTGACGCCGGAACCATCAGGTAAAAACCGCCATGCGGGCCTTTGGTTGAGTGAAGTATTCTTTTTTTCGTAAGCACCTGCAGGATCTTTGCCAGGTAGGGTTGCGGAATCCTGAGTTTTTCAGCGATCTCCTTCAACCTGGTATTATCGTTCTGTTCAGGTTTCGATGCAATGAAGATCACAGCCCTCATGCCATATTTGCAGGTAGCTGAGAGCATTTAGTTGGTTTTTAACGGGATTTTTTCAATTCGCCTCTTATGTCTTCCCCCTTCAAATGGAGTGGTAAGAAACGTTTTAACTATCACGATGGCTTCTGCTTCGCTTAGAAATCTTCCCGGGAGGGCACAGATGTTTGCGTCATTATGGGACCTGGCTAGTCTGCTGATGTCTTCATTCCAGCAGACTGCCGACCGGATCTTCTGATGCTTGTTGGTGGCCATGTTTATCCCATTGCCTGAACCGCATATCGTAATGCCATATACATACTCACCCTTCTCAACCGCAACTGCCAGGGGATGGCCATAATCAGGATAATCCACACTGTCTTCAGAAAAGCTTCCCATATCTTTTACTTCATACCTGTTTGAGATAAGCCATTTCACAAGCTTCTCCTTTAGTCTGAAGCCGGCATGGTCTGAGGCAATTACGATTTTTTCCAAAACGCCCTGATATTTTTATACAAATATAACCCTGTAATTATTAAAAGAAAAGAAAACATTGTCGGTTTGTCTGGTTAATAACATGTAACCCGGATTTTAATTTTTTGTTCATTAATTTGTCAATCACCGCCAAAATGCTTCCATTGTTTTTTTAATGTGAATTACAAAAGTTTTTCTTACCGGTAAATCAAATTGTTTAAACCGGAACTGAACAACTGCCCGGAAAATTTCACGGTTTTTCCGTTATTAACAAAACATGTGTAACAGTTGTTAATTATCAGTCTAATTGTCTCTCTTTCAGAAAAGGTACATTTTTTGATGTGTTGATAAGGTGTTACTAATGTTTTAACTCTCATTTTTGCAAAAAGAATCGTAAAATTGTTTGAACAGAACTAACAGCATATAATAACCATCATATATATTAAATTTATCAAAACTGTAATAGATAATGCTTGTTAATAAAAACATAGTAAAAGAAATAGATGCTCTGAAAAAGGAGAAGAATGCAGTTATTCTTGCTCATTTTTATCAGACTCCGGATATCCAGGATATAGCTGACTTTGTCGGCGACAGTCTGGCTCTTTCACAAAAGGCAGCTGAGACAAAAGCCGATATTATAGTTTTTGCAGGTGTGAAGTTCATGGCTGAAACGGCAAAGATACTTTCTCCCGAAAAAAAGGTAATTATACCTGATCTTCTTGCAGGTTGCTCCCTTGCAGATTCCTGTAAAAAAGAGGATTTTGAAAAATTCATTAATGATAACCCGGGGAGAACAGTGGTAACATATGTAAATACAACAGCTGACATAAAGGCCCTTAGCGACATTGCCTGCACCTCATCAAATGCGAGGCAACTTGTAGAATCTCTCCCCCAGGATGAAAAAATAATATTCGGTCCTGACAGGAATCTGGGCAATTATATAAAAAGCCTGACGGGAAGGGATATTTTGGTATGGGACGGAGCCTGCCATGTGCATGAGCAGTTTTCGCTGCAGGCAATTCTCAAACTCAAAAAGGAAAATCCGGGATCAAAAATAATAGTTCACCCTGAGTGCGAGAAACCAGTCAGGATGGTTGCCGATTATATCGGTTCTACATCAGGACTTCTATCATTTGTAAGCAAAGATCCGGGCAGGGTCTTTATCGTTGCCACAGAGCCCGGCATAATTTATCAGATGAAAAAGGCTGAGCCTGAAAAGGAATTTATTCCTGCACCACCCAAAGATTCAACCTGCGGATGCAGTGAATGCAGCTTCATGAAGCTCATAACCCTTGAAAAGATATATAAATCACTTAAATTTGAAGAACCGGAAGTTACTGTCGATCCGTCAATAATAGAACGTGCGGCGGTACCTATCAAAAGAATGCTCGATATCTCGGAAAAACTGGGCCTTTAAAATGAAGAGACTTTTTCTGATCATGCTGGTTGTTGTTCCCTCTGTTCTTTCTGCACAGCAGGATGGGGCACTTAAAGACGGCTTTCAGCAGTTCAAGTATCCGAATGGAAATATTTCCAGCGAAGGATATATAAGAAACGGAAAACCAGATGGTTACTGGAAGAGTTATTATGTGACCGGAGTACTGAAATCAGAGGGGAAACGGACAAGTTTTCTCCTTGACAGTGTATGGGTTTTCTTTGACCAGGCAGGCGACACAACCGAGAAGATAAGCTACCTCCTGGGAAAGAGGAACGGATACTATGTAAAGTACCAGAAAGATCCTGTTTACGGATTGTACGTCTACTCGTCGGAACTTTTTGCAGGAGACAGAAAGGAGGGCGTTGCCCGCATATATTATCCCGAAGGAAAGATCCGGCAGACAATTCCCTATGTAAACGGGAAAAAGGATGGACTGTCACGCGAATATGACCGTGAGGGAAAGATTATCACACTGCTGGAATACAATAACGATTTTCTGATCAGCCGGTCGGGGATTAACCATACTGATCCAACCGGCCGCAAACAGGGAGAGTGGCTGGATTTCTACCCTGACGGCGCCATCAAAACGGAGAGAAACTACCGGGATGACCAGCTGCACGGCTATTATAAGGAGTATGATGAAAAAGGAAAACTGCTCGTAACACTGCTGTACGAAAACGGGAAGGTTACAGGGACGGATGCCGACAACAGTGCTCAGATTGAAATAGAAAACAGGTATGACGAATCCGGGCGCCTGATCTATTCAGGTCCGTTCAGGGAGGGAGTTCCCGTGGGCATCCACAGGGAGTTCAATGCCGACGGTACAGTGAAGAACGCCCGCATCTACAATGACAACGGCGTGCTTATATCAGAAGGGATCGTTGATGAAGGGGGAAACCGCAGGGGTGCCTGGAAAGACTATTCGCCTGCTGGAACCGTAACGGCCGAAGGCAATTACACCGACAGCAGGCGTACAGGAACATGGAAGTTCTATAATGCGGAAGGAAAGCTGGAACAGGCAGGCTCATACATCAACGGACGCATTGACGGTACCTGGCGCTGGTACTATCCCTCTGGCGAGCTCCTCAGGGAAGAGGATTACTTCCAGGGAAGGAGAGACGGAACTTATACCGAGTATACACGTACAGGTGAGATCATTGCGCAGGGAACATATGCAGATGGTGAGAGAAACGGCGACTGGAAGATCAAAACGGGCGACAATACAGAGGAAGGCACTTATCTGCTTGGCCTTCGCGACGGCCTCTGGAGATCATGGTATCCCAACGGAAAACCGAGGTTCCGGGGTGAATTTAAACAGGGCGAACCGGAAGGCCGGCATATTTTCTATTATGAGAACGGCAGACCCAGGGAAGATGGGTTTTATAAGAACGGATTCCGCACAAAGACCTGGAAAAAGTATAACGAAGACGGCGAGGTGCTGCTGACCATCACCTACCGCGACGATATCGAAACGAGCATCAACGGTGTCCCGGTCAACCTTCCCGGGAGCAGCGTGAAGCGCATAAAATAAAAGGAACAGTGAGTGAACAGTTTAATCTGAGGAAGGAAATAACCCTGGCCGGTGATGCAGAACTGGAGAAGCAGCTGAGACCTCTCTCCTTTTCCGATTTCAAGGGACAGCAACGCATTACTGACAACCTGAGCGTCTTCGTGACAGCAGCCATGCAGCGTGGCGAGGCTCTTGACCACGTCCTTCTTCACGGTCCGCCCGGACTGGGGAAGACAACCCTAGCGGCAATCATCTCAAATGAGCTGAAAGTAAAGTTGAAAATCACCTCCGGACCGGTTCTTGACAAGCCCGGAGACCTGGCCGGACTGCTGACCAGTCTCGATGAGGGTGATGTTCTCTTCATTGATGAGATACACCGGCTGCACCCGATTGTTGAGGAGTACCTCTATTCTGCCATGGAGGACTACCAGATTGACATAATGATTGACAAAGGCCCCGGGGCGCGCTCCGTCCAGCTCAAACTCAACCCTTTCACACTGATAGGTGCAACAACCAGGTCAGGATTGCTTACCAGCCCGCTTCGCGCACGATTCGGAATAAAGTTCCATCTCGAGTATTATGATACCCCGGTGCTTAAGGGTATTGTCAAAAGGTCAGCAGCAATCCTGAATATAAGCATCAACGACCTCGCAGCCCAGGAGATAGCATCCAGAAGCCGGGGCACCCCCAGGATAGCCAACGCCCTGCTCAGGAGAGTGCGCGATTTTGCCCAGGTGAAAGGCTCCGGATCAATAGACCTCGATATAACCCGGTACAGTCTTGAAGCGCTTAATATAGACAAGCACGGCCTTGACGAAATGGATAACAGGATCCTGAGGACAATAATAGAAAAATTCATGGGAGGGCCGGTGGGACTCAGCAATGTGGCCACAGCAGTGGGAGAAGAGAGCGGCACTATTGAAGAGGTTTATGAGCCGTTCCTTATAAAGGAAGGCTATATGAAGCGGACACCCAGGGGCCGCGAGGCAACGGAGATGGCATACCGCCACCTCGGCATCGTTCGGGGCCGGGAGGATACTCTGTTCTGAAAAGCAGGGAAATGTTAATCAGGAACTTGTTTTTTCAAGTCCCCTCAGGTCAATGATCCTGATCTTGCGGCCGTTGAGCTCTATGAGCTTATCACTCTTGAACTCCGAAAGAAGACGTATGACTGATTCGGTGGCAGTCCCCACGATGTTGGCCAGCTCCTCTCTCGTCAGAGAAATGCGCAGGTACTTCTGCTCATCCAGGCCGAAATCCTTTACCAGGTTAAGCAATACTTCGGCAACCCTCTCCCTGACAGTCTTCTGGGCAATGTCGGTGATGTAGGAGTTGGCCTCTGCCAGCTCATGGCATGTCAGCTTGACAATCTCAAATGCAAAGGCCGGGTTGGTCTTGACGAACTGTATCAGGAGCTCGGAGGGAATGAAACAGACCTGGCATTCCTCAATCACCTTGGCTGAGGTACATGCCGGTTCGTTGCTGAGGACAGACCTGTATGCGATGATCTCTCCCTTGCGGGCAAACCTTATGATCTGTTCCTTGCCGTCAACACCGGTCTTGAAGACCTTAATAATGCCTGAATTTATGCAATAGAATCCGCTGATGCGGTTACCTTCATTGTAGAGGATGTCACCTCTCCTGTAACGCCTGAAGTCCTTCTCAAAATTAAGCCTGTCGGTTTCATCCCTTGTCAGGAAGCGAAAGACCGCATTGTTTTCAAAAGCGCATTTGTCACAGAATGCTATAGTGTAGTCATGCTGTTTCATTCTCCGGATGTTAAGGTCACAAAGGTGTCTATTAATTCATTAATATCATAGAATTTCAGTGCGGAACTGGTTAAGGAAACGGATGTCGTTTTCAAAATAGAGCCGAAGGTCGTTAACCCCGTATTTAAGCATGGCTGCCCTTTCGATACCCATGCCGAAGGCATATCCGGTATATTTCACAGAGTCAATTCCGCAGGCTTCAAGCACGTTCGGGTCAACCATTCCGCAACCCAGGAGTTCGAGCCAGCCCGTTCCCTTGCATACGTTACACCCTTTTCCGCCGCAGATGTTGCAGCTTATATCCATCTCTGCCGAGGGCTCGGTAAAAGGAAAGAATGATGGACGGAGCCTTATGTTCACATTCTCTCCGAAAAGCTCGACGGCAAAATAGAGCAGTGTCTGCTTCAGATCGGCAAAAGAGACGTTCTCCGCTATGTAGAGACCCTCAACCTGGTGAAAAATACAGTGCGCCCTGGCAGAGACTGCCTCATTGCGGAAGACCCTCCCGGGAGAAATGGTGCGTATCGGAGGCTTCTGCGTCTCCATCACCCTCACCTGTACCGAGGAGGTATGGGTCCGGAGCAGGACATCATGGGGGTCGGATTCGGCACCTGATTTCTTCTCTATGTAGAAGGTGTCCTGCATATCGCGGGCCGGATGGTCAACTGAGAAGTTGAGCATGGTGAAAACATGGTTGTCATCTTCGATCTCAGGCCCCTCTGAGACAGTGAAACCGATCCGGCCGAAAATGTCCAGGATCTCATTGCGGACGATTGATATCGGGTGGCGGGTTCCCTCTCCGAGAGGCCAGGCAGGCATAGTAAGGTCAACGCCCGGACTGACTGCATCCGCCATGGAAAGACGATCCCTGAACTTATTATACCTTTCAGTGGCAAACTGTTTCAGGTCGTTGAGCAACTGTCCGGTCTCTTTCTTTTCCCCGGGCGGAACATTCCTGAAATCGTCAAAGAGTGACGGGATCTTCCCTTTCTTGCTCAGGTAGGCAATCCTGAACTGCTCAAGGGCATCAGCGCCGGTGATTGTGAAATCCCGAATCTCCTTCCTTAATTCTTCAATCCGCTCCTTCATCTCTATCCCGGAAAGTTATTTTATGATTTTTACCTTTAAGATTCGTATATCCTTGACAGGCTTGTCCGACATGTCTGTTGCCGTGGCCGCTATTGCATCAACGATCTCCATTCCCTCGAGCACCTCTCCGAAAACAGTATAGGCTCCGTCGAGGAAGGGTGTGCCTCCGGCTGTTTTATAGACATCCCTGCGCAGCGGCGGCATCTCGTACGGGCCTTCCGCCTCCATTGCTTCATAAGCCCTTATGATGGCGTTCTGCTGTATTATGTCATCAGTGACGGGGGTTGCGCTTTCCTCTGCCTCCTTCTTCAGGTCCAGGAGAGCCTTGTTGTACAGGAACTGTCTGTTGTTGTACTCTATACGCTGGATGACAGTTGCGAGTGACTCATCATCATAAACCTTTCCCTGAACAATGTAAAACTGCGTTCCGGAGGAGTTCCTGGCGGGATTTACGTCATCACCCATGCGGGCTGCGGCAACGGCCCCCCTCTTATGAAAGAGCGAGTCATTAATCTCGGCGGGGATTGTATAATCATCATCAATAAGCGATGAATCCTGCCTGGTTGAACCGTCTCCCGTCTGGATCATGAATTCCTTTATCACGCGGTGGAATGAAACTCCGTCATAAAATCCGCTTTCTGCAAGTTTTATGAAGTTATCACGGTGCAGAGGTGTCAGGTCGGAAAGGGAAATGACGATGTCTCCTTCGGTAGTCTTGATCTCGGCGCGTACGCCTTTCTTGTCTCCCGATGCGCATCCTGAAATCATGAATGCGGCAGCCAGTATCAGTAACATGCGTAATGAAGTCCTCATTTTCTTATAATTTACGAATGACAAAGATATATATTTGCAGTAAGAGTTAAGCATGAACGATATACGCAAGCTTGCGGGCCAGACTGTCATCTATGGCTTAGGAACCGTTGTTCCGCGATTCCTTAACTATGCACTCCTGACGCCCTTCTATACCTATATCCTGGGACGCGGGCAGTACGGCATTGTGACTGAGCTTTATGCATGGATGGTACTGGCCCTGGTCATCCTTACCTACGGCATGGAGACAACCTATTTCAGGTTTGCCGGCAAGAAAGCTCCTGCTGACATTGTCTACGGGACATCAATCGTGAGCCTCTTCACAACCTCCTCCCTCTTCATCATTGCAGTCTCGCTCTTCATTCACCCCGTCTCGGGATTTCTGGGTTACGGGGAACACCCGGAGTATATAAGAATGTTTGCATGGATTGTTGCCATTGACGCCTTCTCCGCCATACCCTTTGCCTGGCTGCGGAACAATAACAGGGCACTGACATTCAGCATACTTAAGATAATAAACGTGGCCGTAACCATTGTTACGGTCTTTTTCTTCCTGAAGGCAGCGCCCACACTTGCCGGCAAAGGAAGCACATGGATTTATAAAATATACAATCCCGATTTTCAGGTCGGATATGTTTTTGTTGCCAATCTCGCTGGCTCTGCCTTCACACTGTTATGCCTCCTACCGTTCATGGTGAAGATAAAGCCGGTATTCGACAAAAAGCTTTTTTCCAGAATGCTTGCCTACAGCTGGCCCCTGCTGGTTGGCGGCTTGGCAGGATCACTGAACGAAGTCCTTGACAAGATACTTCTGCGACGGCTGATAGGGGGCGCCGAAGGCCTGGCAACGGTGGGACTCTACGGAGCCGGGTACAAGGTGGGGGTGCTCATGTCTATCTTCATACAGATGTACCGCTTCGCAGCCGAACCCTTCTTCTTTGAAAAGGCCGGCAGCAAGGACGCAAAGGAGACATATGCTGTCACAATGAAGTATTTCGTGATAACCGGCCTGATACTTTTCCTGGGAATTAACCTTTATATCGAAGCCCTGCAGATAATTATCGGACCGGTGTTCCGCGAATCACTTATCGTTGTTCCGATTATAAGCATGGGTTACCTGCTGCTGGGAATATTCATCAACCAGAGCATCTGGTACAAGGTCGACGACAAAACCATTTACGGTGCATGGATAACAATCATTGGAGCTGTGGTGACTGTCATCGTAAACGTTGTTTTCGTTCCCGTGTACGGATATATCGCAGCTGCCTGGGCACATGTCGCCTGCTACCTGACAATGGTTCTGGTCTCTTATGCTGTCGGACAGAAGTTTTACCCGATAAAGTACGAAACGGGAAAGATCATAATGTATATCACCCTTGCAGTTGGCCTGGTTGTTGCAGCACGACAACTGTCAATAGAGAACAGATTTCTGAATATTACGGTTGACACAATGCTTCTAATGATTTTCTTTGCCGTTGCAGAGATAAAGGACAGGTTCTTTTCGTTATTGTTTAACAGAGGGAAATGAAAATCAGAATAGTAAACAAATCACCACACAGGCTGCCGGCCTATGAAACGGAGCATGCCGCAGGAATGGACCTGAGGGCTTTCACCGGCGGTCCGGTGATACTTAAACCACTTGAAAGAAAGCTTATTCCGACAGGCCTCTACATGGAATTGCCGGTAGGTTATGAGGCACAGGTCAGACCTAGAAGCGGTCTTGCGGTTAAACACGGCATTACGGTACTGAATTCTCCGGGGACCATTGATGCGGATTACCGGGGTGAAGTGGGAGTGATCCTGATAAACCTGTCTGAAAATGAATTTACCGTCAATGACGGTGACCGTATTGCACAGATGATCATTGCCCGGCACGAAAAGGCAGAAATGATTCAGGCAGAGGAAATAAACAATACTGACAGGGGAGCCGGTGGTTTCGGACATTCGGGGAAGAAATGAGAAGAAGATTTGTTGTTCTGGTCGTTGTTATTATGGCTGCAGGATGCACCCACAGGGCTGTTCTGCCTGCAGGTAACCTGGGAGACGCGGCAAAGTCTGACGGGCGTTATGATTACATGCTTACGGAAGCACTCAGGCTTAAATATGTGGGCAATCTGAATGATGCGGCAAAGCTTTTCGGGAAATGCATTGAAATTGACAAAACAAGAGCAGTGCCATATTTCGAGCTGGCCCAGATCTATTCCTCTGCGGGCATGGGGGAGGCTTCGGTGAAATACGCGTCTACCGCTGCAAGGCTTGAGCCTGATAACTACTGGTATCAGCTTGCATGCGGGTCTCTCTTTACACAATACCAGCAAAAGGATTCAGCCCTGGTATATTTTACCAGAGCACTTAAAGCCGATAAACGGGCAGTGGAGGTGAATACAATACTGGCGGGTCTCTATGCTGAAAAAGGCGAGGCAGAAAAGGCAGATTCACTTTTCAGGCTGCTTGACAATGAAGGAGCGCTGGGCGATGACATGTTCCTTATGATGATATCAGGCCTGATCACAAGGGGAGAGATGAAAGAGGCTGCCGCAAGAACAGAGAAACTTATTGAAAAGGAGCCTGGAGAAATGAGGTATAAGGCTCTGCTGGCCGATATTTATTTCGAGGACGGGAAACAGGAAAAGAGTGACAGCATCTACAAGGCAATCATTGAGAGTAATCCGGATGACATAGAATCTCAGCTCCTCTACATGATGAACCTTGTTTACAAAAAGGAATATTCGGGTATAACGGTTTTTCTGAATAATGTTTTTGAAAGCGAAGTTGTTGAGAGGGAAAGAAAAATTGCCGTCGCGGGAAGGCTCCTGAGCGACACGGCATATGTAACGGAAAACACGGCATCACTTGCGGAAAGCCTGAAAATCCTCGAGGCGAAATACCCGGATGACGAGGAGATCCTTTCGATGAGGCCGGGTATGTATGAAACAGCCGGGATGAAGGATGAGGCAATTGCACGGTATGAAGAGCTTCACGCTACGGTTAAACCGGGCTTTTATTTTTCGGAAAGGCTGATATTGCTGTATGCTGAAAAACGAGACTACAGGAAGTTGTACGATCTGGCCACAGACTATTCCCGCGAGAACAACCGCAGCATACTGGGCAAGGTCTATTATGCAATAGCTGCCATGGAGCTAAAAGAATATGATGTGGCGGACAGCGAGCTTAAAAAGGCCCTGATACTGGCCGGGAACAATAATGAACTGAAGGTCCAGGTTCTCTCAATGATGGGTGACCTTAAGTACCGGGTAAAAGACTTTGAGAGCTCGTACGGTTTTTATGAAGAGGCGCTTAAGATTTCACCCGGGGAATCGCTGATACTCAACAACTATGCATATTTTCTTGCTGAAGGGAATCAAGATTTGAAAAAAGCTTTGAAAATGGCGGAAGAGGTGATGGAAAAGGAAGGTGACAATGAAACATACATTGACACGTATGCATGGGTTCTTTATAAAATGGGCAGGTACAGGGAAGCATACAGAGCCATGATGAAGATCTTCAGCAGGGAAAATGAAAGAGATCCCGAAATTCTGGAACACATGGGCTATATCATAAAGGCTCTCGGTAAATGCGATGAAGCAGTGGATTATTGGAGAAGTGCCGTGGAAAAGGACAGTACAAAGACATACCTGGAGGAGGAGATCAGAAAATGCATTATGAAGTAAAGACAGCGGTGATCGCTGTACTGATAATTGCACTTACCGGATGTTCAGCCTCAAGAAAACGGAAAAGCGGCGGGAGGCCGGGAATGACTGGAGATGCAAGTATGACAGCAGTCATTGGCAGTGTCGGAAGTTACAATATCACTGAAAAGGGATTTATAATTAAACGTGGCAGGATTGAACTCGACGGCACTGATACTGATGGAAGTTTCAGCCTGAATGCGCGTCTTAATTCAAAGGGCGATTTTTTCGTCTCTGTAAGGGGTCCTCTGGGTATAGAACTGGTAAGATTGCTGGCGGTTGGAAATGACATTGGAATGATTGACAGGTTTAACAGAACTGTCTATGTCGGAAAAAAGGATGCTGTGATGTCGAAGAACGGACTGCCGGCCGATTTGATGCTGATGGTTTTAGGCGACCTGCCGAAGATTGAATACAGTAACTATAAAACTTCCGGGAATAGTCTTACGATGTATGCAACGGACGGAGACGGCATTGAACGTGAGATTACCGTCTGCCTCGATGAACAGAAGGTTTGCAGGGAAAGTCTGACAGACAGTGAGAAAGGAAGGGAGATAATTCTTGATTTCAGCGGTTTCAGGAACAGCGGAGAGATAAGGTATCCTTCAGCAATAACAATGAGCGACACCAGCCGGAAGGTGAAGGTCTATCTGCGAATTGATGAACTGGTGAGCGGGTATGATACAGACATTGCTTTTATTCTTCCTGATTATAAAAGAAGTGGCTTATGATGAGATTCCTGTCAATATTGATACTGGGAATTATTGCACAGACAGGCATCTTCGGACAATCAAGGGCTGAGCTTGAAGAGCTGCGGAAAAAGAACCTGCAGGAAATTGAATATGTTGACAGGATGCTGAAGACAACTGCCACGCAGAAGAATGAGAATCTGAATGAGCTGAGGGTTATTGGTCGAAAACTCAATCTGCGGGAAAAACTGATAAATGAATACGGACAGGAGATCAGCCTCCTGGAATACAGGATATCACTGAACAGGCTTGCAACGGAGATGCTTGAGGCTGACCTGAATAATCTGAAAGCGGAGTATGCAAGGTCAATTGTCAGTGCATACAAAGCCACAAAGGGTACACCGGTAGTTGCATTCATTCTTTCATCGGCCGACTTCAACCAGGGATATAAAAGAATAAAGTACATTCAGCAGGTCACGCGCTTCAGGCGGAACGAGACTGAGACAATTGAAACCATCTATAAGGAGCTGCGCGGTACAAAGGAAAGGCTGGAGAAGGACAGGAAAAACGTTAATGACCTGAAGAGTAAGGAGGTAAGGCAAAAACAGATCCTGCGCGATGAGCAGAACAGGAAGGAGAGGATGATAACCGTACTGAGCACCAGGGAGAAGCAGCTCAAGCAGGAGCTTGATGAAAAAAGGCGAATAGCCAGGCAGATTGAAAAGGAGATCGAACGTCTGATAGAGGAGGAGAGAAAAAAGAGTGTAAACACACCCATGACAAATGAAATGAGGATCATAGGTGAGTCTTTTGGTGAGAACAAGGGACGTCTTCCATGGCCGGTAGATAAAGGGATTGTGACGGCGCATTTCGGGCTTCAGCCGCACCCGGTGCTGAAGAACGTTACAGAAGATAATATCGGAATAGAAATCACTTCGAACGGAACCATCAGGGCGAAATCTGTTTTCAAGGGCGAAGTGGTACGGGTTTTTGCCATATCCGGCGCAAACATGGCTGTCATCATCAGGCATGGCAAATACCTGACCGTTTACCAGAACATGGTGAATGTAAGGGTCAAAGCCGGAGACAATATCATTACCGGCCAGGAACTGGGCGAGGTTTACCTTGACAATACAGCAGGGAATAAAGCTGTTTTGAAGTTTATGATATACGAGGAAAAGAAAAAACTTGATCCTGAACTTTGGCTGTTAAAAAAATGACTAAATTTTGCAACAAATTAGAAACCCTGTCAGTATAAAAAGAGATAGGGAATTAGGATGGAAAGCATTACGATAAATTCGGACATTGAGAAGCTTCGTGTGGTAGAAACGCTTGTTGATACTTTAACAAAAAAACTGGGAATACCTGACGAGGTATACGGAAAGATACTTGTATCGACAGTTGAAGCGGTTAATAATGCCATCTTGCATGGCAACAAGGGAGATGTAAAAAAACTGGTCAATATCAGCTTCACCGCCGACGGAAATATTTTTGATGTAACTGTTACAGACCAGGGAGAAGGATTCAAGTATGATGACCTGCCGGATCCGACTGATCCTGCAAATATCGAGAACCTTCACGGCCGCGGAGTGTTTATTATGAGAAGCCTGGCAGATATGATTGAATACAATGAAGCCGGCAATGAGGTAAAAATGAGTTTCAGGTACTGAGGCCTTGAAAATAAACTTCCGCTACGATATCGAAAAATTCAGGCTGCGGGACAGTAAGCTGCTAAAGAAGATAATAAGCCGTATCGTCAGTGATGCGGGCATGAAGGGGGACTTGGTTGATGTTATAATAACATCCGATGAGAAGGTTTACGAGATCAACAGGGAATTCCTCGGGCACGATTACTACACTGACATAATTACTTTCAATTACAATAAAGGTAAGAGTGTTAACGGTGAAATTTATATAAGTGCTGCAACAGTGAAGAGAAACGCCGTTAAATTCGGTGTTACTATCAATGCGGAAATAAGACGGGTGATATTTCACGGTTTTTTGCATTTGTGCGGATATGATGACAGAACAGCGGAGGAGAAGAGGAAGATGTCTGAGATGGAGGAGATGTATCTGGCCTTATCATATGCCGAATGAATTTCAGATATGATATAATTGTCGTCGGCGGTGGTCATGCCGGTTGTGAAGCTGCCTGTATTGCCGCCACCATGGGGGCAAAAACGCTTCTTGTCACCATGGACATGACAAAATTAGCCCAGATGTCGTGTAATCCGGCAATGGGTGGTATAGCTAAAGGACAGATAATCAGAGAAATAGATGCTTTGGGCGGCATGTCGGGGATTATAACAGACCGCACCATGATACAGTTCCGGATGCTTAACCGGAGCAAGGGTCCCGCAATGTGGAGCCCGAGAGCCCAGTGCGACAGGATGCTCTTCAGCAGGGAGTGGAGAAAGGTTCTTGAAAATACAGACAATCTGAACATATGGCAGGAACAGGCAAATGCCCTCATTATAGAGGAAGGTTCAGCCAGGGGAGTAAGGACGACTTTCGGTAATGAGTTCAGGGCTGAAGGGGTAATTCTTACAGCGGGAACATTCCTGAACGGATTGATGCACGTGGGATTCAATACGATGTCAGGAGGGAGATCGGGTGAAGAAGCCTCCAGGGGGATCAGCGACCAGCTGAAGGAGATAGGGTTCAGTGTCGGAAGACTGAAGACAGGAACCAGCGCCCGGGTTGACGGCAGAAGCCTTGACTTCGGGAAAATGACGGAACAGAAGGGAGACGGCGACGGCAAATGTTTCTCATACCTGCATGATTCAGTTGACATAGTGGACGAAAGAAGCTGTTTCATAACACACACCAACGAAGAAGCGCACGATGTGCTGAGAGCCGGACTGAACTATTCTCCGTTGTTTACTGGCAGGATTAAGGGAAGAGGACCTCGTTACTGTCCGAGCGTTGAGGATAAGATCGTAACCTTTGCAGACAAGGTATCGCACCAGTTGTTCCTCGAGCCGGAGGGATGGGATACAAATGAGTTCTACATTAACGGATTCTCAAGCAGCCTGCTTCTGGAGACCCAGCTAAATGCCCTGAGAAAGGTACCCGGAATGGAGAATGTGGTGATATACAGACCCGGGTATGCAATTGAATATGATTTCTTCCAGCCGACCCAGTTGAAACATACCCTTGAAACAAAGATGATAGAAGGACTGTACTTCGCAGGGCAGGTGAACGGGACAACAGGATATGAGGAGGCGGGGGCGCAGGGTCTGATGGCCGGTATAAATGCAGTGCTGAAGATTAAAGGTGCTGAGCCACTTGTTCTGAAACGTGACGAGGCTTACATAGGAGTGCTAATTGATGACCTGGTCACGAAAGGGGTTGATGAACCGTACAGGATGTTTACCTCAAGAGCTGAGTACAGAATTTTGCTTCGGCAGGACAATGCGGATGAAAGACTGACTCCAAAAGCATTGTCGATTGGAACTGCCGGAAAAGAAAGAAAGAACAGGCTGGATGAAAAATACGGGATGGTGGAAGAGGTTATGTCGTTCCTGAAAAGCAGGAGTATTTCACCTCAGGAAATAAATACATTCCTTACGGAGAGGGGAACCTCGGGGATAGATCAGAAGATTAAAGCAATAAATATTGCTTCCAGGCCGCAGGTACAGCTTGAAGATCTTCTTCAGCATATAGGGGGAGCGGAAACACTTAAATGCTATTCAACAAGGAGGAAGCAGGAAATTCTGGAAGCTGCGGAGATCAGGATTAAATACTCCGGCTATCTTGAAAGGGAGAGAGGGGTCGCAGAAAAGATCAGCCGAATGGAGGATCTCAGAATACCTGATGACATAAATTACGAAGAACTGGCTTCTATATCTACGGAAGGCCGGCAGAAACTGACCGGAATACGGCCGGCAACCGTGGGCCAGGCATCTCGTATAAGCGGAGTGTCGACTTCAGACGTTTCCATCCTTATCATGTATCTGGGAAGATAAAGCATATGTTCCACGTGGAACATATTTTTATTAAGAAAATATGAAAGTTTCAGGAAAGATTATCGATTTGCACCGGAGGAGAATATATCCGGGTTCTGTCACTATTTCAGGCGGCCTGATAGAAAAAATTGAAGAATCGGAAACGAGTCCGGATGTTTACATAATGCCCGGGCTTGCAGACGCCCATGTGCATATTGAAAGCAGTATGCTTGTCCCTTCACATTTCGCCGTAGCTGCAGTTAGACATGGTACAGTTGCAGTTGTGTCCGATCCTCATGAAATTGCTAATGTAATGGGCAGGCAGGGTGTCAGATTTATGATTGAGAACGCCGAGACTGTCCCCGTTAAAATACTGTTTGGCGCTCCTTCCTGCGTGCCGGCAACATCATCGGAGAGCGCCGGGGCAAGGATAACTGCCGATGATATTGCGGACCTCCTCAGGGAAAAGAAGGTTGGATTCCTTGCCGAGATGATGAATTTTCCCGGTGTCGTTTATGACGATCCGGAGGTTTACAGAAAACTTGAAATTGCGAGAATAGCAGGTGTACCGATTGACGGGCATGCACCGGGCTTGACAGGGAAGGAGCTTAAAAAATATATAGGAGCCGGAATCTCTACCGACCACGAGTGCAATTCTCTCGAAGAAGCGCTGGAAAAGATTTCCGGCGGAATGAAAATTCTTATAAGGGAGGGAAGTGCAGCAAAGAACCTTGACGCCCTGGCACCGCTGCTCGATTACTATCCGGATGAGGTGATGCTATGCACTGATGACCTTCATCCAGAAACGCTGGCCAGAGGCCATATCAATAAAATTGTAGCCCGGCTGATCAGGATGGGTTACAACATCTTCAATGTTCTGAGAGCGGCATCGGTAAATACGGTGGCGCATTACCGGATCAATGCAGGACTTCTGAGAGTCGGCGATCCGGCCGATTTTATCATCGTTGATGATCCGGCAAAAATGAATGTGCTCCAGACCTGGATTGAAGGGATACTTGTTTTTGACGGGGATAAGGCACTCTTCAGTTCGGGAGAAATAAATAAAATTAACAGATTCAAATGTACACGGCTCCTCGCCGATGAAATAAGGGTGCCGAATGAGGGCGGCAAATTGCGTCTGATTGTTGCTGAAAACGGGTCTCTTGTAACCGGTTCCGATGAAGTGAATCCGGGAGAGGATCAGTTTGTTGCAACAAATATCAATGAGGATATTCTTAAAATTGTAGTAAAAGAGAGATACAATGACAGGCCGCCGGCTGTAGCATTTATAAAGGGGTTCGGGCTGAAAAAGGGGGCAATGGCTTCATCTGTGGCCCACGACAGTCATAATATAATTGCCGTAGGCACAAATGACCGCGACATAATTGACGCTATAAACCTCATCGTAGAAGCAGAGGGAGGAATGTCGGCAGTTTCCGGAGACGGCTCTGAGATACTTAAACTTCCGGTGGCAGGAATCATGTCAGACATGCCTGTAACAGCAATGGCATCGCGCTATGAGCGTCTGTCGGAGACTGTCCGGAGCTTCGGCTGTCACTTCGATGCACCCTTCATGACGCTTTCATTCATGGCATTGCTGGTGATACCCCGTCTCAAACTAAGCGACAAGGGTCTGTTTGACGGTATTGCCTTCCGTCATGTGCCGCTCTTTGTACAGAAAACCTGGCCGGGACAGAAACTTTAAGACCAGACATCTTTACCGCTGATCTACAATACTTTATGGTCTATGACCAATTGTACTGTTGCGGTCGTATGACAATACTTAATGGCCCAGGGCCAATGATACCACGTAGCGCTTTAAGTATTGTAAATTAACGGCATACGCGGACTGTTACCGCGGAGAGGTTATACTGTTGTAGTTTGATGATGTATCGAAAACTTTACCGCGTAGCGGTTCAAGTATTGTTGGCGTCTGTTTGTTCTAATTCCTAACTTTGGCCAGAATTTAGTCACCAAAAGCCTGATTTGCCCGAAAAAGATACCATAAGATCCGCCGTAACCCGGCTCCCTGACAAGCCCGGCGTTTACCAGTTTCTGGATGCTTCCGGAACAATACTGTATGTCGGGAAGGCCCGCAGCCTCAAGAAGCGGGTGGGTTCATACTTCGCCAAAAACCAGTCGGGCAAGACTCAGGTAATGCTTTCCCGCGCCGCAGACCTCCGGCATATAGTCGTTGACAACGAATCTGATGCCCTGCTGCTCGAAAACAGCATTATCAAAAAGCACCAGCCAAGGTACAACATCCTCCTGAAGGATGACAAGACATATCCGTGGATTTGCATTAAAAATGAGCACTTTCCGCGGGTGTTTCTGACCCGGAAACTGATAGCCGACGGCTCATCATACCACGGTCCCTACACATCGGTTCCGGCAGTACGCACACTGCTGGAGCTGATCCGCCAGCTCTTCCAGATCAGGACTTGCTCACTCCCGCTGAATAACAGGTCAATTGCAGAGGGTAAATTCAGGGTCTGCCTTGAATATCATTTAGGAAACTGCAAAGCTCCATGTGTCGGCCTGATTAATGAAGAGGCATATAACCATCAGATAGAGAGGATAAAACAGATCATCAAGGGAGATGTCGGGAGTGTCACAGGCCATCTCGAGGCGCTGATGAAGAAGTATGCTTCGGAACTTAAGTTCGAGGAGGCGCAGAAGATAAAGGAGAAGCTCGACCTGATCGCAACCTACCGGAGCAAGTCGGTGGTTGTCAATACATCAGTCCGTAACGTGGATGTTTTCGGAGTCTCTCTCGACGAGTCTTCGATGTTCATTACATATATGAAAGTGGTGACGGGCGCGATTGTCCAGACCTATTCCATTGAGCTGAAAATCAGACTTGAGGAAGAAAAAGAATCGGTTTTGTCAACTGCAGTAACCGAAATAAGGCAGAGGGTGTCAAGCGATT
Organism: Bacteroidales bacterium; assembly: GCA_049294275.1. Lineage (GTDB taxonomy): Bacteria > Bacteroidota > Bacteroidia > Bacteroidales > VadinHA17 > SR-FBR-E99. Next base: position 23,104 of record JBAQCQ010000017.1, read on the forward strand.
CACCCGAGATCATCGTCCCATTTATGCCTGACATTCTTGCGAATGGCGTCAGATACTCCGTACCCCGGAGAGGCGACAGGTACAAGCTGCTTGAACTGGCTAACCGGAATGCGGTCTTCTTCAGGCTGGAACGCCAAAAGAGAGCTGCGGAACAGTCAAAAGAAAACAGGACTGCGCGCAATCTCGAAAAGATGATGAAGGATCTTCATATGCCTGCCCTGCCTCATCATATCGAATGTTTTGACAACTCGAACATCCAGGGCGAATCGGCGGTAGCGGCCTGTGTCGTCTTCCGTAACGGCAGGCCCAGCAACAGGGAATACCGCCATTTCAATATAAAGACTGTTGCCGGCCCTGACGACTTTGCATCAATGGAGGAGGTCATTTACAGACGTTACAGACGAATGATGGATGAAGAGAAACCGCTTCCGCAGCTTGTGGTTATTGACGGCGGCAAGGGGCAGCTCTCATCAGCGCTGAAGAGCATTGATGCCCTTGGTCTCAGGGGAAGACTTACAGTGATAGGGATTGCAAAGAAACTCGAGGAGATTTATTTCCCTGGTGACAGCGTGCCTCTTTACCTCGATAAGAACAGTATCACCCTGAAAATAATCCAGCACCTGAGAAACGAGGCCCACAGGTTCGGCATAAATTTCCACAGGAGCAAGCGAAGTTCAAAAATGAACAGCTCAATACTCGATGAAATTCCCGGAATAGGGGAGAAGACCAGGGAGCTCCTCCTGAAAAAATTCGGGTCGGTGAAAAAAATGGCAGAAGCCGCTCCGGAAGAACTGGAGTCCGTCGTGGGGATAAAAAAAGCCGCGATTATCGTCGCAGCCCTTCAAAAATGATTTTTTTCCACGTGGAACACTTTTCTCGCCATATTCGCATAAATACCTGAATGACAGCAGTTAAGCCTATGTTACCTGCTGTCTTAACTTCGCGAGAATCGAAAATTTTCCGTCATGCGGGCAGTCCCACGAAGATTTTCTTCAGAAAACGGTGAAAGGAATGGACTCCATTGGGTTTCCAGAACATCATTATACATTGGTTGTGTATAAGGTTCACATTTTCCTTTTCCAGTCCGGCTATCACAGATTTTGTTTCGGCCCCCTGCTGTATCCACAAATCTTTTATCCCATGTTTAATTGCCTCCCTGGCCACCGACAGGGTCTCCTCCCTGGGTGTCAAGAAAACCACCCCCCTGATGTCGGAAGGCAGTTCACTCACGGAACGGTAGCATTTCACTCCGTCGATGGAGTCGGTTGCGGGATTGAAAGGCACCACATCCATTCCTTTCTTACGGAGGTCTTTGAACATCTGGTTACTGAATTTCTTAGGGTCTCTTGACACACCTGCCACAGCATACTTCCCCAGTGACAGGAAACGTGCAACATCTTTCACTTTTTTCTCAATGTTGAAAATATTACAAATTCAATAAGCGCTGACTTTGTTTCTGAATCAGGGTAAACCTCAAGGATCTTCATTGCCCGGTCTGAATACTCCATCATCTTTGTTTCGGCATATTCGAGCCCTTTGTGATTTTTTACAAAGCTTATAACCTCACTGATCTCCTTCCTGCCCTTTTTCTTTCTTCTGATGATCCTGATGATATGACGCCTCTCCAGAGGACCGGCCTCCCTCAGGGCATGGATCAGAGGCAGGGTGATCTTTTTCTCCTTGATGTCATTTCCTTCCCGCTTGCCGGTAAGACCATCTCCGGTGTAATCGAGCAGGTCGTCCTTGATCTGGAAAGCCACGCCCAGGTACTCACCGAACTCTTTCATCCGTGCAATGATCTTCATGTCGCCGGTGACGGAGCTCGCCCCGCAGGCGGTGCACGCCGAGATAAGGGCAGCCGTCTTCATCCTGATAATCCTGAAATAATCCTCCTCTTTAATATCAAGCTTCCGGGTCTTCTGAAGCTGCACCAGTTCGCCCTTCACAATCTCCTTTACTGCATCAGAGACAATTCCCAGCATGTCGAATCTCTGTTTTTCAACGCTGATGAGCATGCCCTGGGCAAGCAGATAGTCTCCGAGCAGGACGGCAATCTTTGAATTATAAAGCACATTTATTGACGGCAGTCCGCGTCTCTCGGAGGCATCATCAACAACATCGTCATGAACCAGCGTGGCGGTATGCAAAAGCTCGATGAAGGTGGCGGCAATAAAGGCTGTCTCATTGACCGTCCCGTTCAGTTTAGCAGTCAGGAAGACGAGCAAAGGTCTCATCTGCTTGCCTTTCCTGCGTATTACGGTGTTCAGGATGAGATGAAAAAAGGGAATGTCACTCTGCAGGGTGCGGTTGAAATAAGATTCAAACTCACGCATCTCTGCCGCAACAGGTTTCCTGATATCTGTAAGGGCGACCATTCCGAAATGAAGGATATTTCTTCAAAAGTAAAACAAAATGTGGAAACTGATCCCTCCGCGGCAGGCTATGCAGTTAAAACTGCGGTATTTTTCTGAAGCATCAGTTTTTATCCTCAAGAAATCTCTTCTGGAAGAGAAGAATGGCCAGTACGCCGGTGGTTATGGAGGTATCAGCAATGTTGAAAACAGGTCTGAAGAAAATGAATGACTGACCGGGCTTTATCGGCGACCAGTCGGGCCAGTGGGTGTCAATCACCGGGAAATAGAACATATCCACCACTCGTCCCTGGAGAAATGATGAATAGCCGCCTCCCTCCGGGAATAAAACGGCAGGGGTATGCCAGCTCTCGCTGAAGATCATCCCGTAAAAGGCACTGTCGATGAGGTTTCCTGCAGCGCCGGCAATAATGGCGCTGACTGAAAGTATCAGGCCGGGGCTCGCCTTCTTCCTGATGAGGGTGTGAAGATACCAGGAAATGCCTGTAATAGCAGCCATCCTGAATATGGAGAGAGCCGCTTTTCCGACTTTTCCGCCCCATTCCATCCCGAAGGCCATGCCGTTATTCTCAAGGAAATGTATCCTGAACCAGTTGCCCAGTACCGGTATCTCCTGGCCAATGACCATGTTGGTTTTAATAATAATCTTTAGAACCTGATCAACGATCAGGATGGAAAAAATCAGAAGCAGTGCTTTGTTCCTGGCCGACATCTGGAATCATTTAGGCCGCAAAAATAGCAAAAAAACGTCAGTCATCTCAGTGATCGGAGGACGTATGCTTTTAAGGATTCGGAGTCAATCCGATGATTAGTAGTACAGGAACCTCTTTATCTTGAGCGTGGCTGTCTTCTGGAAAGGCTCAGGCTGATAGACTACAAGCTGCAGCTGACTGTACCTGTTGACCTTTGAGTTGACATACCTGCGCAGATCCTCCAGGTACTCGTCGATCATCAGCTCGGCCTGGTCGGTGAAATCCTTTTTTATCTGCTGGTATTTAGCCTGCAGCTCTTCGATATTTACATGTACCATCGCAACCAGCTTGCCCTTTTTCTGAACGACGAGTGATTCTATCACATGTCCGAAGTCGTTGATTACGGACTCGATCTCCTCAGGATAGATATTTTCACCGCTTGATCCTACTATCATGTTCTTGAGCCGGCCTCTGATGCTCAGGTAGCCGTCATCATCCAGATACCCCAGGTCGCCTGTCCGGAACCATCCGTCTGGTGTAATGACCTCTGCCGTCATCGCCGGTTCCTTGTAGTAACCCTTCATTACGTTGTCACCTTTGGCCCACACTTCACCCTCGCCTGTCACGGGATCCGGGTTATGGATATTGAGGGTTACTCCCTCCATCGCCGGTCCGGTTGTTCCCACCTTGCAGGAGCCGACTTTGGTTCCGGCAAGCAGGGGAGAGGTCTCAGTAAGACCGTAACCTATTGCATATGGAAAACCTGCATCGAGGAGGAACTTTTCCACCGTCGGATTGAGCTTGGCGCCGCCGACACCGAAAAAGCGAAGCCTGCCGCCGAAGGTCTTGTAAATCTTTTTGCCTGCAATCTTGTTCAGAAGCTTCCGTGCTGGTGTCTTGTGATAAAGGAACGAGACAACCTTGTTCTTGCTGAAGGTGGGGACGATCTTGCTGAAATAGATCTTTTCCATGATAAGCGGCACGGTCAGCATCGTGGTCGGCCTCACCTCCGCCAGTGCAGGCAGCAGCACAGAAGGTGTGGGAGCCTTGCGGAGATAATAGATGGCTGCTCCGTTGAACAGAGGAAGGACCAGGCCGAGGGTCTGTTCATACGTGTGCGACAGTGGTAGGATTGACAGGAACACATCAGTTTCAAGCACCCTCTGAATCGTCAGTACCTGCATGGCGGTGAAGCATATGTTCCGGTGAGTCAGCATTACCCCCTTCGACTTCCCGGTTGTACCCGAAGTGTAAATAATCACAGCCAGGTCTTCTTCAGACACCCTGTACTCTCTCTGCGGCTTCAGTTCCGGGACATAACCTTTGCCCCTGTAACCCGAAATGACCGCAAAATCATCCGCGATAATCACGGTCTCAAGCGTCTTCGACGAGAATCCCGCCACCCTGGATGTGAGAGCGGTGGAGACGAACAGTACTTTTGACTCCGAATGAGTCAGCACGTTTGTTACCTCCCCGGCTGAGAAGTCGGGAAGAATAGGAACTGCTACCGCGCCCATGGAGGTAGTTGCCAAATATATGGCACCCCAGTTCGGCATGCTTCCGCTGAGGATAGCCACTTTATCACCCGGCTGAACTGAGTATTCTTCAAGCAGACGTATTACCGATTCAGTCCGGTTTTTAAGCTGGTTATAACTGATAACCTCTTCCCCCACAAATCCCATGGCCTTGTTCTCCCCGTGCTTTCTGAAGCTCTCTCCGGCAAGGAATGGGATAGTCAATACCTGATTGTTATCCATTTTTTGTGATGTGTTGATGAGGGTGCAAAGGTACGGTTAAATTTATATGTATGACATTTAACATCATAAATATCAGCACAAATTATGGCTGTTAATGTTAATCATTATAAATAGTTTACTTTTGCGGATACCAAAATTAAGACTGATGGCCATAATCCGTGTAACAAAGGAATTCCGTTTTGAGATGGCGCATGCGCTGTGGAATTATGACGGGCCGTGCCGGAATGTTCACGGTCACTCCTACATTCTGTATGTGACATTTACAGGCCAGGCGGTGAATGATCCTGAAAATCCGCGTAACGGAATGGTAATAGATTTTGGCGACATGAAGAAGATCGTACGAGAGAACGTGGTAGACCGGTTTGATCATGCACTGATGATAGCCGGATTTGCCCCGGCAGAGTCGGTTGAAAGCTACCGGAGGCACTTCGGCAATGTCATTGTATCGCCCTATCAGCCGACCTGCGAAAACATAGTCGCTGACATAGCGGTAATATTGAGCAGCCGCACTCCTGAGGGGGTTTCGCTGCACAGCCTGAAGCTTTATGAGACAGCCACCGCTTATGCCGAGTGGCATGCATCTGACAACAAGTAACAGTGAACGAGAACGATACAAGGCTATTCCTGCTTGATGCATATGCCCTGATCTTCAGGTCGTATTATGCGTTCATCAAAAACCCCCGGGTCACATCGAAAGGGATGAACACCTCGGCAGTGTTCGGGTTCCTGCTGACGCTTGAAGAGCTGCTGACGAAGCAGAGACCGACGCACATTGCCGTCGTCTTTGATCCGCCCGGACCCACATTCAGGAACGAGATCTATCCTGCCTACAAGGCAAACCGAGATGCCACACCGGAAGACATCAAAATAGCCGTCCCCTATATCAAGCGCCTCCTGGAGGCCTATCGCATACCTGTGATCGAAGTGCCCGGCTTCGAGGCTGATGATGTGATCGGCACCCTCGCCCGAAAGGCATCTCTTGAGGGTTATATGGCATTCATGATGACACCCGACAAGGATTTTGCGCAGCTGGTCACCGACAAGGTTGTGATGTACAGACCGGGACGCTCGGGAGGAGATGCTGAGATATGGGGAGTGAAGGAGATTATTCGTGAATATGGTGTTCCCCCCGGCAATATCACTGACCTCCTTGGTCTTATGGGCGACACTTCCGACAATATACCGGGGGCTCCCGGAATAGGCCCTAAAACGGCCTGTAAGCTCATCAGCGAACACGGGAGCATAGAGAGCCTCCTCGGCCGCACTGAAGAGCTCCACGGCAGGCAAAAGGATATCCTGGAGCAGAACAGGGAACAGATACTGCTTTCAAAACGCCTTGCTACAATTGACCAGGATGTCCCGGTGGAATTCAGGCATGAGGAGCTGCACCGCAGAGAGACAGACACTGATGCACTGCGCAGGCTTTACGAGGAACTGGAATTCCGGACCCTGGCATCACGTCTGCCGGCGCCGGGAGAACGGCTGATACAACCGGATGCCGTCATGAAAGCAGAGCCACCGATGTGGGAGGAGACCCAGAGAACGCTGTTCCCGGCATCCGATGCCACAGGCGGCAACACCTCGTCCATGGCTACCATACAGACAACACCCCACAATTATACTCTTGCCGAAACCGCAGTACAGGCACGGGAACTGGCAGAGAGGCTGGCGAAACTAAACGAGTTCTGCTTTGACACTGAGACAACATCACTTGATCCACTGAACACCCAGCTGGTCGCCATCGCATTCTCCTGGGAGAAGGGTTCAGGCACCCTGCTCTGGCTTCCGCCCGACAGGAGTGAGGCAATGAAGCTTATCGAACCATTCCGGCCTCTCTTTGAAAACGAGTCGGTCAGGAAAACAGGTCAGAACCTGAAATTCGACATCCAGGTGCTGTCAGGATACGGCATAAAGGTCAGGGGGCCGCTGTTTGACACAATGATGGCCCACTACCTGCTTGAGCCCGACATGCGCCACAACATGGACCTGCTGGCCGCAAAGTACCTGAATTATGAACCTGTTCATATTGAGGAACTTATAGGCGAGCGTGGTCCGAAGCAGAAGAACATGCGCGATGTTGACAAGGAGAGGGTAAAGGAGTATTCCGTTGAAGATGCCGATGTGACATGGCAGCTGAAGGATATATTCGAACCGGAGCTGAGAAAGCAGGGACTTGACCGGCTGGCAGCAGAGATCGAGATGCCTCTCATCAGCGTGCTGGCGTCAATGGAGCGCGAGGGCGTACTGATAGACGAAAGCGTTCTTAAAAACTACGCAGTGACACTGCGCGAGACCATCACAGGACTTGAAAAGGAGATTTATTTACTGGCCGGGCAGGAATTCAACATCTCCTCGCCAAAACAGCTTGGCGACATCCTGTTCATCAAACTCCGCCTCGACGATAAGGCGCGGCTGACCAAAACCCGCCAGTACCGCACTGATGAGGAGGTGCTGCAGCGGCTCACTGACAAACATCCGCTGATAGGAAAGGTGCTTGAGTACCGCGGCCTGAAAAAACTTCTCACAACCTATGTGGAATCGCTGCCGGAACTTGCTGACAGGAGGACGGGAAGAATACACACCACATACAACCAGGCTGTTGCCTCAACGGGAAGGCTCAGCTCCACCAACCCGAATCTTCAGAACATACCCGTCCGCGATGCAGAGGGACGGGAGATACGCAAGGCCTTTATTCCTGCCAGCGGGAAGATATTTCTCAGCGCTGACTATTCGCAGATCGAACTCAGGCTGATGGCTCACCTGAGCGGCGACAAAGCCATGATTGAAGACTTCCTGTCAGGACAGGATATTCATTCTGCAACAGCATCAAAAATATTCGGTGTCCCTGTTCCGGACGTGACCCGCGAAATGCGTGCAAGGGCCAAGACTGCCAACTTCGGGATCATTTACGGCATCTCTGCCTTTGGCCTCTCAGAAAGACTCAACATCGGAAGGAAAGAGGCGAAGGAGCTTATTGACGGCTATTTCAACTCCTATCCCGGGGTAAAGGCATACATGGATGAGAGCATCCGCAGGGCCAGGGAGTCAGGCTATGTCACCACCATGTTCGGGAGAAGGCGCTACCTGCCTGACATCCACTCGCGTAACCAGGTAGTCAGGGGCAACGCCGAACGCACCGCCATAAACGCTCCCATACAGGGCAGCGCGGCTGACGTAATCAAGATTGCAATGGTAAGGATCGCCTCAAGGCTTGAGAAGGAGCTTCCGGAGGCAAAGATGATACTGCAGGTGCATGATGAGCTTATATTCGAGACTGACATCACCTCCGTTGAAAGGCTCAGGGCTATGGTCAGTGAGGAGATGAAGGGGGCCGCAGACCTGAAGGTGCCCCTGGAGGTTGACACGGGCACCGGAAACAACTGGCTTGAGGCGCACTGATAATGGGACCAATGGTTAAGGTGCTCTACTTTGGAGCTGCACGGGATATTGCGGGGAAGGCTGATGAAGTTTTTAATGCAGGAGATACTGCATCGCTGCGCAAGGAGATCTTTACGAAATATCCTGCCATGCAGTCGGTCTCTTTCAGGATCGCCCTGAACAGAAACCTGCTCAGGGATGAGGCTGTTCTGGTTGAAAATGATGTAATTGCAATACTTCCGCCTTTCCACGGGGGATGATAAATCTGCGTCTGAAAATGAAAAACAGGCACCTTGTCACGGGACCGATAACCCCGTTGCTCATTTCCGAATTAATCACTCTTGGCAATGATGATGCCTCTGCCGGAGCTGTATCGGTATTCATCGGCAAGGTTCGCGCTGATGAGGTCAGCGGCAGCAGGGTATCGGCAATTGAGTATTCGGCGTACAACGATATGGCGGAGAAGGAAGCAGGGGAGATAGTTAATACCGTCAAAGCTGCCTTCAGCGATGTAAGGAGGGTGGTGATTGTTCACTCCACCGGTGTCGTCAAAACCGGTGAGGCATCGCTCTTCATCATGGTGACGTCAGGTCACCGCGATCACGCCACGCGTGCGTGCCGGCATACCCTTGAGATGGTCAAGGAGAGGCTCCCGGTATGGAAGAAGGAGCTGTTCTGAAGGGAAGTGCGTTTACTGAGCCTTCTGGCCTGAGGTACCCTTAAGAATTGACTGATACCTCGATTTCTCTCCGGCAATGGAAATCGCCTCTTTCACCTGCGAGTCACGCGGCAGGGAGTATTGAATCATTCCGGCATCATAGAAATATCTTCCTGCGAGTTCGGATTCTATCAGTTCGGCGACATCCCGTCCGTATACTGACATATCCCTCTCAAGTGAATGGCCCAGGCCCTCCCGGAGCTTCCCGATATTCTCAATGTTGTCATTGTAGAGTTCCTCCTCCCTGGCAGAGGCTGTCAGCTCCTCAAGGAGCGCCTCCGAGTTAGTCCTGTAGGAAAACTTCCTCTCCCCGAGAAACGCCTTGAACCGTTCCATGTCGCGCTCATTCAGCTTCAGGCTGTCAACCACTGATGGCTGAGGGTGCGACCAGTAATACTCGGTGGCAAAATCGAAGACCATGTTCTGGACATATAGTTCGCTGGTGAAGCGGTTGAGCATGTCTGACTGCACCGTGATATCGGGAATAATACCCCCTCCGTCCTTCACCGGTCTTCCGTTACGTGTCCTGAATGTCTTTATGAGAGAATCAGGGATGACCCCCACGCTCCCGTCCTCGTTGGGATGTGAGAAGTCAACTGCCTGTATGCAGCGCCCGCTGGGGATATAATATTTTGCGGTGGTGATTTTAATCTGGGCCTTGTAGCTCAGCGGCCTTGCCACCTGTACAAGACCCTTTCCGTATGAACGCTCGCCTACAATAACACCCCTGTCGAGATCCTGGAGTGCCCCGGCCACTATCTCCGAGGCAGATGCTGATGCGCGGTTTATGAGGACCACCACAGGCATGTCAGGGGCCACCGGCGACTTCGATGTACGAAAGACCGCATCATACTGTTTTGCTCTGCCACGGGTGCTCACAACCTCCTGACCTGGCCTGACGAACAGGTTAACTATCTCGACCGCTTCGTTCACCAGACCGCCGGGATTGCTCCTGAGGTCAAGAATGAGATCCTCGGCGCCCTTGTTCTCCCTGAGGTCGACCAGCGCCCCCCTGACTTCAGCTATGCAGTTCTGGGTGAAGTTCGTAAACCGAATATAGCCGGTGTTTTCATCGACCATACCATAATAGGGTACGGCAGATATTGATATTCTCTCTCTCCTGAGCTTCTTCGTCATCTCCTCACCGTTCCGCCTGAATACTATCTCGGCCTCGGTTCCCGGTTCGCCCTTCAGCATGTCAGACGCCTTGTCTGATGTGACTCCCTTAAGCGATACTCCGTCTATGCTGAGCATGAGATCACCCGGTCTGATGCCGTTCTTGTCGGCCGGAAAGCCCTTGTAGACATTTGTTACCTGGATATAATCACCAGATTTTCTTATAAGTGAACCGAAACCACCGTACTTGCCGGTGGTCATGAAATCGAGATCCCCGGTATCCTCTTCAGGATAGAATGAGGTGTAGGGATCGAGGGTTGAGAGCATCCCCGAGATGCTCTTCTGCACCAGCTTTTCAGGGTCGATCTCATCTACATAGAAGGCGTTGAGTTCCCTCAGAAGTGAAATGTAAATATCGAGGTTCTTTGTAAGCTTGAAATCCTTGCTTTCCTGTCCGCCCATAAGAAATCCGAAGGCCAGCATGGCAACTATAAGCAATGCAGGTACAAGCAATATCTTTTTTCTGGCTGCGCTTCTCATAAAAGAAATTTTCGCAAAGTTAATATTTAAGACGTGTCAATCTTCCTAAAGCCTCTTTTACGGCCGTCAAGGTCTCTTCCCAGTTCCTGATCACCGTGTCATTCCAGATTATTGCCACCTCGAGGCGCCTGTTGCTGCCGGAGAGGACCTCTTTCAGCGGCGTTTTATTCATTCTCCATGCCTCCTTTATCCTTCTGCGGATAAGGTTTCGGTCAACGGCTTTTTTGAAGTGTCTTTTAGGGACAGAAATCATTACTCTGAGCGTCTGGAGATTCTCATCGGCGGGCAGTATTCTGTAAATCAGCCTGAGAGGGGGCATGTTGACAGTGCGGCCTCCCGAAAAGAGTTCACTGACGGCCTTTATGCCGCAGAGCCGCTCTCCCTTGCTGAATGATGCATCTGTCTGTGTCATTTACAAGGAGGAAGCTTAGATTCGTCGGCACAGAAGCCCTATCCCGGCGGTTCATCTCTGTACCGGTCTATTTATGGTTCTTGTTAAACTCCCTGATGAACCAGTCAAGGGCCATCGTCATTGAAGGAGCCTTTGGGTTGGGAGCCTGGATGTCAAGCCTGAATCCCTCATTTGTCACCGCCTCTGCGGTTGTCGGTCCGAAGGCTGCGATCTTGACATCTCCCTGGGTAAATGTCGGGAAGTTCTCCTTAAGCGACTTGATTCCCGAGGGGCTGAAGAAGACTAGTATGTCATAATCGAGTTCCTTGGAATCAAAGCCCTTGCTGATTGTACGGTACATTGTACCGATGACATGCTTTATACCGTGCTTGTTCAGCAGCTCCGGAATATCTGTCTTGTGAGGATCAGAAAGGGGTACGAAGAAGTTCTCCTCCCTGTGCTTTACTATTACGTCAATAAGATCTTCAAAATTGGCCTTGCCATGGAAGATCTTCCTCTTGCGGTATACTATGTACTTCTGAAGGTAGAATGCCACATTCTCGGTGATGCAGAAATACTTCATGGTGTCAGGGACGGTGATGCGCATTTCGTCACAGATTCTGAAGTAGTGATCAATTGCGGTTTTTGATGTAAAGACAACCGCCGTGAAATCGGGTAAATTGATCTTTTGCTGTCTGAAATCCCTGGCTGATATACCTTCCACCTGGATGAACTGCCTGAAGTCGATTTTCAGGTTGTATTTTTTTGCGAGCTCGAAATATGGTGATTTCGGATTGTTTGGCTCAGGCTGCGACACTAGTACCTTCCTTATCTTCAAAGCCATAAGTTTTAAGTTCAACCTCCTCTTTTTACCCGGCCTGCTCAGAAGACACCCAGTGCCTTCAGGATAACAAGAACGGGTAAGACTTCAAGGGCACAAAGGTACAAAATGAAATATAATATTGGAATATGCCTGTAGGTAAAAATTGAAAGCAGTTTTAATGAGCGGATTATGAGAGATATAGCAGTAATAATAATTCCCGCTGTGATGAAAGGATTAATATTGTCAAGCGGCGCAAAAAGGATGATTCCGTTCAGGAAGAAAAGCAGGATGGCATTTGCGAACCAGGCATTGTAGATTACATTCATATACTCTCGGAAGATGTTCTTCCAACCGGTCACCCCGGCTACGATGATGCAGGTAAGGTGCCGGAGCATCAGGGCAGCAAGAAAGGATCCGGTAAGAACAGCGATCAGCTTCACGGACCCGGAGGGGGTGTCGTAGTCCATTCTGCCGGTCAGCAGAAGAGCTATCGCTGCAAACAGGCCAAGGTTCAGGACTGTGAAAATGTTCCGGAAGACAAAAGGCCATCCGAACAATTCCGACGTTCCCGGCGGAGCCAGCTCACTCTGCCTCCTGAATCCCAGCGATGAAAACCATGTGAGCATACTCTTCCTGCCGAATGACAGTATAAGCGTAACGACGAGAAGGGAGAGGGAGAGGATGAGAAAGCTGGAATCGGTGCTTATTTTCTCAGCAGGCAGGGGCTGACCGTCAACACGCCGGGCGCCGGGAATATATTCAGTTCTCAGGTCAAGCGGATTAAGCTCTGCTCCCGGATGTTCCTTCCCGGGGGTCTTCAGCGGAATGAACCTGCCGATACTGAACTCCTCCGGTGGTGCGGGAACTGCGAGAGTATCAGCCGCAGTAACACTGATAGTATCGCCCGGGTCGGTCATCATGCCGGTATGCTAAAAGTATGCGGGCTTGCCGGGGTACAGTTCTGAAAGAATATTGTTTGCAAGTCGCGACGCCCCTATCCTGAAATAGTCGCGCGACAGCCATTTTTCACCGAGCATGTTCTTTACGATGAAGTAATAAATCATCGCGTCATCCGGAGTGACTATGCCGCCTGCCGCCTTGAAACCTATCATGATTCCTGTCTCGTTCCAGTAGTCGCGGATTGCCCGGCACATCACCCAGGCGGCTTCATGGGTTGCAGAAACCTGGCTTTTTCCGGTTGAGGTCTTTATAAAATCGGCTCCCGATTCCATGGCAACCACGGAAGCCCTGTAAATATTCCTTTCATCCCTGAGCAGCCCGGTCTCAAGGATCACCTTCATAGTGGCATCGCCTGCAGCCTGCCTGACAGCCTTCAGCTCTTCAATGACAGTGTCATATTCCCCCTCGAGAAATGTTCCCACGGGAATCACGACATCCACCTCATCGGCTCCCATCCTGACAGCCAGTTCCGTCTCCAGGGTCCTGACCTCCAGGAATGTCTGGGAGGTTGGGAACGAAGCCGATACAACCGCCAGCCTGACACTGCTGCCGGCCAGTTTTTCGCTGGCTACGGTAACGAAGTTCGGGAAGACGCAGAGCGCCGCCACATTGCTGATGTCGCCGTAACTGAACCGGAAGGCGGCCGTTCTTTCGGCAAAGCTCTTTATTGTTCCGGCACTGTCGGTGGTATTAAGGCTTGTAAGGTCTATAAAAGAGAAAATATCCTTCAGAACAGACTCCCTCGAGACTGAACGGGTCGTCATTGCGGCTTCAGAAATACATTCTCCCATCTCTCCGGGCGAGGAGTCGTAATGCAACAGCTTCTTGTATAATTTGGTCATAATTAATTGAATGGATTAACCTGCCGGTACAATATTCCGGCCTGCAAACGCAGGTCAATTTAATTGTTTTTAATTAAATGCAAACAAAAAACAGGGACAACCTATTTGCGCAGGCTTTTATTTCTTGCAAGCGATGCAAAAATACCCGCGAAGCACAGTATGGAGAAGACCACGAAACCGCTTTTCATGGCGCTCAGAAGCTGGGGGTAGTTGGCGGGATTTATTTTTGCCTGTCCCAGGTAGAGGGCCAGGAGCATAAGGGCTATGGCCATGCTGAATGTCTGCCCCATGTTCCTCATGGTGCCGAGCATGCCGGAGGCATTCCCGAGCTGTCTCTTTTCAACGGAACTCATAATGGCGTTGGAGTTCGGAGATGAGAAGAGAGAAAAGCCCGCGCCCATTATAACAAGTACGGCGACAATGAATGCAACGGAGGTATGCTCATTCACGAAACAAAGCAGTACCAGTCCGGCTGAAGAGATGGCCATTCCCACCGAAGCCAGCACACCCGGATTGTGATTGTCTGAAAGCTTGCCGGCAGCGGGAGATATCAGCGTCATTGTCAGCGGCCATGCCATCAGCACAAACCCCGCATCGCGCGGACCCAGTTCTTTGATGTACTGCAGGTAGAGGCTGAGGAAGAATCCTATTGCGCTTGTTGCGGCATAATGGATCAGGGCAGCAAGGCTGGAGAATGCAAAGACCCTGTTCCTTGAGATAAGTGTTATGTCAAAAAGGGGGTGTTCGGTTTTCTTTTCTCTCATAATGAAAAGAGGAACAAGGACCATTCCGCCGCCGGTGATGATCCATCCCTGCAATGATGGCAGTTTTGAGAAGCCGAACATCAGTCCCGCAACTGACAGTCCGTATATAACCGCTCCCGGCCAGTCGAAGCTTTCGCCCCTGGCCTCGGCCCATTCTCCTTTCATCTTGCGCCTGATAAGAATGAGGCTTATTATTCCCATCGGCACCAGGAAGGCGAAGATGCTTCTCCATCCCAGGTATCTTGTAAGGATACCACCCAGAAACGGCCCCGAAGCCAGTCCTGCATATACAGCCGTGACATTGATACCCATTGCGCGGCCGCGCTCGCCCGGAGGAAAGACGGAGGTAAGTATGGCCATGTTGGTGCCGAACATCATTGCCCCGCCGGCTCCCTGCAGTATCCTGATTCCTATGAGCCACTTTATGCCCGGGGTGAAAGTAAGCAGTATCATTGCCAGGGTGAAGATGACCAGTCCTGCCGTGAATATCAGCTTTCGCCCGAGTATGTCTCCAACCCGCCCTGCCGGGAGGAGCAGTATAGAGGTTGTCAGCATGTAACTGCTCACTATCCAGTTCAGCGTGACGGCATTGACGCCCATTTCATCGCCTATGGAGGGGAGGGCCAGATTAATGGACGAGCCCATGAACGGCGTCAGGAATGATGCGAATGCGGTGACCGTCAGAACGGATCTTTTTAACTCTTTATCAGTCATTCCCTGCTCCTGCTGTCTGTGATGATCGTCACCGGACCGTCATTTATGAGTTCTACTTCCATCATCGCCCCGAAGATGCCTGTGCTTACGCTCCGTCCAAGAAGCGCTTCAGTATGAGTTATGAATTCCTCATATAGCGGTATTGCTTTTTCAGGCCTTGCGGCCCTGATATATGATGGCCTGTTTCCTTTCCTGGTTGAGGCATGCAGGGTGAACTGGCTGATTATCATGATTTCTCCGCCGGCCTCGATGACGGAGAGGTTCATCACACCGTCACTGTCGTCGAACAACCGCATGTTCACCATCTTGGCAGCCAGCCATGCGGCATCTTCGGAGGTGTCTGCATCCTCAATGCCAACGAATACAAGCAGACCACGGCCAGTTGATGACCGGACCTTCCCGCTGATGGTAACGGATGAGCTCTTTACTCTCTGTATTACAACCCTCATTTGACTGAACAGGATCGTAAAAATAGTAATATTTAACTATTTTTGAGCCCTTTCCGACGTCTATGGATATCCTTACGATAACAGGCATTGCCCTGGCCCTCAGTTTTGACAGCTTTGCGGTCTCACTTTCATGCGGTGTAATTGAGTCGGCAATTCGCTTCAGAAATGCCATGCGGATCGCGTTTGTGCTGGCTTTTTTCCAGGGCGGATTTACTGTGCTGGGCTTCTTCCTGGGATCGACGGTACGCCACTTCATAGAAAGCTACGACCACTGGGTGGCGTTCGGTCTTCTTCTGATCCTCGGGGCGAGGATGGTCATTGAGGGAATGAAGAAGGATGATCAGAAAGCCCCGGTGGATTTCAGCAGTCTGACAATCCTTCTTACAATGGCAGTAGGCACCAGCATTGATGCCTTTGCAGTCGGCATCAGCCTTGCCCTCCTGAAGGTTCAGATATGGCTTGCCGGGATCATTATAGGAGCAGTGACCTTCCTGGCATCGATGACAGCCATACGCATCGGAAAGTCAGCAGGGAGCCGTCTCGGGTCGAGGGTGGAGATCCTCGGCGGTCTGATACTTGCAGCCATAGGTATTAAAATATTAATTGAACATCTGTCTTCAACAGGTCTTTAGAGAAGGGGCATACTGTAACAGGGGATTCTCAAAAGGGTATCATGTACCGCTCCCTCTTCCTGAATACAGCCATCTCCCTGTACCCGGTGCGTTTCAGAAGATCATAACCGGTGTCGAAAAACTGTCCTATTCTTTCCGGGAAATGAGCGTCGGAGTTGACGCAGACAGGAACTCCGTGTTCCGCGAAGAGGTGAAGATATCTCCTGTCAGGATAAAAGTCATGAAGCGGCTTGTTTCTGCCGTTTGTGTTCAGCTCGAAGGCAACGTCGTGGATTTCGAAGGCTGATGCCATCATGCTGTACAGGTGCGTGATATCATCGTCCGGTTTGAAACGGTGTATCCTTACCAGGTCAGGGTGGCCTATTATGTCAAAGAAACCCGTGGAGGCAGCCTCGCATACAAGGTTGAAATAGTTTTCATAAATAAGGCCTATATCCTTCCCGACGTAGAACTCAGGCCCAAGGTCAACCGCCTCATCACCCATGTTGTGGACAGATCCTATTATGTAGTCAAAGGGGAATGCGCTGATCAGCCGTTCAGTCTCCTTTCCCAGGTTTGGAATGTAATCCACTTCAATGCCCAGCCGCACTTCAATCTCCGGGTGCTCTTTGCCCAGCCTGATAATGTGTTCAGCATACTCCGGGAGGCGGGCATGATCCATGCACCATTTCAGATGCTCCCCTGCGGGATTAAGATGGTCAGAAAAGCCTATCTCCCTTAAACCCCTTTTTACAGCAGCCTCTATACAGGCTTCCGGCCCTTCCTTACCGTCACTGTATGAGGTGTGTATATGATAATCCGTTCTGTAAATCATGAGCCTGCTGCAAAAAATCAATGCCTGTCAAAATTAAAAAAGGTGAACGGATTTCTCGGCAGATTGTTCTAAATTTGCAATATTCATGGTTTTAGTGATGCTACCCCAGAAGAAAAAATGCAGCTGCATGTCCTGCGAACTCAGAAACGTGGCCTTTTCGAGCCTGGTTGATGAGGATATAACACGCATCTGCGATGCCAGGGAAGAGTTCTCCTATTCCAGGGGAGAGGTCATCCACGGGGAGGGTGACGTGATTCAGGACTTCAAGTACCTGAAAACCGGACTTGTAAAGCTCTACAGGGAAACCGACGACGGTGATGAACAGATCATTACCATAACCAGGCCCTTTGAATTCGTCAGCAACATCAGCGTATTCCATGAGGACAGGTACCGGTATTCACTCTCTGCCCTGGAAGATTCGATAGTCTGCTGCATCAGGATTGACCTGATCAGGGATCTGATAACCAGGAATGGCAGTTTTGCCCTCAACCTTATAACGGTTATGTCACGGACCTCCGAAAATATCATTTCACTCGGACTGGAGATCAGGAAGAGGAACCTGGCTGGCAGGATAGCATATGTGCTCCTTTATTTTTCCGGAGAAATATATCACTCCAGAATATTTGACCTTCCGGTATCGCGGAAGGAGATTGCAGACCTGATCAGCATGAGTTCAGCCAATGTAATCCGCACATTTTCGGAATTCCGGCGTGACGGTATCATCAAGTCAAACGGCCGTACCATAGAGATAACCGATTTGGACAAGCTTGAGGTGATCTCAAGAAGAGGCTGACAGTCCCGGTCCCAGCCTGACAATCAGTCCCGCCCTGGCGGGAGCGGTCATCTTTGAGAGGGCAGAGCCCTTCCGGGCCAGTACAACGGCCGTCCTGATCTTTACCACCCTGACACCGGCAGCAGCAAAGGGATCTGATGCAGATTCCCAGAGGCGGCATGTCTCTGCAAGGAAATCACCTGCCGGGGGATCATCCTCCCGGAAAATCTTTCCGGTAGTCCGGGATCCGTAAATACTTATTCCGGAGGCTGTTATGAATACCGAAGTCTTCACTCCCGCCCCCACCGAAGACCTGTACACAAGTTCAGCAGTCAATGTGCACCACCTCATGTCCCTCACCTGCAAGAAGTTCACTCAGACGGGAGCCTGTCAGTCCGGCACCCACGGTTATCACCACCCTCCTCATCTTTTGGCCAGCATCTCAATAATATTGATGGCATCTGTTATGCACTTCCCGCAAACCGATCCTGTGAGTCCACGCCGGGCTATGCGGCTCTTTCCTTCCGGAGTGTTCAGATCCTCTCCGAGCAGTTCCGAGCATTGGTCGGAGCCGTTCCTTTCGACGAAGAGCCTGTTGAATTCCCTCACCCTGTCATACACCCTGGCTTTGTCATCATCTCCGGGCAGGTGGTCAGACCCGTAGGCCAGTCCGAACCAGATATAGGCTCCCGTCACTGCCCCGCATGTCTTCTGCATCCTGCCCATCCCTCCTCCGAAGGCAGCCCCCATCCTTGCCGTCACAGCACTCTCTCCGGCACACGCCATCAGCACTGCCTGTGAACAGTTGTATCCGTTGCGGAAGTGGCTTATTGCCCTGTCTTTTGTATTCATCAGCTTTTTCTTCAAAATTATTAAAAATTAAAGGGGATCAGGATTACCTTTTTGATATGATTTTGAAATGTTCTACTTTTGACGCACGCATTCAGATTATAACAAACAGGGCAATTTAAAATGGCAAACCAGAAGAAAATCAAAGGAGTGATTGGGATATTAACCGGCGGAGGCGATGTTCCGGGGCTAAATCCCGCAATCAGGGCCGTTACAATCAGGGCAAACAGGGAAGGATACAAGGTCATAGGGCTCCGGAGGGGATGGGGCGGCATCATTGAGATTATAAGAGACCCCAAGGCAGATAACAGCAACTGCTTCCAGATACTCAGCGATGACATCGTCAACAAGTCAGGAAGAACCGGAGGAACATTCCTCCATACCTCGCGTACAAGGCCGAGCCATGTGCCTAAGGATTCAGTACCCGAGCACCTGAAGGATGTATACAAAGATGAAATCAATGACCTTACTCCCGAGGTTATAAAAAACCTTGAATGGCTGGGAATTGATTTTCTTATACCCATTGGCGGAGACGACACCCTGAGTTACGGGGTCCATCTCTACAAGCAGGGTGTAAAGGTTGTAGCCATTCCGAAGACCATGGACAACGACGTTCCGGGGACGGATTATTGCATCGGTTTCAGCACCTGCGTCACCCGTACCATACAGATGACCAACACCCTGCGCACCTCGGCAGGTTCACACGAACGCATAATGGTACTTGAGGTGTTCGGCAGGTATGCCGGGTTTACAGCCATGCTCCCGACGATGGCCGGTGCTGCAAACCGCTGCGTCATACCCGAATACAGGTTCGACATTGAACAACTCACCAGGCTTCTCGTTGAAGACCGTAACTCCAACCCTAGCAAGTACTCGATAGTGCTCGTCTCCGAAGGCGCTCTCTACAAGGGTGGCGATATGGTATTCCAGGACCATGAACCTGATGCCTACGGCCATGCAAAACTGGGTGGGATAGGCGACCTGTTATCAGCAGAGATCAAGGAACACACAGCAAAATACAACAACGGCAAGACAATCAACATCATTAACCAGAAGCTTGGCTACATGGTCAGGGGCGGTGACCCTGATGCCGTAGACTCAATCGTTCCGATGGCATTCGGCAACCTGGCCCTCGATCTGATCATGAAAGGAATCCACGGCAGGGTGGTGGTGCTCAAGAACGGACGCTATGACAATGTCCCCATCGACGTGGTCACCTCATCCAAGAAAGTGGTCAATATATCTGAGTATTACAACACAGAAAGACTGAGGCCTTACTATTCAAACTTCGAGATGAAGCCCTTCTTCCTGATGGCAGCAGAATATTGAAAAAACATTGCTATTACAGCAAAAGAGGTGATGCCACGGGAAACCCGGCATCACTTTTTTTATTTTTACCAGAAATTTACAGGGGTTGAAGCAGGGGGTTGTCATAAAATCGACTGGAAGCCATTACCGGGTCCTTGATGATGACGGTCAGATTCATGATTGTGTCCTGAAGGGCATATTCAGGGTCAGCGGCGCCCGTACAACCAACCCGGTAGCTGTCGGTGACAGGGTTACGGTTGATGAGAGGGAGTCACTCATAACCGCTCTCTCTCCCCGGCGCAATTACATCATACGCAGGGCATCAAACCTCTCGAGGGAGTCGCAGATCATTGCCGCAAATATCGACCAGGCATTCCTGATGATAACGGTCACAATGCCCGCGACCCCTGTCGAATTTATTGACCGTTTTCTGGCCACAGCTGAAGCCTACCGTATTCCCTCTTCAATCCTTATCAACAAGGTCGACCTGTACAGTACCGAAGAGATAGCCACGGCCCTCAGGATCAGGGATGTCTATCAGAAGATCGGATACCCCGTCTTTATTATATCTGTCACTGAGGATGAAAGTATTGAGCAGATTGCTGAGGCTCTGAGGGACATGACAACCCTTGTTGCCGGCAACTCGGGGGTTGGCAAAAGCACACTGCTGAACAGGCTCAATCCCTCCCTGACGCTCCGGACCGGCTCCATATCCGAATATCACGAACAGGGCAGGCACATCACTACATTCCCGGAGATGCATCCTGTCCCTGGAGGTGGTTATGTAATTGATACACCGGGGATAAGGGGGTTCGGTGTCATCGACTTTGACCGCAAGGAGATATACCATTTTTTCCCTGAGATATTCAGGGCTTCATCAGGGTGCAGGTTCTACAACTGCCTTCACATGAATGAGCCCGGATGCGCTGTTCGCGAAGCTGTTGCCGTCAACGGAATTGAGCCGTGGAGGTACAAAAGCTATGCAAGCATGATGCTTGAGGACAATGATAAGTACAGATAATCGTTATCTCAAAGGAAAGAACTACTCCTTAATGAAAAAGATCACTCTTGCTGCATATTCCGCATTTCTTCTCCTGATGCTGATCACTGCAATCTTTTATATCAGCCTCTTCAGGAACCAGATCGAATATTCAAACAAGATACTTGACACGCAGGTGATGATTGTCGGTTCCGATATCGATAACACCAGCATGTACATCATTAGTGACCTGAATGAAATCGACTTTTCCGACGATATCCCGCAGTTCTTCACTGACCCTGATGTAAACCAGCGGGCCCGCGAGAAAATGAAGCTCTATTACTCCAGGTACGAGGATATCATCACAGGGCTGATGCTGAACAATAACCTCGGCGATGTCTATACACTTTTCAAGGATGAAGAGAGGAATTCATGGCTTGACGGTTCCTACAGGGCACAGTCCGTGCCGCAGATCTTCGCCGCGGAGAAGCTTGAACTGGAGCGCGACAGGTATAAGTATTACCTGCCTGTGCTGAGCCAGGGAGAGGTGCTCGGGAACCTGATAATCACACTCGATTTCAGCAGGTACTTCTCGAGGATTTTTGCAAAGTACAACTTTGAACAGTACCAGTGGCAGTGGGTGGTAAACGATACCGGGGCAATTATATTCGACAATCACGGCGGGGAGGTAACATACAGCCAGCTGAAAAGGATAACCGATGCACTGGAAAAGGGTGATTCGGGGAGGCTTACCCATGAGATAAAAAACGGTGGGGATAAAAGCGAAATACTCTCATCATTCTATCCGGTGAACCTTCTGGGTCTCGATTTCGGCCTGGTCTTCTCGGCGCCAACTGATTTTTTCCGTAAATACATCGTCAGGAATTCGCTGATCCTGGGCCTTCTGACCATGCTCACGATCCTCATCATAATATTCCTTTTCAGGCACTACCTGCGGAAACAGGCCGGGAAGCTCAGGGAGACGGGCGACTCGGAGAAAGTGCTCCTGTCTATCATTGACCAGATGCCGGTCGGAATTATCATCTACAACTCCGGCAGGGAGATCATCAGGGCAAACAGGCAGGCAGCCCTTCTCTTCTTATTTGGAAATGAAACTGAGATGACGGGGAAGCTTGTGCCTGACCTCTCCCGCAATGAATATGAGACCGATCAGCCTGACCGGTACAGTCATGGAAAGGTCATAAGACTTCCCGGAACGGAAGGTGACAGGATTGTCTTTGTAAACAGCATTCCACTTAAATACCGTGGCGATAACGCCACCCTGGAGGTGCTGATCGACGTTACCTCCCTTGAGTCAGCCCGCAGGCAGGAGGCAGATGCCAACATCGCCAAATCGGAACTTCTGGCACGCATGAGTTTCGAGATTCGCACACCCCTGAACGGAATCCTTGGCATGACAGAGATGCTCAACAGATCTGATCTCCCGGAAGAATCGAAGGAGTTGGCCAGGCTGCTCAGGCGGTCGGCAGACCTGCTTCTCACCATCATCAATGACATTTTCGATGTCTCGAAAATGGAGACAGGAAAGATGATCCTTGATGAAATTCCATTCAGGCTGAGGGAGGAGGTGACCTACTGTATCAACCTGGTCAGGCGTCAGAACCCTGAAGCACTTGTCAAATTTATTTCAAATGTCGATCAGGCCGTACCCGAAAACCTGATCGGAGATCCATACCGGCTGAGGCAGGTGATAACAAACCTTTTAAACAATTCACTTGCAGGAACTCAGTCAGGAGAGATAATACTTGACTGCCGCGTCATGAAATCGACAGGCAACCAGTTCACTCTCGAATTCACTGTGACAGATACCGGAATCAACTACACCAGGGCTGAGCTGAAGAAGCTGTTCGGCGATTATATCACAAGCCTGAGCGAACGCTCGGAATGGTCTGAGGATCTGAAGCTCGGGCCCATACTTGCAAGGCAGCTCACCGAGCTCATGGGAGGGGAACTGACCGCAGAAAGTCCTGCCGCCAAAGATTCTTCCGGACGTGAGCGGGGCCTGAAGGTGACATTCACAATCAATGTCCATCTAAATGAAAAGATTGTAAAGAACCTGGATCTCAGCCGCTTCAGTGAGATCAGGGAGATACGGACACTCGTCATAACAGGCACCCAGGGCCGTGATGATGATTTCCTTGGCATTGTCCACCGCCTTGGCCTCCCGGTGTCAGTTACAAGCTTCCAGAAGCATACCATCTCACAGATCAGGACCAGCCTCGGGAACGAACAGGCCAGGTATAACCTTCTCATCCTCTTTGACGAGCCTGAGACTGACGGCTTTGAAGCCGCAAAGGCCCTGATGGATGCCGGACTGACAGGGGAACATATCATACTCATGTTCACATCGAAGGATCCGAAGGGGCACTATGCAAGGTGTGTTGATCTTGGCGTTGACCATCTCCTTGTCAAGCCCTTTGCCAGTGAGGACCTGCTAAACGTTCTGAAGGATCATTTTCCGGCGCTCAGTCCCCACCCGGGGAGACTCTCCCCGGGCAAGCCGGAGCTGCCGGTTATCCTGGTTGTCGACGACAACCACCTTAACAGGAAGGTGGTCGGTTCCCTGCTTAAAGTACTGGGTGTGACCGCCGAATATGCCGCCGGCGCAACCGAAGCCATAGCAATGGTGAAGGAGAAGCCGTATGATCTGATCCTGATGGATCTGATCATGCCGGAGATCGATGGCTTTGAGGCAGCGCGCATAATACTCGAATTTGACCGGGAGATGCTGATAGTTGCTCTGTCGGCTGACAATATGCCCGAGACCAGGCTTAAAGTCGAAAAATCCGGCATGAAGGAGCTGCTCTCCAAACCGGTTACCGTTGAAGACCTGAGAAGGGTGATAGACAGGTATCACAGGCAGAAACAGGAAAGATGCCGCCCGATATAAGGAAGGTTGATCCGATTGAATTCCTGAGGCTCAGGGGGCAGATCCCGGTGGTTGATGTCAGGTCACCCGGAGAATACTCGTACGGTCATATCCCCGGGGCTTTCAATATCCCTCTTTTTGATGATTTGCAAAGAGCTGAAGTGGGTACCCTTTATAAGAAGAAGGGCGCCGAAAAGGCCGTTCTCAGAGGTATCGACCTTGCAGCTCCTCATATGTCCGAAAAACTGGAACAAGCCCTGGAGCTGGCACATGACAGAGAGCTGCTTGTTCATTGCTGGCGCGGAGGGATGAGGTCAGAGGCAATGGCATGGCTCTTTACCACTGGCGGAATTAAACCCGTGCTGCTTGAGGGAGGATACAAGGCTTACCGGAACACCATCCTGAATGATCTTGGCAGAAGCAGGAAATTCATTATCCTGGGGGGACTCACGGGAAGCGGCAAGACGGGGATCCTGAAGCATATGATGACAACCGGCCGGCAGGTCACTGACCTTGAAGGACTGGCCTCTCACCGGGGGTCGGCCTTTGGCGCCCTTGGACAGCCACCCCAGCCGTCATCCGAGCACTTTGCAAACCTTCTCTATGATATCCTTGAGGGCTGGGATGATGATATTCCCGTATGGCTTGAGGATGAGAGCCGCAACATTGGCACGGTGTTCATGCCGGACAACTTTTACGCACAGATGCAAGCTGCTCCCGTAATCGCCCTGATGATGAGCCTTGAAACACGTATGCCAAGGCTGCTTGAGGAATATACAACATTCCCTGCTGACCGGATAGAGGCTTCAGTGATGAAGATATCAAAACGACTGGGCGGCGACCGGACACGGGAGGCGCTTGATGCACTGAAGAGGGGAGATTACAGTACGGCGATCAGGATTATGCTTGAATATTACGACAGGTCATATAATTACGGACTCTCAAAGCGAGCGGCAGGACAGGTCGTATATGTAAACACTGACACCGATGATGTGGTCGTCAATGCTGCAAAGGTGACCGAAGCGGCACGCGGGATACTGTAGAATTACCCCTTTTTCAGGGATGAGGCTTCAACCCATTTAAAGACCTTGTCAGACCGTCTGACATGATGAGGTACCTGTATCGAGCAGATCTCACCCTTCGGAACCATTTCAGTATCAGTTGCTGATGCATCCCTGAGCCCGGTGACTGAATATTCCATTATGCCTGTCGTGGGGCCTGTGACGATCAGATCATCACCATTGTGAAGGTCTCCCGTCTCCAGTTTTATTTCAGCCACACCCTGTCTGCTGAAATAGTTTGTCACCTTCCCGAGGTAGATCTTTCTCTTAGTGGCGGCGGAACCGTAGGTGGTGCTCCACTCGCCCAGCCTCTGCCCCAGGTAATAGCCGTCCCAGAATCCCCTGTTGAACACCGTTTCAAGACGGGTTATCCATCCGTCAGTCTTTTCAGGTCCGAAGGTGCCGTCAGCCACTGCTGCTGCTGCCTCGCTGTAGCATTCTGTTACGGTTCTGACATATTCAGCAGACCGTGCCCTTCCCTCTATCTTCAGCACCCGGGCGCCGGCATCAATAACCTGGTCGAGGAACCTTATGGTGCAGAGGTCCTTCGGCGACATTATGAACTGGTTGTCGATATTGAGTTCATAACCTGTCTCGCTGTCAGTCACAAGGTATTCCCTTCTGCATGTCTGGTAGCAGTTTCCCCTGTTCGCGGAGGCGTTGTATTCATGCAGGCTCAGGTAGCATTTTCCTGAAATGGCCATGCAGAGGGCACCGTGCACGAACACCTCGAGCCTGACCGGTTCGCCGCCGGGGCCACGGATATCATCCTGAATAATTGCATCATATATTTTCCTGACCTGTTCCAGGTTAAGCTCGCGGGAGAGGACGGCCACATCAGCCCACTGCGCATAGAATTTCAGTGACCCGGCATTGGAAATATTAAGCTGGGTTGAGAGGTGCACCTCTATTCCGGCCTCGCTTGCGGCCATTATTGCAGCCTGGTCGGTGGCTATCACCGCTGTCACTCCTGCAGCTGCAGCTGCAGCAATTATCTCCTGCATCTCACGGATATCCTCATCAAAGAGTACGATGTTAAGTGTGAGATAGCTTTTCAGGCCGTGCTCAAGACACAGTGCCACAATCGCAGGAAGATCGCCTGCAGTAAAGTTATCCGATGAACGGGCCCTCATGTTAAGCTTTTCCACGCCAAAGTAGACCGAATCGGCCCCGCCCTGAATGGCAGCGCGAAGCGACTCCCACGAGCCTGCCGGCGCCATTATCTCTATATCGCTTCTCTTCATCAGGGCTGTTGATTCGGGGACTTATTTTTTCAGGATGATGCGCATGCAGCTTCCCATGCCGGGTTCGGAACGAAGGACGAATATCTTTCCCTTGTGGTACTCTTCTATGATCCTCTTCGATAGAGAGAGGCCGAGTCCCCATCCGCGTTCGCGAGTTGTATAGCCGGGTTTGAATATCGTCTTGAAATCCTTACGAGGAATTCCCTTTCCTGAGTCATCCACATCTATGACAGCCTCGCCTGTAGTTTCAGTAAGCCGTATGACGATTTTTCCGCTGCCTTTCATGGCGTCTGCCGAATTCTTGACGAGGTTCTCAATGACCCATCCCAGAAGAACAGGGTTGAAGGGCACTGCTTTGCAGCCGGTCGTCTCATTAAGCACGCTGAGCTCCACCGTTGACGCAATCCTCTTCCTGAGGTATGCGGCAGTCGTCTCTGCTAGTGCAGGCAGATCCTCGGGCTGAAGCTTCGGCCTGGACCCTATCAGTGAAAAACGCTCCGTCACCCTCATTAGCCTCTCCACATCGGCAGGCATCTCTTCCGCGATGTCGGTGCCGGGATACCTGCTGCTTATGATCTCACTCCACGCCGAGAGTGAGGAGGTCGGCGTTCCGAGCTGATGCGCCGTCTCTCTCGACAGCCCCACCCACACCTGGTTCTGCTCGGCCATGAGTGAGGAGCTGAAAGCCACGTAAGCCACACCGATGAACAGCAGTATCACTGCAAGCTGCACATATGGGTAGATCCTTAACTGGCGCAGAAGGGTGCTCTCACGGTAAAAGAGATAGTTGACAATCCCGTTCGGCAGCTCTATGGAGATGGGCTCATTCCTCCTTTCCATACGTCCCAGCTCCCGCATGAGCGAGCTCATGTCAGAGGAGATGGAGGAGGGGATATTCCTGTGAGAGATGATATTGTGCTCCTGGTCAATGAGAATTACCGGAACGGTGGTGTTGTCCTCGATAATGCTGAAGAGGAACTCAAAGTCATCCGACGTGACAAGCCTGCGGGTGGCTTCAGCCCACTGTTCCGCCTTCTTTTTTTCCTCCTCCTTGAGCCTCGAGACGAGGTCATGGGTATAGATCAGTGAACCGAGGCCTATGACAACCGCGAACACGAGAAGCAAAACTTTCCATAACAGTCTTTTACGGTAGATGTTCATGGGTCATTTTTTCTTTTTGAGAAGGATCCTGAACGGGCTCTCGGTGACCTCCTCCTGCTTCTCCGTTGATGTGGCCTGCTGCTCTTTTCCCTCCTCCCAGGTGACGGTGAATTTCGGTTTGGTCGCAGCCGGTCTGACCTTTGCGGTGTCTGCCTGATACCACCCGTATTCTTCGTTGAGTATTCCCTTCAGTGTCTGCTTTTCAATGGCGATGTCCGTCTTAATGTTATCCTTTGCCTGTCCGAAATCATAGCCAACGTCCGTCTTACCGTTGATACACTCGATCTTCAGGGGGATTGTTGCCTTTCCGCTTCCGTCAACCTGGACCTGTCCGTATGAGCTGACCCCGCGGTTTTTCTCCCTTGCCTTGCGGCTCAGCACCTCCGAAAGCAGCAGGCGCCCATGGTATGAATAGTCGCCACTGAAGCCATGGGTACCGTAAACGGTGAAGTTAACGGCCGAGGAGTTGATCAGCATCTTTGGTATTGACACCGTGTTGTTGCTTATGAACAGGTCATTCTCAAGCCTCGAGAAACTGATGTTTTTCAGTTCATCGAGGTCAAGATACGACGAGAGGCTCTCAAGGGGTTCAAAATCCATCAGTTTTCCTTCGGTTATAAGCAGGTGTGCCTCAGCCACGAGCGCCTGTTTATTGATCTTGTAATCACTGCCCAGGGGAGAGAGGATTGTTGTCGTACCTGTGAGCCTGCCCTGCAGGTTGTCGCTCACAATGAATGTCTGTCCGAAATTGCGGAATGCCCTGAAGGTTTTGTTGATATCGATACCTTTAACATCAAGCTTAGCCTTGCTGATATACCCGCCGTCCTTCTGCCTGCCAAGAGTGAATTCACCCGCAATGAGCCCGTCAAGTCCACGGGCTTTTATATCTCTGAATGAAAACAGATTAGGTTTGTATTCTACTCTGCTGCTGAATTCCGCCGCCCTGAAATCATCGAATATCAGGCTGTCAGCCCTGAGCCTGACATCTGCCCTGACATCCGCCGGAAAAATGTCAGGCCGTCTGCCCTCTGCTATGGCCGTGTCAGCCCTTGAATCCGTGAACGAGGCAGTGACGAACCTGTCGGCATGAACCTCGCCGGTTATGTCGAGTACCTCAGGCCTGCCGGCCACCCAGGGAATGAAATTCTTCATCAGGAGGTTGATGATGAAATTCTGTTCCCTTAAGGTGAATGAGAGTCCGTCGGCGACAAGGTCATTGTTAATGACGATTGAGCCGTTCATGCCTGAAAGGGCCGTCCCGCGGTCAGAGATGACTGCGCCGAACTCCCTGAATTCAAGTGATATGTCGGGTTTGAGCAGCGGAAGTGCTGCGGCCGCTGCAATACTGTCAGGAAGAGTGCCTGTCATCCTTATCCTTCCTGATATTGATCCCTTCTGATCACGTATTTTGCCCGATTCTATTATCCGGTTCAGGTCATCAAAATTGAGGTCGCCGTCAAGGGCAAGAGTGATATGGGGCCTGTTCAGGTTGTTGATCATGAATGAACCTTTTACCGAGGCGGATCCGTAGGTGGCAGCCAGGTTGTCAACCGTGCACCGGAAGGTTTCAGCAGAGTTGAGCTCCCCGTTGGTTATACCTCCGCTGAATTCGAGGTTATTAACCCTGAAGCCGCTTGCATTATGACTCAACTTTCCACCGGAGAGGCCATACGTGACTTCAAGATGCGGCTTGCCGGCCTCGCCGTAGGAACCTGTGAAACTGCATGTCAGATCAAGTATTCCTGAAGGTGTAATCCTGCCGGTAAGAGCCCTCCATTGCTCCGGGAGCATTGATACGAGAGAAGCTATGTTTATCTTTTTTCCGGTAACCGACAGGTCCAGGGTTGAAGCGGAATAGTTCACATTGCCGTCAATACCGAACTTCAGGTCTGCAATATCAAGAGAACCCTTTGCTACCGAGAGCGAGCTGGCCGATTTGCGCAGTTTGACGCCCGCCTTAACAGGAATTGCCCTGAAGGTTATGCCTTTCGCATTAACGGAATCGATGTTTGCACTGACCGAAGTATTCAGAAAGATGCCTGTCCGGAATAGCTCGCCACCGAGTGTTGCATCGGTTATGCCTCCGGCTATCCTCATCTCCGAGCTTCTGTCATTCCAGACTGCCCTGATATTTACCGCGCTGATGTTTTTAAGCCTGACATTCTTTCCGTCCTTCTTCCGCTCAGGGGAAACGAGGTAGTTGATATCGCCTCTCTTGTCTGTCAGCAGGTTTACCTCCCCGTCCCTGACGGTGATGGAACGCACTGCCACAGTGCCGGTAAGCAGTGACGGTATTGAAACCGTAAGCGAGAGTGATGAAACATAGAGAAGTGTGTCATTGTTCTCATTCCTGAACTGGGTCCTGTCATAGAACGGGGATGGCTCCACAACCAGGTCATGGAACCTGACGGTGATATTGGGAAATGATTCAAACACGGTTACCTTCAGATCGCCGTAGGATATCTTTGTATTGACACTCTCATTTAGCTTTGCAACCAGGGCTGAGGTGATCCGGTCTTTTCTGACCGAGGCATAAATACCAAGGCCTATCAGTGTCAGCAGCAACAGACCGAGTGCTACAAGTGCTATGTTTTTCACCCACCTCATTGATCCCGCAGGGGTTGTCCCTTTTATTTTCTCTTCTTCAAAAGGAATGTCATGTCAGTGCCTGGGGCGACCTCCAGGGGTTCGGCGCCATACCTGAAGATTCGGGCGTTTCTTGGTCCGATGAGAGAGAGGCGGCTTCCCTCGATGAGAAACATCGTGCCCTCACGCAGTCCGGCAACAAAGACCTCCCTGTTGACCTCGATGAATTCCTGTATCCTCTGTTCGCGTGTTTCACCGGCATGGCCAGCCGGATTGGCGTCGAGGTAATGAGGATTGATCTGGAAGGGTATCAGCCCGAATGCCCTGAATGACGATGGTGCGATGACGGGCATGTCATTGGTGGTCATGATTGTAGGGCAGATCACGTTCGACCCTGCACTCCAGCCGATATAGGGCGTGCCGGCTAAAACCTTCTTCCTTACCGGTGCAATCAGACCGTTGTCTCTGAGGCATTTGAGGAGCATCCATGTGTTGCCTCCCCCGACAACTATTGCCGGTGCATCCAGGACTGCCTTAACGGGGTCACTGAAGCGGTGGATCGATACTACATCATGTCCCACTTCGGTGAACCGGGTTCTCACTTTTGCCTCGTACTCATCATATGAAAATGTAACTGCAGCATACGGGATGAACAGTGCCCTTACTTTTCCGGGTCCCAGAAATTCCCTGATATTGTTCTTCGGGTAATCGAGGTATGACTCTCCGGCATTGGTTGAATTGCTGATAAGAAGCAGTCTCATTTCTCTTACTTATTTACAGGTTTCGCAGGGGGTGTCAATCCGGCGTACTGCCTTCTGATTCAATGGCCCAAACTTACATAAAATCACCATATATTGAGCTGACAAACAGCCGCACTGATTTCCGGGAGAAAGATATATAAAAAATAGAGAGGGTATTCTGTTGAAATACCCTCTCTCAATGGTTAATACCGGTTCTTCTCAGTCGTTGATCGTCAGGGCGATTCCCACCTCAAACGGATACAGTTCCGGGCCCTTGTTCTTTTCGAACATCGGAGAGAGGTAGCAGATGCCGTAGACCTGGACCATCTCGTAACCGGCCCTCGCAGTAACGCCATACCTCAGGACATTGAGATTGAAATCGTCATGGTTCTTCTCCTTCTGTTTGCCGTCGCTGTAATAGACAGTCTTGGTATGTGAGCCCAGTTTAACAGCCCCGATGACCCCTGCCCCGAGGTTGATGCTGCCGCTGTGGCTGACGGGGATCTGAACCTCAAGCATCACCGGGAGAATTCCGTAGAGAGTTGCCAGTTTGCTTTTCTCGTAATTGATTCCTGCTGACGGATAAACCGGGCCGGTTATTCCTTCTTCGCCGACGGCAACCGAGTTATTTCCGTCAAAGAAGTAGTTGTTGAAACTGATGCCCAGGCCGGTCACAAGTCCGAATCGGCGGGTGAAGCCGAGGTTTACCGGCGGAGCCACAATGTTAAAGGCGGATGACCTTGCGGTGTTCAGGTCAAGCCATCCATCCAGCGGCTCTTCAATACGACCCCAGGTGTCCGTGCTGAAGCCGTTGAAGGCAAACTCAATGCCACCCAGGTGACCTTTGAAGGCCAGGCGGGAGTGGCTGTACTCCTTTTCACCGTCATAATCTTCAGAGCGACTCCCGGTTCTGTCATTTTCATCGTCGATTCTTATATCCCTTTTACCAATCCTGATCACTGTCTCGTCATCGGTATCCTCCACCGTCACGATGTCTCCTATTTTTATCCTTGAGGTATCCTGGTCCTCATCCCATCCCTCTTCGGTGACAATTTCTTCCTCTTCTTCAAATTCCAGGGTGTCCGGAATGGCGGCCTGTACCTCCTGTTTTTCGAGTTTTTCGAGTTCCTTCAGTTTTTCCTCTTTCTCCTGTGCCCGTAATGGAACAATGAGTGCCAGTATTACGGCGATTGTAAGCAGTTTTCTTTTCATGGCGAATATCTGTTTGTGGTTTATTACCGGGACGATTCAAGTATCCGTAAAGTTACAGTCATGGTAAAGTTTTGTTCACGGGAGCTGAAAATGAGAGTAGTGAAGAACTGAAATTCACCGCCACGGGCTCACCGTTTTTGTTGCTGGCCTGTTCCAGCTCCATCTCCCAGCCCAGGGCATTGTTGATGCCTTTGACGCACGCGCTGGCAACGGAATAACCGTCAATCTTCTTTTCCTCTTTTGTGATCGCTTTTGCCAGTGCCGATATCCCCCTGAATACCCAGTTTGACTCTTTAACGGCAGCGGGCAGCTCTTCTGAAACTGCCGGTGGCTGAGTTGCCCCGGCAACAGGATTCATCTGTACGGGCCTGATATGAGTATCCCCGGCGTCAGCAATCAAAGGGAATACCCCTGTGGCATGGTGTTCGGTGACCGGGATTGCACTTGTCTCCCTCCGGATTAGTGCGGCCCCGACTGCCATTTCTCCTTCGCTGCTGGCAGAGATCACTGCCGCTCCTGCAGTACCATCGGTTGCTGACTTCGAATCATATGAAGCCGCTGCAGTATTAAGGCCGGCAATCTTACCTGCCGGAACATCCGTCTTCTCACCTGAAATAATAACAGGCTTCGAGACAGGGATCAGAGTCTCTGCCATTTCGGTTGTGCCAGTGGTTGCCGGGATTGTTTTACCGATGATCTGATTTACCACGGACGGGCCGAACATAATAAGTACAACAACTGCCGCGGCTGATGCCACAGTCAGAAAGAGTGTGCGTCTGATTGCCGTTGCTGCCGGCGATTGTCTAATGAGCCTGTTCCTGCCGGGCCACCTGTCATCAGGGGGTAGAAGCCTGACACTCCTGAAACTCTCCCCCCGCTGCTTCATTGAAGGATCGGCAGCCATTGCTGCCTCCAGTTCTGAAAGGTGATCACCGGCAAGTGCCCCCTCGGACCACGCAGCGGCAAGGAGATCAAACTGATCATAAGTGAGATCCTCCGGTTTTCGGAGCAGCCTGTCGGGCGCATTGTACCTTTCATCACGCGGAGTCAGGCGGGGGTATTCGGTTTTATCATTCATTGCCATACCGATGATTTTACCAGGTAATTTCTCAGTGCCACCCTTCCCCTGAAGATATAGGTTTTTACCTGTGCCTCGGAGAGACCGGTGATACTGGCTATCTCATTGTAACTGTAGCCCTCGTAATCACGAAGCAATATCACCGAACGCTGTGCTGTGGGCAGCCTCTCAAGAGCCCTGTGCAGTATTTCATTAAGATCGCTGCCGTTCTCTTCTGTATACAGGTCGCTGTCGTCATAATGTTCAACACCCACCAGCCGTGAGTCTTTCCTTATGACATCGATCATCCTGTTCCAGGCTGAGGTGAAGAGCCAAGACTTCACCGCGGTGTACTCGATTTCGGTGACGCAGCGCCACAGTTTTTCATATGTATCCTGGACGATGTCGTCAGCCCTGTGGCTGTCCTTCAGGCTGCGGTATATAAACCGGTAGACATGGTCACCGAACTCCCTTACAGCGTTGTTGTACTCTTTTACGGTCATTAAGGTCAATGCACTGGCATCATAAAGACGGCTTCCCTATGCCAAATGTTACAGGTACGGTTTAAAAAAAAGCATTGGTCAGTTCTGCCGGATAAAAAAAAAGAGGCTGCCCCTGGTGAGACAGCCTCGTGTAAGAACTTATAACCTGATGTTATTTTGGCTGGTAAACCCTTACCCAGTCGACCTCCATGGAGGAGATTCCGCCAATTGGCTTGTCAACACCTCCGGCAAGGTTGATGTACATCTCTTCCTGGGGCACACCCGAGGTCTGACGCATCACCTCAACGCCGTTTATCTTCCAGATGAGGCTCGAAGGGGTCCACTCAAGCGTATAGATAAAGAAATCAGAAAGATATCTTGAGCCGAGGCTTTTCTTAAAGTGGTTGCCCGGAGAGGTGAAGAGGTCAAACCAGACCTTTCCCTGCCCTGACCTGCATACATCTATATGCGGGGTGATACGGTCGCCTATCAGCCAGAAGGCGTTGCGCACATGAGGATCAGTGAGTTTGATCTTGGCTGTAAAGATGCCGTACTTCTGCCTGAAGGAGGTTCCTGTATTGAGGATGCCCGAGGTGAAGGCAAAATCCCTGGTGTAAAATCCCCTTGCCGGATCCCAGACCTTGCCGTTTATTTTTTGGGGTTTGGTGATGATTCGCAGGACGCTGTGGCGAACCTCGAAGTTCTCCGACGGAGTGTAGCAATGGAGGTCGGAAACCTGGCTGTAACTGTCGTGAAGAAGTTTGTCTCCCCAGAAGTATCTGTTGAGCCACTTCTTGGCATCCGGGGCCGCACCATCGAAATCATCACTGAATGTCAGCGTGCGGTTCTTAATTAGATCGAACTTGTTTGAGTCCTTAACGCTGAAATACCATTTGATGTCGGGACTGTTTTTGAGAGTCTCGTACTCCTTCAGCTCTTTGAACATATCGGTTTTTTCGAACCGGCGTGTGTCGAGCAGATACTCTTTTCTTTCCGTGAACGCCTTCGTTTTCAGGTACTCTTCCAGTTCCGCCAGCCTCTTCAGCCTTGCTGAGTCTTTAACGTGGATATAATTGTTATACTCTTTTGAGACCTTGAACTTATAATACGAAACAATATCAGCGGCACCTCTTTTACTCTTGAAATCGAGCAGCTTCTGGTATTCCGGGGTGTCTTTGAAGGTCACCGGTTTCATGTTTTTCTTCATGAGGAAGGCGGCCGAAGTGACGATCGACTGAAGTTCCCGGAATCTTTCCACCTTGGAGGGATTGAGATTCTTTTTCACCTCCCTGTCTCCCTTAAGTTTTTTGAATTCAAGCCATTTGCCGTACTCTTCTGTCTCCTTGAATGTCACTGGTTTCATCCTCTCCTTCTGTTTGAATTCAGGCGACTGGATATAAAGCTGAAGGTCTTCGATCTCCTTAATCCTGGCTGATCCCTCAAGGGCGTTGAAATTCCTGAGCAGGGCGCTTCCTTCTGTTTTGAAGTAGGTGACAATGTCCTTCGCCTTTTTGAGACCTGAATATTCAGACTCCCTGGCATGCTCCTCAGAGCCTTTGTAGGTGAGTGATTCGATCTCCCTTTTTTTCTGCCTGAAGCCGGCGGAGTTGACGCTTTCGTGAAGCAGGTTGTATTTTGCCAGTGTTTCGGAACCGGCAAATGAGACAAGTCTTTCATGCTCGGCCATCAGAGCCTTCTCATCCTGTTCCAGTTTAGAAGTGGCGGGGATCATCCCCAGCATCAGCTTTAAGGTTGACATTGCAGATTACTTTTAGGTATAGTTCGGTTAAAGTTAAAAATCTTTCAAACACAAAGGTCGCAATCGTCCAATTATTTGTTACTTAGGAGATAACAAACAAAATGAACCGATTTTGACAATCATTTAATTTTCAACAGAATAAAAACGGATGAAAAAGCTCATTATTGTTACGTGCATGATTTGGCTGGCATCATGTGGCACTGTTAAGCAGAAATCAAATTTTCCCGCAGAAAAACAGGACCTTCCCGCCATTGCGGCCATTGAAAGCCAGGACCAGCCTGCCCGGGATCCTGAGGACAGTCAGGACCAGCTGATTCTGGCAACCCTCTGGTACCAGAAATCGGCCGAGATGCGGGCCCTCTGTTACCAGTGTTTCCGGAACGCGGAGGTCGCTCTTGCTGAGAACCTGGCATGGGCTGGCCGGACGAAGCCCGCAGCTGTGGTGCTTGACATAGACGAGACACTTCTTGACAACAGTCCCTTTCAGGGATGGCAGGTGCTGGCACAAAAGGAATTTAATAATGAGGACTGGTTGCGGTGGGTTGAGCTTGCCCGGGCAAAACCCCTGCCCGGGTCAGCTGAGTTCACGCGTTATGCCGATTCGCTGGGGGTGGAGGTGTTTTATGTTTCGAACAGAACTGTTCAGGAGATGGGGCCCACGATCAAGAACATGGCTGCCCTCGGGTTTGCCAACGCCGACAGCACACATATGCTCCTGAAGGAGACTACCTCTTCAAAGGTTGGTAGGAGGGCCCTGATAGAGAAGGATTACGAGATTATCCTGCTGGTTGGTGATAACCTGGCCGATCACAGCGGAGTGTATGAAAAAAGAGATCCTGATTATGGCTTTGCCGCAGTGGATGAAGACCGCAGATTGTTCGGAACCAGGTATATCGTCCTTCCCAACCCCATGTACGGCAACTGGCTCTCGGAGATCATGAAGCAGTCACCCGGCACCACCACCCGCCAGAAGATGATTGAATTACTGGAGTCATTTTAAGCTCCCGGATCCCGATCCTGTTGTTGGAGTAGAATTAATGCAGCTGTTTCAGGAACCGGGAAAGGCTCATTTTGATCCCCGCATAGCTTACCCCGCCACTTACTGATGGAAACATACCGTATTCTCCCAAAAGCTTTACAGCCAGCAAATTCTTCTGAAAATTCAGTCCGCAGAATAGTTTGAAATCAAAAATATACAGAAGATTTGTACTTAGTCCCAGTATGGGTGATATTCCGGGACGATGGTTATTATACAACACAGTTACGGGTATCTGAACCCCGGTCCGGTACCTGGTTTCATAAACCCAGCGAAAGATAGAATCGGCAAAGTGAGTGTAGAGAAACTCCTTTTCCAGCAATATATGTTCAGGATATTGAAAATAACCCAGGCCTGCGCCGAAATATACTGACTCACTGACCTGTGGCACCATCACATTCAGCATCAGGGCGCCAGCTCCGAATGTCTTTCCGGGGATATAACCGGCACTGTCTGCAAAAATAAAATTGGCACCGGCAATAAATTCCAGTTCCATTACAGGTTTTGCCTTCTTTTCATAAATAATGCACGGGCCGTCGATACAGGTGGCAACATGGTATTCCTTTGCAAATCTGATAAGCGACGTGCTGCCCGGTTTCTCCATACTCATGGCAGCCTGCTTCAATGGGGGATAATCGCTGGTGTAGTACGACAAAAGCTGATTATGTGTTTTGGATGCGGAGATCCTCTGGATACCGTCATCATCAACTGTAACAGCAGATTTGTAGGTCAGCTCCCTGAACGGCAGCGAGTCTCTTTCGATGAAGTAATGATTACCCAGATCCTTGTCCTGCTTCAGAAAAACGCTTAATCTGCCGTCAACCAGAAACTCATAGAAGTATCTCTGGTTTTCATATTCCCTTGAAACATAAAACTTGCCTTCATTGAAGTAATAACCAATGATTTCGTCCGGTCCGAAAAGCCTTACCGTGTCATCAATACTCTTTTTGAAGGTACAGACTTCTGAGTTTCTGAAGCCGCTGTTGTTTTCAATAAGTCCGCAGAGGGTATCCTGCGGTGTCAGCAGAACATAACCCTCCTTAAAACCTTCCTGGGAAAACAGAATGGTGGGGATTACCAAATAAAGCAGAGTTAAAAGAGGGTTTTTCATTTCAGCGTGTTAAACAGAGGTTACTATCTTGAGTAATGTTGCTTGCATACTGATCATAGACATTAGTGAAACAATGAAATTGAGCGAATATTACATAGCCATTCCTGAAGAAACATTGTTTTGCAGCATATCCCTGAAGTTCCGTTTTATGCCAGGGCTGGAGATCCTGATTCCTGAGCCGAAGCATTCCCCCGTATCCCCGGGTGCTCATCTGTTCAGGTAACTTACTAATATACAAGAGCGTGCATAATGGACTATAAATATAGACGAAAAATTACCAAAAGACTTGTGCGTCTATAAATATAGTCGTATATTTGCAATGAAGGATTGATTGAAAAACGTTGTCCGGCGCCGGGCAACGAAACAGTATTGTTAAAAAAAATGATCATGCAACTGACGAAGGCAGAAGAGCAGATAATGCAGATATTATGGGATCTGGAGGAGGGAGTGGTGAAGGATATCAGGGAAAAATTCGAAGACCCTGTACCGGCCCGCAATACCATCTCAACTGTGTTGAAGGTGCTTGAGAAGAAGGGATATGTTGATCACAGGGCATACGCCAACGTGTTCCTCTATTATCCCCGGATATCGAAAAAGGAGTATTCAAAGCACCAGCTTTTCGGTCTGCTTGAGGGATATTTCAATAACTCCTTCCCGGCAATGACATCATTCTTTGCCAGGGAGAAGAATCTTTCAGTGAAGGATCTGGACAGGATACTTGAGGAGGCCAGGGAAGAGTTAAACGATGACCAACAGGAATAAGATATGGAATCAATTGCATTTTACCTCCTGAAATCAGCCGCATGGCTGGCGGGTTTTACGCTTGTATACCTTCTTTTTCTCAGGAAGGAGAGGTTCTTCAGGCTTAAGAGAGCATACCTGGTTGCCGGGGTTGTCATGTCACTGCTTCTTCCTCTGATTACGGTTCATTACAGGGTTGAACTTCCGGCGCCAATAATGCAGGAGGCCCAAACCGGGACTGTGACTCAGGCATTGGAGCCTGTTGCCGCCACGGTGCAACATGAACAAATATCCCCCCTCAGCCTTTTCCTGCTGCTATATGCCGGTGGTATGGTTCTCTTCCTGTTCCGGACCATGCTTAATATCCTTTCGCTGTACCGTGCTTTGAGGGCAGGATCTGTGAGCAGGAAAGGAGATGTCATAATGGTCAAAACTGAAAAATATACCTCAGCTTTCTCTTTTTTCAATTATGTTTTCATCAATCCTTCAGTGAGTGAGCAGGAGGCCAGGGAGATTCTGAACCATGAGATGGTGCACCTTAAACAGAAACACTGGTTCGATCTCCTGCTTGTTGAAATGATAAGCCTGATACAATGGATGAATCCGTTTGCATGGATCTGTTCTGCGCTGGTCAGGCAAAATCACGAAAATCTTGCCGACGAGGAGGCTCTGCAGAGCACATCTGACCCGGCAGGCTACAGGGCGGCTCTCCTCAACCAGGTCTTCAACGCCAGGCTGATCAGCCTCTCAAATTCCTTCAACTTTTCGTTTTACACCAACAGATTTGAAATGATGAAAAAGAAAACCTATTCTCCGTACAGGAAGCTTAAACTGCTTCTTGTGCTGCCACTTATGGCAATTATGCTGTACGCATTTGCTGACCCGGTTTATACCTATTCAGACAGGCGTGACAGTCAGGAATCCACTGCTCCGGGCAGCATGATAAAGGATATTAACGGGACAGTGGTCAAAGAAGACGGCACACCGTTATCGGGAGTAACAGTAAATGTATCAGGAACCTCTTTAAGCGTCACCACTGATGAATCGGGGAAGTTCCACTTCAGCGACCTGCCCGGATATATTGCACTGATATTCACTGCCAGCGGCTATGAACCGGTTTCCGTGACGGCTGAATCAGCCCGCGGGATAACAGTCACAATGAAGGCTGATCCGCGTTTTGCATCATTTGGCGCCTCGTCACGGGATGGATTAGTTGTAGTTGACGGCACCGTATCAGACCTTTCTCTTGTGGAAGCAACAAAGAAGCTTGGAAAGGATTTTGGCAAAACAACCTATCTTAATCCTGAGGCAGCAAAGGTAAAATACGGTGAAAAAGGAGCTAAAGGTGCCTTTGAGATCACCTCCAGAAGCAAGGCAAAGGAGTCGGGCATAATTTTGCCTTATCCGCGCAAGGCTGAGGCAGACTTCCCCACATTCAGGGGTGAGAGTTACCTGGCATTTGCCGACTGGGTGGCAGAAAAGGCAAAATACCCGCCTGAGGCTGCCGCAAACAAAGTCAGCGGCTGGGCAAGGATGAGCTATAGCGTTGAGACAGACGGCTCCGTCTCACAGATAAAGCCTTCATCCGACACTGATCCGGCCTTTGCCGCGGAGCTCACAAGGGTGATGGAGGCCTCACCCCGGTGGAAAAGCCCGGAGAACAATGATGCCAATGAACCTTTTACATCCGAGATACTGATCAGGTTTCAGCTGCCGGATAAAGTCAGCAACGGTATCGTGTATATCATGGTTGATGAGATGCCTCACTATCCAGGTGGTGATGCCGCACTATTCAGGTTTTTATATGAAACAATCAAATATCCGGCGGAAGCGAAGGACAAAGGCATTCAGGGGAAGGTCATCCTGAGGTTTATTGTTACCTCTGAAGGCAAGGTGGAGAATGTCAGCGTGGTCAGGGGCGTTGATCCCCTGCTCGACAACGAAGCTGTGAGGGTAATGAGCCTCTGCCCCGGATGGGAACCCGGTAAAATGAACGGTAAACCGGTTAATATATACTACTCTGTTCCGATCAGTTTCTCACTGAAACAGACCAGTCTGAAAGAATTCTAAGCCGGTATGTATGCAATTTAGGAATCCGGGAGGGTGATCTCTCCCGGACTTTTTTGCGAAATACAACAATACTTTAAGCGCTACGCGCAATAATCCTCAGTACAGTGACCTTCTTCACAGCTGTAAGTGCCACGAGCTGCAACCCCTGCTTCATACCCGATGCAGGGTAAAATACTCATTTCCGGTTATTAAAAGGAATTTTTGTTGAATGAACGTTTAGTCAAAAACTATGTCAGCGAGATCATCTGCACAGTTCGAAGAGATGAGGGAGGAGAAAAAGACCCTCATAATGGATGCAGCCCTGGAACACTTTTCTGACTACGGGTTCCACGCAACCACAATCAGCCATATTGCCAGGCATGCGGGCATCTCCAAGGGCCTGATTATGACCCTGTGACCGAATTACTCATGTTCTCAAACACTGTTAAGGGATTTGCCTTACCTATATTTTCACGCCGCAGCAATATCCGGATGTGTATTTTGAAAAGATGATAGACACTTTAATCAGAAAATACAGATGAAAGGAGTTTTCCGGTTGTAAATGCCAGCCGCAATTACCCTGGTGATTTTACGGCCATACCTGAACCGGCAGCCGCGCACAGGCTGTCATGGTAATCGGAATGGATCCCGAAAAAGTGGTAAAGTTGGCTCTGTTGTGCTCTCTGACTGTCATAACAGCCGCCCCCAGCAGCTCTCGGCAGCTTCAGTCTCTTCAACACCGATCTCCAGTTCCTGGCCGGGAAGACCGCCCAGGAGTATTTCACAGCCGGCACCCTGAACGCTGACCATCTGGCTTTTTCGGAATTCAGCGCCGCGGGCCTGGTGAACTGGGCCTCCATGCCTCTTTTAAATATTTCATTGTCAGCTATATGGTATCAAGGCAAGGAAGGGTGGTATGCCGGTCCTTCAGTTGAATTCTCATTGGCCGAGAACGTTGGCTTTTCATTTGTCTGCCAGCATTTCGACAGTGAGGCCGCCGGTGAAAAGACCAGGATCAATGTGGGGTTCATCAGGATTAAGTATAATTTCTGAAATTTTCATACTTTTGTGGAGTTAACTCCGAAAGTATGTCACTGGTCCATGAACTTGAGAAATCCGGTAACTGGCTGTTCAGAAGAAGAAGCTGGCTTCCGGCAGTAATCCTGGTTCTGGCAGTAATTTATCTCTTCATTGCCAACCGCAGCGTAATCTATTTCAACTACACCTGGGAAATTCTATGCATTCTTGCCTCGGTTGCCGGAGAGCTCTTCAGGTCGTATACCGTGGGGTATGTCCCGCGGAACACCTCAGGGCGCAATGTAATTGACCAGCTTGCCGATGACCTTAACACAACCGGAATTTACTCCGTTATTCGGCATCCTCTCTATGTAGGGAATTTCCTCATGTGGCTCGGCCCGGTCCTCTTCCTCAGGTCAGTCTGGTGCGTGATCATATTCGTGCTGACATACTGGCTCTATTATGAGCGGATCATTTTTGCCGAGGAACAGTACCTGCGCCGCAAGTTCGGCGAGACCTATGACACATGGGCTTTCAGGGTAAAAGCGGTGATCCCCGGATTCAGGCACTACACAAAGTCAAAGCTGCCTTTCTCGTTCAGGAATGTCCTCAAGCGGGAATACAACAGCATAACGAACCTGTTCGTTGTCTTTGCACTCCTTGACCTCTTCCGC
The DNA here is from genome assembly GCA_049294275.1 of Bacteroidales bacterium. Taxonomy (GTDB): domain Bacteria; phylum Bacteroidota; class Bacteroidia; order Bacteroidales; family VadinHA17; genus SR-FBR-E99. The sequence continues at coordinate 64,794 of JBAQCQ010000017.1, forward strand.
AATCTTGCAGTCACGGGAAGGGTCTACATGGAACCAATGTACACGACTCTTCTGATTGCGGCGCTGTTATTCTGGGGTGTTGTAAGGTACCTGGTCAAGCGGACCGGGTTTCTCTATGTCGAAGGGAGATAGGGAGGGAATGTCCCTGCCTACCTGTCCCTTGCCCCAAGGAAGATCATAATGTAGTAGATGAGGGTTGCCAGTGAGCCAAGCGCTGCGATGACATATGTGTATGCAGCCCATTTCAGTGCATCCTGCGCCTTGTCATGGGTTCCCGAATAGGTTATCCCTGCGTCGGCGAGCCATGCCAGCGCCCTCTTCGAAGCGTTTATCTCCACCGGGAGGGTGATGAAACTGAAGAGTGTGGTTAGGGCAAACAGAACTATCCCTGTAAGCAGTATCTCCGGTCTCGAATTGATCAGGACAAGTCCCGCGATCAGTACCCACTGTATCCAGTTCGATGCGAAGCTGACCACCGGGGCAAGCTTTGATCTCATTCCAAGCCAGGCATATGCCTGTGCATGCTGCAGGGCATGGCCCGTCTCATGGGCCGCCACGGCTGCCGCTGCCACGCTGGCGCCTGAGTATACATCACGGCTCAGGTTGATGGTCTTTTTAAGAGGATTATAGTGATCTGACAGCTCTCCCGCAACGCTGTGCACGGTGACATCGGGAACACCGTTATCGCGCAGCATCTTTTCAGCCACATCACGGCCTGTCATGCCGCTGGCTATGGGCATCTTCGAGTACTGCCTGAATTTTGATTTCAGCCTTGCGCTGACAACCCAGCTAAGGATCATGAACACTATAAATATGATCCAGTAGGCTCCGTTGTGTAAAAACATTGTCTCCATTAATTGCCTGTACTATTGGTTTCCTTTTAACATGCAAAACATCTGCCATCCGGAATAAGTTCTGAAAAGAGGTCATTTTGTCATGCCAATTCAGCTTATCTTTGGACCCGATGCAAAGCACGCTGGCAAAGATATTATCTTTTTTGCTGCTGATACCGGTCTGGTTTTACAGGTGGTTCATCTCACCATGGACTCCGGCCTCATGCCGTCATGTTCCCACCTGTTCGCAGTACGCAATTGATGCTCTCAGGATGCACGGACCCTTCAGGGGTATTGTCATTTCAACGGACCGTATCCTGAGATGCAGGCCGGGAGGCACCCACGGGTATGATCCTGTACCCAGATATATTTTCAGGAGGTACCGCACTGGCGGCAGCCTTTTACGGCGTAATCCCCGCTGCAGCAGGCTCAGGGAGCATGATTAGAAGCTGAGTTTTTCCCTCAGCATTTTGTATCCCGCGCGGCTGACGGGGATCTTTTCGCCCGATTTCAGTATTGCCGCATAATTATCCTTGCTGTAGGGCTCAAGACGGGTGATATGCTCCACGTTGACCATGTATGACCTGTGGACCCTCAGGAAGAGCCCCGGGGGGAGGTGTTCCTCGTAGTATTTCATCGTCTTGGGCTTCAGGGCCTTTCCCTCGCTGTAATAGATCATAACGTAATCATCCTCCGCGGCGAGGTATGAAATATTGTTCAGGGGAATTATCTTTATTCCTGCACCTTTTCTGAAGACTATCCTTGTCAGGTACCCCTCCGCCTCCGAGGCTGTTGCCACCAGGTTTTCGATTTTTTCAGGTTCGGAGGTCTCCCTGTCGATGCGGTTAACAGCCTTGGCGAGAGCATTGTCAAATCTCTCCTTCGAGAAGGGTTTCAGAAGGTAATCGACTGCATTGAGTTCAAAAGCCCTGATTGCATACTGGTCAAAGGCTGTTGTGAAAATCACCTCGGGCTTTTCGTCTATCACCTCCAGCAGTTCAAACCCCGTCAGCTTAGGCATCTGGATGTCCAGGAAAATCAGGTCGGGGTGCTTCTCCTTTATCTCACGTGCTCCGCAGAATCCGTCGCCGCACTCTCCCACCACCTCTATCTCAGGATGGTCTTTCAGCATAAATTTAACCAGCTCCCGGGCAGGGGCTTCGTCTTCAATTATCAGTGCTCTGATCTTTTTCATGCAGTTAAAATGTTTTGGCTATCATGTGTTCCTGAAGGGGAACCTTACTGTCACTGTAAAACTGTCATCTGTGCGGGCTACATTAAGTTCGGCAGTTTTTCCGAAGAAGAGTTCAAGCCTGCTGTTTACGTTCTTAAGTCCTATGCCTGCCCCTTTTTTTGTCACCACCGCATCTGTATCGATATTGTTGGAGACGGAAATCACAACCGTTTCGTCTGCCTTTTTCACGCTGGTCCTTATAATCACCTCCCCGGTCGATTCATAAACCCCGTGCTTGACCGCATTCTCATAGAGGGGCTGGAGAAGCATGCCCGGCAACAAAGCCTGAAGGCACTCTCCGTCAATTTCCTCTTCAATGACAAGACGGTCGCCAAACCTCACCTTCTCTATCTGCAGGTAGAGCCTGAGGCTCTCCATCTCGGTCTGAAGGGTCACCGGCTGTTCATTTCTCGAAGAGAGCGAATAGCGCATGAAGTCTGAGAGTTTGACTATCATATCCCTGGCCTTGAGAGGGTCAGTCACCGTGAGGGAGCTGACGGAGTTAAGGCTGTTGAACAGGAAATGGGGATTTATCTGTGACCTGAGCATTTTCAGCTCCCCCTCGCGTACCTGGGTCTCAAGCTGTGCCTGTCGCTTCGCCTTCTCCTCAAGTCGCGTGGCGCTGAGGAAAAGGTAGTACACAAGCACGATCATGAAGAATATCAGTATGCCCGCAGTAGCCCTGAAGACCAGTGACGAGTGCCAGAAGATGTCGTAATCGACCTTTTCTGTTACAAAGACACGAACGATTAACCGGGGTACCAGGAGCCAGACCAGGATGGTCAGTGACCCGGTCAGGATGACATTGAAGATTGATGAATAAAGCTCATTGTCATCGCGCAGCATGTATCTCACCGGGAACCAGACGGCAAGGCCAAGAATCCCGAAAAAAAACATGGAGATAAAGCCGTCCATGACAGATATGTCGAGCTTGCCTCCATAGACGAAATGTATAAGAAGTGACTGGCCTGTGGCCAACATCAGCCAGGCCAGCCACCATATAAGCAACCTTGTTCTGCTCTCCAGTAAGGGGTGCTTCATAAACTACTTGTAGCTTTTCAACTCTCCTCCTCCGAATATCACCGTACCTGTTATTGTCAGGGACCTGGTGTTGTCTTTTATCACATCTCCCCTTAATTTCCTTGCGTCCGAAAATCCTCCGAGTATGGGTGTGACATCAAGAATTACATTCCAGCTTTCAGGCACAATTATGGTTGTTCCCCCAAATATACAAGTAATTTCAATTACGTTCTCCCCCGGTGATAGGGATGATCTCGTAAGGTCAACCTCGCCACCGCCGAAGATGGAGGTAATCTTGCCTCCCTGGAAATTGTCTGTAATAAGTTGTCGCTCTGCACCGCTGAAGATATTCGTATAATCAATGTAATCGGCTTTGTTTGATGTTGAGAAATTGAGTTTTTTGCCAAGCCTGTTCGAATTCATCAGAAGCACCACACCGATCACGATGAAGAGAGCAGGCCAGAAGAAGTTGAATGACCTGAAGAAATCGGAGAAGAGTTCGGGGATCAGGAAGAAACCGCCGACAGCCACCATAACGATCCCGGGTGTTTTGTTGTCGGAGCCTATCAGAGTTATCACGCCGATGGCCACCAGAAGCATCTGCCAGCTGAAGATGATGTCATCAATGAAATGATCAAGCGGTTCCGGAAGTATCGTTGACTTCTTGATCATGAGGATCAGTCCCGCGACGATGAGCAGAATCCCGATAAGTAACCTGTTTGAGGTTTCGGTATTTCTTGCCGGTTTGTTCATTTGGTTTTCCATTGTTTTTGATATTATATAGGTTCTTAATGTTTGAATTGTTTGCTCATGGGCCTGAGCATGAATGCTATTCCGCCCAGTACAAGTACGGCAGGCCAGTAAATATTCCTGTAGACGGGAGCGAGCTGTACGCTCATATCCGGCATCATAAACCAGAAGCCGATTGCGAAGAGTACCACAGCCGAGACCAGCTCGAGGCTCAGCAGCGAGAAAACCCCGAAGAAGATAAGGATCATCTCCCATCTGAAATAATCTGAGATCTCTCCGAGGTGGAGAAGGTCAAGTTTCGCAGTAATCATAACAAGTCCCAGGGTGATAAGGAACTTTGCGATGCCAGTGAACGGATTGCTGTTTTTTTCTTTCATGACGTTCAGATTGAATTACGCTTCAAAATTATAATGAAGCCCCGTGACGTTCACAGACATTTCCGGCAGGGTGCGGATATTCATCGGTGAACAGCGAGGAAACCGGGCGGTGTTACTTTTTTGTTCATATTTTTTTTTATTGGAAGAGGATTTATAACTTTGCAGACCGAAAAAAAAGGAATATGCCCGGATTGTATTCCATACCGCTTGCGGGATTAAAGGAGTCGAGATATACATATGAATTTAAAATCGGAGATGACTTCTTTGAGGCTTTTGAGGGGTCTGAGATCAGGAGGGGAGAGTTCATGGCGGTGGTGGTTCTTGAGAAATGTTCCACCCATCTTGAGCTTGACATCGTGATTAACGGCCGTGCCGAGGTGGTGTGTGACAGGTGCCTTGACAATTTTTACCTTCCGGTTTCATCAGCCAACATGCTGTTTGTGAAGCAGGGGAAGGAGTGGGATGAGGCAGATCCGGACATGGTTACAATGCCGCTGGATGAACATGAAATAGATCTCAGTCAGTTTTTCTATGAATACATCCACCTGGCGTTGCCTTTGAAGCGTATTCATCCTGATGACAGCAGGGGCCGCACAACTTGCAATCCCGAAATGATCAGGAAACTTGAAGCCTATCTCATGACCGGCGAGGGATTCTCCGACCCGCGATGGGATGAGCTTAAGAAACTGACAGGGAATAACTAAACTAATTCATTACTGCGATGCCAAATCCAAAACACAAACACTCCAGTACAAGGAGAGACAAACGGAGGACACACTACAAGGCTGTGGCTCCCACGGTGGCTTCATGCGCGAACTGCGGATCAGCTCATCTGTACCACAGGGTCTGCCCTGAATGCGGATACTACAGGGGTAAGCTAGCTGTTGAAAAGAAAGCGACAGCCTGACAACAATTCCGTTCAAAAATCTGAACGATGAAAATAGGTCTTGATGCAATGGGGGGCGATTTTGCTCCCGATGCGACCGTTGAGGGCGCTGTTGATGCCCTTGACAAGCTGCCGCAGGGAGATCGCCTTGTGCTTATCGGCGATTTTGGACTCATAAGGGAAAAGCTCGCTTCACTGAAGGTAGAGCCGTCTCTGTTTGACATAGTCCCAACAACACAGGTGATAGAGATGTCAGATCACCCGGCAAAGGCCTTTTCGCAGAAAAGGGACTCATCAATCGCCGTCGGATTCGGCATGCTCAAGAGCGGGAAGATAGACGGATTTGCCAGCGCCGGCAATACAGGCGCAATGATGGTGGGAGCGAGCTATACCGTCAACGTCATCCCCGGTGTATTCAGACCGGCTCTGGTGGCATTGATTCCCAATGTGAACGGAAAGTCTTCCATAATCCTCGACGTGGGCATCAATCCCGACAGCAAGCCTGATGTTCTCCTGCAGTACGGAATGCTGGGAACGGTATATGCCAGGTATGTCCTGGGCATTGATGAACCGTCGGTAGGGCTGCTTAACATCGGAGAAGAGGAATCAAAGGGAACGGCCGCCGTGAAAGCGGCCTACGAACTCCTTCGTGAAAGCGCCGAGCTGCATTTCAGGGGCAATATCGAAGGGCACCACCTTTTTACCGATGAGATGACCGATGTGATTGTCTGCGACGGATTCGTTGGCAACGTGGTCCTTAAAATGGCCGAGAAATTTTATGCCGTGGTCAGGGCAAAAGGGATTAAAGACAGCTTCTTTGACAGGCTCAACTTCGAGGTTGTCGGGGGTACGCCTGTGGTCGGCATCAATGAAAACGTAGTGGTAGGACACGGCATCTCAAACCGTATGGCAATAATGAACATGATACTCCAGACCCGTGATGTGGTTCATGCCGATCTCGCCAGGAAGATCAAGGAGGCCATAGGCGCATGACAAGAATAAGGGCAGCAATAACAGGGATCAACGCGTGGGTGCCGGAATACCGCCTCACCAACCAGGAGCTCTCCACTATGGTCGACACCAGCGACGAGTGGATAATGCAACGCGTCGGCATAAAGGAGAGAAGGATACTCAAGGGGGAGGGAAAGGGCACCTCAGACCTTGGAGAACCCGCGGTCAGAGGATTGCTGGAGAAGACAAACAACTCCCCTGACGAGATCGATCTTCTTATCTGTGCCACGATAACTCCTGACATGGCCTTCCCGGCTACGGCGAATATCATCTGCGATAAGGTCGGAATAAAAAATGCCTTCAGCTTCGACATAGGGGCTGCCTGTTCAGGTTTCCTGTTTGCCCTTCAGACAGGAGCTTCATACATTGAGTCCGGCAGGTATAAGAAAGTCATCGTTGTAGGTGCAGACAAGATGTCATCTATCACTGACTACACTGACCGCACAACCTGCACTCTCTTCGGAGACGCCGCCGGAGCCGTTCTGCTGGAACCAACCACGGAAGAGCACGGCATCATGGACCATATCCTGAAGGCTGACGGATCGGGAAGGAAATACCTTCACATAAAGGCGGGCGGATCACTCAGGCCGGCATCTCATGAGACCGTTGGCGGGCGTGAGCACTTCGTCTACCAGGAGGGACAGTCTGTCTTTAAGTTTGCCGTCTCAAACATGGCTGATGTGGCAGCTGAGATAATGGAAAAGAACAACCTCGGCCCCGATGACATTGCCTGGCTGGTGCCGCACCAGGCCAACCTGAGAATAATAGACGCCACCGGCCGCAGAATGGGACTTCCCCCCGAAAAGGTCATGGTAAACATCCAGAACTACGGAAACACCACTGCAGCAACCATACCTCTCGTGTTGTGGGAGTTCGAACCAAGGCTCAGAAAGGGCGACAACCTGATCCTCGCAGCCTTCGGCGGAGGATTCACATGGGGAAGCATATGGCTGAAATGGGCCTACGATCCACGGCCGACGGAGTAAGATAAATCAGGAGAGCGGTAATTCCGCTTTCTTTTTTTCCATCAGCCACAATACTTTTTATATTTGTGGGTTAAATTAATTCAGGGAAATAAGGGAAACAAATATTATTATGGCAAAAATCATCGAGACAGACAACGGCGCAGCGGTCAACCTGATAAGCCAGGGCACAGAGATTACCGGTGACGTGAAATCATCGGGAGACATCCGCATAGACGGCGTCCTTAACGGTAATCTGATAACCAAAGGCAAGGTGGTCATCGGAGCCACAGGCCGCGTCAAGGGAGAGGTGGATTGCAAGAATTCGGAGGTGTCAGGACTGATTGAAGGTAAGATAACCGTAACGCAGCTTCTTAACCTTAAAGCATCATCAAAGATCAACGGCACAATCATAACCGGCAAGCTTTCAATTGAACCCGGAGCTGTCTTCACCGGCAACTGCGCCATGAAGGAGGGTGAAAATGGAGGAACAGCAGTATCCAGGCCCAAAGAAGGAGAAAAATAAGGGTCCGGGAGGCCTGCCGGCCTATTCCAGGTACAGCACCATCGCCATCCAGATGGTGGTAATAATTGTCATAACCTCATTGGGAGGTGTCAGGCTCGACAAGTGGGCAGGAACAGAGCCATGGCTGACCGTTATTCTGTCCCTCCTGGGCGTGACGGCTGCAATGTGGCTCGTTATCAAGGAGGCGCTGAGAAACAAATAGAATGTTTACACCCGGAGCCATAAAACATTACCTGTCTCTTCTGATACTCTCCTTACTGGTCATCTGTCTTATCTTAATTCTGAACAAAATCATACCTGCCCCGGGCAACCCTTTGAGCAGCATCATGCTCGCCGGCGGATTCACGGTAACAGCATTCATTTCACTTTTGATTTTTTTTAACGGACAGCGCTCCGGCCCGGAGAAAAGTGTGTTCATGACACTGGTTTCGGTGGGAGTTAAAATGCTGCTCTCATTTGTTCTTGCCCTGCTCTTCTTCGTAGTCTTTAAAAACAACAGGAGCGGGTCAGTAATATTATTTTTTATCCTATATTTGGCATTCACTGTGTTTGTATTTCTAACAATTTTCAGTGTCCTGAAAAAAAAGTCAGTTTAAAGAAAATTAGCTTGAAAACCAGGTATTTATACATCCTGATCCTGATGCTCGGACTATTGGCTGGATCTCAACCCGCCATCTCATCCGGCACTGTGGAAGAGAATCAGAAACCACACGAAACCGAAGGCGAGTTTGATGCAAGCACATACATCATGGAGCATGTGGCAGACTCTCATGAATGGCACATTCTCACAAAGAAGGACGGCAGCGCCGTGGCAATTTATCTCCCGGTGATCATTTATGACAGAGAGACAGGCCTTCATCTCTTTTCTTCCAGGAAACTGTCTCACGGCCATAGCCACGACGGATTTGCCATCGCCCATGAAGGTAAATACGCAGGGAAGATTGTAAAGGTGAATGCTGAGGGCTTTTTTGACGATTCAAAACCTCCGCTTGACTTCTCAATAACCAAGGCCATCTTCGGTATGATGGTTTCTGCGGCAATCCTTCTCTGGCTCATGATCGCCATGGCAGCCTCTTATAAGAAGAGTGGCATCAGTGCCCCGAAGGGGCTCCAGGGTTTCTTTGAACCGATAATCATGTTCATCAGGGATGACATTGCCATCCCCAACCTCGGTGACCATAAGTATTCAAGGTTCATGCCCTACCTGCTGACGGTATTCTTTTTCATTCTGTTCAACAACCTGCTCGGGCTTATTCCCATTTTCCCGTTCGGTGCCAACGTGACAGGCAACATCAACGTGACGTTTGTTTTGGCAATATGCACTTTCCTGATCACTCAGATCAGCGCCAACAGGACGCACTGGAGACATGTCATTGCCGCTCCCGGTGTTCCCTTCTGGCTTCTCCCGATAATGATACCCATTGAGATCATCGGGCTCTTCTCCAAGCCTTTTGCCCTCATGGTTCGTCTCTTTGCCAACATCACTGCAGGGCACATCATCGTTCTGAGCCTGGTGTCACTGATCTTTATTTTCAAGAGTGTGCTTGTGGCTCCGGTCTCCATCATCTTCGTGCTGTTCATGTACTGCATCGAACTGCTGGTGGCCTTCCTTCAGGCATACGTCTTCACACTGCTGTCGGCTCTCTTTATCGGGATGGCAACAGCTGAACCGGATAATCATTGAAATCAACATAATTGTTTGTTCAACTTAATTTTAAAAACGAAATGACAGGAACATTAGCAGCAGTAGGAGCAGGACTTGCAGTTATTGGCGCAGGACTGGGTATCGGCCGCATCGGCGGCTCAGCCATGGACGCCATTGCACGACAGCCCGAGGCTTACTCAAAGATCCAGCTTGCCATGATCATCTCAGCAGCACTCATCGAGGGAGCAGCCCTCTTTGCCATTGTTATTGCCATGATCAAGTAAGCAGAAAGCAAAGCCTGCAACGGTTGGTTGCAGGCTTTACCAAAGAATCAAAAAACACAGAATAATATGTTACTGCAAACCAGTCTCGCCAGTCCGGCCATCGGAACCGTTTTCTGGACAACACTTATTTTTCTCATGCTGCTTTTCCTTCTCTGGAAATTTGCATGGCGACCGATCATGAATGCTGTCAGTACACGAGAGAATATGATCCGCAATGCTCTTGACTCAGCTGAGAAGGCCCGCGAGGAGATGAAGGTGCTTCAGGCTGACAATGAGATCATTCTGCGCAAGGCCCGTGAGGAGAGAGACAAGATTCTTCGCGATGCGAGGATAGCCTATGACCACATGATGACTGAGGCCAAGGAGAAGAGCCAGTCGGAGTCGGATGCGCTTGTCAGGAGAGCCAGGGAGCTCATTGAACGCGAGAAGGTCACAGCCATAACGGAGGTGAAACGTGAGGTAGCCAGGCTTGCCATTGAGGTGGCGTCAAAAGTTGTGGGAGAGACCCTTAAAAGCGATGCCGAACAGCAGAAGCTGATCGAAAGATACATCAAAGAGATCGAAGCAAACCGCAACTGACCCTATGAACTCAAGCAAAATAGCGGTCAGGTATGCGAAGGCGCTCTTTGAACTCGCCCTTGACAACGGCGCCGTGGACACCATATACCGTGACATGAAGGCAGTGAGTCTCCTTTGCTCGATGGATGATGTTAAGACGGTCATAAACAACCCCGTGATTCCCCAGCAGAAGAGGAAGGAGGTCATCCTGGCCCTTGCCGGCGATGACGCTGACAAGCTTACAGTCAGGTTTATCGGGCTGATGTTCGGCCATGGCCGCGGAGCCTACCTGGCGGCAGCTGCCAGAAACTTCATTGATCTTACGCGCCGTCACCGCGGAATACGGCAGGTCACCATAACCACAGCCGCTCCCGTGAGCGGCACCCTGAAGGAAGAGCTGGCAGAGCTTATCGCCGGAAAGGGGAAGGGCAGCATCGAATACATCGAACAGGTTGATGGCTCACTGATCGGGGGTTTCATCCTGAGGGTGGACGATGCCTATATTGATGCAAGCGTCAGGAGCAGGCTGAACAAATACAGAAAGGAATTTTCACTGGCAGCGTATGCCGAAGAATAGTTTATAAGATTTAGAGATATGACTAATATTAAACCTTCAGAGGTATCACAGATTTTAAGGCAGCAGCTTGAAGGAGTAAAGACGGCCATTGATGTCGAGGAAGTGGGAACGGTACTCCAGGTTGGTGACGGCATTGCTCACATATACGGCCTGATGAATGTCGGCTCCAATGAACTGATAGAGTTTGTGGAGTCAGGTATCAAGGGCATTGTTCTCAACCTGGAGGAGGACAACGTGGGTGCCGTTATCCTTGGTGCCTCTGACAAGATAAAGGAGGGTGACATTGTTCGCCGCACAGGCCGTATCTCGTCGATAATGGTCGGCGAGGGTCTTCTCGGCAGGGTGATCAACACCACTGGCGCTCCCATTGACGGCCGCGGCCCAATCGCGGGAGAGCTTTATGAGATGCCGTTTGAGAGAAAGGCGCCGGGGGTCATCTTCAGGCAGCCGGTGAAGCAGCCCGTTCAGACCGGGCTGAAGGCCATCGATGCCATGATTCCGATCGGCCGCGGCCAGCGCGAACTGATCATCGGCGACCGCCAGACCGGCAAGACCGCCATCGCGGTTGATACCATTCTGAACCAGAAGGGCGAATATGACAAGGGCAAACCGGTCTACTGCATCTATGTTGCAATAGGACAGAAGGGCTCAAACGTGGCTAACATTGCCATGACACTTGAGAGTTACGGAGCCATGGATTACACCGTCATTGTCAGCGCCACCGCGGCCGACTCAGCTGCTGCACAGTTCTATGCACCCTTTGCGGGAGCGGCCATTGGCGAGTTCTTCCGTGACACCGGCCGTGATGCCCTGATCATCTATGACGACCTCTCGAAGCAGGCCGTATCATACCGCGAAGTGTCGCTGCTGCTCCGCCGCCCCCCGGGCCGCGAGGCATATCCGGGCGACGTATTCTACCTCCACTCACGCCTCCTCGAGAGAGCTGCCAAGATCATTGAATCAGATGAGGTGGCACAACGAATGAATGACATTCCCGAATCAATCAGGCACCTTGTCAAAGGCGGTGGGTCACTGACTGCCCTGCCCATCATCGAGACACAGGCGGGAGACGTATCGGCATACATCCCCACAAACGTGATCTCCATCACTGACGGACAGATTTTTCTTGAGTCGAGCCTCTTCAATGCCGGCATCAGACCTGCCATAAACGTGGGGATCTCCGTATCAAGGGTAGGCGGTAACGCCCAGATCAAATCGATGAAAAAGGTCGCCGGCACCCTGAAGGTTGACCAGGCACAGTACCGCGAGCTGGAGGCGTTCTCCAAGTTCGGGTCTGACCTTGACCCTGCAACCCTTGCCGTCCTCGATAAGGGGTCAAAGAACGTCGAGATACTAAAGCAGAACCTTTTCTCACCGATGAAGGTGGAAGAACAGGTTGCTATCATCTATTGCGGAACAAAGGGGCTGCTGAAGAGTGTGCCGGTTAACAAGGTGAAGGACTTTGAGAATGACTTCCTGGCTTTCCTTCGCAGCAACCATGCAGATGTGCTAGCAACTATCAGCAAAGGCGTAATAAATAATGAGGTTACAGATGTACTTGACGCTGCGGCAGCGGATTTTGCAGGCCGTTATTCGTCGAAGTAGCATTTATTCAAGTTAATTAAGATGGCAAACCTAAAGGCAATAAGGGTCAGGCTCAGCTCGGTGAAATCAACCCGCCAGATCACTTCAGCAATGAAGATGGTGGCGGCGGCCAAGCTGCGCAAGGCACAGGATGCCATAGTGCGGCTCAGACCCTACGCAAGCAAGCTCAATGAGATACAGGCGGGGCTGAACGCCGCCCTGCGAGACACGGAGACAGAAAACATTTATTCCCCAAGGAGAAGCGTTAACGGCAGGGCCCTGATCGTGGTAGTCACCTCAAACAAGGGGCTTTGCGGGGCATTCAACGCCAACGTTATCAGGGATGTCAGGCGCCTGATGACCGAGAAATACGGTGAACAGATGCGCAAAGGCAACCTCTGGTTCATGCCTGTGGGGAAAAAGGGCAATGACGTCCTCAAAAAGCTGAAATGCAATATACTTGAAGATCACAGCGATCTCTATACCGGACTCTCATTTGAAAGAGTGTCCGGGGTCGCTGACAGGCTGACGGATCTCTACCTGACACGCGAGTTTGACACTATCGAAATTGTCTATAACCAGTTCAGGAATGCCGCCGTGCAGAAACTCACAGAGGAGATGTACCTGCCAGTCTCAGTCGAAGCCTCCAGCGGCGGGGCGACGGTCTCCGCTGACTACATCTATGAGCCCGACCAGGTAAGCATCGTGGGGGAACTGATTCCCAAGACATTGCGCATAAAGCTCTACAAGGCGCTGCTTGATTCATTTGCTGCAGAGCACGGGGCGCGGATGACGGCCATGCACCAGGCAACCGACAACGCCACCGATCTCATAAGGGAACTTACCCTGCAGTACAACAAGGCCCGCCAGGCCTCCATCACAAACCAGCTGCTTGAGGTGGTCAGCGGCGCGGAAGCACTTAACGGTTAACGAAAAGTAAAATGTTCACAGGCGATTATCTGAGAGAACTGTCTGACAAGGCCATCACAAGCCTGGGCATATCAGCCGAGGCTGACAAGCTCTTTGCCCCCGTGAGGTACATCCTCGGTATCGGGGGAAAGAGGCTGAGACCGGTGATGTGCCTGCTGGCATGCAACCTCTTCAAGGATAAGATCGATGAGGCGGTGATGCCGGCAGTGGGCATTGAGGTTTTCCATAACTTCACCCTTATACACGACGACATAATCGACAATGCTGACCTCCGGAGAGGATCCCAGACGGTCCACTCGAAATGGGGCCATGACCAGGCAATCCTCTCGGGCGACGTGATGGCCTTCGTGGCAACGGAATGTATCGGTCAGGCACCCGAAAAGGTGCTGGCGAAGACCCTGAAACTCTTCAACCGCACAGCCATAGAGGTCTGCACCGGCCAGCAGCTGGACCTTGACTACGAAAAGAAAGGCCTTGTATCAGAGGCCGAATACCTCCGGATGATTGAACTGAAAACAGCGGTGCTGATCGCAGCCTCACTGAAAACAGGTGCAATTATCGGAGAAGCATCTGACAAAGACCAGGATCTGCTGTATGAGTCCGGCAGGTGTCTGGGAATAGCTTTCCAGATACAGGACGATGTTCTCGATACCTATGGCGATACAAGGATGTTCGGGAAGAAGACGGGAGGCGATATTGTGGCAAACAAGAAGACCTACCTCCTTGTGAAAGCGCTGGAGATGGCCGGAGGAGAAAAGCTCCGCCGGCTGAAAAAACTGCTGGAGGCCGGAGACCAGGACCCGGATGAGAAGGTAAAGGCCGTGAGGGCAGTTTATGATGAACTGGAGATACGGCTGCATGCCGAGAACCTTGCCTACGACTACTTCAACAGGTCATTCCAGGCGCTTGACCAGGTATCGGTCAATGCCGAACGCAAGAAAGAGATTAAACAGATGGCGGTGAACCTAATCGGGAGGGTGAAATAGAAAGGGTTTCCGGAACATATGGTCAGAAAGAACGGACACTATCAAAAACATTGAAATATTAAGTCACAGAGATGGCAAAGAAAACAGGAGTGATAAGCCAGGTCATCGGACCGGTGGTTGACGTTACCTTTGAAACGGCAGGGACAGAGATGCCCAACATACTTGACGCGCTTGAGATAACGCGCCACGACGGTTCGGTCCTCGTAGTGGAGTGCCAGCAGCACATCGGTGAAAAGACTGTCAGGGCAATAGCCATGGACTCGACCGACGGACTGCAGCGGGGAATGGAGGTTGTGGCAACCGGCCTTCCGATTATAATGCCGGTGGGAGAACAGATACGGGGCAGGCTCATGAACGTAACCGGATTGCCTATTGACGGTATCGGACCCCTGGACAAAAAGGGTGGTTATCCGATTCACCGGAAGCCGCCACGATATGAAGATCTTTCAACCGATAAGGAAGTGCTTTACACAGGCATTAAGGTCATTGACCTGATCGAACCCTATTCCAAAGGCGGAAAGATTGGTCTTTTTGGCGGTGCTGGTGTGGGCAAGACAGTTGTCATCCTCGAGCTTATAAATAACATCGCAAAGGCCTATTCGGGTCTCTCCGTTTTCGCCGGGGTAGGTGAAAGAACGAGGGAAGGGAACGACCTCTTACGCGAGATGCTTGATGCAAATGTCATCTCATACGGCAAGGCGTTCATGGAGAACAAGGAACAGGGCGGTTGGGACCTTAATCTCGTTGACCGCGAAGTTCTCAAGGAGTCGAAACTGGCACTTGTTTTCGGACAGATGAACGAACCTCCCGGGGCACGCGCTCGCGTGGCCCTTTCAGGTCTGTCCGTTGCCGAATACTTCCGTGACGGTGAAGGCGAAGGCACTGGAAGGGATATACTCTTCTTCATGGACAACGTCTTCCGTTTCACCCAGGCCGGATCAGAGGTTTCTGCACTGCTCGGGCGAATGCCCTCGGCTGTGGGCTACCAGCCTACCCTCGCCACAGAGATGGGGATGATGCAGGAACGGATCACCTCGACGCGTCACGGCTCAATCACCTCGGTGCAGGCTGTCTATGTGCCGGCTGACGACCTTACCGACCCCGCACCGGCGACGACATTCGCACACCTCGATGCCACAACCGTTCTGAGCCGCAAGATATCTGAGCTGGGTATTTATCCTGCCGTTGACCCGCTTGACTCAACCTCAAGGATTCTGACCCCTGAGATTGTGGGCGAGGAGCACTACCTCTGCGCACAGAGGGTGAAGGAGGTATTGCAGAGATATAATGAGCTTCAGGATATCATCGCAATCCTCGGCATGGATGAACTCTCCGAAGAGGACAAACTGGTGGTGCACCGCGCCCGCAGGGTGCAGAGGTTCCTCTCACAGCCGTTCCATGTTGCCGAACAGTTCACCAACATTCCCGGTAAGCTTGTCTCAATAGAAGACACCATAAGGGGATTCAACATGATCATCGACGGCGCCGTCGACCAGTATCCCGAGGCGGCTTTCATGCTTGTGGGAACCATCGAAGACGCCATTGAAAAGGGTGAGAAGCTGATTGCAGAGAGCAGGTAAATCCAAACCAGCAGAGACGTGAAGATCGAGATAATCACACCTGACAAGGGCATCTATTCGGGAGAGGTGCGCTCAGTGAGAGTGCCGGGCAGAAAGGGATCGTTCCAGGTTCTGAAGGACCATGCTCCCATCATTTCAACCCTCGGGCCCGGTCATGTGATCATTGCCGACGACGAGGGGAAGGAGGTGAGGTTTGAGATCACCGGCGGTGTGATCGAGGTGAAGAAAAACAGGATCATCCTTCTTGCAGACTCTGTCATCCAAAACTGAAGATGATGGAGAGTGACGAGTTCCGGAAGAACGGCCACGAGATTGTAGAATGGATTGCCCGGTACTTTGAAACCGTAGAACAGTACCCGGTCAAATCACGTGTCGCGCCGGGTGACATAAAAAACGCCCTTCCCCCTATCCCTCCCACTGGTAGTGATTCATTTGATCTCTTTCTGAAGGATTTCGAAAAAATCATCATGCCTGGAATCACTCACTGGCAGAGTCCCAATTTCTTTGCCTATTTCCCCGCAAACAGCAGTCCGCCTTCCGTGCTTGCCGAGATGCTCACCGCCGCCCTGGGGGCACAGTGCATGATATGGGAGACATCCCCGGCGGCCGCTGAGCTCGAAGAGAGGATGATGGAGTGGCTGCGTGAGATGACCGGGCTGCCGGAAGGGTTTGAGGGGGTGATACATGACAGCGCCTCGTCAGCCACCCTTGCTGCCCTGATCACGGCCCGCGAGCGTGTCACTGATTACAGATCCAACAGGGAGGGATTGTACTTCGCAGGCAGGTTGCGCATTTATGCATCTTCCCAGGCCCACTCGTCCGTCGAAAAGGGAGCCGGCGTGGCAGGTTTCGGGAGGGAGAACCTTGTGAAGATCGCGGTTCGAAAAGACTATTCGATAGATCCGGACGCACTGAGAAAAGCAGTGGAAGATGATCGCGCCGCAGGTTTCATTCCCTGCTGTGCGGTGGCAACAATGGGTACAACAGGCACCACTGCCATTGATAACCTGCGGGCTGTCGGAGAGATATGCCGGCAGCATGCCATATGGCTGCACGTCGATGCTGCGCTGGGCGGCACCGCTCTTCTCCTGCCGGAGATGAGATGGATGGCCGACGGCATTGAATATGTCGACTCCCTCGTCTTCAACCCGCACAAGTGGATGTTCACCAATTTCGACTGCTCGGCATATTTTGTGCGGGACGCGGCAGCACTGATAAGGACCTTCGAAATACTGCCGGAATACCTTAAAACGAGAACCAGGGGGCAGGTGAACGACTACCGCGACTGGGGCATACCCCTGGGCCGGCGGTTCAGGGCGCTGAAGCTGTGGGCCGTCATACGCTCCTACGGTGTTGAAGGGCTGCAGGCAAAGATCAGGGAACATATAAGGCTGGCTCATATGCTTGCGGGGCTTATAGAGGCGGAGAAGGACTTTGCGCTGCTGGCTCCGGTGCCGCTGAACACGGTATGCTTCCGCTATCTGCCGGAGGGGATGAGCGACACGGAAGCCAACAGGATGAATGAGAAGCTGAATCATGCTCTCAACGACACCGGGAAGCTTTATCTTACCCACACAAAAATAGACGGAAAATACGCCTTGCGAATGGTCACGGCTCAGACAAACGTGACTGAGAGACATGTTTTGCAGGCGTGGGAGATGATCAGGAAGTATGCCTCAGCGCTCTGAGCATACTCCGTGCTTCGGATGAGGTCAGCCCTCTGAGGGTACTCCTTGCTCCGGGTGGGGTCAGCGCTCTCTTCCCAGGACGGTTCCGTAGATATTGACTGAGAAGACACCTTTAACGAAGAACCTTTCTTCACCGGGAATATATCCGGCGCCGGCTCCCGCGCTCAATTCAAACGGGAACCTCAGAACGTAGAAATCAGCCAGCAACTCTCCTCCAAAGGAGCTGAAGTCGGCTGCGGCACGGGAGAAAGTCCTGCTGTCGAAATCGAATATACCCCATCCCCTGTTGTGGTCACAGAAGAGAGAACCCCTGATCCTCTTCAGGTATAACAGGCTGCCTGCGGCCAGGTCGGGGTAGAGGAGCGGCATCGTGTAGTCAGCCGAGAATGAGGTGAGTTTTTCTGCTACCAGGTTGCCCTTATGGCCCCTGGGCCAGGGAGTCGTATTGCCGAAGACATATTTCCCTGCAGGCGCCTGGTTTTCATATCCGGCTTTCAGAATGAGGCTGTGATTGGCGGCCAGACCGGGGAAGTAGAACACTCCCCTGGCAAACCGTCGGTTTCCATACAGGTCACTGTCCCACGGTGCAGAGGTTATCCTCAGGTCGATGACCTGTCCCCATCTCGGATTTATATCACGGTATGCCACACGGAAGGTATTTGAGAAATAAATCCTTCCGGTCAGGAAGACAAGGTCCCTGTCATAGCTGTTTTCTTCAGCCACCCAGGTATACCTGTTCTGAAAACTCAAGTACAGGGCAGGCATTAGCAGCTGCCTGAACTTGCCGTATGCAAACCACAGCTGGTCATAGACGTTGATGTTCAGCCTGAGGTTGTTTGAAAGACCGGCGGGAGACGGGCGTGTGACCGTGTCCTTTGAAACCACCTGGTCGCCCCCCCAGGTCAGATCCGCATCTATCACCGGGTGCCATCCGCTCCATTTCATGCCTGTATGGATATAGTGCCTGCCGCCTGAATACTCATAGCCGACCTTGGTTATCATCGTGCTCAGGTGGTTCTGTGACATCAGTGTGAGACCCGGATTCAAGGCTGTGGGATCGGTTTTCAGCTCATCAATGTCGGCGTAGAATGGGAACCAGCTGTGGAAGTTGAACAGCGTTGCTGCCTTGAAGTAGGGTTTTGACACCAGGTTGAAAGGGGCGGGCTCCTCACTGTTACTTCCGGCACGTGGCATTGGAGCAACAGGAGGGATGACTCCGTGCATGCCGCTTCCGGCTGGTCCGGCTGTGGTCGCTGCATTCTCCGCGGAAATAATGAACCCGTCTGCTGAATAGTCGGAGAAGAGTATCTCGTCACTGTTGACTGAGAACCCTGATATCCCGAAACGGGATCCGGTCACGCGGGTGATGACTGTGTCATCAGTCTGGCGGTAGATGTTGTCTGAACCGTCGCCCTGCGCCAGAAAGTAGAGCGTGTTGCCGTGGATCTCCGCCTGTATTATGTCGGTAGCGCTTTCAGGCATGTCAGTAACCCATCTCTTGCCGGTCGGCCTGTATGTTCTTACTCCCTCTCCTGCAGGACTCAGGGTGACCGTAGTCACCGCCTGGCCGTCAGATGACCATGCCGGTCGCTGAAGGATAAGGCTGTCAGGCGGTACCACATCCATCAGCACCTCCCCGGTAAAGGCATCGAGGAAGACCAGCGAACAGTGCAGCTCAGGCGTTGTTGAGACAGCTACTATGGTTTTCCCGTCGGGAGACAGGTCCGGTGCAGTATACCTGGTCCGGTAAGTCAGCTGTGTGACGGCACCGCCACCTGCCTCCATCCGCTTTATCACCGAATATTCGCGGTTATCCCATCTCATGTCAGGGTGCAGTTCAGCCCACACTATAGTACCGGCTGAGTATGAGAATATATAGGGATATATGTAACCGGTGGTGGTCAGGACATGTTCTGTACCTGCATCAGGATCGGTGATTACAAACCGTGAAGGATCCGAAAGTGAGGTCCTGAGCGATATAATTTTTCCGTCATCAGTCCTGTGCGGGGAGAAGTGGCTGACATAATCTCCTTTCCTGCTCAAGCTGAGAGTCTGGTATTCTCTCACCCCCTCCGCCTCAAATTCTGTCCATGATCTTTTGAGTGAGGCAAAAGTCGAATTGTACAGCCTCTGTTTCGTCAGCCCGGTCTCCTTTTTAAGGCTGTGGTTTACCGGATTGAAGGGATTGCCTGATGAAACCTTCCTGATGGTTTTGGTCCATACTGTGCTGTCGGTGTTTCGCAGGTGGTTCATCATCAGGTATCCGAAGACATAGTGATCAGGAGTAAAGTTCCTGTATGAGCCGGAGAGCATTTTATCATATCCGTAAATCCCCCGGGGGCCGGTTGCCAATGCCCTGGCTCCCTGTGTGAAGGCGTTGCTGCGTCCCCTGCCCGAGATTCCCGAGATTGTTTCGGCATATACGGCATCGCCTTCGAATGCCCACACGGGTATGCTCACTGCGCTGAGGCCGACCGACTGTTCACCGAGAAGGTACCACAGTGCCCTGCCCAAACCCGTTCCGTTGAGCGAGGAGAGCTGGAGCACGTGCGCAGCCTCATGCACGGCGAGCTGTTCCGCAGGCCACATCGGGAGGTTGTCCTGTCCGGGGAGTGGAAAGAGCTCCATCCTTCGGGGGGCCCAGCTTACATAACCGTTGGATGACATGGAGTGGTTGTGAATGATCACGGGGATCCTCGATCTGGCGTCGGGATAAAGAAGTGACAACCTGTCATATGACTGCTCAAGAAGCAGGGCGTAGCTCTCCGCCGCTACAGCAAAGTCCTCCGGAAAGATCAGCCTGAAGTGAGGAGTATTAATCTGACGCCATCTGAGCGAAGCCGGATCCTGCCCCGTTTCATAATACTGTGCCAGGGCATTTACTGCCGTCATCAGGCTTAGTAAGAGCATAATAATGCTTTTTCTCATGCAGGGCAGTTTGTCCAAAAATACCAAAATTGGCCAATATCTTCGGCTTCACCGCAAAATCTTATTATTTTCGTGCGGAATATAAAGGGAACGGAAAACACACTGTCATGATAAAGAAATACAGGCTCTGGGATAACATACTCGGCTGGACAGCCTTTGCTGTTGCCGCCGTGACATACCTCATGACTATCGAGCCGACTACCAGTCTCTGGGATTGCGGGGAGTTCATCGCTTCTGCCTTCAAGCTTGAAGTCGGTCATCCGCCCGGAGCCCCGTTCTTCATGATTGTGGCAAGGTTTTTTGCTGATTTCGCCGGCGGTGATGTCACGAAGGTTGCGATGATGGTCAATGCGATGTCAGGACTGGCAAGCGCCCTGACGATACTCTTCCTCTTCTGGACCATTACCCATCTTGCACGCAGGATCCTCCTGAAGCAGGAGTCGGACTATACCACCGGCAGGATCATAGCTGTTCTGGGCGCCGGACTGACGGGAGCCCTGGCCTATGCCTTCTCCGATACCTTCTGGTTCTCGGCTGTTGAGGGGGAGGTATATGCCACCTCATCACTCTTTACCGCCGTGGTCTTCTGGGCCATGCTCAGGTGGGAGGATGTGGCTGACGAACCTCACGCAGACAGGTGGATCATATTGATTGCTTTTATGATAGGGCTGTCGATAGGAGTGCACCTGCTTAACCTCCTCGCCATCCCGGCCATTGTATTTGTATGGTATTTCCGCAAGTATGAGTTTTCATGGAAAGGATTTGCCGCATCCCTGGCCGTTTCAATGATTATACTTGTTCTGGTCATGTACGGCATTATACCCGGCATCTTCACCGTTACTTCGCGGTTTGAGCTCTTCTTTGTCAACAGCCTGGGAATGCCTTTCAACAGCGGGATGTACATTCACCTGGCATTGCTGATTGCTTCGCTTCTGCTGGCGGTGTGGTACTCATTCACTCACCAGGAGGGCAGACGGGGCTTCCTGCTGGCCGCCCTGACACTGCTTCTCTCCGGCATATGGCTGCTCACCGGATCAGTCATTGCTGACATTGCCATCCTTGCAGCCATCATTTATGGCGCCTGGTACATTTCAACACGCAACAGGGTTGTGCTTAACACAATCATGACAGCCATGCTGGTGATCGTAATAGGGTATTCATCCATCGCGGTAATAGTCATCAGGTCGACGGCGAACACTCCCATGAATGAAAACAACCCCTCCAATCCATTCGCCCTGCTGTACTATCTCAACCGCGAGCAGTACGGCCGGCGTCCGCTCTTCCACGGCCCGTATTACAATGCCCCGGTGACAGATTATGTCAAGGGCAAGCCGACCTATAATCCGGTTGACGGAAAATATGTGATCACCAACCGTGAGACAAAGCGCGAATATGATGAACGGTTTACCACGGTGTTTCCAAGGATGTGGAGTGATGCACCTGATCACGTAAGGATTTACGAAGAATATACCGGTGGCAGGGGGAAACCTGTAAAGGTCACAAATCCGCAGACGGGAGATCCGGAAACATTGCGTGTGCCCACCTTCGGGCAGAATCTCAAATTCCTTTTCCGCTACCAGTTCGGGTTTATGTACTTCAGGTATTTCATGTGGAACTTCAGCGGACGGCAGAACGATATTCAGGGCGACGGCGGGACGGTAAAAGGCAACTGGATTACCGGTCTCGATTTTCTTGACGGACCAAGAGTGGGGACACTGAAGGGGATGCCTGATGACATGAAGAACGCACCATCAAGGAATACCTATTTCCTGTTGCCGCTCCTGCTGGGTCTCATCGGCTTCCTCTGGCATTTTAACCGCGATATCAGGAACTGGTGGATCGTTCTCCTGCTGTTTGTGATGACAGGAATAGCCATCGTCGTTTACCTCAACCAGTATCCGAATCAGCCTCGCGAACGTGATTATGCCTATGCAGCCTCGTTCTATGCCTTTACCATCTGGATCGGGCTGGGTGTGCTGGCTCTCTTTGAACTGCTGCGAAAGGCTGCAGGTGAAACGCCTGCTGCCGTTGTGGCCTCGGTTCTGACATTTGCGGCGGTCCCTGCAGTAATGGGCGCCGAAAACTGGGACGACCATGACAGATCGGGAAGGTATCTTGCGAGGGACGTCGCATATAACTATCTCAACACCTGCAAGCCGCAGGCGATAATTTTCACCGGAGGCGACAATGACACCTTCCCTCTCTGGTATGCCCAGGAGGTGGAAGGGATTCGCACTGACGTGCGCGTATGCAACCTGATGCTCCTCAATACCGACTGGTATATTGACCAGATGAAGATGAAGGCATACGAGTCCGAACCGCTTCCGGTAAGCCTCCCGAAATCGTTGTACTATGACGGCGTCAACAACCAGGTGGCGGTCTATGAGCGTGTAAGTGAGCCTGCCAGTGCAAAGGAGGTGATGAAATTCATTGGCAGCGGAAGCGATGTGTCAAAGCTTAAGATGTACGGCGAAGAAATTTATTATATCCCCACCCGCACCATACGCCTGCCCGTTGATGCTGCCAAAGTGATCGCCAACGGAACGGTAAGGCCTGAGGATGCAGACAAGATTGTGCCCTATATCGACATTAAGCTGAAGGGCTCATGGATTATGAAGAGCCAGCTCCTGGTGCTTGATCTGCTTGCCCATAACGACTGGGACAGGCCCGTCTACTTTGTGGCCGGCATGCATGATGACGCACTCGGCCTGGAGGAGTATTTCCAGCTTGAGGGACTGGCCTACCGGCTGGTACCGGTGAAGGGGGTCAATAAGGGATGGGTTGAGTACGGGCGAATTGACACGGAGATCCTCTATGATAACATGATGAACCGCTTTATGTGGAGGGGTGCTGCCGAGCCGGATGTATATATCGATTATTACCACTCACGGACGCTGACAGTTATCGGGGCACGTCTCAACCATGCAAGACTGGCCAGGGCGCTGGTTTCACAGGGTGACACTGCCAGGGCCAGGGAGGTCATTGACAGGTGCCTTGAGCTCTTCCCCGTCTCAAAACTCCGCTATGACTTCTATTTTGCAGAGACTATCTCGGCCTGCTTCGCTGCAGGCGACAACGAGAAGGCGGCAACGCTTGCACGGGAGTTTTCTGAGTACTACCTCACCCGGACAGGATACCTGCTTGATCAGAAACCCTCGGTAAGGAATTATGCCATGTCGGAGATCGCCAGCGGTCTTCAGATGGTGTCACCCGTCATGCAGATGTGCTATGACAACGGGCAGACTGAGCTGGCAGAGGAACTGAATGTAAAATTCTCAGATCTTTATTCCAAATATGTGGTAATGAGCCAGTAGATCCAACCGGCAATCGGCAGTCGCCAGTCGCCAGTCTGGACTGCCGACTGTAGACTGAAGACTGTCAATCGTACGCCTGGTACGCAGGCCGCGGGGCGAGATATTTCTCGAGGATCAGGTGGATCTTGTCAGGAAAGACGGGTTTGAGGTTATACTCGGTGCATCCCGCTATATACGCCTCATTCTTGGTCTGCTCGGAGTAGTAGGCGGTGATCAGTATCACCGGCGCCGACCGGTTCACCTGGCGGAATGCCCTGGTGCAGTCTATTCCGTTGATAAGGGGAACAAGAAAATCCATGAATACCAGGTCAAACTGGGCCCTGCCGGTGGTGATGGCTTCAACAAACTCCTTACCGTTGCGGTAAACGGAGACTTCTGCGCCGGTCTCCTTCAGCAGTGTTTCGTAGTACCTCAGGGATGCGGCATCATCTTCGACTATCGCAATCCTTTTGCCTGTAATATTCAGCATCGTGTATAAAGTGAACCCGGGGTTAATGTTCCGAACTCAGCGTAAAGTTATCCGGCGAGGGCTAACAAGATTAAATAAATTTTTCTCAAGTTTCAACTTTAAGAACAACTTATTAACAACAACTTTTAAACAAATTATATAGGAGATGTTAACGTTCAGATACTGAGCCCCAGAGCGTGGTCAGCGTCACTCCTGCCTGCAAATTTTATACATAAGAGAATGGTCAATAGCACTCCCACTTCGTGGTGACACCGCCGACGGTGGTGGGGGCGATTGCTTTTATAGCAAGAAGCTCCTGGTCACAGTATTCAGCTTCCGTGCCCCATGCAATGGGATTGCCGTTTTCATATGAGACGGTCTGGCAGGTCTGGCATCCGTCACCGAGGATGTCGCATGAGGTAAAGGAACATGCGATCAATAACAGGCAGGCGATATAAAACAGTTTCTTTTTCATATTCTCCTGTAAAACGGCAAAGTTAAAAAAATAGTATGCTCACGCGGGTGCAACATTTTTCATAAATTAGAGTCCTTAATCCGGATAACAGTTAAACCCTTAAACATCATACCATGGAAGAGAATACAATATCACAGGCAACAACAACGGTTGAAGAGAACCGGATGAAGAAACATGTGAATGTAGCGGCCATTCTTCAGATAGTCTTCGGGTCGATCAATGTCATTATCGCGATGGCCATTGCCTTTGCCTTTGGTTTTGTTGATCAGTTTGTGGATGATCCGACCGCAATAAAAGTCCTGGGAATTGTCGGAACGCCACTGGTAGTCATGTTTCTGCTTTTCGGCGGAGCAATGATCGCCGGAGGAGTGGGTCTCTTCTCCTGCAAGCCATGGGCCAGGATACTCACGCTTGTCATGGCGGTAATCGGCCTCCTGAACATTCCCATCGGTACCCTTAAGGGAGTATATATTGTCTGGGTGCTGGTGCAGCAGGAGACGATCTCCCTGTTTGAAAAAGGCTGCCCCAAGACCTAAGGTACTCTTTAGAAGCTCCACTCCTGCTTTCGGGCTGACAAAATGATTATTTTTGTCGTCGCTAATACACCAAGAGATGGCCGACGACAAGAAGATCATTTTTTCCATGTTCAGGGTAAACAAGAGCTACTCGCCTCATAAACAAGTTATTAAAGATATCTCTCTCTCCTTCTTCCTGGGAGCCAAGATCGGTATTATCGGTCTGAACGGTTCGGGAAAATCGACTCTTTTAAAGATCATTGCCGGGATAGAGAAGGAGTACCAGGGCGAAGTCGTTTTTTCACCCGGTTACACTGTTGGTCACCTCCCGCAGGATCCGCTTATGGATGACAGGCGCACCGTCCGCGAGGTCGTTGAGGAGGGAGCTGCCGATGTGGTTGCTGCATTAAAGGAATATGAAGAGATCAACCTCCGTTTCGGCGAGCCCGAGGTATATGAGAATCCTGATGCGATGGAAAAGCTCATTGCCCGGCAGGCGGCGCTTCATGAGAAGATCGAAGCCCTCGACGGCTGGAATCTTGAACACAGGCTTGAACGAGCCATGGACGCGCTGAACTGCCCCGATCCCTCCACACCGGTCAATATCCTCTCGGGCGGGGAGCGCCGCCGCGTGGCACTCTGCAGGTTGCTGCTGCTGCAACCTGACGTTCTGCTTCTTGATGAGCCGACCAACCACCTCGACGCCGAGAGCGTTCAGTGGCTTGAGACTCACCTGAAACAGTATGCCGGCACGGTCATCTGCATCACTCACGACAGGTATTTCCTTGATAACGTGGCAGGATGGATACTCGAGCTTGACCGTGGGGAAGGCATACCATGGAAGGGCAATTACACCTCGTGGCTCGAGCAGAAGTCGAAGAGGCTTGAGCTGGAGGAGAAGGGCAATGTCAGGCGCCGCAAGACCCTGGAGCATGAGCTTGAATGGGTGCGCATGTCATCGAAAGCGCGTCGCGCCAAATCAAAAGCCCGTCTCAGCGCTTACGAGAACCTTCTTAACCAGGACGTGAAGCAGAAGGAGGAGAAGCTCGAGATATTCATCCCCAACGGGCCGCGGCTCGGAGACAAGGTGATCCGTGCAAAGGCTGTCTCGAAGGCATTCGGGGACAAGATCCTCTTTGAAGACCTGGAGTTCAATCTCCCGCCTAACGGAATAGTTGGGGTGATAGGCCCCAACGGTGCCGGCAAGACCACCCTTTTCCGCATGATCATGGGGCTGGAGAAGGTTGACAGGGGCACCTTTGAGGTTGGCGAGACAGTGACACTGGGCTATGTCGACCAGGCCCATGCGGATATTGATCCCAAAAAGAGCGTCTATGAGGTTATTTCAGGCGGTGTTGATGAGGTCATGGTTGGCAACAGGCCGGTCAATGCCCGGGCCTATGCCGCCCGCTTCAACTTCACCGGCGCTGACCAGGAGAAAAAGTGCGGAGTGCTCTCAGGCGGAGAGCGCAACAGGCTCCACCTGTCACTGACGCTCAAGAGCGGAGCTAATGTATTGCTGCTTGATGAGCCTACCAACGATATTGATGTCAACACCCTGCGGGCCCTTGAAGAGGGGCTTGACAACTTCGCAGGTTGTGCCGTCATTATTTCACATGACCGCTGGTTTCTTGACAGGGTGGCAACCCATATCCTTGCCTTTGAGGGCGACTCAAAAGTGGTCTGGTTCGAAGGAAGCTTCTCGGAGTATGATGAGAACTTCCGAAAACGTACTGCCAACGCCGGCCCGGTAAGGATGAAGTACAAAAGGCTTGCCTGATGTTTAGCTGCTCTTCTTTAACTATCATATTAATCATCTTGATCACACTGTTATTCTAAAAACAGTACCTTCGCTCATTGTCATATTGTGACCGGCAGACAGATCAGCTGACATGCCGGCACAGTGCTCTGAAATATTAGCAAAAACAGTTAAAAGAATGGCAACACGCAGACAATTCATACGGATCTCCGCCATTGGAGCAGGGGCGGTCATGGCCGGGGCGGCCGGTTTCAGGCTGCTGGCTTCAGAGATGACTGACGGGCAGAAGGCCACCTTTGCCGCGCTCACCGGCCGTACGCCGACATACTGTGAGGTATGTTTCTGGAAGTGTGCCGGGTGGGTATATAAGGACGAGAAGGGGTCCATAAAGAAGATCATCGGCAACAGTGAGGACCTCAACTGCAACGGCCGGTTCTGTCCGCGCGGCACCGGAGGCGTAGGTATGTATCATGACGAGGACCGTCTCCGTACCCCGCTGATACGCGTTGACGAGCGTGGTAAACAGAGCTTCCGCGAAGCCACATGGGAAGAAGCCTTTGATTACATTGCCGAAAAGATTAAGAAAATCTCTGCTGAACACGGGCCTGAGTGCATTGCACTCTTCACACACGGCTCGGGTGGCAAATATTTCTCTACCCTTTTGCGTGCCCTCGGGTCACCGCATATAGCAGCGCCCTCCTATGCACAGTGCCGCGGACCGCGCGAGGTTGCCTTCCAGGCTACCTTCGGGGAGGCTCTCGACAGCCCGGAGCCTCTTGATATCCGTGATACAAAGTGCCTCGTCCTGATCGGAAGCCACCTCGGTGAGAACATGCACAACGGACAGGTACAGGAGATGTCTGACGCAATTGACAAGGGCGCAACCATCATCACCGTCGACCCGCGCTTCTCCACAGCCGCAGGGAAATCGAAATACTGGCTGCCGATAAAACCGGCAACCGACCTCGCACTGCTTCTGGCCTGGATTAACGTCATCATCACCGGGGAGCTTTATGACAAGCCATATGTTGAGAAATACACCTACGGGTTTGAGTACCTTAAGGAGCATGTGAAAAACATGACCCCTGAATGGGCCTACGGCATCACTACAATTGATCCCACGGTCATTCGCGAGACAGCCCGCGAGATGGCCAATGCCGCACCTGCAGTCATAGTGCATCCCGGAAGACATGTCACGTGGTACGGGGATGACACACAGCGCCTGAGGGCGGTGGCAATACTTAACGCACTGCTTGGCTCATGGGGCCGCAGGGGCGGATTCTTCCGCACCGAGACCTTCGCACTGCCCGAACCGCCTCACCCTGCCTTTCCAACGCCAAAGAGAACATGGAGAACAGAATTTCCGGATCTATACAAGCTTGCCGACACGGTACTGGCCAACGGCGTATGTGATGCCACTATCCCTGACCCCAGCCGTCACTGCCAGTTCCAGGCATGGATTGTCAATGGCACAAACCTGATGGAGACCCTCCCCAACCAGGCGAACACCCTTAAGGCAATACAGGCCCTTCAACTACTGGTGGTAGTTGATACAATGCCCATGGAGATTACAGGATGGGCTGACGTGGTATTGCCCGAGTGCACTTACCTCGAGAGGTATGATGATCTTCGGGTCGGACCGCACAGGAAGCCCCAGATTGCTCTCAGGGCTCCGGCCGCTGAACCCTCGCATAACACCAAACCGGCATTCTATATGGCCAGGGAGCTTGCAAAGAGGCTGGGAGTAATTGAATATTTCCCGTTTGAGAATATTGAAGACCAGCTTGACTGGCAGCTGAAGCAGGTTGGAAGCAGCCTCGAAGAGATGAAAAGGATTGGTGTCAAGACCTTTGACCGGACTGCTGACAACCTCTATTTCTATCCTGATGAAAACGTGGAATTCTACACCGGTACCGGAAAGATAGAGCTCTATTCAACGGCACTGGAAGAAGCAGGCTTCGACCCAATGCCAAAGTACACTGCTCATGAGGAGCCACCGGCCGGCTTCTACCGCCTGAACTACGGACGCGCACCCATGCATACCTTCAGCCGCACCTCGAATAACCCGAACCTGACTGACCTGATGGACGAAAACAGCGTCTGGGTCAATCCGCGTGTGGCAAAGGAGTGGGGCCTGAGTACGGGCCAGTACGTTCACCTGCTAAACCAGGACGGCAAGAAGTCGGAGTTTCCGATCAGGGTCAGGGTGACGGAGCGTATCCGCTGGGACTCGGTTTACATGGTTCACGGATTTGGCCACCAGGAGAAGAAACTGCGACGATGCTACGGGAAGGGGGCCAGCGACACAAATCTTATAACTAAAGTGCTTGTTGACCCGCTCATGGGAGGTACAGGCATGCGCGGCAATTTCGTGACCTTTATCACTGACCTGGCCGGAGAGGAGGTGGTATCATGAGATACGCAATGGCCGTTGATACAAAGAAATGCGTCGGTTGCAGCGACTGTGTCGTGGCATGCCAGACAGAAAACAATGTGCCGATAGGCTTCTGCCGCGACTGGGTGGTGGAGGTGATGGATGGTACATACCCTCAGCTTGAGATCGAACTGCGGTCAGAGAGATGCAACCACTGCGACAACGCCCCGTGCGTCAGATGCTGCCCCACCGGCGCCAGCCATATAGTCGAGGGAGGAATAGTGCTTGTCAAACCCGGCAAGTGCATCGGATGCGGGGCTTGCATTGCCTCATGCCCGTATGACGCCCGCTACCCGCATCCCAAAGGATACGTCGACAAGTGTACCTTCTGCATCCAGAGAGTCAGGGAGGGAATGAAACCGGCATGTGTGGCAGTATGTCCGACGAAATGCATGTACTTCGGTGACCTTAATGACCCGAACAGCGATGTGAGCGTTATCCTCAGGAAACGTAAGTCCAAGACACTCATCCCCGAAGCCGGGACCCGGCCACAGTTATATTTCCTAATCTGAGCAGACGATGAACGAAGAGCTTATTATCAGCGGAAGAGAGAACCTGATGGTTGACCCGCAACTTCATATATGGCACTGGCCCATACCCCTGTATCTCTTCCTCGGAGGATTGGCGGCGGGGGTGCTTTTCTTTGCAGCACTCTACTACCTTCTGGGTAAGGAGGATGAGTACCGCGCTGCCGTGCGCAGGGTGCCCTTCATTGCTCCCATTGCACTCGTACTGGGGCTTGCAGCGCTGTTCTATGACCTGAATCACAAAGCATTTTTCTGGCAGCTGTATACCACCATCAGGCTTCAGTCGCCCATGTCATGGGGCGCATGGACATTGCTGGTGATAACCACCACCTCATTCATCTGGTGCGCCCTGCACATCAGGGAGTTTTTCCCGAATTGGGACTGGAAGTATGAATGGCTTAAAAGTCTTGAGAGCTTCTTCAACAAACACAAGAAGGCGCTGGCATGGCTTATACTTATTTTTGCCATAATTACCGGTGTTTATACCGGTATCCTGCTTTCGGCCTTCAATGCCCGGCCACTGTGGAACACCTCTGTACTCGGGCCGCTATTCCTTGCATCCGGCCTTTCCGCAGGAGCTGCCACAATTGTGCTCTCGTCAAAGAACAGGCAGGAGCGGTTGCTGTTTACGAAAATTGACCTGATCATTCTGGGTGTTGAGCTCTTCCTTATCGTTCACATGTTCATGGGTTTCCTTGCAAGCACCCAGGTGCAGATAGAAGCCGCCGGGCTTTTCCTTGGCGGTCCCTACACAATGGTCTTCTGGATCTTTGTGGTTATTCTCGGCATCGTCATCCCGGGAGTTCTTGACCTGATGGAACTGGGAGGTAAACACATACCCGCTCTTATACCCGGAGTGCTTGTCCTGATGGGCAGCTTCGCATTCCGGTTTGTTTTCGTCTTTGCCGGCCAGGTGAGCCGGTGGCTGTACTGATCATAATTATACACAAAACCATATGAGCAATAAACCAACAACAGAGAGGAGCAGAAGATACCTCAACCCGTACCTGGGCGGTGTTCTGCTGGGCCTCGTTCTTCTTGCCGCAAATTTTGTATCAGGGAGGGGTCTGGGTGCCAGCGGCGCTATAAAGAGCGTCGTAGCCACATCCATTGAAGCAGTGCATGGTGATGCTGTCAGCACCATGCCATTCATGGCGGAGTATGCCGATTCGCACAGCGGCTCTCCCATGAGATCATGGCTTGTCTTCGAAATGCTTGGCGTGATCGTCGGCGGCTTCCTGTCGGGCGCGGTCGCCGGGCGGCTGAAACTTAAGGTTGAGCACTCGCCGAAAATTACCTCAAAGCGCAGACTGATATTTGCACTTGCCGGGGGTATCCTCTTCGGACTGGGCTCACAGATAGGGCGCGGATGCACCAGCGGCTCAGCGCTCAGCGGAATGGCTGTGCTCTCCCTGGGAGGTTTCATCACCATGATGGCAATTTTCGGAACAGCCTTCGCACTGGCGTACTTCTTCAGACGAAACTGGATTTAAAGGAAAGGAGAAAACAATGGGACCATTAGCACCATACGAGATCATATCGGAGAACACCAATTTTCTCCTCGCATTCTTCATAGGCATAGCATTCGGCTGGGTACTCGAGAGCTCCGGCTTCTCGTCGAGCCGTAAGCTGGCAGGCATCTTCTACGGTTATGACGCCGTAGTACTGAAGGTATTCTTCACCGGAGCCCTCACGGCAATGCTGGGGCTGCTTTTCATGAGCCTCTTTGGCTGGGTAGACCTTGACCTGATATATGTCAATCCGACTTATCTCACCTCGGCCATCGTCGGGGGAGTGATCATGGGCGCCGGATTCATCATGGGCGGCTTCTGCCCCGGGACAAGTTTCTGCGGTGCGGCCATCGGGAAGATTGATGCCATGATTTTCATCGTTGGGCTTTTCATCGGTGTGTACGGCTTCGCATTCACCTACGGATGGTGGGAGAAACTTTATTTTGCAAAATACCTCGGAGAACCCAAGATCAGTGAAGCCCTGGGCATGAAGGACGGCCTCTTCGGCCTCCTGCTCATAGTGGCTGCAATCGGTACGTTTGCAGTGGCCGAATGGGCTGAAAAGAAATTCCCGAGGGAAGAATACTGAACATTAACAGGATTATGATCAGACCCGCCCTGTATGAATCATAAACATTTCATCTGATCAGTTGTTAGGTTGACGGGTTGGATCGGATCAGTAACGAATTAAAAAAATCAATTATGAAACCTTTAAAATTACTTGCATTCATAGTCATTCCTCTCGGAATAATAATTGCAGCCGTGCCGGCTGACCGTGTAAAGCACTTCCGGCTGACCGCAGATGAGCTTCTCCAGGAAGCCGGTGCAGGGGTGCAGTTCATCTCACCCGATGTGGTGGCTGACATGCTGGTTCAGAAAGATCCCTCGCTTCGTCTTATCGATGTGCGTACACCCGAGGAGTTTGATGCATACAGCATGCCCGGCGCAATAAACATTCCGCTCAGCAACCTGCTGGCAGATGAGTACACTGATATCCTGAACCAGGATGCCTACATGAATGTCTTTTATTCAAACGGTGCGGTCTATGCCAACCAGGCCTGGATGATAACCAGGCAGCTGGGGTATGAGAACAACTTCGTGCTTGAGGGAGGACTGAACTACTGGTTTGGTAATATTCTGTCTCCTGCGGCGCCTTCGGTTACCAGCCCAAACGAGGAGTTCGCGAAGTATGACTTCCGCAAGAGTGCAGCGGCTGCCCTTGGTGGTGGCGGGGTTGTGACCGCAGAGGGTGGAGCTCCGACTGTTAAGGCTGTCAAGCCTCCAGTCACCTCGAAGGCCAAAAAGAAGCCCGCAGGCGGTTGCTGATTTTTGCGATAACCGAAAAATACTATACATTTGCGGCTGCAAACGCGCGGCCCTATAGTTCAATGGATAGAACGCGGGTTTCCTAAACCTGAAATCCAGGTTCGATTCCTGGTGGGGCTACTTATACACGAAGAGCAGGGCTGAATATCAATTACTTATGGTCCTGCTCTTGCATTTTTGGACGCTGGCTGTAAACATTCTGCCCTTTCATGTAATCAATAGGTTACAGGCTTAATCTGCCGGTGCAGTGTCATCTCGGATCCTGAAGAGGACCATTCCGGAGGCCTGATAAGGGGTGATTAAAGGCTGGCTTCATTCAAAGCATTTCAGCGTCCTGATAAAATAATCTGCCTTGTTTTTATAATATTCAGGTTGACGCTTTCTGTCCGGATCGAGGATAGTGAAATCCTTCTGACCTTCCGCAAAAACTATCCTGAACATCTCAATGGAATTCTGTTTGAGAAACTCAATCATTTCGGGCGTCAGCTCGCAGGAGTTGATCAGTATGGTCCCGCAATCAACCTCATCATTTGCGAAGTCCAGCGATTTGATATTTTCACCCGATTTGAGCAGGATCTGAGATTCATCATTGAAGCATCTGATTGAGTTCATGTTCTGGGGCAAACTTATTTTGACATACAGATAGATCGATGTGTCCTGGGGGAATTCTACTATCTTAAAACTCACGCCACCACTTGTGGACCGAACAATGTTTTCCCAGACGGTTGCACGCGTTACAAGCCCTGTAAATGGATCTTCACCGCTACTTTTATCCCAATCACATTGTGAATACAGGGCAGCGGGGAACATAGTAAGACACAGAGAAATAAGAAGAGTCTTCATCATGTTACATTTTTGGCTTATTAAAGTTACGTCTTTTTTAAAACATGTGTAATGTCCACTGATTCAATGAGCACGAAATTGTGCCCAGTACTGGCAATCATATAGGTACCGACAGAAGAAAAGAGGACTTCGTTGACAATCAGGCACTCAGCAAATGTGCCTTCTGGGACTCTACGATAAATAGCGCTTACCTGGCGGGAATCCCAGCAGCTGGTGCCTGATCCTGATCCATGAATACCAGGTCATTCTTTTGCCCTGGCAGTGGTTTGTCATGCCTGTTTGTCTGTAGGATCTTCTCCGGGATCCCGCCGGCGTTAAAGGGGAAAGCCTTACATCCGCCCTCGAGAGGGGTGTAGTGTGCGCACCTGAGACAGATGAGATCTATTCTTTCCATGAGAATGTGAGTATGGTTCCGCAAAGGTATAAGGATTCCGTGAGAAAGGGAGTTCTTCACAAAATTGTGAGAAACCCCAGTTATGCCAATACCTTGGCCATTATTCAATAACGATTCTTACAACTGAACCCGTTCTGCTGGCTTTAAATCCAATTATCGGGTAAATTTGACCCTAGAACACACTGGAGCGTTCCCGAATTTCATGTTTTCATGGCAAAGTATAACCGGAAATACTCCGAAAAGATCGCAAATAAGATTTTCTCTCTCATAGAGGAAGACAGTTATACTGTTGCCGAAATCTGCGCAAATGTCGGAATATCAGCACGATGTTATTATTATTGGATTAATGAGTTTGCGGAGTTTGCGCACGGAATAAAGAAATCCAGGGAAACTTTTGCTGAAAGAACGCTGGTTGAGTGTGAAAGATCCCTGGTGAAGCTGATCAACGGCTATGATTATGAGGAGGTCAAGACAGTGATGATTGATTCAGGTAAGCCGGGGCCCGACGGCAAGACAACGCCAAAGATCAAGGAGCGGACTGTTATCAAAAAACATATCATCCCCAGCCTTCCCGCGATTATCCACTTCCAAACCAACCGGGACCCGGAGAACTGGAAGAACAGGCAGACCAATGAGCTCACCGGTAAGGGCGGCAAGGATCTGTTTGAGGGATTAAGCAATGAGGAGCTGGAGGAGAGGATCGCAGAGCTGGAAAAGAAACTTGCTGATTAAACCAAGTTTGTATCATGGCAAAGTACACTAAAAAGCTGGTAGATCAAATCTGTTCACTCATTAAGAAAGACTGCTATACCATTGCAGAATTATGCTCATTGTCAGGGATAACCCGGGAAACATACTATGCCTGGCTTAAATCTCATCCTGACTTTTCTGACGCTGTTACGCGCGCGCGCGAGGATTATGATCATCTGGTGGTGAAGGAGGCAAAGAATTCTCTCATGAATAAGATCCGGGGTTACACCGTTCAGGAGATCCGCACTGTCATGGTTGATGCTGGCAAACCGGGAACAGACGGGAAGCCCTTACCGAAGGTCAAAGAAAGGACCGTGATCGAGAAGCATATCCAGCCGGATATACAGGCCATCATTTTCACCTTGACAAATAAGGCCCCGGATGAATATAAAATCCGTCAGACAACCGAAGTGACCGGGAAGGACGGCAAAGACCTGATCCCTGACAGGCCTATTACCATGAAGGAGGCAAAAGCTCTTCTGGAAAAGATAAACGGCGAGATGTAAGTCTACTATTCCCCTAAAAACTATTTCCGTGCTGAATAGATTACCTCATTGCCCTGATCCGGCACCGGTGCCTCATGTTTGTTGTCACCGCTAAGTATGTCATCAGGGATGCCTCCAGGGAAGGCGCGGCAGGTGAAGTCAATGGAGTTAAACTCCTGGCTGCAGTGAGAGCAGGATGCCTGGTAAGGGTTGTAGTCCTGGTGCCGGTCGTTTAATATCTCCATGGTAAGATCCATTGATCAGGACAAAGATAAGCAATTTTGAGAGGGGAGGGGTGTATTACAATGATACACATATGGGGAAAGCTCCGGGGCTGACGCCCGGGCTTACTGGTAGGATCCTCAGATCGGATCCGATTCTTCTACTGCAGCTGGCTTGGCTTTATTGTTAAGCTCTGCCACAGCGCGGTTTACTGCGGTAATGAGGGGCGTAATGCTGGGTTCTTTGTATTTGTGATCAACGTTCAACTTACATCGTTTGGTAAGCATGTCGGTTGCATCGGTAATTGCTCTCCTCATTTCCATATTCTGTTCCTTCAGGTCTAGAATGGTTTTTAATGCTGCTGCATCCATGGTTTTGGTTTTTTAGTTAGTGACTTTCATATCAAAGTTACGAAAATCCTCCTATTAAGCCTCATCCTCTTCCATGGCCAGAAGGAACTCCGAGGTGATTAGGATCACATCATTTATACTTCTTGAAGCCTCTTCCTGCAGATGGATCACATCGTCAATGATGCTAGTCATCTTCTGGAAGTCTTCTAGCAGACCAGGCCAGTTCTCTTCCCGGAAGATCACTTCAATATCCAGTCGACTCTTTGCGAATCCCTCCGATTGCTTCAGGAGGATTGTTTTATCCTGGAAGAACTCAGTGCAGTTCAGGACTGTCTCTCCGAGCTTCTTGTAATTGTCCCATACCTGAGGGTGGGTGTCAAGGGCCCTCTTCAGAGAGGCCAGCATGACAGATTTGGCTTTCGCTTCCATGGATCCCAGATCAACGGTTAAGGATACTGTAATCCAATTCCTGGCCGGCAATGGAGCTCATGTTATAAATGGCATTCATTACATGATCCATGGCCTTACCGGCGTCTTCTGAGAATGTGTCCCAGGTCCCGTCTTCAGCGTCTTTCTTCTTTTTGTAGTCCTCCAGACGGCTGTGAATGACCTGCAGTGTGCGGATATCCTCGAGCAGTCCTGAGGGCACAATGTCCTTTACCTGGGTTTCAGCGGTGACGCAACCGGTCATAGCCGGTGCACTTTGATTGTTTTCTCTTTCGTTTTTCATATCTAAGGTTTGTGTTGGTGAAAATCATTCCTCTCCTGCACACTCATGTAAGTGTGACGGTTCGCTGTCTTTGCCACAGCTTCAATCTGGATCCGGTCGATGCGATAGTTTGAACCTGGTCCGTCCTGTATGACTTCAATGAGCCTTTCCTGGGACCATCTTTCAACAGTACCCTCTCCGTACTTACGGTTTGCAGCTGCCAGGGAGATATAAGGTCGGAGCAGATCTGCCTCAATGAGGGCCTTTTTTGCTCCGAGCTCAGCAGCTGCCGTGAGCACGTTGATAAATTCGTATTCGCTCTGTGGTAATCGGATCATTTCTCAATCGTTTTTGGATAAAAGAGGGGTTGATAATGTAACCAGTAAACTCCTCAACCCCTCTTCGAAAGTAAATGTATGAACACTAAATCAGGTCAAAGATGAAGCAAAAATAGTTTCATGTCAATAGTGATTATTAACTTTCTTTGTCGTATATTGCAGTGTGTAAGGCAGTTAGTGTATTACTATAATACACTTCGCATGTTCCGCCGGGAATTATATACAACAATGGAGGGGAATTATATAAGGCTCCCGAAGCCTTCCGAAGGATTAAGCCGTTTACTTAACTTTCAGTAATCGATATCGGCCCTCGGGGATTTCCCCGAGGGGGTCTCCCCAAAATTGAGTAGACCGGTTCGCATATCTGCACAGATGATATGATTTCAAGTCACATCATTGTGATGTGAGGATTTCTCACTTCACCTGGATCTGACGACCTAAGCCAGGCATAGCCGGCCACTGGAAAAGCCTTCATGAAGAGGTGAAAATTCCAGCCCGTTTCCTATTTCCCTGATCACAGATATGAATACGCTGAAAAACAACCTGATAAGGTCAGGCAAACTAGCGGCACATACGCTAGAGTGTTGTTTTATGAAGATATCCAAGCATAAAAAGAGAGGGCCCTGCGGGTAAAGACAGAGCCCTCTCGAAAGTAATCAAAGGAAAAGAAGGTCACATTTTGTTGGTAAGGCCAATCAGGTATGAAATCAACCTGTTTGCCTCATCCTTACTCTCAATCGTGTAATTGAGATGGTTGTCCAGAAGCTGGAGCTTCATAGCCATCGGACCGTTTGTCTGGTTCCGGAACTCCATCCGGATTCTTTTACCTGTAGGGGTCTCTTCCAGGCCGCAGGTAAGTTTCACCTCATTCTCGAGGGTGGCGTTTGCTAAAGCAAATTCATTCTGTTCCATGGTCATCTATTGTTTCAAGTTCAACATTTGTGAAATCCATCTGCCGGGGTTCAATCACATACTGCCCGTCTGCTCCTGTAACAGTCAGGAAGCCTGACAGCACGTTCAAAACCTGTTTCTCAATCATCCAGCCCGGGTGCTCAGATTCAGAGTAATCAATCAAAAACCTCGAGGCATACCCGGCTTTAACCATTGCCTGCCAGAAGGTCTGTAAACCGGTTGCAGCTTCCGCACATGCGTTGCGGATTTTAAGTACCCTCGGATCAGAAATATATTCCCGGAACTGCTCCCGGATCTTTTCTTTCCCTGCTTCCGGAAGTAGAGGCCTCAGTGCCTTATCAAAAGTGATCAGATCCTGAAACATCGGATTCTTAACCGGTTTCCCTCCGATAGTGGTTTCGAAGAACGGATTCAGCTTCTGCAGGAACCCTGCAAAGACTTCATGATGTAGGTTACGCATCTGGGCCTTTGCAGCATCAGTTGAGCCCGGGGAAATATCCCTTTCAGCATACTGGCCGTATTTGCCTCTCAGGATCTCCGGACCCTCGATCAGGACCGCCCGGACAATTGTCTCGGTAGGAGTGAGGCCCAGGTTCTTTATTTCCGATATTATTGACCTTACCAGGGTCAGATAATCGCTCTCAATTTCCTGAATGAAGGCCACAGCCTCATTCTCATGTTCAGATACAAGTACTGGCTTCATTGGATCAGACTTTTTTCCCGGTAAAGCCGGCGTTTTCTGTGAATTCTTCATCTTTCTCTCTGTTGAGGCCCTTTCCCTTGAAGCGGCCGGTTTTGTTATCTTCTATCC
>JBAQCQ010000018.1:0-36680 GCA_049294275.1 Bacteroidales bacterium
TGAAACTTGAGGGAAAAGGCAGTAACAGGATAGCAAGGGAACTAAATCAAACTGACCTTTGGAAACCAACAAGTAATAGATTAGAGGAAGTAGATCGGACTGTCCCATTAAACCCTATCAAAAGGAAGAAAAACATCACACCGAGTTGGAGAAAATCATACATTGAAAAAATTCTGAATAATAACCGAGCTGTTATTGGCGAATACCAGCCGCATGTGATAGTGGGTGGTAAAAGAATCCCGGAAGGTGACCCCATTCAAAATTATTATCCGGTAGTGGTTAATGAAAAGAAATTCTATCAAGTTCAGGCATTAATTGATGATAATGGAAGTAAGAGGGCACAATCAGGAGGAAGGAATGATAAGGTGAGTAATCTTTTTGGTCATATGGCTGTATGCAAAGCCTGTGGTTCTCCAATGCAGTTTCAAAATAAAGGCTATACTTCAAAAGGAGGTCAATATCTCATCTGTGATAAAGAGCTCAGACAAATTGATGGTGGTTGTACGATGAGCAGACTAAAATACAATATTGTAGAGCAAAATGTACTAAACTACTGTGTGGGACTTCAGGTTAAGGATATTATTACAGATGATAAAATTAAAGCCACAGAACTAGGTATTAAACAAAAAAAGCAGCTGGAAATCAAAGGTCAAATACAACACCTCCAAGAAAAGATTGATAGAATAAATGAAACAATTGGAGATACTGAAAATAGAGATGTGCGTAAGATTTTAGCTCATACTCTTTCCATACATATCGAAACCCAAAAATCTCTGGACGAAGAATTAATAAATATTAATACCGAAATTAAGAAATTGGAGCAAAACACAGAGAATCATGAAGAACGGCTTAAAGATATCAGGGACTTATACAAGAGAATGAAAGAACTTGATGGTGAAGCTCTGTTAACATTGCGACTCAGCCTTCGAAGTCATTTAAGGAGTCTGATTAAAAAAATTGCCATTGACTCAAATAAGGGAAATCTGTTAATATACTTTCAGTCTGGACAAAGGAGATCAATTAGTCTTGGTAACGATGGTATTCCCAAAATCTTAGATGCTTATCCAAAATCTGAGGGATACATTAAGACATCTGATGGGTATATCAAAGGTAATTAATAAGATATATTGCCTATATCATGACTGCATTATGGGCGCCGGCCACGGCTACCTCAAGAGCGCGCCTTACATTCTCCTGACCCCTTACGTCTGCAAAGTCGGCATCATACCTGTTCCCTTCCCGGCTGAAGAGTTCCCTGATGTCAACCTTCAGAGGCTGAAGAGAGGTCTCTCCCTGCATGTAACTGATTACCTCCCCCAGGCTGGTGACGCTGAAGACGTCGATGCCGTCCACTACTGCTGCCTCAGCAGCATTCTCTGCCGGCACTATTATGCCGCGAAATCCTGCCGAACGCGCCCGCAGAGCCATGGGAAGAACGCCCCTGACCGGCTTGATGGCCCCGTCGAGCGACAGCTCACCAGTGAGGAGCATGCCTTCGAGCCTCGTACCGCTGACCATTTCCGAGGCCGACAGAATGCCGACAGCCAGGGGCAGGTCATATGATGAGCCCTCCTTGCGTATGTCAGCCGGAGCCATGTTGATTACCACCTGCCTGCCGGGCCATCTGAGCCCGACGGCGCGAAAGGCGGACTCGATGCGTTGCTGACTCTCCTTGACGGCAGCGTCAGGGAGGCCTACAAGCATATAACGGACACCGCGGGTGACATCAACCTCAATGGTGACAGGAACTGCCTCAATGCCAAATACGGCAGCGCTGAAGGTCTTGACCAGCATGACTGACAAATTTATGTTGCACAATAAAAGAGGAAATGCACCATAAATTTAGGCAATTGCACGAAAATGAACAAAAATGTTTTTTGGGAGTTTTCTTTCCAGACTGAGAGAAAAAGGGATTTTGCTGACAGTTTTCCGGAGCTTCACACCATCATTCCTATTTTAACAGGATTGCCAAATTCAGTCCTGAAGGAACCCGAACCGACCCCTGTTCATATCAGCATACGCCTTCATTATCTCTGTTTCCGTATTCATAACAAACGGACCATGGGCCACTATGGGCTCATTAATAGGCTCACCGCTCATAATGAGAACAATAGCCTTTTCCGAAGCCTCAATCGTGAAATCTTCTCCATCATTCCCGAAAAGCACAAAATGGTCACTCTCTGCCTTTCCGGTGCTGTTAAGAATTATGCTTCCCTCGATTACAAGCACACAGGTATTATTTACAGCCGGGAAGCTGAGAGCGGCTTTGCCTCCATCTTCCAGTTTTGCGTTGAAAAGGGTCACGG
The DNA here is from genome assembly GCA_049294275.1 of Bacteroidales bacterium. Taxonomy (GTDB): domain Bacteria; phylum Bacteroidota; class Bacteroidia; order Bacteroidales; family VadinHA17; genus SR-FBR-E99. Next base: position 2,307 of record JBAQCQ010000018.1, read on the forward strand.
GAGTAAAGGTAAAGGCCGGACCTTTGACTTCGTGGTAATTGCCTGCAATGACTTCAATAACACCCGCCCCGTCCGGAAGCAGGTATTTTCCCATTTCATTATTTGTAATGGCCTGGTATTTGGGCGGTGACATTTTGAATTTAGAGGGGAGATTTACCCATAGCTGAACCATATGGAAGAGACCCCCCTTCTCTGAAAATCCTTTTTCGTGGTATTCCTTGTGGAGCAGTCCTGAAGAGGCTGTCATCCACTGAACATCACCTTCCTCAATTACCCCGCTGTTCCCGAAACTGTCATGATGTGCAATTTTGCCCCTATACGCTATGGATACCGTTTCAAAACCGCGGTGAGGATGCACTCCAACACCCCGTGGTCTTTCAGAGGGGGCAAAGTAATACTTTGAATTATAATCGAGCAAAATGAATGGACTCACCCTCTCCCTGGTCAACTGACCTCTGCCGGGAATGAAGTTGTGAACCCTGAATCCGTCACCTACCCAGTGAGCCAGTGGGGGAGGAATTATCATTTCAATACTCTTTCTTTTCATTTTGTTGTCATTTACAGAATAACAACATATGAGGCGATTTGTTTCTATGGTAACTGGCAACGGGAGGGAGGTGTTGCCGGAGAGGGCCATTGCCGGAGAGGGCCTTCAGCCGGTCTTGTTCAGATCATCTTATAGTTAAAGATGCCGGGTACCAGCCGGCTTCTCTGCTGCGGCCTGTTCAGGGATGTCTGTTCCCGGCTGTTCAATATAGCCGCGGACAGCTGATTTGTAATCTGAGGTGTACCCATGATGCCCGGTAAAAATATACTGGACACGACCGAGGCTTGTGATGTTATCTACAGACCTCCTTGCCCGGCGGGTGTTCTTGTTTATGTATTTAGGGAACAGGCCAATGACCCCGTCCTTCAGGCTCACTGCATCCCCGGTAAACAGATACCTGTCATTCACCCTGTAGCAGGTAAGACCCGTAGTGTGACCGGCGGTTGGGATTGGATCGATCGTTATTTCACCAATTCTTATTACCTTTTCTTCAAGAAGCCGGTAATCCGAAACATCAATTTTGTTACCGATCCAGAGCACCCTGCCGGTCTCCCTGTTTATCATACGTTCTTCATCTTTGTGCAGGTAAACCACTGCCTTTTTAAAGACTGATAAACCCCCGGCATGATCGCTGTCGGTGTGGGTAAGGAATCCGGCCTTTACCCTGTCCGGATCAATATCAAGTTTCTTCATCTGGTCTATAATTGTTCCGGGTTTGATGCCTGCATCAATTGCAATGAAATCACTCCCGTCCCGGAACAGGTACATATTCACATACTCATCTCTGACAACATATATATCCTCAGTGAGCCGGGAAGTATCTGCCTGAGTCATTTTCCTCACAGATGATCTGAAGACTATCAGGTAGATTATTACGAGCGCCAAAAGGAATATCACGATTCCCGGGAGCCACCGCAAAGGCTTTACGATGAACTTTTTCATTACGTTTGTCTTTTGATAATGCGGAAAAATTACTTTTTAAATTTAAATATTCGTGAAAATTCTGGCAAATCTGTCTGAGTTTTAATAAATTTGACCATTTAGTTAATCTATTTGGTTAATTCACAAAGTTATTATAATGCCTAAAATCAGAGTAACTGACAGTCATACAAAGGATAAGATCTTCAGAGCTGCCAGCGAGATATTCGAGGAGAAGGGTTATGCCGCGGCACGGATGCAGGAGATAGCTGACCGGGCAGGAATAAACAAAGCCTTGCTGCACTACTACTTCAATAACAAGGAACAGCTCTTCATGGCTGTGTTCCAGGTGCTGCTTAAAAAGATGTTCGAAAAGATAACCTCAATCTTTGCTGAGGAAATCTCATTCAGGGAAAAAATAAGGAGGTTCCTTGACGAGCATATCGAATTTCTGATTAAGAATCCCAGCCTGCCCATCTTCCTTCTTAATGAGATTTCACGTAATCCTTCACTGGCTGACGGACTGAAAGAGACAGTACAGTACGGGCAGCTTCGTGATCTGATCTATGACAAACATGCAAAAGAGTTAAAAGGTTACGGCATAAAGAGGAACGACATGCCGCAGCTGATGGTCACCGTAGCCTCCATGTCAATTTTCCCTTTTGCAGCGCATGATATGCTGAAACTGATGATGCCGCAGATGGATAACAATAAGAAATTCAACGCCTTCATGCGCGAGCGGAAGGATTTTGCAGCGGACTTCATTATTACTGCTTTGAAAAACAGAAAGAAATGAAAAGAAAAATTGCTGTCGTTATTATGTTCACTTACATGACTGTTGCCTGGTCACAGAGGAGTCTGACGCTGTGGCAGTGTTATGACTCTGCAGCTGTCGCCAGTCCCCTCTCAGGCGAGGGGGATCTGTACCGGCAGATGACTCTGCTGCGTGATCAGAACCTTGTCTCGGCCTGGCTGCCTTCGCTTGATCTTGGCGGCTCATTCATCTACCAGTCAGATGTGGTCGACATGTCGCAGCTGCTGGGCTCGCTGCCCGTTCCTCCAGGTTCACTCCCCTCGATACCTCATGAGCAATACAGGGCTACTGTCGACCTTAGCCAGGTGATATGGGACGGAGGGGTGACCCGCAGCGCCCGTGAGGTGGAACGTGTTGTCAGTGAGCTGAACATGCAGCAGAGCGAGGCCGACCTCTACCGGCTCCGGGAGCAGGTAAACAACTATTTCTTCTCACTGCTGCTGGTCAGGAGCCAGGCTGAAGTAACCTCGGTGCTTATCTCGGAACTTAACGTCCGGATAAAGGAAGCTGCCTCAGGTGTGGAAAACGGTGTCGTTCCTGCGGTGACCCTCGATGTTCTGAAGGCAGAGATGATTAATGCGGAGCAGTCGGCCGCCGAGTTGAGCAGACGCTCGGACGCGCTGGTCCGGGCGCTTGAACAGGTCACGGGAATGTCAGGATTGAAAGAGGCGGAACTTGTACATCCGGAGCAGGTTATCTCCGGCATCGACCTGAAGGACAATCCTGATCTGCGACTCTTTGACACACGCAGCCGGCAGCTGGAGCTTTCAAAGAACCTGCTGAAGAATCAGCGTATGCCTAAGGTTTTCGGTTATGCGCAGGCCGGTTACGGGAATCCTCCGGGAAATAACTTTCTTGCAGAGAGTCCTGATGTCTACTTTTCGCTTGGTGCAGGATTTAAGTGGAACATTTACGACTGGGGAAAGAACAGCAACGAGCGCCGTTCGCTGACGCTGCAGCAGCGGCTGCTTGATATCAGGAAGAGTGCAGCAGCAGAGGCGCTGGAGCGGCTGCTGACGCTGAAAATGGCCGAGATAGAGTCGTTGCGCGAGGCTGCAGCCCGTGATGAGGAGCTTATCAGTATACGAAAAAGGATTGCCGCCACGGCGGCCTCCCAGCTTGGGAACGGGGTGATCACCGCCTCCCAGTACATGACGGAGCTAAACGGTGAGAAGCAGGCTGTCATCGCCGCCGCGGTACGTAAAATAAGCATCGCCAGGGCTGAGACGGATTATTTATACATCACAGGATATAAAACACATTGATATGAAAAAGCTGTTCATACCTCTTCTCCTGATCATTGCCGGCGGATGCGGACGGGGTGAGAGTGATGCCGATGCATGGGGCACCTTCGAGGCTGACGAGGTGATTATCTCCGCCGAGACCTCCGGCAGGATCATAAGCATGGATGTGACTGAGGGTATGGTTGTGCCCGGCGGCGCCGTCATCGCCGTCACCGACACCACAATGCAGGTTCTGCAGTGCGCCGAGCTTGATGCGGTGACGGCGCAGGTGCAGGCGCACCTGGCGGGCATTGCGGCGCAGGATGCGGTCATACGCCAGCAGATCGATAACCTGAATATTAACATTGACCGCATGCGCCGCATGCTCGCTGACGGCGCCGCCACCCAGAAACAGCTCGACGACCTCACCGGCCGGATGGAGGTGCTCCGCCGCCAGTCCGAAGCCAACAACACCCAGAGCCGCGCCGTGGAGGCAGAGCTGCAGGGAGTAGGGGCAAAAAGGGCCCTCCTCAATGAACAGATAGCCCGCAGCACAGTCCGCGCTCCGTTTGAAGCCACTGTCATGGAGAAATACGCTTCGGAGCACGAGATTACGGCTGCAGGAAAGCCCCTGGTAAAAATCGCTGACATGAAGAGCATGGACCTGAAGGTGTGGGTCAGCGGGGCGCAACTGGCAACAGTGAAACTGGGAGCCTCATGCACCGTGCGGATAGACAACGGGGAGAAGGAATTCAAGACCTTCACCGGCACCGTTAAGCATGTATCTGACAAAGCAGAGTTCACCCCCAAGATCATCCAGACTAAGGAAGAACGCGTCACGCTGGTATATGCCGTGACCATAACAGTTCCTAACGACGGCTCAATCAAGGCGGGTATGCCCGGAGAGGCAATATTCGAATGAAATGAAAGCCCTCGGGGCACACAATATTACCCACAGGTACGGCAGGGTCACCGCCATTGAAGACATCTCCTTCTCGGTAAGCGAGGGAGAGCTCTTCGGGTTCGTAGGCCCCGACAGCGCCGGCAAAACAACCCTCTTCCGCATCGCCGCCACACTAATAATACCGGCCGCGGGCAGGATGACTATCTTCGGCCTGAACACCGTCAGCAGATACAGGGAACTGCGCAATCAGATCGGCTACATGCCGGGGCGCTTCAGCCTCTACCAGGATCTGACCGTTGAGGAGAACCTGAACTTCTACGCCAAAATCTTCGGCACCACAATCAGGGAGAACTACCACCTCATTGAACCTATATACAAACAGATAGAACCGTTTAAAAAGCGGCAGGCGGGACGTCTCTCCGGGGGCATGAAACAGAAACTGGCGCTCTCCTGCGCGCTTATCCACAAGCCCCGAATGCTGATCCTCGATGAGCCCACCACTGGCGTCGACGCCGTCTCACGCACTGAATTCTGGGAGATGCTTGCACGACTTAAGGGCGAGGGAATCACCATCATCGTCTCAACCCCCTATATGGACGAGGCACTGCGATGCGACCGCATCGCCCTGATCCAGAACGGCACTCTCCTTGGCATCGACACACCGGACAAAATTCGCAACTCATACGGTCAGAAGTTATATGCAGTCAGCCACCCCGAAAAGTATAAACTCCTAATATCTCTGCGCTCCGTCCTCCACACTCTTTTCCCTGAGCCCCGGGCTCTGAGCGCCGAGCCTTTCGGAGACTCCGTGCATATAACCATACCTGAAGGAACAGTTCCCGGAGAAGTAATCAGCGCACTGACATCCGCCGGACTCCCCGGGGCAGAAATCAGGGAGATCCTGCCCGGCATAGAGGATGTCTTCCTTGAACTGATGAAGAGAGAGTCATGACGGAAAGGGAGAAGGTCATAGAGGTCCGCGACCTGGTCAAGAGGTTCGGTTCATTCACGGCCAATGATCACCTCACATTTGATGTCTTCAGGGGTGAGATCTTCGGGTTTCTCGGCGCAAACGGGGCTGGCAAGACAACAGCCATCAGGATACTCTGCGGACTGTCACGACCTACATCCGGTAAGGTAACGGTCGCCGGCATCAGCGCCACCCGCCCTGAAGAGATCAAGAAACGCATCGGTTACATGTCGCAGCGATTCTCTCTGTACGAGGATCTCACCGTCAGCGAGAACATCGAACTCTACGGAGGCATCTATGGCATGACAATGAAGAATATCCGTACCCGCAGGGAGCAGCTGCTCGGGAAGCTCAGCTTCAGCCGGTACGGCGATACGCTCATCAGGTCACTCCCCCTTGGTCTCAGGCAGAAGCTTGCCTTTGCCGTGGCTGTCTTCCATGATCCGGAGATTGTTTTTCTCGATGAGCCCACCAGCGGGGTTGACCCCATCACCCGAAGGCAGTTCTGGGAGATGATCTATGAGACTGCCGCCCGGGGCATAACGGTATTTGTCACAACACATTATATGGATGAAGCCGAATACTGCGACAGGGTAACGATAATGAGCGAGGGAAGGATCGTCGCCCTCGACACTCCTACGACCCTCCGGGAACATTACAGCGCGCAGTCAGTGGAAGAGTTGTTCGTGAAGATAGCCAGACCAAAAGCGGAATCGGTATGAAGCGGTTCATGGCATTTGTAAAGAAGGAGTTCCTTCACATCTTCCGCGATTACCGGACGCTCATCATCCTTTTCGGCATACCTGCGGCACAGATCCTCATCTTCGGTTATGCAGTGCGTACCGACCTTACAAATGCCGGCATAGCAGTGCTCGACAATGCCAGAGATGAAGTCTCGACCAGGCTGGCACGCAAGCTTGAAGCCTCGGAATTCTTCGGGATCAAATATTACCTGAACTCATATGGTGAGATCGACCCGGCCTTCAAAATGGGGAAGATAAAGGCAGCAATAGTATTCCCGGAGGACCTTGCCGCTACCCTCGCAAGGGAAGGCAATGCCACAGTCAGTATTATCGCTGACGGCTCCGAGCCGAACACCGCAAACCTGGTGACTGTTTACACGACGGCCATCATCAACGACTATTCATCGGGACTCTCACCTCAGACGCCACAGAAAATACCCGTCATAAGGCCCGAAGTACGTATGTATTTTAACCCCAACCTTGAGAGTCACTATATGTTCGTGCCGGGAGTCATCACTCTTATCCTGATCCTGATAACAGCGTTGATGACATCTGTAACCATCGTGCGCGAGAAGGAGTCCGGAACCATGGAGGTGCTCCTTGTTTCGCCGCTGAGACCCTGGCAGATAATTATCGGAAAGGTGGCTCCCTATTTCTTCCTCTCACTGGTGAATGTAATCGTAATTCTTCTGATGGCCTGGCTGGTCTTCGGACTCCCGGTCAGGGGAAGCATACTGCTGCTTATAGCAGAAACGATGCTATATATTCTCCTGGGGTTGTCGATTGGGATATTCGTTTCATCCTCCGTCCGGAAAATGGAGAATGCAATTTTCATTTCGTTCCTGGCCCTTATGTTGCCCAGCCTGCTTCTCTCCGGATTCATCTTCCCGATTGAGAACATGCCGAAGATTTATGATTATGTGAGCATGATCCTGCCTCCCCGATGGTTCGTGGAGATAATAAGATCGATAATGATCAAGGGTGCGGGATTTGCCCATATATGGATGGAGACGCTCATCCTTGCGGTGATGACGCTCTTCTTCATGGTACTCAGCGCCAGGAAATTCAAAGTCAGGCTCGGGGAGGGAGGAAAATGAAAAAGCTGCTATTCCTTCTGAAAAAGGAGTTCCGGCAGATACGCCGCAACCCGTTCATGGCAAGGGCCATCATTGCCGTTCCCCTGATCCAGATGCTGGTCCTGGTGCCTGCAATCACCTTCGAGATCAAACGCATTGATCTTGCCGTGACAGACCATGACAGGTCGTCAGCCTCACGTGAACTGATATCAAAGCTGAGCGGTTCATCATTCTTCCGCATATCAGCGACCCCTTCCGGGCAGAAAGACGCTGATGAGTTGTTGCTCTCAGGTGATGCCGATATGGTGCTGATCATCCCTGAAGACTTCTCCCGGGGCCTTGCAGGCATTGGCAAGCCAACGCTGCAGGTGCTTGCAGACGCTGTCAACGCCACCTCGGCACAGCTGGGATGGAATTACCTGACTTCAGTAGTGCGCGATTACAACCGTGATGTAATGATCAATTCCGGACTCGCACCGTCGTCCATTCCCGGCATCAGCGTCTCTCCACGGTTCTGGTATAATCCTCATCTCAACTACAAATACTACATGCTTCCGGGCATCCTGGTGATACTTGTGACAGCTATCGGCCTGCTGATTGCCGGACTGAACCTTGTACGCGAAAAGGAGAATGGGACAATTGAGCAGATAAATGTCACCCCGGTTAAAAAATGGGAGCTGATTGCTTCAAAGGTCATTCCATTCTTTATAATAGGCCTCTTCGACCTGGCACTGGGGCTGGCTGTCGGGTGGATTGCCTTTGACATCCCATTCGAGGGGAGCCTCATCCTCTTCTTTGCATGCGCTGCCATTTTCCTGGTGGCAGTGCTCGGGCTGGCTCTCTTCTTTTCGACAATGGCCTCAACCCAGCAGCAGTTCCTGTTCATTGTCTTTTTCTTCGTTATGATCTTTATCCTGATGAGCGGCATATTCACACCCTCGGAGAGCATGCCGCGATGGGCACAGCAGTTCAACATCGTCAATCCCGTGGCATACCTGATGCGAATAAACCGTATGGTTATGCTTAAAGGATCGGGGTTTCAGGATATCGCGCGGGATATGGGGGCGCTGACAATCCTTGCCCTCACCTTTATTACACTGGCAATAAGAGCCTACCGCAAGAGAGCCTGATTAAGCTCCTGCAGCGACCCTTAATCCTTACAGGCATTCCGCTCGGTCCGGCGACCGGGAACCAACCTGTCATGACACCTTATCTTTTGGAATAACCGGAATACTTACGAAACCGCTAACTTAGAGGTCAAACTCCAAATCATGAAACGACTTCTGCTGTTGCTTATCCTCTCTCTTTCTGCCGCCACCCTGCACCCGCAGCCATACCCGTTCCGTGACACCGGTCTGGATGATGAGGCGCGCCTTGACAACCTCATCTCACTGATGACCCTCGACGAGAAGATCAACTGCCTCTCAACCAGGCCGTCGGTGCAGAGGCTTGGCATCGGAGGAACCAGGATTGTCGAGGGGCTTCACGGACTCGCTCTCAGCGGACCTGCCAACTGGGCAGTGAGAGGCAAAGGTTCGTCCGTAACAACAACCTTCCCCCAGGCGATTGGTCTTGCCCAGATGTGGGACCCGGAGCTGCTCCGGAAAGTGGCTGACCTGGAGGCTGAGGAGTCCCGCTGGCTTACACAGAATCCTTCTTATGCCAGTGCCGGGCTGATAGTGCTGGCGCCCAACGCTGACCTGGGCCGTGATGTACGATGGGGACGCACGGAAGAGTGTTACGGTGAGGATGCTTTCCTTGCAGCACGCCTAACGGTCGCCTTCGTCCAGGGATTGCAGGGAGACCATCCGAAATACTGGAAGACAGCCTCCCTGATGAAACACTTTCTTGCCAACAGCAATGAGAACAACAGGGCACAGAACTCATCGGACTTTAATGAGCGCCTCTTCCGTGAATATTACTCATACCCATTTTTCAAGGGGGTAACCGAAGGCGGATCGAGGGCATACATGACCGCATACAACAGGTATAACGGCATACCCTGCACTGTCCATCCTGTTCTTAAAGATGTGACTGTCAATGAATGGGGACAGAACGGCATCATCGCCACCGACGGCGGTGCCTACCGCCAGCTGCTGACACATCATAAATATTATCCCGACCTGAAGGCCGCCGCCAAAGGATGTCTCAACGCGGGAACGACGATGTTCCTCGATAACTACAGGGATCCTCTGCGTGAAGCTCTGCGCGAAGGCCTCATAACCGAAGCCGAAATTGACCGTGCAATCAGGGGGAACCTGAGGGTGATGCTCAGGCTTGGACTGCTCGACTCACCTGACAGTTCGGAAAATCCTTATCTGAAAATCGGCATTGCTGATACGGTTGGACCCTGGAAAAAGGATGAAACCATGAAGCTGGCCCGCACGGCTACCTCAAAGTCAGTTGTGCTGCTGAAAAATGACAACCAGACCCTCCCGCTACGGAAAGAGAGTCTTAGAACCGTTGCCGTGATAGGTCCCTCCGCCAACCTGGTTGTCTCAGACTGGTATTCAGGCACACCTCCCTACCGTATCACCGCGCTGCAGGGTATAAGAAATGCCCTGGGCAGTGACACGAACATCCTCTTTGCGGCCTCCAACAAAGCCGATTCGGCAGTCATTGCTGCCCGTGAAGCTGATGTGGCAATCGTCTGTGTGGGTAACCACCCTCTCAGCTACGGTCTGGGATGGGGACAGAACCTGGTAGCCAGCGATGGCCGGGAAGATGTTGACCGGCAGGCTCTGTCACTGGAGCAGGAAGACCTGGTGAAACTTGTTTATGCCGCAAACCGGAACACCGTGCTTGTCATCGTCTCCAGCTTCCCCTATACTGTTAATTGGTCCGCTGATAATATCCCGGCAATAGTCCATATTTCGCAGTCGAGCCAGGAGCTGGGCAACGGTCTGGCAGACGTCCTGTTCGGAGAGGTTAGTCCTGCCGGTCGCCTTGTCCTGACATGGCCTTCATCTATTGATCAGCTGCCGCCGATCCTCGAGTATGACATAAGAAAAGGCCGCACCTACATGTACAGCAAGGCAGAACCGCTCTTCCCGTTTGGACATGGTCTTACCTATACTACATTTGAATATTCCTCGCTGAAGACAGATAAAAAGACGGTCCGCGAAAGCGAAACTGTCAGCGTCACCCTGAACCTGAAAAACACCGGTAATTACGACAGTGATGAAGTGGTACAGCTTTATGCAAGCTTCCCGGGATCAAAAGTGGAGAGGCCGGCCATTGCCCTGAAGGGATTCAGCAGGGTGCATGTCGGCAAGGGCAGGGAGATAAAGGTTACCATTCTCCTCGACAGTAGGGAGCTGGAATACTGGGATATTGAAAGACATGCCTTCGTACTCGAAAAGGGTAAGGTGATCCTGCATGCCGGAGCATCCTCAGCCGACCTCAGGCTGAAGGGAGAGATTACGATCCGGTGACCCGCACCGTCACCGGCCAGTGGTCTGATATGAAGATCCCGTCTTCAATCATGCGGTGCGTTTTGTGTGACGAAACCTTCATCCCGTTACGAACGAATATATAATCTATGCGTCCCTCTCCCGGCTCGTAACTCCAGCCATTGAAGGTGTAACTCTCTCCTGCCGGAGGGGTAGCCGAGATTACATATGAATCTACTGCAAATCCCCCTTCGGTCATCTTTGCTATTGCCAGGCTTTCAGGCCGTGCGTTGAAATCGCCCGTTATAATAAAATCATTATCCCCCGCCAGTTCCCTGACCCTTTTAAGAAGCACTCCCGAGCTCATCACGCGCGCTGAGTCGCTGATATGGTCAAAATGAGTGTTTAAATACAACAGTGTGTCCCTGACAGTCTTATCATAAAGCCGGACCCACGTGGTGATGCGTGTCAGCGCAGCGCCCCAGCCGACGGATCCCGGCACCTCCGGTGTTGAAGAGAGCCAGAAGGTGCCACTTGCAAGTTTGTCAAACCTGCCGTGGCGCCAGAAGACCGGGCAGGCTTCACCACCCCGCAAACCGTCATCACGACCGGCTGCCACTGAGCCGTATCCTGCCAGGGCAGAATCGAGGTACTCATACTGGTGCCAAAGAACCTCCTGCATCCCAAGCAGATCGGGAATCTGATCATTGACAAAACCGGCGACCATGACAGCCCTGTTTGGCCATGCGTTGACACTGTCGCGCGGATTGTCATAGCGGATGTTAAAGGTCATGACATCAATTGCAGGATCATCATTCGGTACACAGGAAAAGAAAATAATTGATAATGCTGCGGCGGTAATAACTGTTCTGCGCATATATTTGAAGTTTGTTTGTGAAACGGCTAAAGTTACTTGAAAAAATATATTATGTCGAAGAAAAGGACTATTGAAGAGATCAATGAGAAGATCCGCAGCGGAAAGGCTGTAGTGCTCACTGCCGAACAGGTTTCTGCAATGGGACGGGAATCAACGCCAGCCGAGATAGCTGAAAAAGTTGATGTAGTTACCACCGGAACCTTCGGGCCTATGTGCTCTTCAGGCATGTTTATCAACTTCGGTCACACCAATCCGCCTATGCGCATGGAACGGATCACCCTCAACAATGTACCAGTCTTTGCAGGTGTGGCTGCGGTTGATGCATATATAGGTGTTACCGAGACAGCCCTGCCTCACGACCAGTACGGCGGCGCTCATGTCATCGAGGAGCTGATTGCCGGAAAGGATGTGCTGCTCCAGGCATCAGCCAAGGGCACCGACTGTTACCCCCGCACCGAGATAAAGACCCTTATCAGCAGGGATACCGTAAATGAGATGATAATGTTCAACCCGAGAAATGCCTATCAGAACTATAATGTTGCGGTCAACAGCACCGGTAAGATAAAGTATACCTATATGGGGACACTCCTGCCGGCATTTGGCAATGCCAACTTCTCCACATCGGGCGAGCTGAGCCCACTGCTGAATGACCCGGAGATGCGCACCATCGGCATCGGAACACGAATCTTCTTTGGCGGTACCACCGGCTATGTGGCCTGGCACGGCACTCAGTTCAACACCGGGAAACCGGTGAACAAACATGGTGTACCTGTTGGCAATTCGGCAACACTGGCACTGATAGGAGATGCGGCAAAGATGAACACGCGGTTCATAAGGGCGGCATATTTTGAGAAATACGGCGTATCAATGTTCGTGGGAGTCGGCATACCTGTTCCGGTTCTTGATGAGGATATTGCCTGCAGGGTCATGATATGCAACAGCCAGATTGAGACCAATATCATCGATTACGGGTCACCTGATCACGACATCCTTGGACGCACAGACTATCAGTCACTGTTCTCCGGCGAGATAACCCTTAACGGCAAAAAGATTCGCACGGCGCCGCTTTCGAGCATCAAGGTGGCACGCGAGATTGCAGGGATACTCAGGGAGGAGATAACGGCAGGTCGGTTCCTTCTGACAGAACCAGTCGAGCACTTTACAAAAACCTTCGGGCTGAACAGCCTGGAAATCAGACTATAAATATTAATAGTAGCGATAAATGAAAAGCAGGAGATTTGTGCTGACCTTCCCGCCTGAAGCGACGGGGGAGCCCATAACATATAATCTTATCAGGAAGTACAACATAATGGTGAACATCGTAAAGGCAGATGTATCGCCGGGCAAGATAGGTCATCTTGTGATGGAAATGACTGCACCTGCAAAGGTGCTTAAGGAGGGGATGGCTTATATGCAGGAGCAGAATGTGGAGTGTGTGCCTATTGACCGCACCGTCACCTACCGCGAGGATCTCTGCATCCACTGCGGCGCATGTTCTGCCGTCTGTTTTGCCGGAGCGCTGACCATGAACCGTAAGACAGCCGAACTCTCGTTCGAGTCGGAAAAGTGCGTGGTATGCGAACTGTGCCTGACTGCCTGTCCGCTTAGGCTGTTCTCCATAGACCTTGGCTAAGAGCCCTTTATACCAGCCTCGCCTTTACCGCGAGGCCATGGGCAACAGCCGGTGGAAAAGCTTCATGTCATCCTGGCTTGAGACTGATCTCTGGGTTGCCATTGACACCGCTCATTACCGGCAGGAGACCGAACGGTTCACCATGGACCGGATACTTTACTATCGCAAAATCCTCGATAAACACATCTCTCTACATCCGGAATTCCGTGATTCCCTGACTCCGGTGGTTGACCCGGGTGACTCTCACCCCCTCATCACCGCCATGAGCAAGGCAGCGCTGACGGCAGGTACCGGTCCCATGAGCGCTGTCGCGGGAGCTGTGGCTGAATTTGTCTGCAGGGACATTCTTGCAGAATATGATGCCGGTGAGGTGATAGTTGAGAACGGGGGAGACATTTTCATGAAACTGGAGACCCCTGTATCTGTGGCAGTTCATGCCGGTGACTCTCCGCTGTCGGAGAAGATCACCCTGCAGGTTAAACCAGATGAGACACCTCTGGCGCTCTGTTGCTCGTCCGGCACCGTGGGGCACTCGCTCAGTTTCGGGATGGCCGATGCCTGCATGATAGCCTGCCGTTCGGGAGCAATGGCTGACGCCTTTGCCACAGCCTTCTGCAACCTGGTAAAAAACAAGGGAATTGTATATGAGGTGACGGAACAGGCCCTCGGGCAGCCTGAGGTAGTTTCAGTGGTTATCATTGCCGGCGGCAAGCTGGGAATCGGGGGACAGATCGAAATCAAAATAATCTGATCCACCTTGCCGGGTGCGGGTAAATCAAATCTTCTGAGGATAACCTGTAATGTTCCTTATCTGCTCATAGAGGGGCTGAAGATGTCTGTACATCTTTGAATAGACCTTCTCGTACAAACGGGCATAGATTTCCGCATTCCCGGGCTCAGGGCTGAACTTTTCGCCCGTTCGTGTCATGGATTCCACCGCCGCCGCATATCCGCCGAAATACTTCATCCCCACTGCTGCACTGATGGCGGCCCCAAGTGATGAGGTCTCATAGGTATGAGGCCTGCAGGCCTCCATGTTGAATATATCGGCCGTCAGCTGCATCGCCTGCCTGCTCTGTGATCCTCCGCCCGAGACAACGACCCTGTTCACGGGTACCCTGGTTCTTTTCACCGTTCTCAGGAGGCCCTCCTTCAGCGAATAGGTCAGGCCTTCGAGTATGGCCCTGTACACATGTGCCCTTGTGTGAACATCACCGAACCCTATGATGGCACCCTTGGCTTCAGTGCCGGGGACTTTCAGTCCGGGCGACCAGTAGGGCTGCAGCGTGAGACCCATTGATCCGGCAGGCACCTCGTCGACAAGGGCATCAAAATAGGCCTCCGGATGGCTTCCGGTCTGCTGTGCCATCTGTATCTCCTTCAGCCCGAACTCCTTCCTGAACCAGCTGATCATCCAGTAACCCCTGTATATCTGCACCTCGGTGTTGTAATATCCGGGAATGGCACTGGGATAGGAGGGAAAGAAGGGAACCACCTCATGATACTTACTGTGAGTAGTCTGAACCGTGGCCGTGGTGCCGTAGCTGAGGCATGCAACATCGGGGGTGATGACTCCTGAGCCAAGCACCTCGCATGCCTTGTCGGCAGCAGCCGCAATCAGGGGCAGACCTTCAGGTATCCCCGACTTCTCAGATGCCTCCCGTGTGATGTACCCCAGTATTTCTGAGGGTCTGACAAGTTTCGGCAGCTTATCCCTGTCAACGGGAAACATCTTGTAATTCATGTGGTTTCTGTCAGTCCACTGCTGCTTTTTATAATCGAAGGGAAGATAGGCCACCGTGCATCCAACCGAGTCTGTGTATTCGGCCGTCAGAGCCCATGAGAGGTAAGCCGAGAGCAACAGGAATTTGCTTGTTTTCTCCCAAACCTCCGGAGTGTTCTGCATTATCCAGTTGCATTCGCCCTGCTTTACCATATGTATCACCGCTTCCCTCATTCCAACCACCCTGAGTGCCATCTGTGTAAGGCTGTCAGGATACCTGCCCACGGCACACAACCGCTGGTCAAGCCAGGTTATTGCCGGCCGCAGTGACTTTCCCTCGCTGTCGAGGTTGATAAGGGTGGAACGCTGCGAAGTAATGGTGACAGCCTTTATCCGGTCCTTGCCGTACTCCGTCGCACTGAACAGTTTCTGCAGAGTCTCGAACATCTTGTCCCTGAAATATTCAGGATGCTGTTCAGCCCACCCCGGCGCCACGGAGAAGTATGGTTCAATCTCCGTTTTGGCCAACTGCAGTACGTTGCCCCGGAGATCGATCAAAACCGCCCTGACCGACTGTGTGCCGCAGTCGATTGTCAGTATCAATTCATCTGATGAATGCATAGCTTATTTATTGGAGCCCCAGCGTGCCGCCGGGATTCATAATATTGTTCGGATCAAGATGTCTCTTCACGGCTGCCATAAGCTCCATGGTGTTTCTTCCAAGATGTTGCTCCATCCACGGAGCAAGCACCCTCCCAACACCGTGGTGGTGGGATATTGAGCCGCCGCTGGCAAGTATCGTATCAACCATACCTCTGTGAAACCGAATAAAGTCCTGTTTCTCATTTCCCTTCTCCATCGGAGTGAGGAAGGTGAAATACAGATTGGCGCCGTTTTCGTAGACATGCGAGATGTGTATCATCAGGAAGGCTCTCGGCTTTCGCCTGACATATTCATGAGCGGCAGACCAGACCTTAAGCAGATTCTCCCATGTAACTGCCGTCTCGAGGGTGTCTGACATGATGCCGAGATCCATCAGCGGATCGCGCAGGTAGGCGCTCGAGTATCTCTGGGCAAGCCACTTCCTGACAGGCCCTGCACCTATGTACATGCCTTTCCCTGCACGTGCGCTCCTTTTTATCTTTCCCATGACGAACCCGGCATAATCCCTTTCGCCCTCTACCGTGACGAACATAAGGCAGCGACTGCCGGTCTTAAATCCAAGCCTTGTCAGGAATTTGTCCGAAAAGGTTCCGTCGAACCCGCTGGTTCTGAAGGCAATGTCAGTCTCCTCCGGATCTGAGATCCTGAACATGTGAGGCTTGCCGTATTCGCTCTGGATCATCCTGCGCATCGACTCCACCGCCTGCTCAAAAGACCTGAAGATAAAGGCCGCAAGCCTGGTATTCTGAGGAGCATAATTGAAAATATGCAGGGTTACCTCGGTTATCACCCCGAGGGTTCCCTCCGCACCTGCAAAGAGCCTGAAGACATCCCATCCCTGTGCCGTCCTCGGGAAATCCCTCGTCTCTATCACTCCAGCCGGTGTCACCGCTTTCAGTGCAACAACCATGTCTTCGATCTTGCCATAACCCGTCGATGCCTGTCCCGCACCCCTGGCCGAGACCCAACCGCCGACGGTGGAATATTCAAACGACTGCGGGAAGTGACCGCAGGTATACCCATGCCTGTTCAGCTCTGCCTCCAGGGCAGGACCGAAAATGCCTGCCTGAACGGTGACGGTCTTGTTTACCGTGTTTATTTTAATGATATTGTTGAGATGCTTTGTCAGGTCAATGGCGATGCCTCCGTGCGGGGCCCTGAGGGCTCCGGTGACAGACGACTGCCCCCCGGCAGGTATGACAGGTATCTTCTCCTCACTGCAGAACCCGACTATCCTGACCACCTCGTCGTGGCTGCGCGGAGAGACGGCCGCATCAGGAGGATCCGGCACACGTCTGAGCCTCAGGTCCAGAAGCTCCCCGTAGAATTTACCGCATGAGTACTGTGCCCGATGGAAATCGTCAGTCAGCAGGTTCTCCTCACCGGAGACACTCCTTAAGAAATCTGCCTGGGCAGGCTTAAGCAGGGAAGGTTTTTCAAGACTCACCCCTTCCATTCCCGGCAGATATTTTTCCCTGAAATCGGCATCAGTGAGCCCAAACTTTTCTTTTATCAGGGTGACCATATGGTGGCCGACCTTCTCCTCCCTCTTGTCACCCCATTTGAGGATATGACGGTAGGTATTATCTCTCTCCATTCCTCTGATATAATTGGTATAACTTCACCATTAGATCTGTCTCCTCTTCGCGCCTCTTATCATCCCATCCAAGCATCTCCGCTGCGACGGAGGCAATTTTACCAATCGTTTCATGGCCGGGATTCCCCAGCGTTCCGGTCCCGGTTCTTCTCAGCATGATGTCCCTCAGGGTTTTGGCGCTCTCATATCTTATGGCGTAAACGACCTCCGCAAGTATTTCTCCGTCATGGCTGACGACTTCTTCAAAACGGCGGTCATCCCTGGCTATCTGGAAGACGACCTTGCTCTCGGTGCCGTAATTCCTGCTTACATATTCAACCGTTTTGTGGCTGAAATCCTTATAGTTCAGGTGCTGCCTGATCATGAACTGCCTCATGTCCCTGATCTCGCATCCTGACAGGTACAGATTGTCTGAGACCGAGTCGGAGAGAGTCCTGTTAAGCTTGGTGGATATCAGTCTCAGCACCTCCCGGGCAAGGCTCCTGCTTGTTGTATACTTGCCGCCTTCAACCGTGATCATGCCATCGAGTCCGTCAAGTGAATTGTCATAGACCTCGTACTTTCTTGATGTTTCGTAAGATCCCTTTGTCTGGTCATCCACAAGCGGACGAAGGCCGCCGTAGGCATGGATAATGTCAGCACGGGAAATCTTCTTCCCGAAGTTTTCATTTACGTTGTTTATGATCTCGTCTAGGCTCTCCGGTGAGACACGGTAATCATCAGGGTCTCCGTGGAACTCCTTGTCAGTTGTGCCAATCAGGGAGTGGTCGCGCCACGGCATTATCATCATATGGCCGCCGTCTTTTTTCTGGAGCGAGACCACATGGTTACCGGCAATTTTCTTCGTGATGATGTGTATCCCCTCGGAGCGTTTAACCTTATGTGCCGCAGAAGCCTTTCCTGCCGCCAGGCTGAGGATCCTGTCAGCCCATGTGCCACCGCAGTTGATGATCAGGTCGCCGCGCACCTCCCTTTTCCTGCCGGTAAAGGTGTCCATGACCCTGACGCCGGTAATCCTGTTGCCTTCGCCGAAAACAAATCCCTCAACGGGTGTGTAGTTCGAGACTCTGGCCCCGTACTCGGCGGCCGATTTGATGAAGGCGAGGGTCAGCCTCTCGGGGAAGATACTCTGGTAGTCAAAGAAGTAGAAGGCATTCCGCAGGTCTTCCATCTTAAGGTTGGGTTCCAGCCTGATTGTCTTCCTGTATGAGACGAGCCTGTGATTCTGCAGACTCTTGCTCTTGTCCCATGTGTCCTTCTTGTCATAGGAGAGGGCATCATAGAGATACATGCCGACCAGCATCTTCCAGATATTGCCTTTCCACCTTTTGTACATCGGCATAAGAAAAGGTAGCGAATAGACAAAGTTTGGGGCGATGTTTCCGAGGATCCTTCGCTCCCTCAATGACTCGCGCACCAGTTTCAGTTCGCCGTTGGCAAGGTAGCGCAGGCCGCCGTGGATAAGCTTTGATGTGGCGGCCGAGGTGGCTCCGCCGTAGTCCTTTTTCTCGAACAGGGCCACCGACAGGCTGCGAGCCGCAGCGATATAGGCAACGGCGGCGCCGGTGATGCCGCCGCCGACAATGATAATGTCAAATTTCTCTGTGCTTTCCTCTTCAATGAACCTTTTAAGCAGCATGGATGCAGGTGTTTTAAAGCAACCCTGTAAGTTACTCTAAAACCCTCAGAATACATAAAAGCCTGTTTGTTTTGTCTCTCGTATATTGATGGAATGCAAAGGAGCCGGACAGAGCATTCTTACAGGCTCCGGTCCGGCTCCGGATAACAGGGAGGAGATCCCTGACAATGCCAAAGTTGCCCGGGGATTCTCCCATAAGAAGTTATTCTCTGAAAATCCTGTACCTGGCAGAGAACAGCATAAGCGCGGCAAGGAGCACGAACAGTCCGATGTTGCCAACCAGGAATGCATAGTCCTTCATTGCCAGCAGGAAGAAGATGAAGACATACAGCGCGGTCAGGAGCCCGCTGATCAGCAACACCATCCAGCCTTTCTTCAGGAGCGACCAGAAGAAAGCAGTCAGGAGGCCGATCGTTGCAGCAGCCGATATCAGGTATGCAGGGTTGAAACCGATATGTTCGCTGAGGGCGGTGAGCATTGAGAAGAAGAGTATTAATGCGAGGGCAACCAGCAGGTAATAAAAAATATGGATCCGCTGTGTCGACCTGAGCTCAATGATCAGCAGCACAAGGAAGGTCAGGGCTATGAACAGCAATCCGTACTTGGCGCTCCGCTCCGCTTTCGTGTAATGGTCAGCCTCCATTATCAGGTCGACCCCGAAGGCATCGTCGGAGGGAGTATAGCTCTTGCCTGCCCACACCTGCGGGAAGCTCCTGTTAAGGTGGGTCACTGTCCAGCTAGCGTTGAAGCCGGTGTCAGTCACATTGCGCTCTGCAGGGAGGAAGTTTCCGGTGAATTTAGGTGCCTGCCAGTTTGATTTCAGGTTCACCACGGTGCTCTTTCCAACAGGAGAGAAGGCTATGGTGCCGCTGCCCTTAAGCCCCAGGCTGATAGTGAAATCACCCTTGAACTCATTGCTTTTGGCGGGATCAATTGCCATCGGAAACGAGATGCCCTTTTCAAACAGGTCCGCCTGTCCGGCTCCGGGCATTGCACCGATGACGTTTCCTCCAATTGCCAGCTCAGCCTTGTCGCTTATGCCCTTGTTGTCGGAAACGCCCAGTGAAACATATGCCTTGTCCCACTGCCAAAAATAATCATTGAGGTGTTCGTAGCCTGCCAGTGAGAAGCTGCCGGTAATCTCAAGGTCAGATTCGTAAACCACTGTTTCGTAAATGCCCCGGTAGCGGATCTCAGGCATGAGCACACCATTTACCTTCAGTTCGTCAGGAAGGATGTGCATTGTTGTTGTGACATAGCGACCATCGTCAGATATGACTTTTGATCCCGGCACATTGAGCACCGGGCCCGTCACCGTCTGAGGCGAGGCCCACAGGGCTCCTATCTCCGTACGGGCGGTTTCCGCATTCCGCGAACGCTCCCTGATCACCTCCATGATCAGAACCAGCGGAATAAGCAGTATGACGCCCATAATTGCCAGAAGGACCATCTTGACAGTCATCGACTGGTACCATTTTTCCTGTTTCAAAGATTCATTTTCCATTTCAGCTGTTTATTAAAGTACTTTGTTTTTCAAAGTTATTATAACAAAAAAATTTACTTTTTAATTAGTTCCTCCAGTGCTCTGAGATGGCTTTTAAAGCTCTCAAGCCCTTTTTCAGTAATGGTGTAGTTGGTATTTGGCTTTCGGTTTATAAAGCTCTTTTCCATTGTAATGTATCCACCCTCTTCCAGGGCCCTGAGATGGCTCGCCAGGTTACCGTCTGTCACGGCCAGTGTCTCCTTCAGGCCCTTGAAATCCATGCTGGTGCTGACCGCCAGCACCGACATGATCCCCAGCCTGACCCGGCTCTCGAAAGCCTTGTTGAAATCTGACAGGATCGTTTTCATCCCCTGTACCTGAGATGCATGAACAGACCGTATGCTATGTGGATCACACCGAAGCCAATGGCCCAGATGATTATTGAATGCTGAGGCAGCAACAGGCAGACGAGCCCTGTAATAACTTCGAGAACTCCCAGCCAGTGGATCTCGCCGAATGTGAATTTGCCTGCGCTCACCACAGCCAGTCCGTAGAAAATCAGCGATGAGGCGGCAGTCACACCTGCAGGGACCGTTCCGGCAGTAAGAAGGATGAAGAGCCCCCCGGTGCCAAGAGGTATCAGCAGGCTTGCGAGCATCCTGCGCGTCACCGGTGTCCATGCCCTGTGTCCGCTCTTTTTAGCCTTGCGCAATGAAAACAAAACCGCTCCCGAAAAGGCAAGCACAAGGACCGTCCCCATCACGACAAAGAGGGGAAGCCATGTCCGCAGACCGTCCGGACCGCTTGCAAATGGTTGCATGTACCAGTCGTCCGGAGCTGCCACCTTTGTTACTATCAGCTGTGCAATCACAGCACCGGCAAGGCCGAGCACACCTGCGACAATGCCCGATAAACCGCTGAGCGACAGGAATCTTGACGATTCCTCCATTATCTTCCTGATGACCTGGATGTCTTCAAGATGCTGATCTGACTGGCTCATAATTCAATTTTGTAGTACTTTGTAGCGCAAAGTTAACATAATATTTAATAACGGCAAAATATTTACGGATATTTTTTTTACCTGCAGAAATAATTCATCATACACGCGGTTGTATTGCCTTACCGGGGTTCAGGGTAAAAGTGATGCATCCTGGTTGCTGCCTCTGATTGCATACCGGCGGCTGCCGGCTCCCCGCCTATCCTACCTGTTGTACTGATAGTACTCATAAAAAACTCCCTCCACCGGGTACTCTCCTATTTTAAGGGAACCGGTATATGTTGACATGGCTCCCACGACGCCAAGCCCGTCTGATACATTGGTATATACCATCACGGGTTCTGCGAGGAAATTTTCCCTTGTCTGAATGTGGGCAGACAACGACTGGAGGTAGAGATACAGATCCCTGCTTATTGAATGCAGACTGAAGTATGAGTGCACAAACTCATAGTATTCCGGATCAGGGCGTTTGTAATTGTACCGGAGTGTAAGGTCATACTCCTTCCCGGCTATCAGCTCATCACTGAAAAGGCTGTAGGTATTCTGAAGGTACATGCCGAAAATGTCATCATCCTGCCTTGGTGTGATCAATGGTTCATTAAATACTCCGTAGCTGAGGTCCGCCTCCGTCACCACAACCGGATTAAATGGCAGATACGGTTCGCCCTTGTTCCCGTAATAACTCCCGCCAATGCCCCGTGCCGTCACCCTGTAGTGGTTATCTTCCCCTGCCGGATCGCGGAATTTCACCTTGACCTCAAGCAGCCTTTCACCCCATTCGGCTGTCACCGAGCCCGTGTCGATCCTGATTATTGGCACATTTTCAGGCAGCATTGCTTCTCCTGAGGCGGTACCTGTTCCCGGGATTTCAACCTCAATCCTGTAAATGCTTCCGTAAAAAGGCCTGTTGGTTCCGGATACATATCTTGAATAAGGGTCAGCAGGAGCCCAGTCAGGATTCGGTCCTGGAGTCTTATATGTCAGGTTATCAATGAGCGTACCGTCACGGAACACCCGTACCACGGCATTTGTTATCTGCTTCGGTTCATACCTCTCATCGAAGACTGCATGGCTCATGGCTACGGAAACCTGTATGAGGCTGTCAGGATGGAGTATCGAATAGATCACAGGTTTCGGATCAGCCCCGTCACCTTTGAATTCTATCACGCTCTCACATGAACCTGCAGCGATTGCCAGGATCATCAGAGCCGGAAGGTATCTTATTACTCCTTTCATTTTCATGGTTTCAGAATTTGAGGGAGTATGAAACTGAAGGTATTATCGGGAAAATGCTTACCTTCTTCAGTACAGGCTTGCTGAAGTAAAGCCATTCGCCGGGATTATCCGGGTCGGGTTCGCTGTAGTACTCCGTTCCCCAGTAAATGAAGAATGGATTTTTTCGTGAATAAGCGTTGTACACCGAAAAGCTCCATGTGCGCATGCCCCTTTTCTTCTGTTTGTGGAGGTTTACTCCCAGGTCGAGCCTGTGATATGAGGGGGTCCGGTAATTGTTCCGGCTCGGGTACTCCGTGACAGGGGAATAATAGTAAGAATCATTGCTCATGAAATCCTCCGGCGGGTATTCCATGATGCCCAGGGTGGCTGCATTGCCGGTGCCGTAAACCCATACCAGCCCGGCGTCGACCCTTTCACTGAAGGTATGTGTAAGCGCCACGCTGACATCATGCCTCCTGTCATACTTGGCCGGGAATACCCTCCCGTAATTAAGGTTTTCAAACTTGCGTTCCGTCCATGACAGGGTGTAACCGATCCATCCGGTCAGCTTGCCGTAGCTTTTCTCGACCATGAATTCTGCACCGTAGGACCAGCCCTTGCCCTTCTCCACCTTCGACTCCCAGCCTGCACCCGTGCCGCCGAAAGAGGCTCCCTCCTTGTATTCTATGAGATTATCCATGGTCTTGTAGAATGCCTCCACGGTCATCTCCAGCTGTCCGGGCAGCCTGAAGTTCGATCCAATGGCCACCTGGTGTGATATCGGCGGGTTGAACCTTCGTGTAACAGGCAGCCAGAGATCTGTGGGCAGGCTGATGGCCGAGGTGGTCAGCAGGTGCACAAACTGGCCCATCTTGCTGTAGGAGACCTTGAACGAGAGATCGTCCGTTGCCAGATAACGCAGGGATACCCTTGGCTGAAACACGAAATAACTGGTGTCCTGCACGTTGAAGAGCGATAAGCGTATTCCGGCATTCACTTTTATGCGTGGCGTGATGTCAAAGTTATCCTCGGCATAGAGTATCGCCTCGCTGGCCCTGACCCTCATGTCGCCAATGACCGTGTCGATGCCTTCATCGTCATCCATCGGATCATACCGGAAACTTGTAACTCCTGGCTTGAAATCGTGCCAGGTGTAACCTGCCCCAAACTTGACGCTGTGGCTCGCCGAAGGATAATAATCAAAGTCGATTTTCGCTCCAAGGTCCTCTATCCCCGAGAAGTACCTGAAGTAATCCTCCTCCTTCTGCTTTGTGGTGAGGTTTTCCGAAGAGGACTCAATGGTTACGTCGAAGTCGTATTTGCTGTATGTCAGCGTGGTGTTGCTGAAGAGCTTGTTTGTCAGGAGGTAATTCCACCTCAGCGAGGTGATGATGTTACCCCATCCCAGCCCGTAACTGTCGCGGTATTCGTACCTGTTCTCGTTCTCGTCGTAGTAGTCCGGCCTGCTTTTGTTCCTGGTGAATGCCCTGTCCCTTCCCAGGTACGAGCTCAGGTAAAGGCGGCTCTTCTCCGAGAATTTATGGTTGATCTTGCCGTTGAGATCATAAAAATAGTATCCCCCTGTGGTCCAGGTATCCTTGTCTTTGTTAAGCGCAAGGATGAAGGGTTGAGCCAGCACATCATAATAGGTCCTCCGCGCTGAAAGTATGAACGATGTTTTGTCCTTGATGATTGGACCTTCAAGAGAGAGCTTTGATGAGATTACCCCTATGGCGAAGTTCCCGTGGAATTCCTTCCCATTGCCCTCCTTCATTCGTATGTCGACTACTGAAGATAGGCGTTCGCCATACCTCGCCGGGAAGCCTCCCTTGTAGAGCTGGACGGATTTTACGGCATCAGGATTGAACACCGACATGAAGCCGAAGAGGTGGCTGGCGTTATACACCGGCACCCCGTCAAGGAGGAAGAGGTTCTGATCGGGACCTCCGCCCCGGACATAGATTCCGGTTGAGCCTTCGGTGCCCGACTGCACTCCGGGAAGCAGCTGGATGACCTTGAGGACGTCAGCCTCGCCGAATATCACAGGCAGCTTCAGGAATTTTTCTACCGGTATGTCAATCATGCTCATCTGGGGACTCTCTATCTTCGACTGCCGTCCTGATGCCGTTACGGTAACGGCGTCAATCTCGCTCGATGACATCGTGAGGCTGAAATTCATCACCGTGTCGCTCGTGAGGTTCACTTCTGCCGTTACCGGATCATAACCCAGGTAGGAGACGATGATTTCGGACCTGCCTCGCTGCAGGAGGAGGCTGTAGAAACCGTAGTTGTTCGTGGTAGTACCGGCAAAGGATGCTTTTTCGTAGACTGTGGCGTCGATCATGCACTCACCGCTGCCTGCGTCGGTGACGAATCCGCTGACTGTTACCTTCTGGGCTGCCACAGGGATGGCAACCAGCATTAGTACGAAAAAAAGTGAGAGGTAGAGGCGCATAGGTATCAGATGCCCGTGGCCTCCTTAAGGAATTTGCGAACAGCGCGTTTCTCCTCGAACTCCAGCATGCCGGTCGGCAGCCGTATGATCCTGCCTGTTTTCAAAACAATCCCTACGAAGTTTCCATCTGCCCGGATCTCTTTGATATCCTCTATACTCACCGTCAGTTTTGCCGGCCGGTTGTACCACCTGATTGTCAGCTTCCCGCCATCGGCCGTCAGCCTGTTCACCAGTGTCCCGAAGTTCAGGCTGATGAAACCTCCGGCCAGCAGCAGCATGGCCAGTACCTGCAGCCAGAAGACCCAGGTGGAGGAGTCCCCGGTGATGATCACTATGATAAGCATCACCAGCATGACCATTCCAAGAGCACGGTATATCTTCTCGTAGGTGGTATTTCGAAGTACGAGTTGTTTCATAAACGGCTTTATCCTACGCAAATATAATCCAATTTGCTGAAAGTTGCCGGGGGTGCGGTCGTGCGGGGTCAGAAGCCGGTGTTCTCCTTCAGGAATTTCCGGACCGCCATGCGTTTGTCCGGCTCTATCATCCCGACCGGAAGACGGATGCTCCTGCCGTTTTTAAGCATGATGCGGATGCATCGCTTATCCTCCGTTATTTCGGTTATCTCATGGACGGGAACATGCTTGATGAAGAGCTTGGTGTTCCAGCGGATGGTCAGAATTCCGGCATCTGAGGTCAGCCTGATGACCAGGGTACCGAAGTGAATCGTAAAAAAAGAGATGGCCACAATTATGAAAATGGCAGCAAGTATCCAGAACTGGACGCTTTTTGGGCTATGGGTGAACAGCTGCAGTCCAACCGACAGCAGCAGCAGTCCCCCCAGGAACCGGAACAAGAATTCCGCCGCTTTATCCCGCACCACGAGCTGGTTCATCTGCTGAAGTTTTATTCTTCGGTTAAAGGTATAAAATAATCAAACCTCAAAAAAGGTCGGCTCCTCATTGCTGAGGGGCAGTGCTGTCTTTCCCCTCCCGGCTCGAGGCAGTGATCTTCAGCATGATCCATACCGCCAGGTAGATTATCAGTATTACCGTGAAGATGGCGCCCATCCCCATGCCCATCAGTTTCAGAGAATTTATAAGATCAGTGTTCATTTTTCCCTCCTATATTAATCCTGCCATCAGTCCTATTATTACGCCCCCGGCGATCACCGAGGCTATCTGTCCCGCCACGTTTGCTCCCACGGCGTGCATGAGCAGGTGGTTCTGCGGGTCAGCTTCCAGTCCCATGCGCTGCACCACCCGGGCCGACATGGGGAAGGCTGAAATCCCTGCAGCGCCCACCATGGGGTTCATCTTTGTCTTGAGGAAGAGGTTCATGATCTTGGCGAAGGTCACCCCGGCGATAGTGTCAAAGATGAATGCCAGGAGGCCGAGGCCCATGATCATCATTGTCTGCACCGACACGAACAGATCAGCCCTCATGCTGGCAGCGATGGTTATGCCGAGCAGCAGGGTGATAAGGTTGACCAGGTCTTTCTGGGCTGTGTCAGACAGCGATCCCAGCACGCCGCACTCCCTGACGAGGTTCCCGAACATCAGGAATCCCACAAGCGCAATTGATGCAGGTGCCACGAGCCCCGCTATCACCGTCACCGTGATGGGGAAGAGAATGCGTGTCATTTTTGTAACACTTTTCGGGTTGTACTTCATCCTGATCATCCGCTCTTTTTTAGTAGTGACAAGCCTGATGGCAAATGGTTGTATTATCGGCACCAGGGCCATGTAGGAATAGGCCGCCACTGCTATTGGACCTATGTATCTGCTTTTTAGCACCTGTGACACCAGGATTGACGTTGGACCGTCCGCAGCCCCTATTATTCCTATTGATGCGGCGTCTTTAAGGTCGAACCCCAGCAGCACTGCCATGGTTACTGTTATGAAGATGCCGAACTGGGCTGCGGCGCCAAAGAGCAGCAGCCTGGGGTTTGAGAGCAACGGCCCGAAGTCGATCATTGCCCCTATGCCGATGAATAACAGTATTGGCATGGCTTCCGATGCCTCGATGCCCACGTCGAACAGCCAATCGATGATACCGCTTACCTGGCCTATGCCCGGCAGGGTCTGGTCAAGGGCGCCTGACAGCGGCAGGTTGACCAGTATGGCGCCAAAGCCCATGGGAAGGAGGAGTGGCGGCTCAAGTTTCTTTGAGATGGCCAGGTAGATGAGGGTGGCTCCTATCACCCACATTAGTACCTGTTGCCAGGTGATCAGGGTAATGCTGTTGAACAGGAATTCCATTTTCAGCTCGGTTAGGTTGAGTTCTCAGGCAGGTTATTTGCCAGCACTAAATTACTTGAAAAAATAATCTGTTGACCAGCCGTACCCGCTATTATCGGTTAGTCGTCATTAATCAGACGGGCCGGCATATGGTATAATTATTATGGCTTCTTGTTGAATTTCAGGAAGAACACCTTGGTAGTAGAAAATCCTACTCCGACGATCACCGCAAAGAGCAAGTTCTGAATAACCCTTTCACCGGCGATTCCGATATTATGGTCTTTTCTGTCTGAGTTGAAGAAGGAAGCTCAGGCTTGTCACCAAGGCTGTTATGCCAAGCAATATTGAAGCCGTTCGGCCTGAAGTGCCAGGTGAGGTTTGCGTGAATTGGATTATGCCCCCCGCCAGGCAGATCCCACTACCAATAAAACCTGCCTTAAGTATCTTTTGTCTGACTTCGGTGTTCATTTTAAATCCTCTTGACATCTTGTCACTTTCCCCCTGGCAGGCATCTCACCCTTATGGGGCTTGTAATAGTTGAATGCCATTCCCAGGTTAGCAATTGATACAAGCAGCAATGCCTCCTACCGGAAATTACTGAGAGCCTGCTTATTCTGGAAAATCAGAATAGTGAGGCAGATAATAAAAAAGGTAACTGATGCGATGGTGTATGGGATCCGGGCTTTTTTTCATGTTTCAGGGTTTTTCGAAAATCTGCGCTGGGATAAAAAGAAATATAACTGCAATGATGAGATAGACAAGGCACCTCAGGATAATATTCCTGTTAAACTTATTTTTATCCTTCGTATTTTTAATTACCGCCAAGATTAAAATCATCGCAGTGCAAACAAGTCCCGCAATCAGTAAAGTTTTGGACATCGGGTAGCAGAGTATGGTGAACATAAATCCTATCGTGAGCATTGAGAGTGCCAGGCCCGCTCCTGCTGCAATCGCAATTCGCCATGATCCAATTCCCTTGTAGGATGCCGGATCAAAAATCTTTCGAAGATGAATGCCATTGAATAATGCAAATCCCAGGTAGAAATAGAGCAATCCCAGTGCGACAAAAAACAGTGATACAATCAGTGAACTAAACGTGACATTGAAAAGCGACAGTAGGAGGCCAATTGAGGCTCCTAAAATCAGGATTAATTCAAGCCTTTTCATACCTACAGGTTCGGATCGTATTGACTTTTTACATTTGGAGCTTAAATACCACTTTTGAATGCTATGAAAAAGGTTATGCAAGGACATCTTTCGATAGTATTTCCATAATCTATGGTTCTGACAGATGGCTTTACAATAAACCGGTTTACTATTATGGTTGACAACACAGAGATAATGTTCTATTCTTTAAAACTCAACTTTCTGTGATCAGATTATTGTATATCATGTATTTAAGGGCATCTGAAAAGAATGATGAAGTATGTTAGAAAAGTTTTCAAAAACAGATTAACAATTAATACTTATGTGCCGTTCTATCGTTGTTCTAGTTATTCCTTTTTCTCTGCTTTTCTTTTAGCAATAATCTGGAGAATCAAAGATAGACTAGTAAAAAAAGTAGATATAGAGAATAGTGTGTAAATTACAGTTTCCCTATGAGTGAGCTCATATGCCGCAAGCAGTACTAAACTTGTCCCAAACAATGTAGTACTGAATACAAATGCAATGCTTTGCAAATCCCATTTTAAAAGCTTTTTCATTTTCTATGTTTTTAAATGAGGGAGCAAATACCCCCTCATATTGATTCTCAATAATTTTTATGCGAAGCACGCGAGGCCCCACATAGCAGGAGCAACTGAAAAACCAACTGCAGCGGCTGCTATGGCAAGACCTCCTGATGCAACTGTTAATCCTAACAAACCAACCGTTGCAGCTGCAAGCCCGATTGAGGCACCTGCACACTCCACAATTTTTCTGAGAGAACCACCATTAGTAGATTCCATTTGTTCAACACTAAGTTTTTTCATAACGAGGGAATTTACGTTGACCTACTCTATTCAGGCTTTTCAGTATCTGCCTGCAGACGAAAGTTAAAAAATTTCGTCTGCAATATCAAAATAAAAACACGGCAGTCCGACAATACTGGACTATCCATTTTTTTACTCCCCAATCCGAAAAAGTAGAAATATTCTTGAGAATTCATGATACTTTATTTTTCATTTCTGTTCGATTAAATGGGTGTATTAATTTTCTCTCCCCAATTAAGGGGAAAGCACTGTCGCATCTTCTAATACCGGCGTTCCTTTAAGTAATCCGGCATCGCTATATCAAACCCTGAATCTAACTGAAGTCATCCCAGAATCTTCGGTAGAGATTGTCTCCGGCAATAAGTACATTGTGGGAACCTGCGGCAGTAATGGTTCTGTCTTCAAGAAGATAAATCCTGTCACATAACTTCCTTACCAGATTAATCCGATGGGTGACCAGCAAGACGCCAACTGAATCCTTTATCCGCCTGAGGATGTTGAGAATAATGGTCTCAGAATCCCTGTCCATCCCTGAGGTGCCCTCATCAATCAATAGTATATCAGGTTCATTAACCAGTGCCCTCATAAAGGCAATCACCTGCTTCTGCCCGCCTGAAAGCTTCACGCCATCCTCCCCTGTCAGGGTGGCAAAACCGAGCGGAAGACCTTTCACAAACGGTTCTAACCCATTATCTGTCGTTAGACGAACGAGCTTCTGGATTTTGGTTTCATCACCGTCAGGTATAATATTTTCCAGGACAGTACCATTGAAAATATGGATCTCTTGAGGAATAAGACCTACCGATCTGCGCCACCACTCAAGAGACACCTCGTGGCAATTGCAGGAACCGTTAAAAACTACACTGCCTGATTCAGGTTGATAAAAGCGCATTAGAATATTTACCAGGGTACTTTTGCCGGAACCCGACTCACCCACCAAGGCCGTTACACTGCCCTTCTCAATGTCAAGGCTTACATCAGAAAGCAAAAGCCTCTGGCCGGGAAATCGAAATGCAATCCTCTTCAGTGAAATCCCGGAGATCTGCGTCTTGCTTTCCTCTTCCTTGACTCCCGGATCTTCCGGACGCAACTGTGTGAATTCAAACATCCTCTCGATAGCCACCTTTGCTTCGCTCAGAGGAATGGAGATGAGGGCTAGGTTCATTACTGACGGCAGCAGGGTTGAACTAAGCGAAAGGATAGCCATCAGTTCGCCCTGGGTCATCCTCGTCCCCATTACCTCAAGCGAGGCGTATAGCAATAATAAGATCAGGTACAGGATCCCAGCCAGGTTTGTGAGCATCCCCAGCTTGATCTTTATCTTGCCAAGTGTAAAGGCTCTTTCCTGAAACAGGCTGAATATCGATTTATTCCTGTTTACATAAAGACTCTGCCAATTCATGCTCTTTATCTCCGTAATACCCCTCAGAGTATTAATGAAGTTACTTTCGTTCAGAGCATAACCCACCATAAGATCCTGCTGTGACTTGATTACCGGCTTGTTCCACCTGTGAACCAGAAGGAAAAACAAAGGAAGAGCTATCACGGATATTAAACCGGCAACAGTTGAATAAACAAAGGTCATGACAACTGTTATCAATACTATCAGAATATCGATAACATAAGTACTCACAACGTCCGAGATGACGCGCTGGATGCGCATTGTGTCATTAAGCCTGGCAACCATGTCACCTGTTTTCCTGGTATCGAAAAATGGCTTTGGCAATCCGAGTAACGAACTGTAGAATCCGTCGACAACACGAATATTATAGGTTTTACCCTGGGAAAGGAGCATTGACTGTCTGACCGCAGTGAGCAACACTCTCACTGACAGAAGGAGAAACACGAGAATTATTGAAACAACCAGCATCGAGATATCTCCTGATGGCATGATCCTGTCAAGCAACTTCTGAGTATAAACTGCCATCACAACACCAAGCAATGCAATGACAACACCAACAAAGACACTGGCAAGAAGCAACTCATACTCCGGTTTTACAGAATCTGTGACCCATTTGCGCTTCCTGTTTTTGATGGCCTCTTCGAAAACAAAACCCTTGCCCGGGCTGACTGCGAGACATTTATGGCTTAACCAGATCTTATCAACCTCTGCTGGGGTAGGCTCAGAAAGACCTTTTGCGGGGTCCCATATAATGAATTTCTCAGCCGAAAAGCCATATGAAACAATATAATGTTCATACCCCTTTTGTGGAGTAACATGCAGAATCAAAATCCCTGTGAATTTCATTATATCGCTCACAGAAGCCTCATAACCTGTGGCCTCCAGCCCAAAATCCTGTGCCGCCTGATACAAACCCAGCATCGTCGTTCCCGATTGATTGGTACCGCTTAGTCCCCGTATCTTATCAATTCCGGCGTTCCCTCCGAAATATCTGATTACAGATGCCAGACAAGCTGCACCGCAATCTGTAGAATCCTGCTGAAGCAACGAAACCTCTTTAATCCTCTTAATATTAATCATGACCATACAGATATTTCAGGATGGCCTCCGGCCTGGTGGATCCTTTAAACACCTTTACCAACTGCAGACTGTCATTGTACAAAAAATTGGAAGGCATAATATCGGCTCCGAACAAACGGCTCAATCCAAAATCATGATCGTGAAAAATATGCAGGTTTGGCGTATCCGGAACACCTAATTCTTGCATAAATGATTCTACTTCACCTTCGTCTGCATGGCTGAAAAAAAGAACGGTCAAATGTTCGTTCAGCAGGCCACTGCCGATAAATGATAAGATCTCATACCTGCAATGATCACATTCCGGATGGAAAAATGTGATTAGCAATGGGCCGGAGTGAATCTGGTCAGTCCTGAAAGTGTCTCCACTGATATCTGTTAAAGCCAAATCAGGAAGCCTTTTAATCCTCTCCGCAGCCTGTTCTGCTTTTGCCTTTTTGATGAAAATGCCGCCAATCAGAAAAACCAGTAATCCAGACAGAGCTGCAAATAATAATTTACCTATCCATTTCTTCATGCCTGTGTATCAATTGAAAGAAACATGATCAGGGCAATCCAGACTGCCATGGCCGGCACATAAGTACCAAGGACAACCCGATCCGTTACAACCTTTTTAAGGGAACTTATTTTCGAGAGTCCCAGAGCCAGAATTAAGACATAAACCAACTGAAAAATATTGACGGTTTGCAGAGGATAGATCCAATAACTGGCTACTTCCGTCCGGTCAAACAGATTAATCAGTGACAGCGGATAAAAAAAGCTCATGTCATCAAGCGTATAATTGCCTGCAAAAAAGATGAACCATAATAGTTTAGTAATTGAAGCAGCAATAAATACCAGTTCGCCAACAATCACTACTTTAAATATTTTCCCGAGGGTAATCTCCTTATGCAGATCACTGAAGAATACCCCAATATAAAGAAGTACACTGATTGCTGAGAACTTAAGCAACATAAGAACGGGCGTAATTATGTAGCTCAGCCAGGCAAAAGATTTCATCTTACTGAAAACCTCCATGGCTCTGTCATATGTAAGCTGCTCACTATAAGTGTTGAAGAAAACTATCTCGTTAATCAGTGCGCTCTGGGACAAAAAGAGAATGAGAAGATTCAACAAGACTACTCCGGTAAACAGCTTCCAACATTTAATTGCCATATATCTTTCTAACATGTCACAATTATTAATCGTTTTGTTATCACACATTTATCCGGCAGCAACCAGTTAACCTGAGGGAGGAACAGGTTAATTGATCGTTGTCATAGGATTTCACCGGCTTTTTCAACTTTAATGACAATACGTCGGGCATAACCATAATAATAGGTTTCCCTGATGTTTGAGTACCTGATGTCAACACCCATACCTTTCATTTCCTGAAGTGTTTCAAAAAGAGTACTCCGGCTAAGATTCAGTTTATACGCGAATTCTTCCGGGGGGCCGGTAGCCTTCATTGCAATAAGCGAATCTATCCGTTGCAGTCGTGCAATGTACTTTAACAACGACATGTAAATAAATTTAGAAATGCAGCATCTCAAATTTAAAACGATAATCAATAAAAGTCAAGTAATTCTTAGTATTTTTGATAAGATGCATAACCAAAGTCGAATGAAGAAAGATCGCTTTCAGAGGATCATGTTCATAATCTTTGCTGTGTGTGCATTCCTCAGCCAAATATTAAGTGTACTACCATGGTTCAAATACACCATGTTGGCAGCATCTATATTCTACATTTTACTTGGATGGTACTTTGACATGATAAGAAACGGAGGAGATCCGATGGGAAGCGTACTGGCCGGTTGTATCTATTCAATAGTATTCATTGCAAACTTCATGGAAACCTCAGGTATGCCAACTGGAGTAATTGTGTTGTACGCATCCATTTTACTTTCCTTTGGGCTTATGATCTATATGATTATTAGGCATAAAACTGTAAAAAGGGACATGTTGATCCAATCCATTCTTCTCTTTATGCTCTCACCGGGACCAATCTTTAACTAAACAATAATATTTGCCATCCTCAAAACATGAAAATAATTGACAACTCTACCCTCAAAAATCAATTTTCACACCTTTTTTGCTTTCTGTTTTCTAACCTGATTAATTCATAAACCCAAAATTAACCGTAAGAATCCGACTTTACAACCCTACCATAATCACACATGGTATTCTTTCTCAGATTTGTGATCTTGATTTTGGTGTTGCTGCGCTTCGATTTCCTGTTTTTCCCGGAAAAATTGCCAACAATCCTGTAAAATAGTATAGTCAGGGGACAGGTCTCCCATGTATGTGATTGATTAATATGTTATTTGAAATTGATGATGGCAGGACAGGTTGCGTCTAAATCCGAAGGGCCATTAGTCTTTGGTAGGCTATAGTTTGCTCTTCTCTGGTGGGGCAGAATAGTGGTAGCTCGATCTTTATTTTGGTTTTCATTTCTTTAACCCAGGCTGCTGTTTTAATGATTTTTAGCTGGATTGTTTTCATCGTTGCATGCGCATACTCACTCCCTTTTAACACCTCCATTTGCATGGTGTGTATAAGTATATATGCCATTGAGTGCATGAACAAACGGAATTGGTTTGCTGTAAACTTTTGGCAGGAAGACCTGTCTGACTTAAGGTATAGCTTATGATCTTTTATACGGAGTTCCATCGAACCACGGGCACAGTAGCCTTTCTCGTATAAATCACGAGTACGAAAATCGCTAAGACTGGTAACGATATAGCGGATGTTTGTTCCCATGGAGCTTACCTCAACTTTCACGATAACTCGTTGGTAGTTTTCCCAACTCGCGGCTTTGTACATAAATGAATGGTACC
>JBAQCQ010000019.1:0-20292 GCA_049294275.1 Bacteroidales bacterium
TGGCATATGGAAATGGACAGAAAAACGTATCGTGCCACGAATCAGCCATATGCTGACAGTAAGCGACTCAATTGCGGACCTTTACCGAAGCCAATACGGCGTTTCGCCAGTCGTCATAAGGAATGTAGCCCGGCCGGTGACCCATCTGGCATCACGTGACAGGAAGGAGCTGGGAGCTACTGACGAAGAGCTTCTGGTTGTCTTCCAGGGCTCGGGCATCAATGAGGGAAGAGGAGCCCGGGAACTGATTAAGGCAGTGGTCATAATCGACCGTATCAGGCTGGTATTTATCGGGTCAGGCGATATCATCAACATTCTGCGGTCATCAGTGAATGAAAGCGGGGCAGGAGACAGGATCCTGTTCCTGCCCCGGATGCCGTGGGAAGAGATGATGCGGTACACAATGTGCTGTGATGCCGGATTGTCTCTCGATGAGGATACATGCCTCAACCAGAGGTACAGCCTGCCCAATAAGCTGTTCGACTACATTGCAGCCGGGATACCGGCAGTGGTTTCACCCCTGCCGGAAGTTGCTAAAATAATAGGGAGATATGGCTGCGGACTGGTGATCCGTGAAGTGACACCTGAGGCTATTGCTGAGACGCTTGAAAAACTCCGCGATGACCGGGGGTTACTTCTCTCTCTCAGGGAAAAGGTCTCTGAGGCAAGGCAGGAGCTTAACTGGATTAGGGAAAAGGCAACCGAACAAGAATTCTTCAGGAGCGTTACTGGTGTAAAATCGTAAGAATGAATGAAGGCTTTTTTATAAAATATCTGCCGGAGATTGCCGGTACTGTCGCCGGGGCCATCGTCGGGTTTCTTTACTGGAAGTATGTCGGATGCCTGGCAGGCACCTGTGCAATCAAATCAAACTGGTACCTCATGGTGCCCTGGGCGGCCGTGCTGGGTTACCTGGCCGGCTCATTGACAGGAGATTTCATCAGGAAAAGTAAAACCCGGAAGGAGCAAAAGGAACATCTTTAAAGCTGATTTTTACTCTTTCCGTGATCTGCGGTAAGTTTGTATATTGCATACATAATTCATTTACAAACTTAACCTGATCACAATGAAAACCAATCGCAGGGATTTCCTGCGCACTGCGGCTGTTGCCGGCGCTGGAGCCGTCACCGCCGGGAGCGTGGCATCATGCTCAAGAAGGGAGAAGTCGACAGAGATGATGCCGGCGGTGAGACTGGCACTCCTTGCCGCTCACACACAGAGGTTTAACATGTCAGGATACTCTGCTCCTCCGCTGGCCAGGGTGCGGGTAGGTTTCATCGGCCTCGGTATGCGCGGTCCGGGAGCCGTTGAGCGAATGGCTCACATTGAGGGAGTGGAGATCGCAGCCCTCTGCGACAAGTACACCGACAGGGTGGATAAGATGCAGTCGATGCTTGGAAAGTTCGGATTACCGCAGGCTAAAGCCTTCAGCGGTACCGAGGAGGCATGGAAGGGAATGTGTGATGACCCGGAGATAGACCTTGTATACATCTGCACTCCATGGGCATGGCACACACCCATGGCTGTCTATGCCATGGAGGCGGGGAAACACGTGGCTGTCGAGGTGCCTGCAGCAAAGACCGTTGATGAGTGCTGGCAACTGGTCGAGACATCCGAACGGACACGTATGCACTGCATGCAGCTCGAAAACTGCTGCTACGACTTCTTCGAACTGCTGACACTCAATATGGCACGTCAGGGTCTCTTTGGCGACATCGTTCACGGTGAGGGAGCATATATTCATGACCTGCGCTGGGACCTTACCTACGACAAGAACGGGTACGCCGACATGTGGCGGCTAAAGGAAAACACCCGCAACGGTAATCTCTACCCTACCCACGGACTTGGTCCGGTATGCCAGATAATGAATATCAACAGGGGAGACAGGATGGACTATCTTACCTCCATGTCATCAAACGATTTCTCGATGGCGAAGGAACTCGATCAGCTATCAAAAGAGGATCCGTTTTATGTTCCCTTTGCAGGCAAGAAATACAGAGGCAACATGAACACCACGCTGGTACGGACAACCGGCGGAAGGACCATTATGATACAGCATGATGTCTCAAGTCCCAGGCCGTACTCAAGAATCCACCTGATCAGCGGAACTAAGGGAGCTGCCAGCAAATGGCCCTCCCCGGCAAGGATAGCGCTCGGTCACTCATGGCTTAAACCTGAGGAACTGACCGCGCTGGAGGCACAGTATACGCCTGAGATAGTCAAAAGGGTGGGAGAGATGGCAAAGGAGATTGGTGGTCACGGCGGGATGGACTTCATTATGGACTGGAGGCTGATTGACTGCCTGCGGAACGGATTGCCGCTTGACCAGGAGGTATATGATGCAGCCCTGTGGAGTGTAATAACTCCCCTGAGCGAATGGTCAGTGGCCAACAGATCCTCATCGATTGACGTTCCTGACTTTACATGCGGATCATGGGAGCTGAACAAGCCTTTTGATCCGAATCTGCCGGCAGGAGGCAACACAAAAGTGCTTGGCATCAGGGGCAGCACCAACCAGCTGGATGTTTAGCGAAACCACTTGCTCATATTATCCCATGACAGGATAATCAGAGGATATATTTTTTACATTTGCGGGCAAATTTCGGATTTAATGTTCAGTACCATACTGTTTATTGAAGTTTTATTTCTTTCACTTTCTATA
Source organism: Bacteroidales bacterium (assembly GCA_049294275.1). Taxonomy (GTDB): domain Bacteria; phylum Bacteroidota; class Bacteroidia; order Bacteroidales; family VadinHA17; genus SR-FBR-E99. The sequence goes on from JBAQCQ010000019.1 coordinate 2,663, forward strand.
TTTATTGTACCCTGATTACGGAAATACTATGTCTCACTGGCTCTTCTCTGTGCTGGGATAGCCGTGACTTCCGGATGGGCTGCCGTGGCGCTCACAGGTGGAGGGCAGCCGCCTGAGATCAGGCAGGATATCCCGTTGCTTGGCAACATCTTTGCCCTGACGGTTGACAGGCTTTCCGCCATCTTCATTGTAGCGATCAACATTACCGTTTTCGTTTGATTTCTCTATGCCAGGGGATACCTCAGACCATATCCGCAGGGAAGGAATGACCTCCGGGTTTTTCTATACAATATTTCTCATGGATCTGGCTCTGGCTCTCAATGCTGATGGTGGTAATGGTCCGCGATGCGGTTTTGTTCCTGCACCCATGGTGATAATACTGGTGGGCACCGATGCAATCAGTGGTGGCATTTTTGAAGGCAGTCCTGCCTTGAACCGCAGGTTCATTGAAACCCACACGCCAGATCTGTACGTTCCCGGAAATCCGGCGCATCCGCTGACATTCATCAACGGGGTGATGGATCTGCTCGGCATCTGACCTGCATGTCACGGTCTCCATTTGACAGTCGGACTAATAATCAGAGTGCTAAAACCGCCAGATCGTTTGACCTATTTGGAGTTGAACTGGTCTATCAATGTCCTTGACATGGCGGTAACGCCGGCGTTGTATGCAGGAGCGAAATCAGGAAGGAAGTTGCTGCTGTGAAGTGCAGGCAGCATGGTCTCCTTCTCCAGGCTCTCAAAGTACCTTTCCCTGTTGACGCCGCCGAGCCAGAAGAGAGAGATTTTCACATTCTCCGGCGTGCGGCCGTATTTTCCGAAATCCTCGGCCACCGTTGAGGGTTCAACCCTTAAAACGTTTTCCTTCCCCAGGATTGAAGCCATGGAAGCCGTGGCAGCGGCGACAAGGTCAGGGTCATTATTAACAGGCGGAGTGTACTCATCCGCTGCCGTGATAAGCGGCATCTTATCCTCCTTCAGGCCTGCGGCAGCAGCCTGTCCGTCCGCTATGCGCCTGAGAGCGGATATGATCCGGCGGTATACATCATCAGTGAAGAACCGGATTGTAAGCTTCATATCAACTTCCTCCGGTATGATGTTGTGTTTGGTGCCGCCATGGATTGATCCTACCGTGACAACGGCAGGTGAGACAGGATTGATCTCACGGCTCACGATTGTCTGATAGTCGAGGATTATCCTGGCTGACAGTACAATGGGATCGATCGTTTTATGAGGCATTGCACCGTGTCCGCCTATACCGAAGACCTTTATGTCAACAGAATTCACCCCTGCGAAGATGGGACCCGGGCAATAACCGACAGCTCCAGCCGGAAGATCAGGACTGACATGATAGCACAATGCATAATCCGGCACAGGGAATCGTGTATAAAGACCGTCGCTTATCATCTGGTCTGATCCACCGCTGACCTCCTCGGCAGGCTGTGCTACAGCCACAATTGTGCCCTTCCACCGGTTTCTGAGTGACACCAGGGCAGAGAGGGTGCCGTGCCACACGGTCATATGGAAATCATGCCCGCATGCATGCATCACAGGTGTCTCAACCCCGCTGGCATCCGTAACCGTTACTTTGCTGGCCCACGGGAGGCCCGTGTTCTCCTTAACGGGAAGTGCATCCATGTCGGTCCTGAGCATTATCACAGGCCCTGATCCGTTCCGGAGAACTCCGACAACACCATTCCCGCCGACACCTGTGGTGACATCAAAACCAAGTTTTTGAAGTGCCAGGGCCATCTTTTCCGCGGTCCTGAACTCCTGAAGCGAGAGCTCAGGGTTCTGATGCAGGTCGCGGTACATCATTTCGGCTTCAGCAACCGATCCTGAAACCTTTTTCCTGATCAGTTCATTGATATCCTGACCGGCTGCAGGGATGGCAACGCAGAAAAGGAGGGTTAAGGCAATTCGGGGCAGTTTATTCACGGTCAGAGTCATCTGATTTCAAATTTAAGAAAATATCCCGAAAGCCGGGAACGGTGTCAATAATTTAGAATGATGCCTTCTGCAAGGAGGCTTTTTATTACCTTAGTTCCTCCAAAACAACATCATCGGACTATGAAAGGAATTTTATTAATCGGAACAATTGCATTTATGGGATTAGCACTTTTTACCTCATGCGGGCAGCCCGGAGAAAAGGCCGCCAGGACAGAAGAATTCACCTATGAGGTTGACAGGTTTGAGGACATTAGCGTGCTGCGATACCGGCTGCCGGGTTTTGAACAGCTTTCGGCCGGAGAGAAGGAGTTCATTTACTGGCTTTCCGAGGCCGCACTCTGCGGGCGTGACATCCTTTGGGACCAGAATTTTAAATATAACCTGGTCATCCGGAAGACAATCGAAGCTGTCATCGACTCATACGGCGGCGACAAGGAAACTGACGAGTACAAATCGTTCATCACATATGCAAAAAGGGTCTTTTTCGCCAACGGCATACACCATCACTATTCCGGTGATAAGTTCGTACCGGGTTTTTCGCAGGAGTATTTTGAAAACCTTGTCACCGGATCTGATCCGGCATTGTTGCCTCTCAGTGAAGGGGAGACGGCAGGTGAACTGGTTGCACGGCTCACTCCGGTACTTTTTGATCCGGCACTGTACGCCAGAAGGGTTGACCAGTCAGCGGGAGCAGATATGATTGTGGCGTCGGCCAATAATTTCTATGAAGGTGTTACCCAGGAAGAGGTTGAAGAATTCTACGGATCACTTGCCGATCCGGCAGATCCCAAACCTGTTTCATGGGGACTGAACTCAAAGGTGGTAAAGGCAGACGGAAAGGTGACCGAGATACCATACCGCAGCGGAGGACTTTACGGCGAAGCCATTGACCGGATTGTCGAATATCTTGAAAAGGCGCGTGAGGTGGCGCTGAGCGATGTACAGAAGCAGGAACTCGGTCTGCTGATTGATTACTATAAAACGGGTGACCTGAAGACCTGGGATGATTACAATGTACTTTGGGCTGGCAATACTGACCTCTCTGTTGATTATATCAATGGATTCATAGAGACTTACGGTGATCCCCTGGGCATGAAGGCCACGTGGGAAGCCGTGGTTGATTACAAGGATCTTGAGGCATCGAAGCGCACTGCACTTATCACTGCCAATGCCCAGTGGTTCGAGGACAACTCCCCGGTCGCTCCGGAGTACCGCAAGGAGAAAGTCACAGGGGTTGCAGCAAGTGTGATCAACGTTGCGATGCTTGGTGGCGACTGTTATCCGGCATCGCCTCTCGGGATCAATCTTCCGAACTCCAACTGGATCAGGACGGAGGCAGGGTCGAAGTCCGTAACACTGGCAAACATAACTGATGCCAAGGATATTGTGGCCCGTGGAAGCGGGTTTCTCGAGGAGTTCGCCTTTGACAGGGAGGAGACGGGCAGGGCCGTTAAATACGGATCCCTCGCCGATGCCCTTCATACCGACATGCATGAGTGCATCGGACATGCCAGCGGCAAGCTTGCACCGGGAACAGACCCGAATGCGCTCAAAAACTATGCTTCTCCGCTTGAGGAGATGAGGGCAGATCTCTTTGCGCTATATTTCATGATGGATCCCAAGATGACCGATACCGGACTGATGCCTTCCCTGGACGCGGCAAAAGCCCAGTATGACGGTTATATCCGTAACGGGCTCATCACGCAGATAGTCCGCATCAAACCTGGCAAGGACATCGAACAGGCTCACATGAGATGCCGTTCAGCCATAGCACACTGGGTCTATGAACAGGGCCTCGGAGAAAACGTGATTGAACTTGTGAAGCGCGAAGGTAAAACTTACGCAAGGATAAATGATTACACAAAGCTCAGGGCGCTCTTCGGGGATATGCTGAAGGAGGTACAGAGGATCAAGTCAGAGGGCGACCTGGCAACAGGAAGGGATCTGATTGAAAAATACGGTGTGAAGATCGATCAGGATCTGCACGGTGAGATTCTTGCAAGGTATGAGAAACTGAACCTGGCGCCTTACAGCGGTTTCGTGAATCCCATCATGACGACTGTAACCGATGCGCAGGGAAAGATAGTTGACGTTAAGATCGAATACTGTTCAGATTTCCTGTGGCAGATGATGGAGTACGGAAAGAAGTATTCGTTCCTGGAATAACATCATCTGACTGACCCGTGATGGTTCAGGCTTCAACCTTAATGAGCCGCATCGCGGTGTTCGGGGCAGGATGGTGAGTTATTATATTCATAGTATTTTTTGTTAATGCTTTCAGTCTTTTTCTTCTCCTCAAGCACGAGATAGACGAGGTATACGGCCGTTATCACAAGGAGGACGATAATGCTGTACCTTATTATGACGGCAATGCTGAGGCCATCACCTGCTGATAAAGGAGGGTTCACCGAATGACCCACGTCAATCCCGAAGATGTTTTTTATGAAGAACAGCAGGAAGAAAGAGACCAACCCTGCCGCAACTGGTGTGGTGATCCACCCTGAAGCGATGCTCCCGAGAACCTTCACGTTGATATTTCTCACGCCTTTATACAGTCCGATGCCAAGCACTGCCCCGACCACCACCTGTGTGCTTGACACCGGCACGAGGGGTATGGGTGGAAGGCCTATTCTAACCATTAGTCCGGAGAGTGTTGCGGAGGAGAAGATGAACAGTACCAGCGCCTGAGACAATACAACCACCAGGGCGGCTTCTGAGGAGAGTTCAAGAAGGTTGCTCCCGACTGTCTGCATCACCTTTCTCGAATAGGTCAGCACTCCCGCGGCGATGGCGATTGCACCAAGGAAGTAGAGTTGTTGAGCACCGGAGAGTGTGAACAGCCCGAAATCGGTATCACCCAGGGGGATGCTCGGCACGAAGACCCCCATAACGTTTGCGATATTGTTTGCCCCGAGGCTGTAGGCTCCGAAGGCGCCTGCAATCATCAGTCCGGTCCTGAGGTACGACTCATACTCCAGGAGGTGCAGCTTTATCCTTCTTCTGGAAATCCTGACCAGGTGGTACAGTGCGTATGCAAAGAGGCCTCCGAGCAGCGGGCCGGTGATCCAGGTCATGACTATCTGTGACAGTGCCCTCGTGTCAACAGCGTTGTCTGTAAAGAAGTTCCAACCTATTATGGCACCAACGATTGCCTGGGTGGTTGAGACGGGCAGGCCGGCCCTGGTCATGACATAAACTGTCAGTCCGGCAGCAAGTGCCACTGTGAAAGCTCCTCCCATTGCGTTCACAGATCCCAGCCGGCCCAGCGTATCCGAGGCGCCTGCTCCCTGGATCACTGCACCGAGGATAACAAATACTGAAGCAATGACAGATGCCCTTGTGAATGAGACCATGCGGGAGCCGACAGCGGAACCGAACACGTTGGCGGCATCATTGGCGCCGAGGGTCCACCCGAGAAAGAGGCCGCTGGTGATGAAGAGAAATATCATGATCAAAGCATTTGCCTGATGGCCATGGATGCAAGCAGGTCAGCAGCTGCCTGCGCAGAGTCGGAAATATTTTCTATGTGATGGGTGATGTATCTTATATGAGCCTTCTCTGCCAGTGAGAGATCATTCATCTCATGAAACACCTTTTTCTTCATCTGGAAAGCCGCCTTATCGGTCTCCCTTTCAAAGAAATAGACCTTGATCAGCTTCTCCCTGACAAGATGAGGCTCCCGGAAGAATGCCCTGGCGGCAGGCATAAGTTCTTCGGCGGCATTGCCTGATACCTCTGCGAGCGAGATTATGTCACGGGAAATGGATGAGGGAATATGAGGCATCTCAACGTAGAATTCGTTCAGTGATTCCTTGGCAGTGTCGATGATCTCATCCAGTTGCCAAAGCAGCGTCACTATCTCACTGCGCTGCTGGGGAAGGATTGAGTGAACAATCATATCATTCTCAATACTTCTCTGGAGCTTGTCGGCCCTTCCTTCCAGTTCGTCAATCTTTGAGAGATGACTCTGAAAAACATCCTTCTCGTCGTTGACATAAGCCCTGACACCCTCCTTAAATATAAGTATTCCGATCTCAATGGTGTCAAAGAATTCGTCAATCCTGACTGTCAGTTCCCTGGTGGTGCGGGTGAAGAGCGACATAAGCCGTGTCGGTGTTGGTTAAGACAAATATATTAAGAAAAGCATCGTGCCCTGTTCGATCAGAAATCTATAATTCTTTCAACCCTGTGATTTTTGAGGTAGCTCTTGATTATCACCTGTATGTCGCGGTTGTCCGCGGCCCTCTTTATGCAGTCATGCACTGCTGTAAGTCCGAACCCGACGTCATTTACGTTGAAAAAGCCGAAACCCTCATACTTGCCGTTGACGATCTTTACGACCGACTTTTCTTCAACGTCGCGGCCACGGTCAATTATAAAGAAGTTCCTCTCCCTGAAGATGAATTCATCGAGAGCCATCAGCGCCCTGTCATTATAGGACTTAGGCTCCTCCTCACCGCAGCATGCTCCCCTGCAGAGGCTGACCTGCCTGTGAAAACAGGGGCCATCAGTCTCATACATCCCGCACAGTTTCTGGCAAAGGCTGAAATCGTTGATTATCTGTTCCAGTTTTCCGCGGGCTTTGTCACGTGATGAAAAAAGGGAAAGCGGTATCTCGTCGTCTTTGACATTGCGGTACTCAAACCTGATATAACCATTCTCATCCGTATAACTGTATATGCCCCAGCGGAAACCTGTGCGCCGCTGAGCCCTGTTATACAGTGGTTTTTTGCTCTTGATCTCAGCCGACTCAAGAAGGAGGGCTATTAGTTCGCTGCCGGTCCGCTCCCAGGTGATGTCAGCAATCAGTGATCGCATCTCCATCGCCCTTCCCGAGGTATTGTTTGACAGGTGGGTGTTCACCCTCTGGCAGATGTTGCGGCTCTTGCCGACATAAATGACCTCGCCCCGCTCATCGTGGAAATAGTAAATGCCGGGTTCCTCGGGAATTTCCTCCAGCCTGGCTGTGTCAAGCGCCGGGTGCAGCTTCGCAACTTTCCTGTTTCTGATCAGACTGCCTGACTTCAGTGCCCTGTCCTTCCCGAGGAGGAGCTCCAGGAGCCTGACCGTGGCCATCGCATCGCCGGAAGCCCTGTGTCTGCCATTTATCTCTATGCCAAGATCCTTGCAGAGATTTCCGAGACTGTATGACCTGTGGCCGGGAAGAAGTTTCCTGCTGAGTGATACTGTGTCAATCAGGGGCCTCCTGAAATTGTAACCCAGCATGCTGAATTCCTGCCTGATAAATGAATAGTCAAACCTGGCATTATGGGCTACGAATATCTCTCCTTCCGTGATCTCCACGATCTTTTTCGCCACCTCGTAGAATTTCGGGGCATCCTCAACCATCTCATTGGTGATGCCGGTCATCGATGTGATGAAATAAGGAATATTACGCTCGGGGTTTATCAATGTGGAGTATTCATCAATAACCCGCATGCCGTCATGAATGTATACGGCAATCTCGGTAATCCTCTCATGCCTGGCACTTCCCCCGGTTGTCTCTATGTCAATAACAGCGTACACTTTTGCATGAAAGCTCTAAGATAATTACTTTTAATCCTGCGGCGAATTATTCATATTTTTACTGTAAATTGAGATGTCATGGAATGCTTTGGCAGTTTTTTCTATCTAGACGGTACAATCATACCTGCGGGTCATGAAGATGAGATTGCACCAGGTGAAGTCTCCTTTTACGAGGTGATCAGGACCAGGGAGGGGATACCGCTGTTTTTTGATGATCACATGAAGCGGCTGAGTGAGGGCATTGCAACAAGATATGACAGCGGTGGTGATATTGCCGGGAAGGTCAGGGAGGGCCTGGATGCACTCGTTTCCGCTCAGTCGTTTCCGGAGATAAATGTAAAGGTCACCGTTTCCTTCACCGGTCGTGAATATTCGCTGCACATCTGTTATATTCCGTCGTCATACCCCGATGAGGAGATGATCAGCAGGGGAGTAGGGCTGATTTTATACCGTGCGGAACGGTTTGACCCGGGGGTTAAGCTTTTGAATAAAAGGCTCCGGCTGTCGGTTGATGAGGAGCTTGAAAGGAGGGAGGCATATGAGGCACTTCTGGTCAACCGTGACGGTTACATCACTGAGGGGAGCAGGTCAAACGTCTTCTTTGTCACCGCCGGGGGTGCAATTCACACCGCCCCTGACAGGATGGTTTTGCAGGGTATTACCCGGCGTTATGTCATTGATCTCATAAGACAGGAAAGGTTTAAACTGGTATATGAGGCTGTCCGTGAAACGGATATAAGCAATTTCAGCGGAGTCTTTATTACAGGAACATCACCTATGGTACTTCCGGTGCATAGTATTGAAAAACAGTATTATGCAACATACAACACTGTTACTGAAAGGCTTCGCATACTCTATACCGGCCTGGCTGCCGCAAGTATCCTCGATTATAAATTGAATAAAAGCAAAGATTAATCTTTATCTTTGCACAAAAGAAGTATTAATGGCCAGTATTAAAAACCTTAAGAAGGATATAGACTATCTCTTTTTTGAACTGATCTCCGATTGTTTCATGTTCACAAGCCTTCACGAAGGCCCGAAGAAGAAAGAGGTGCAGGATCTTATAGAAGAGGCGGTTAGCATGCGCAATGACTTCATTGACAGGGTTAATAACCCTGACGGTAAAGACAATCCAGGGCTTGTGAAAGCCTATTACACCTCCCTTCAGAAGGAGCTTCTTGAAAAGGTTGACGGCTATTTCGAACGGCTGAGCAAAATCTCTAAAACTTAGTCTTCAGTCTTCAGTCGGCAGTCATTAAGAATTAAGAATTAGCAATTGATAATCAGGTACATAGGCTATGGACCGTGGACTGCAGACTGCGGACTGTGGACTGCGGATTGTCTTTCACACCCAATTCATTATCTGTTCATCGCATACGGTGCACCGGCCGTCATCGGAGAGGCCAGTTAGCTTTACACTATACCCTGATCTCCTGACTACCACGGAGTGGCACGACGGACACAGGGTGTCACTGCCGGTATCATGTGAGGCCATGTTTCCGGTGTAAACAAAATCGAGGTATTCACTGGCGATCTCTTTCATTTTCATTATCGTTTCCGCAGGTGTGGAAGGGTTGTCTCTCCTGTACATCGGGAAATAACGGCTCAGGTGGAGCGGCACCTTTCTTCCTGCATTCTCTGCTATCCATTCAGCCTCATGTCTCATCTCTTTCTCCGAGTCGTTCAGGCCCGGAATTATCAGGGTGGTGATTTCGAGATGCGTACCTGAGGATGCAACCGTTTTGATTGTCTCCAGCACAGGTGCAAGGGTGGCTCCCGTGTACCGCCTGTAGAAGTCATTGCTGAAGGCTTTCAGATCGATGTTAAATGCGTCGGTAACTTTAATAAGCTCCTCAAGCGGTTCTCTGTTCACATATCCGTTTGTGACCATCACGTTACGCAGACCTTCAGCAGCAGCAAGGCGGGCGCAGTCGGTGACATACTCAAACCAGATCACCGGCTCATTGTAGGTGTATGCGAGACCGCAGTTGCCGGATGCCCTGAGGGCCTGCCTGACTAGCTCCTCCGGGGGAAGCCGCCGTGAGCCGTCAGTGTTGATTTGCTGTGATATATGATAATTCTGACAGAAGTCGCACCTCAGGTTGCAACCGAACGATCCAACTGACAATACTGAGCTGCCCGGGAAATAATGATAGAGCGGTTTCTTCTCTATAGGGTCCAGGGAAATTCCGGAGATTGTTCCGTAGGTTACAGGCACCACTTCTCCGTCGCGGTTCTCCCTCACTCCGCATATACCGGCATTGTCAGGTGAGATCAGGCATGAATGGGGGCACAGAAGGCATCTCAGCCTCTCATCATCAGCATGTTTTTCCCAAAGCTTCATTCCTGAACATCATTGATCTCATAAATTTATGTTATTTTTGCTTACCGGGCACTGTTCATAAGTTCCCGGACTGTTTCATCAATTATAATCCTAAATCTGAAGAAATGACAACCAGAAGAGACTTCCTCATGAAATCAGCGCTTGTTGCTGCCGCCATGCCACTCCTTAAGAAGGATATGCTTGGCTCGGCTCCCCCGGCAAAAGAGACAGGCCTGGCTCTTTACACCATCCGTGATGCCATGGCAAAGGATCCTGCCAAAGGACTTTCTGATGCTGCTGCAATAGGGTATGACTGGGTCGAAGCTGCAGATCACAGGGACCGGAAGTTTTACGGGCTGGCACCGAAGGAGTTCGGCAAGCTGGTAAAGAAAGCAGGAATGGTTCCGCTGAGTTCGCACAGCCAGCTCAGGCCCGAGAACCATGAACAGATGATAGAGGATGCTGCTGAGGCAGGGATGAAATACATCATGCTCCCTTCACTTCCTAAGGAGTGGAGCAGCTCCCTGGACGGCTACCAGAGGGCAGCCGATTTCTTCAACAAAGCAGGGGAGAGGTGCAGGAAGGCCGGCATTGCATTCGGTTTTCACAACCACCAGGTGGAATTCTTCGAGATCAACGGCAGGGTGCCATATGATATGTTGCTCGAAAACACGGACCCGAAGCTGGTCACCTTTGAGCTCGACATTGCCTGGATCACAGCTGCCGGCAAGGATCCTGTCTCATATTTCAGAAAATATCCTGGCCGTTTCGGAGTCTGGCATCTGAAGGACCTGTCACCGGAAAAGCAGGATGCCACCCTGGGGGAGGGGATCATTGATTTCAAACCCATTATGGCTGAGGCTAAAATGGCAGGCATGAGGTACTGGTTCCTTGAACAGGATAACTGCCTGACCCATTCTCCGATGGAGAGCATTGCGATAAGCCGCAGCTATTACCTGAATAAGCTTCTGAATTAGCTTCAGAGAGAGGTTCGGACCGTGTGGTTTCGTCCTGAGGAAACGACAGCCTCCAGGAACTTCATTCCCCTGACGCCTTCATGGATGCCGGGGTAATCTTCCAGTGTAACATGGCTTCTGCCTTCTGTTTCAGCAATAATATTGCGGCAAAAGTTCCTGTACAGGTTGGCAAATGCCTCAATGAATCCCTCCGGATGACCGGCTGGTATTCTCGTATGCATCGGACCTGCCATCCCCTGGCCAGGGAAAGATGTGCCGGCACGAAGCATCATGGCCGGTTTGTCAGGAAACAATATTATCAGGGTGTTGGGCTCCATCTGTCGCCACGAGATGCTTCCCTTGTCGCCGTAGATCCTTACCGACAGGTTATTTTCCTCTCCTGTTGCTATCTGGCTGGCGAGGAGGGTTCCGCACACTCCGTTGCTGAAATACAGAATGACGTTACCGTCATCATCCAGGGTTCTTCCGGGAACCACCGAATGCAAATCTGCTGACAGTGCATCGACTGTAAGTCCTGATACATATTCTGCAAGGTTGAATGCGTGTGTGCCGATATCGGCCATTGCTCCGGCTATTCCTGCCCTGGAAGGGTCTGACCTCCATTCCGCCTGTCTGTTACCTGTGGTCTCCACGGGAGAGGAGAGCCAGCCCTGGAAGTATTCCACTGCCACCTTTCTGACAGCTCCTATCTCACCGCCGAGTACCATCTCCCTTGCTCGCTTGACCATAGGATAGCCGGTGTAGTTGTGGGTGAGGCAGAAGAGCCTTCCGGTACGCAGGACTGTTTCATGAAGGTCGATGGCTTCGGCTACGCTCATGCACAGGGGCTTGTCACACACGACGTGAAATCCTGACTCGAGGGCCATCTTCGCCGGGCCGTAATGCAGGTAATTGGGTGTGACGACAGTGATGAAATGAGGCCGGATATCATCCGGAAGCGAGCTTTCCCTGCTGATCATCTCCTGCCATGTGCCATAAACCCGTGAGGCATCAAGGCCTTCTCTGACTCCCGTGGTCAGGGATACTGCACGATCACTGCTGAAGGCGCCGCATACCAGTTCGGAAAGTCCGTCAAGCCTGGCAGCCATCCGGTGCACTGGCCCTATCAGCGAGCCTTCACCGCCACCGATCATTCCCATCCTGAGCCTCATGTTTCTTCCTTGGTGCCAGACTGATTATCACTCCTTACCTCGATGCCGTTGCGTATGCAGAACTCCTCTACCGCTTCCATAATGGCGGCAGTGCGCTCAGGATAGAAGGTCCCCATCCTGAGTCTGACATTTTTCCTGTCAGTGATAAAATCTATGACGACAGGTCTGAACCCGACAGCTCTGAGTGAAGCGGCATGGAATACAACAGGGGGTTTATAAAAATCCTTTCTCAATACAATCCTTTCATCACCTATCCTGATGTATCTCTCAGTAAATCCCATGCCGGAACCTAAGAGCCACAGCCCGAAAAGAAGGAGAAATCCCATGGCAATCCAGGCAGTTCCCACCGAGGCAGCTGTGCCTCTTATGCTGTACATGATCCACACTGTCACCACAAGGCAGACCACACCGAGAAGGATCCTCAGGCTCCTGCCCACCCTTGTGTTTTCATGCAGTTCAATGCTGTAATATTTATCAGCCATGTTTGTCCCTTTGATGCAATTTACTGATTTTTGAGAAATCCGGCCGGATTTAAAAATCATTTACCAATTTTATTTTACGGATGAATTATTTACTTTTAAGGTCTGTTATGAACTTTTAACACCAGTAAAATGAAAGAGGAAACAAAAAAAATCACACGACGGTCATTTGTAGGCACTACCGGTGCTGCAATTGCAGGTCTGACAATTCTGCCGAGCAATGTAGTCAGCGGCTTTGGCTATCGTGCCCCGAGCGATAAGCTTAACATTGCCGGCATAGGCATCGGCGGTGTTGGTGCAACGAATATCAGGAATGTCGCATCGTCTGAAAACATCGTCGCTCTCTGTGATGTTGACTGGGGTTACTCCAAAAGGGTGTTTGATGCATATCCGGCTGCCGCCAGATACTGGGACTTCAGGAAGATGTACGATGAGATGGGCAAGTCGATTGATGCCGTTATCATTGCCACGGCAGACCATACCCATGCCCTTACGGCCGCCCAGGCGATGACCATGGGCAAGCATGTTTACCTTCAGAAGCCTCTTACTCACAGTGTGTATGAATCACGCCTGCTGACAAAGCTTGCCGCAAAGCATAAAGTTGCGACCTCGATGGGCAACCAGGGCTCTTCAGGTGAAGGGGTAAACCAGATTATCGAGTGGATTCAGAGCGGCGAGATAGGAGAGGTCAGAAAGGTTGAGTCTTTCACTGACAGGCCTATATGGCCACAGGGACTCAACAGGCCCGCAAAGGGGGAGTGGGTTCCCGATACCCTCAACTGGGATCTCTTTATCGGCCCGGCTCCGATGCGTCCTTACCACAGCATCTATACGCCATGGAACTGGAGAGGATGGTGGGACTTCGGTACCGGTGCCCTGGGCGACATGGCATGCCATATCCTTCACCCTGTATTCAAAGGTCTGAAGCTTAATTACCCGACAAAGGCCGAGGGCAGCTCAACACTGCTGCTCACCGACTGCGCGCCCAATGCCCAGTCAGTTAAACTTGTGTTCCCCGAGAGACCAACTCCTAAAGGGTCAAAAGTAAAATACCCGGAGGTTGAGGTTACATGGACTGACGGCGGCATACTGCCAATGAAACCCGAGGGATGGCCTGAAGGAAAAGCATATGATCCCGATGGCGGTTGCATCTTCCACGGGAGCAAGGACACCCTCATTTGCGGCTGCTATGGCCGTGACCCATGGCTGCTTTCAGGCCGCGTACCTGTATCACCGAAGACTGAGCGCCGCGTGAACACCAGTCACGAGATGGACTGGGTGCGCGCGTGCAAGGAGCCTGCAGACACAAGGGTGAAGACCAAGTCAGACTTCTCCGAAGCAGGCCCCTTCAATGAAATGGTGGTGATGGGTGTGCTTGCCGTAAGGTTGCAGGGCCTGAACAAAACCCTGGAATGGGACGGTGTAAAGATGGAGTTCACCAATATCAATGACGAAGAGACGATAAAGATCTGCGTTGAGGATCATTTTAACATCACCGACGGCCATCCGACCTTCGACAAAAAGTGGACCGACCCGATCAATGTAAAACAATTTGCGGCAGAGATGATCAGGCACAACTATCGCACCGGCTGGTCGCTCCCGGAGATGCCTGCATAATTTAAATAAATGTAAATCAAATATTTAAAACCTACTACTTATGAAAGTGTTTAGAATTGTTTTTGTACTGGCTCTTGTAGCTTCCTTTGTCTCATGCGGTTCGGGCAAAGAAAAAAAGAATGCCGAAAAGAAGACTACTGAAGCTGAGGTCTGGACATACCTCTTTGATGGCTCCTCCACACAGGGATGGCGCAACTACAACAAGCCCACCTTCCCGGAGAGCGGATGGGAGATTGTTGACGGCACGCTGCATTGCATCGGATCTGGCAGGGGCGAAGCAGGTGGTGGCGGAGGCGACATCATCTTCGACAAGAAATATTCAAATTTCCAACTGAAGCTTGAATGGAAGATATCCGAGGGAGGAAACAGCGGAATATTCTATCTTGCCCAGGAAGTTCCGGATTGGGAGATCTACAGGACTGCTCCCGAGATGCAGGTGCTCGACAACGAGCGTCATCCTGATGCTGAAGCCGGCAAGGATGGCAACCGCAAGGCCGGTTCACTCTATGACCTGATACCGGCAGTGCCACAGAATGCAAAACCTGCAGGTGAATGGAACTCGGCGGAGATAAAGGTTTACAAAGGTTCAGTCTGGCATATTCAGAACGGCGAGACCGTCCTTGAATACCATCTTTGGACTCCTGAATGGAATGCACTGGTAGCCGGAAGCAAATTTCCCGCGCTTAATCCGAACTGGGCCAATGTTGCTGCAGAGGGCTATATTGGTGTGCAGGACCATGGCGATGATGTCTGGTACAGGAATATACAGATACGCGAACTGTAGTCTGAACGGTATTTGATATAAAAAGGGCGCCCGGTAATCTGAGCGCCCTTTTTAGGTGCAAGTATCAAACCTGAGGGTTTCCCCTGAGGCCAATTTCTTCTGCCGCTTCACGCATGCCAGCAATCGTGTCTGTTATCAGGTCGTTAAGGTCGACGCCAAGGCGGGCGGCGCCCTGTTCAATAACACTCCGGTCGACTCCGGCTGCAAATCTCCTGTCGGTCCATTTCTTGCGCACTGACCGGGCTTCCATGTCAAGCACACTGCGCGAGGGTCTGACGAGGGCGCTGGTGGTCACCAGCCCTGTAAGCTCGTCGATGGCAAAGAGAGTCTTCTCGAGAAGCGTCTGAGGCTCTGTGTTGGAACAGATCCCGTAGCCGTGACTTATCACTGCCCTGATATACTCTTCGGGCCAGCCCTCTTCCCTCATGATCTTTTCAGTCATGCTGCAGTGCTGCTCAGGGTACATCTCGTAATCAAGGTCATGAATCAGCCCGACTACACCCCACATCTCCTCATCCTCACCGTGTTTGCGGGCCATGTATCTCATGACCGCCTCCACTGATAATGCATGCTTGTACAGGCTGTCCGACTTGTTGTATTTTCTGAAGAGCTCAAGAGCTTCCTCACGGGTGGGTTTTATTCCTGTCATAGTTGCTAACCTTTAACTACCTTCATTGAAATGGCTTTCCCTCCCTGGTTGATCCTGAGCATGTAAACACCCGGGGCAAGGTGACGGCAATCGAACGGGATCCTGTTTCTGCCTGGAACAAGTCCGGGCGATCTCTTTAACACAGTACGCCCTCCGGAGTCGAGAAGTTCAATTATAATATTCTCTTCACCTTCAAAATCGAGTTCAAGTATAAAACTATCCCTGAACGGATTAGGAAGAACCTTCACTGACTCCTCCTTTATTTCAGGTCCGGTTCCTGATTTTATGAAAGAGACATAGGCAGTGTCATTTCCTGCATATCCGTCTTCGGGCAGGCGGTTGATAATGGATATCAGATAGCCAACATCCGGCAACAGGTTGATTTTCTGTGCGAATACAACCACGGCGGTGTCTCCCGGGTCGATCTTACTGAAAAAGGTTTCATTGACCGGCTCACCATTGTTGATGCGGTATGCCAGTGGGAAGCTGGTCAGGGCATTCCTGCCGAAATTGATCACGCGTCCGGAAACGGTCACGTCGGTCAATACGGCCGATGCAGGAGGCGGGTACACCGTATCGATGTGCATGTCAGCCTCAAGGAATGATATGTCAGGGAAAGTAATCATGTCAAGCCATGCGGCGTCGAGGCCCCCTGAGATGGATACGTCCTTTTTATATATCCATTCCAGCAGGTGCACACCGGGCTTGAGCAACTTCTTCCTGAGAGCCCATGGAGTGTCTCCCGATATAAACATGTCAACAACGGTGTCAATCCTGAAAACCAGCTCATCATATGTCGGTTCGGAGGAGACTCGCGAATAGAATGAGATGGTGTCCGCAACAGGATTGTTCACATAGATTGCCAGGACTGTCTCCTTCTTGTCAGGAACAGCACCTGATCTTGCGGAAAACACATTCTCGAAAGAAGAGGATGATGTTATGGTCCATGGGTATTCAGGATGCTGTATCCACGGAAATACGTCAAACCTGCTGAATTCCCATGTCTCGCGGGTTTTCCCCGTGCTAACCGACCAGACACCCTCTGCCTCATAGTGACCGCAGACGAATCTTACGTTGTACGGGATGACAGTTCCTGGCAATGCCAGATCAGAGATCACAGCCTCGAAACTTACCGTCTTTTCCTTTCCTGGCTCAATGACGCCGGTGGAAAGTTCAGAAACCGTGAATGACAGTCCCGGATTCAGAGTCGTGACCGTAACCTGGCCGCTCGTGGCAGATGATCCGACGTTTTTTACTTTGACCGTAATGTTTATCATTTCCCCGGGATCAGGAAGGAAGTTGCCATTGCCTGAATCTGCATCGTCATGCACAGAGGAGATTATCTCCAGCTGCGGGGCATGAAGTGTCATATCGATCCCGGATCTGGTCACATTGCTGTTGTCGGTAAGTGTCAGCAGGATGGAAGCCAGCTCACCGTCCTCCACCTGGTCAGAGACGTTGAAGATGAAATTGCCTGCAATTGTGAACGATGCTCCCGGGAGCAGGGTTCCGATTACGGCTGAACCCGATTCGACGTTTATCATACCTGATGTTGCCTCAATAGCAGCCCGGAGTTCGGAAGAAGCACTGTGCCCGATATTCTTTACGGTTACTGCCAGCCGGATATGTTCTCCGTATTCGGGAATGCCGTTCTTGTTTCCGGCGAAATCGTCAAGAACAACTTTCTCAACGGTGAGAAACGGACCGGGAACAGAGCCAAAGTACAGCGTCTTTATGAATGGCTGCTTGTTCTGTCCTGTTATAATAAGCAGGCAGGAGTCTTTAACACCGGGAGGAATGGCAAGGGAAATGTTACCTGACGGGCTCACGAACCTGGCATCCCACAGTGTGTCAAAGTCAGAGAGAGCCGCGTATGAAAAGGGATCTGAGAAGAAGTTAAGGGAAGTGAGCTCCTGCGGCAGGGTTCGCGGAATCTCCACGTTGAATTTTTCCGGCCTTCCTATCACGGGAGAAAGTGAAGGATCTCCAAGCAGAATATAAGTCTCCCAGTAGTATTTCTTACGCGGGCTGGTGCTTGCAGAGACCGACAGGTTCCCCGAAAAGTTTATCTGGCCCATGGTATGGTACCATTCGCCCGGAGGCTCATTATGAGAATGAAAAAGTCTGTCAAAGGCACCAGTGCCTGATGTCTCATAGGTCACAGAAGGTCCGGG